>NZ_JAKSYL010000050.1 GCF_022829515.1 Methylobacterium sp. J-048
CCGTGCCCGGATCTTCAGGATCCCGTCTTTGACGATGAACGGCGCGTTCTTCTCAGGATCGGCGAAGATGTCGATCGGGTCGATGAATTGTGCATCGCCGAAATCACCGTTCCAGGGCGTGTGCGCTGACCACCGCGCCCGCTCGTTGTTGGACTTCGAAACGCTCAAGTCGTTGAAGTCGTCGGCGAAGACCTTCTTGAACCGACAGAGCTGCAGCGGCTCGCCCTGCGCCTTCAGCTCCCGACATCCCGCGACCGTGGCGAGGCCGACCAAGGCTGCAACGGTTGGGAATACCCATTTATTCCGCATCAAGCGCGCACCCATTCGGTTCACCGGCGTTTTCAGCGAGTTTTATGACTCAAGTTTTGCCTTATTAAAGGATTTATATAGTTTTGGTCCAGAGGGAAGGGCGGAGAACTGCCGAGGCCCAGACACGGCGCGGCGCGGTTTCGCGAGCCGTCGCGGACGCGCAGGCCTTGTGCGCCGCAGCACACAGGGGCCCGGGCCGCACTGCGTCGCTTGCTCCGGGCGTCACGGATTTTGGTGGAACACGACGCGCGCGTGTGGCGGCGGTCACACCAGCCGACGCGCCGACATCGCGAGTGCAGCGAACCCGACACCGACCGTGAGGCGGCCGGCTCGGATGATGTCGTCGACGGGCAGGACCCGTCCCGGAAGCTTAGAACGCGAAACCGACTTCGGCCGCGAAGGCATCGAGGAGCGGGAGCGAGGCGTCGAACAGCGGGCGCGCGCCAAAAGCGTCGCCGGCGCGCACGAATAGGGTCGCCTTGGCGTTGCGGTGCGGGCCGAACACGCAGGCGAGGCGGCCGTCGTCCTTGAGTTGGTCCAACAGGGCCTGCGGCCGGACCTCGACCCGGCCGTTAATCAGGATCACGTCGAAGGGCGCCTGCTTGGGGGCGCCCGCCTGCAGCGGCCCCTCGATCACCCGCGCCGAAGTGCCGAGCTTGGCGCGGGCCGTCTCGGCGAGGTCGGGAACCGATTCCAGGGCTGTCACGTCCGCGCCCAGATCCGCCATCACGGCGGCGGCGTAGCCGGTGCCGGTGCCGACATCTAGGGCTTTGGCGCTGGGCCGGATCTTCAGAGCCTGAATCAGCCGGGCGAGCACCATCGGGGCCGGCAGGCAGCGGCTCTCGCCGCCCGCGCCGTCGAGCCGCAGGGTCTGATCGATATAGGCGAACGGCTCGCGGCCCTTGGGCACGAAGGCCTCGCGGGGCACCGTGTCGAACGCGTCGAGCACCGCGTTGTCGTTCACGTCGAAGGTCCGCAACTGGCAGTCGACCATCATCCGCCGCGCCTGCGCGTAATCGATCATCGAACCGTGTCCTCGAACCGGATCGGAACGCCGCCCCCGCCGGGCCGCGGCGCGTGCCACGATCCCCGGCCAAGCTCAAGTGTTCCGGACGCGCGCGTTTTCGGAGATCACTCGCCAAAACGCAAGGTTTTCGCGGGGGAACCGGCCCTGCAGGGCAACGCTCGGCCCGGCCACCTCAACATTCGGGCCGTTCGGCGACGATGGCGCGCACAAGGTGGGTTACGGCCGCATCCCGCTGTCGCGCCTGGGTTGTCCAAGGGGTCGCGTTGCGCGGCCTGACGTTGAATAAAGAGTGCAGACCGGACCGGGCGATCCAAGACGCCGGCCATCTCGGGAGACATCATGACGCCAGTCAACAAGCCGATCCTCACCCGCGGGCTCGCCGCCGCGCTCGCCTGCCTGGGCTTCGGGACCGGAGCCCCGGACGCGGTGCGCGCGCAGGAGACGCAGGCCAGCTCAGCGCCTCCGGCGAGCGTGCAGATCGACCGCGGCTCGGCGCTCTTCGGACGTCCCGAGGGCGGCAACGCGGCCAAGCTCGCCCCGGTGGCTGGCCCGCCCCTGGCGACCGCCGCGGCCAAGCTGCCGCTCGACAAGCTCAAGGTGCCCGACGGCTTCAAGGTCGAAGTCTATGCCAGCGGTCTGGCGAACGCGCGCTCGATGACCCAGGCGCCCGACGGGACCCTGTTCGTCGGCACCCGCACGGTCGGCAAGGTTTACGCCGTGCTGCCGCAGGCGGGCCCGGACGGCAAGCGCGAGGTCAAGACCATCGCGTCGGGGTTGCACCGGCCGAACGGCGTCGCGTTCCACGACGGCGCGCTCTACGTGGCCGAGCTGTCGAAGATCTGGCGCTACGACGACATCGCCAAGCACCTCGACGACTCCGAGAAGCCGAGCCTCGTCTACGACGACCTGCCGAAGGACGAGGCCCATGGCTGGAAGTTCATCGCCATCGGGCCGGACAACAAGCTCTACGTGCCGGTCGGCGCGCCCGGCAACATCGTGATGCCCCCGGACACGCACGCGCAAATCCGGCGAATCGATCTCGACGGCAAGAACGCCGAGGTGATCGCCCGCGGCGTGCGCAACACGGTCGGCTTCGACTGGAACCCGAAGACCAAGCAGCTCTGGTTCACCGATAACGGTCGCGACTGGGTCTCGGAGGATATCCCGAACGACGAGCTGAACGTGCTGACCGAGCCTGGCAAGCAGCATTTCGGCTACCCGTTCTGCCATCAGGGCACGTTCACCGATCCGGAATACGGCTGGGGCCATTCCTGCGCGGAATTCACCGCCCCGGTGGGCCTGCTCGGGCCGCACACGGCCTCGCTCGGCATGCGGTTCTACACGGGCGCGCAGTTCCCGGAAGCCTACAAGGACGCGGTCTTCATCGCCCGGCACGGGTCCTGGAACCGCACGACCAAGCTCGGCGGCGACGTGGTGGTGGCAAGGCCCGGCCCGGACGGCAAGGTCGCGTCCGTGGAGCCGTTCCTGACCGGCTTCTTGCAGGACAACAAGTACGCCGGGCGCCCGGTGGACGTGCTGGTCGCCAAGGACGGGTCGCTGCTCGTCTCGGATGATTACAACGGCGCGATCTACCGCGTCAGCTACGGCCAGTGATGCGCGGCCTTGCGAGGATCGGGGTGATCCGGGGGCTCGCCCCGGCCCTCGGCGCCCTGCTGGCGGGTGCGGCTCTGGCCGCGCCCCAGTCCGCCGCGCCCCAGTCGGCCGTGCCGGAGCGCTTGGCGCCGTGCGTGGCCTGCCACGGGAGCGGCACCTCCGAGGCCGAGGGCGTGCCCTCGCTCGGCGGACAGCAGGCGGATTACGTCGTGACGCAGCTGTTCCAGTTCCGGGAGAAGCAGCGCGAGGCCTCGCCGATGAACGACATCGCCGCCGGCTTCTCCGACGACGACCTGCGCGCCTATGCCGATGCGGTCGCGACCCTGCCGCCGCCCGCGTGGTCGGGGCCTGCGGCGGACCCGGCCCTGGTCGCACGCGCCCAGGCGCTGGTCGCCAAGCACCAGTGCAATTCCTGTCACGGCGCCGACTTGGCCGGCCGGGACGCGATTCCCCGGATCCGGGCGCAGCGGGAGGAGTACCTCGCCCAGGCTCTCGCAGCCTACAAGTCGAACGCCCGGCCCGGCTACGACCCGGCGATGAACGAGGTCGCGCAGGATTTGAGCGACGCCGATATCAAGGATCTGGCAGCCTACGTGTCGCGGCTCTGAGGGCCGCGCCTACCCCACCACGCGCAGCGTATCGCCCACCGCGAGCGCCCCGCCTTCGATCACCTCGGCGTAGACCCCGAGGTCGCGGTGCCCGAGGCGCGCGTCGAGGGTCCAGGGGATGTCGTGGTCGCGCACGCCGCTCACCGGATCGACGTTGGTCGCGGCGCAGCGCACCGTACGCTTGGTGATCTTGAGCCGCAGCCCGCTCGGCGCCTCGATCACCTGGCCGACCATATCCAGTTCGGCGAACGGCGCCAGCCCCTCGACCAGCAGGTTGCCGCGGAAGCGCAGCGGATCGACCGGCGCACCGAGATAGTCTTCCACCGCGGCCACGCTCGCCCGGTTGATCAGCGAGACGTAGCCGGTGGGCGAATCGGTGAACCGGTATTGCGGCGGCGCCGCCAGCACCTTTGGCTCGCCCCGCAGGCTTTCCGGCAGGGTGCGCCGCATCAGGTCGGCGAGCCCATCCCGGCCGGCTTCGGTGTCGAGCCGGAAGGCCAGCGATTCCCCGGCATGCTCCACCGTGAGGGTGGCGGAGGCATCGTCGTAGCGGGTGCGCAGGCGGGCCAGGGCCTCGTCGCGCATCAGCATAAGGTACTTGGTCTTGGGCTGGTGCCGCGGCGCGACCGGGTTGAAGCCCGAAGGCCCGTTCTCGATGGCGTAGAGCCGGTCCCCCGGGAAGAACCCGCTGGTCTCCAGCTCCGCCCGGTCCAGCGGCTCGGGGCTCAGGCCCTTCACGGGGTAGCGATAGAGGCCGAGGAGGCCGATTTCGAGGGCGGCTTGCATGCGCGGAGGGTGGCTCGGAAAAGCTGTGCCACGCAAGGCCCGAGCCCCTTGTGGTGCGCAAATACAACACCACATCGGGTCTACCGGTGGCTTTCGGCGCCGGGGCCCCTCGCGGCAGAGTGCCGGGGGGCGACGTTTCGGCAGGGCCGCGCCATCTCGGGCGGCGGATGCCGGCACGGGAGGGTGAGACACGCATGAATTTCGAACTCTACACCGAGCGCGCCCGCGGCTTCGTCCAGGCGGCTCAGAACCTCGCGATGCGCGAGGGCCATCCGCAGCTTCAGCCGGGGCACCTGCTCAAGGTGCTGCTCGACGATCCCGAGGGCCTGTGCGCCGGTCTGATCGACCGCGCCGGCGGCCAGTCGCGGGTCGCTTTAGCGCAGACCGAGCAGTGGCTGGCCAAACAGCCGAAGGTGTCCGGCAACGCGTCCGCCCCGCAGGCGACGCGCGAGCTGATGCGCCTGTTCGACACCGCCGAGCAGGCGGCGAAGAAGGCCGGCGATTCCTACGTCACGGTGGAGCGCCTGCTCCTCGCCCTGGCGGTCGAGAAGGAGTCCGAGGCCGGCCGCGCCCTGCAGGCGGCGGGCGTGACGCCCGCGTCGCTGAACGGAGCGATCAACGCGCTCCGCAAGGGCCGCACCGCCGACAACGCCTCGGCCGAGAACGCCTACGACGCGCTGAAGAAATACGCCCGCGACCTCACCGAGGCCGCCCGGGACGGCAAGCTCGACCCGGTGATCGGCCGCGACGAGGAGATCCGGCGGACCATCCAGGTCCTGTCCCGGCGCACCAAGAACAACCCCGTCCTCATCGGCGAGCCCGGCGTCGGCAAGACCGCGATCGTCGAGGGTCTGGCGCTGCGCATCGTCAACGGCGACGTGCCGGAATCGCTCAAGGACAAGAGCTTGCTCGCCCTCGACATGGGCGCGCTGATCGCCGGCGCGAAGTATCGCGGCGAGTTCGAGGAGCGGCTCAAGGGCGTGCTCTCCGAGGTGACCGCGGCCGAGGGCGGCATCATCCTGTTCATCGACGAGATGCACACGCTGGTCGGCGCCGGGAAGGCGGACGGGGCGATGGACGCCTCGAACCTCCTGAAGCCCGCGCTCGCCCGTGGCGAGCTGCACTGCGTCGGCGCCACCACGCTGGACGAGTACCGCAAGCACGTCGAGAAAGACGCCGCGCTCGCCCGCCGGTTCCAGCCGGTCTTCGTGTCGGAGCCGACCGTGGAGGACACTGTCTCGATCCTGCGCGGCCTCAAGGAGAAGTACGAGCAGCATCACGGCGTGCGCATCCAGGATTCGGCCCTGGTGGCGGCGGCGACGCTGTCGAACCGCTACATCACCGACCGGTTCCTGCCCGACAAGGCGATCGACCTCATGGACGAGGCCGGCTCGCGCCTGCGCATGCAGGTCGATTCGAAGCCGGAGGAGCTCGATTCGGTCGATCGCGAGATCGTGCGGCTGAAGATCGAGGCCGAGGCGCTCAAGAAGGAGACCGATTCCGCCTCCCGCGACCGGCTGGTCCGGCTTGAGAAGGAACTGGCCGACCTGGAGGAGCGCTCCGCGTCGATCACCGCCCGGTGGAAGGCCGAGAAGGACAAGCTCGGCACGGCAGCCGGCCTCAAGAAGAAGCTCGACGAGGCGCGCAACGAGTTGGCCGCGGCGCAGCGCCAGGGCCAGTACCAGCGCGCGGGCGAACTCGCCTACGGGGTGATCCCGGGCCTGGAGAAGCAGCTCGCCGAGATTGAGGCCAAGTCGGACGGCAACGCGGAGAACGGCCGCGACGGGATGATGGAGGAGGCAGTCACGCCCGCCCATATCGCCGGCGTGGTCTCCCGCTGGACCGGCGTGCCGGTGGACAAGATGCTGGAGGGCGAGCGCGAGAAGCTGCTCGCCATGGAGGATGCGCTCGCCAAGCGCGTCGTAGGCCAGCGCGAGGCGGTGGAGGCGGTCTCGACCGCGGTCCGGCGCGCCCGGGCCGGGCTGCAGGACCCGAACCGGCCGATCGGCTCGTTCATGTTCCTCGGGCCCACGGGCGTCGGCAAGACCGAGCTGACCAAGGCGCTCGCCGGCTTTCTGTTCGACGACGACACGGCGCTCGTGCGCATCGACATGTCCGAGTACATGGAGAAGCACGCGGTCGCCCGGCTGATCGGCGCGCCTCCGGGCTATGTCGGCTACGAGGAGGGCGGCGCGCTCACGGAAGCCGTGCGGCGCCGGCCCTACCAGGTCGTGCTGTTCGACGAGGTCGAGAAGGCGCATCCGGACGTGTTCAACGTCCTGCTGCAGGTGCTCGATGACGGCCGGCTCACGGACGGGCAGGGGCGGACGGTCGATTTCCGCAACACGCTGCTGATCATGACCTCGAACCTCGGTGCCGAGTATCTGGTGAACCAGCCCGCGGGCGAGGACACCGATGCGGTCCGCGACGAGGTGATGAGCGTGGTGCGGAGCCACTTCCGGCCTGAATTCCTGAACCGGGTCGACGAGATCATCCTGTTCCACCGCCTGGCGCGGTCGGAGATGGGGGCGATCGTCGAGATCCAGCTCGGCCGCCTGGCGAAGCTCCTGGAGGATCGCAAGATCACCCTCGACCTCGACGAGGAGGCCAAGATCTGGCTCGCCGACAAGGGCTACGACCCGGCCTACGGGGCGCGGCCGCTCAAGCGGGTGATCCAGAAGAACGTGCAGGATCCCCTGGCCGAGCTGGTGCTCTCGGGCAAGATCCACGACGGCGAGACGGTGCCGGTTCGGCTGGGCCCGATGGGCCTGATGATCGGCGACGTCACGGTCGGCGCCGAGCGCCGGCCGGCCCATGTGGCCCTGAACTGAGCGTCTCGGTTTCGAGTGGGGCGGCGCGCCGGACGAGGGCGCGCCGCCCTTTTTGTATCTGCTGTGTGCCTCGGACCATCAGCTCGCTGCAACACGCCGAACCCGTGCCAGGATCGCCAGCTGCAGCGCGAGGCCCGCAGCCGTCACGGCGGCGGCGGTCATCGGCAGGGCGGAGACGCCCGCCAGCGTGACCACGCCGCCGCCGAGCGCTGCGCCGGCCGCGCCACCGAGATAGTTCGCCGAGCTGTTCAGCGCGACGGCGACGCTGCCGTGTTCGGGCCGGTGGTGGAGTAGGGCATGCTGCTGCGGCGCCTGTGACGCCCAGCCCATCGCGCCCCAGATCAGCATCGGCAGGTAGCCGAGAACCGAGGCGCCGAGCAGGCCGGGCAGCAATGCGAGCGCCAGCGTCAGCGCGGCCAGGATCACGGCCATCACCCGGCGCGGATCGCGCGTCCGGTCGATCAGCGGGCCGACGGAAAAACTGCCCACCATCCCGCCGATGCCCCAGGCCCAGAAATACGAGGCCGCCGCGTTGCCCAGCCCGGCCCGGTCGAGGAGCGGCGCAAGGTAGGTGTAGAGTCCGAGGCTGGCGATGGCGGTGAGGAAGGTGACCGCCACGGTCGCGCCCACCGACGCGTCGGTCAGCAGGGCGGCCCGGGCCCGCCAGGAGGGCGGCTCCGCGGCCTCGATGTCGGGCAGGCGTGCCAGGATCGCGACCGTGGCGACGGCGCCCAGGAGTGTCACCATCCACAGGGCGCCCTGCCAGCCGAACCGTTCGGCGATCCACAACCCGGCCGGCACGCCGATCACCGTCCCGGTGCTCATGCCGCCGAGCGTCAGCGCCAGGGCGCGTCCCTTCCGGCTCGGCTCTACCAAGGTCGCGGCCGACGCGATCGCCACCGGCGCGTACAGGCCGGCCGCGAGCCCGGCCAGCGCCCGGGCCAGGAGCAGCTCCCCCAACCCGGTCGCGAGCGCGCTCAGCGCGTTTGCCAGGGTGAAGACCGCCAGCGCCAGACCGAGGACCCGCCGCACCGGTTTTCCGGCCAGCAGGGTGGCGCAGACCGGGGCGGCCAGCGCGTAAGCTAGGGTGAAGACCGTGACCGCCTGGCCGGCCTCGCCGGGCTCGACCTGGAACGCGGCGCCGATCCCCGGCAGCAGCCCCGCGACCACATACGCATCCAAGCCCAGGGCGAACATCCCGAGCGCCAGAACCGCGATTCGTTTCATGTCTCGCCGCCTCTTTACGATGTACGACGAAAATCGTACATAAACGGCACCATGAGCCCCCGCAAGTTCTTCCACCCGGACGTCGCCGACCTGACGCTGCACCGCATCCTGTTCGCGCTTAGCGATCCGACCCGCCTCACCGTGGTGTCGGAGCTGATGAGGACCGGTGAATGCGCATCGGGCGATCTCCTGGCCGAGAGCGTGCCGCGCTCGACCATGACGCACCATCTCAAAATCCTGCGGGAGGCCGGCGTGACCCGCACCCGGCCCGAGGGGATGCGCTGCCTGATCTCACTGCGCCGGGAGGATATCGACGCGCGCTTCCCCGGCCTTCTCGACGCGATCCTGACCCATGGCGGTGCCGAGTCGTCAGCACCGTAAGGATTGGGTTTCCGAAGGGCATGCCCTTCGGCGGGTTATCGGGGCAGCGCCCTGATGTTGCAGGGCTCTGCCCTGCACCCGCAAAAGGTCGAAGACCTTTTGAAACCTAGAGTTTTAAGCGTGGATCAGGCCGCTAGGCCTTGCGGATCGCTGAAGCCAGATCGGCCGCCTGCTCCCGGTCCCGACAGACCAGCCAGAGGTCGTCGTGGGCGGACAACTCGGCGTCGAACAGGTCGATGAAGGCCGCCGGCGGGGAGGCGAGGTCCGGCCAGTGGTAGAGGCGAAAGCCCAGGGCCTCGAACAGGGGCAGGATCGGCGCCAGGTCCCAGAGCTTGTTGTTGCTCAGCGTCGCGTCGAGCCGGCCCGTGGCCAGGAGCGCGGCGTCCGAGATCGTGCCGCCCTCGCTCCAGGGGAACCAGCCGCGCCCGAAATCCACGGTGTAGCGCTGCGCGGTGACCGCCAGCCAGCCGACATGGCCGGTGCGGCTTGTGGACGGTTTCAACGCGCGCAACGCCTCCGTCCGGCGTCCGCCCCGGGTCGGCGCCCAGAAGGCCCGGCCCTCATGGGCTGCAAACAGGATGCCGCGGGCCGCCTCCGGCGCTTCGATGCGGGCGGGCCCGGACCGGTCCTCGTTCCAGGCCGGCAGGTTCATCACGCCGGCGCGGGGCCAGCCGGCGCGACAGGCCGCCACCATCACGCCCCAGCCCGACAGGCCGCCCGCGAAGGGCCGCGTGCCGTCGATCGGGTCGCCCACGAAGGTCCACGCATCCCGGGCCAGCAGGGTCTTGGCGGTTGCGTGCCCCAGGTCGTCGGCCGTCTCCTCCTCGATCAGGTCGGGGCCGAAGCGGGCGTGCAGCAGACGACTGACGGCGAGGTCGGCCTCGGTGAGCGCCTGGCCGAGGTCGGGGCCCTTGTTGGTCATGGCGAGCCCAGCCGCCCGCATCGCGAGCGCCAGCGGCGCCGCGTCCTCGGCGAAAGCGAGCATCTCGGCCAGGACGGCGTCGATCGGGGCGTCGGGCTGGATCATGCGGCGAACAGCTCCGGACGGCGCAGCATCAGCGCTTGGACGAGAACCAGGGTCTTCAGGTCGGCCAGGCGGCCCGAGCGCACCTGCTCCGCCAGGGCGGCCAGGGGCAGTTCCAGCACCTCGACCTGTTCGCCCTCGCCGGGCAGGCCGCCGCCGGGGCCGACCCGGTCGGTTGCCGTATAGGGGGCGAGGTAGAGCCACAACCGTTCGGAGGAGACGCTCGGCATGCTGTAGGCGTGGGTCACGGGCTCGAGCCGATCAAGCTGCAGGCCCGCCTCCTCCATCGCCTCGCGGATCGCGGTCTCTTCCGGCTCGCCGCCGTCGAGGCCGCCCGCGGGCGCCTCGTCGAGGGAAGCGGGCTCGCCCCAGAAGGCGGGGCCAACCCGGTTCTGCCGGACCAGCAGGGCGACCCGCCGCTCCGGATCGTAGGGCAGCACGCAGGCCGCCTCGCCGTGGTCTTCCAGGGCCCGCGGCACCGTGCTGCCGTCGGGCTGGGTCAGCGTGGCGATGCCGAAGGTGTTCCAGCCCCTGTGGATCACCCGCAGGGGGAGGGCGGTCTGCGTGCCGGTCATGGATGGATCAGCGCTGGGTGGTCGCGGCGGTCTGGCCGAACATGACCTTCTTGGCGTCCTCGCTCATGGTCTTGCCGTGGTCGGGATTGACCTCGGGCGCGCGGGCATAGGCCGCCTTGGTGGCCGGCCGCTCCGCGATGGCCGTGAACCAGCGCTTGAGGTTGGGGTGCTCGTCGAGGTTCTGGCCCTGCTTCTCCCACGGCACGATCCACGGGTAGCTGGCCATGTCGGCGATCGAGTAGTCCGGGCCCGCGACGAACGCGCGGTCGGCGAGGCGCCGGTCGAGCACGCCGTAGAGCCGGTTGGTCTCGTTGACGTAGCGCTTGATCGCGTAATCGATCTTCTCGGGCGCATATTGGGAGAAATGATGGTTCTGCCCGAGCATCGGCCCGAGTCCACCCATCTGCCAGAACAGCCATTGCAGAACCTCGGCCCGGCCGCGCAGATCACCTGCGATGAAGCGCCCGGTCTTCTCGGCGAGATACAACAGGATCGCGCCCGATTCGAACAGAGACACCGGCGCGCCGCCATCGGCCGGCTCGTCGTCAACGATCGCCGGCATGCGATTGTTCGGGGCGATCTTTAGGAAGTCCGGGTTGAATTGTTCGCCTTTACCGATGTTGATCGGCTTGATCCGATACGGAACGCCGGCCTCTTCGAGGAACATCGTGATCTTGTGGCCGTTCGGCGTCGGCCAATAATATAGATCGATCATCGTATTGTGTCCCGCTGGCGCATCATCCCGGACGGTGGTGCCGGCATTCGAAAAGATGATGCCAAAACAAAGCTCGCGCGCCGCCTCGTGGATGCACGATCCCGAGGAGGCCCCGAGCCCCGGCGTTGGGGAGGTGGGCCTGCGAGGCGCTCCGGTCAAGCATGGCCCGGGCCGGCTGCGCCATCGCGGCCTCACCCGCCGGCACAGCCCTGGATGTCCACGTAGAGGGCGTACAGCGACTGGCTCGCGGCCATGAACAGGCGGTTGCGATGGCGGCCGCCGAAGCAGAGATTGGCGCAGCGCTCGGGCAGCCGGATCCGGCCGATCAGGCGGCCGTCCGGGTTGAACAACATCACGCCGTCCAGCCCGTCGTCGCCCATGCCCCAGCCGCACCAGAGGTTGCCGTCGGTATCGCAGCGGATCCCGTCCGGCGTGCCCGGCCCGGCATCGATCAGGATCCGGCGGTCCCGCAGGGTCCGCCCGGCGACCACGTCGAAGGCGACGATGCGCCGGGTCGGCTCGCCGCGGGATTCCACCAGGTAGAGCTTCGATTCATCCGGCGAGAAGCACAGGCCGTTCGGCCCGGCGATGTCGTGCGCCACCACTTCCAGGGCACCGGTCTCGGCGTCCAGCCGGTAGACGTTCTGCGGCAACTCGGATTCGGCCCGCTCGCCCTCGTAGTACCCGGCGATGCCGAAGATCGGATCCGTGAACCAGACCGAGCCGTCGCTCGCCGTGACGACATCGTTGGGCGAATTGAGCCGCTTCCCGTCGAACGACTCCGCCAGCACCGTGATCGCCCCATCATACGCGGTCCGCACGACCCGGCGGCCGCCATGCTCGCAGGTGACAAGCCGCCCCTGCCGGTCGCGGGTGTTGCCGTTGGCGAAACCCGACGGCTTGCGGAACGCGCCGACCGCGCCGGTCTCCTCGTCCCAGCGCAAAATCTGGTTGTTGGGGATGTCGCTCCACAGCAGGTAGCGCCCGTCCCCGAACCAGACCGGCCCCTCGCACCAGCGGAAGCCCGTGGCAAGGCGCTCGACCGCCGCGCCGAACACCCGGTAACGCGCGAACGAGGCATCGAGGATCTCGATGGCCGGATCGGGATAGCGCGCGCTCGGCATCCACACGGGTCTGATCTCCTCACGCGGGCTCGCGGATCCGAGCGCGACGCGCCTGCGATACAAGATCGCCAAAGAGACGCCATAGGGTCAGGAAACCAGCCGAGTCCGCAAAGGGAAGAAGCCGACGCCCGGGCGTCGGGCTTTCAGTGACCGACATCCGATGATCGAGACTCCAGCGGACCCGAAATCGGGGCCGAGGCTCAAAGGCGGAACAACCCCAACCCCTCCATCACCTCATGCTTGGTCGCCTCCGTCAGCGCGCGCCCGTTGGCCGTGCCTGTGCGCAGCACATCGCGCACGAAGTCCGGATCCCGCGCCAGCTCCGCGCGGCGCTCACGGATCGGCGCGAGCAGCGCCTGTAGGATGCCCGTCAGCCGGTGCTTAAGGGCGACGTCGCCGAGTCCGCCCTGCCGGTACTGTGCTTTCAAGTCGGCGACGGCCTGCAGGTCCGGATCGAACGCATCGAGGTAGGTGAACACGACGTTCCCCTCGACCCGACCGGGGTCTGAGGCCCGCAGATGATCGGGGTCGGTGTACATCCGCTGCACGGCCGCCGCGATCTCTACGTCGTCTGCTGAAAGCGGCACAGCGTTGCCCTGCGACTTGCTCATCTTCGCCTTGCCGTCCACGCTCGGCAAACGCCCGATCGCCGGGATCAGCGCCTCGGCCACCGGCAGGAGGTCCCGCCCCGTCTGCCGGTTCAGCCGGCGCACCAGCTCATTGGTCTGCTCGATGATCGGCGCCTGATCCTCGCCGACGGGAATGATCGTGGCCTTGAACGCGGTGATGTCGGCGGCCTGCGCGGCCGGATAGCATAGGAAGCCCGCCGGGATGTCGCGCCCGAAGCCGCGCGCCTGGATCTCGTCCTTGATGGTCGGGTTGCGCTCCAGGCGCGCGACTGTGACGAAGTTGAGGTAGAGCAGCGTCAGTTCAGCCAGGGCCGGCAGCGCCGACTGGACGCAGATCGTCGAAAGCGACGGGTCGATCCCCACCGCCAGGTAATCGAGCGCGACTTCCAAGACGTTCCGACGAATGCGATCGGGGTCGGCGGCATTGTCGGTCAGGGCCTGCGCGTCCGCGATCAGCACGTATTGCGAATGGGTCGCCTGCAATGTGACTCGGTTGCGCAACGAGCCGACATAATGGCCGAGGTGCAACGGCCCGGTGGGCCGGTCACCGGTCAGGATGACGGGACGGTTGGACGATTCATTGGCAGGCATGTGGAAACTCCGGGTCGGAGCCACTGCCTCTGATCGGACGGTAAGGGTGTCGTGACCGAGCCGCCGGAAGCAGCGGCATGGGTCATGAGGGTATGACGGGCCGCGCTCAGGGAGCGCGCCACCAGCACTGGGTCGGGATAGCGTGGCGGTTCGTCATGGCCGAACTGTAACCGTCCCGATCGTTAAACCTGTAGACAAGGCAGTCGGCCAGACGCGGCCTGGAACCGTCATAAAACAGCAGCATCACGCATTGCGGGAGCGACGAGGACCAAGATCCCCCACCGCCGGTTGCCGAGCTGCGCCTCCACCGCCCCCCAATGGACGTGCAGTCGGTTCGTCGGTGCGAGAATCAGCCCTCGCCGTCCTGATAAAAGCTTAATCGCCGACCAATTGTCTGACAAGTGATCGAGAGCGCTTTTTCGACTGGATTCTGGTTGCGTGCAATTAATCTCGACTTTCGTGCATGGCCGCGGCCGGCTGCCCCGTTGCGTCGGACCCCCCGAAACGCTAGGGCTTGCGTGCCGTAACGGGCAGTCGGGGTGTGGCGCAGTCTGGTAGCGCACCTGGTTTGGGACCAGGGGGTCGTAGGTTCGAATCCTATCGCCCCGACCATTCGATCAGGAGCTTGTCGAGTTCAGATGCCGAGTGCTCGCATCTTCCGTCCGTCCCGGGACGCCACGCAGTCGGGCCTGGCCCGCACCAAGCAGTGGATCCTGGAATTCGACCAGACCGGCCCGCGCGAGATCGATCCGCTGATGGGCTGGAACGGCTCGGCCGACATGATGCAGCAGGTGCGTCTGGAATTCGACACGGAGGAGGAGGCGGTGGCCTACGCCAAGCGCGAGGGCATCGCCTACCGGGTCGAGCAGCCGGCCAAGCCGGTGTTCCGCAAGGGCCTGTCCTACTCGGACAACTTCAAATTCAACCGCACGGCGCCCTGGACGCATTGAGGCGTCGGACCGCCGCCTTGCGGGACGGTCAGGACCCGCGGCGCGCCCGCCAAGCCGCATAGGGCGCCTCGCCTGCCGGCCGGATCTGGCTGAGACGCATCGGCTGCTCGTCCAGGGGGCGGCACAGCTCCGCATAGATCGTCGCGCTGCCGGCTCCATGCTCCTCCGCCTCCTCGGCCGAGAACGCGAAGTAGCCTTCGCGAAAGCCCGCGAGCCGCATCGCAGCGTGGCACATCGGGCAGGGGCGGCCGCTCGCATACATCACGCAATCGGACAGGTCGCGGCGCGCCAGCACTTGGCTGGCTTCGCGCAGCGCCACCATCTCGGCATGGGCGCTCGGGTCGTTGGTGGCATGCACCGTGTTGGCCGCCCGGACCAGCACGGCGCCGTCGCGCACGATCACCGCGCCGTAGGGGGAGCCGCCGGCCCGCACGTTCGCCGCGGCCAGCGCGACCGCCTCGCGGAGATAGGCCTCGTGGTCCGACATCGCTGCGCCGCTCCCGGAATGCCCGCGCCAACGCGCCGTCGGGTCGAGGGTTCAGAACGCGTAGCGCACGGTGCAATAGGGCATGGTCTCGGCCAGCAGGGCTTTGAACCGGGCGAGCCACTGCCCCTTCCAGCCGGTGCGGTAGCGCAGGTTGGTGCCGCCGCCTTGCGAGACCTTCGCTTCCTGGATGTCCGGCCGCCACAGCAGCTCTTCCGCCTTCGGGTGCCAGCCGAGATTCACCTCGTGCAGGCCCGCATTGTGAGTCAGCATGATGATCTCGCACTTGAGCTGGGCCTTGGCGGCGTCCGAGAGCGTGCCGTCGATCTCGGCAAACAGCGCGCGCCAATCGTCCTCCCAGCCCTCGTAGAGAATCACGGGCGAGAAATTGGCGTGGACCTCGTAGCCGGCGGCTACGAAGTCGTCGATCGCGGCGATCCGTTCCGGGATCGGCGTCGTGCGGACATCGACGATCCTGGCGATCCGGGCCGGCATCAGCGAGAACCGGATCCGCGTCTTGCGTTGCGGGTCGTAGGCCAGGAGATCGCGGTTGACCGCCTTGGTGGCGAAGGACGCCTTGGCGTTCGGAAGGGTGCGGAACTGCTCGATGAAGGTGCGGACGCCGCTGCTGACGGCCGCATCCACCGAGAGGTCGCCGTTCTCGCCGATATCGTAGATCCAGTAGTCCGGGTCGATCGTGTCGGGCTCTGGCAGGGGGCCCTGGCGCTCCGCGTGCCGGGCGATCGCCGCGCAGGCCTGGTCGACGTTCACGAACAGCGAGATCGGGTTCGAGAAGCCCTTGCGGCGCGGCACGTAACAGTAGGCGCAGGCCATGGCGCAGCCGTTCGAGGTCGAAGGCGCGATGAAATGGGCGCTGCGGCCGTTCGGACGCATGGTCAGGCCCTTCTTCACGCCGAGCACGAGGGTCGAGCGCTTGATCCGCACCCAATCCTCCACCGAACCCGCGTTCCCGTGGAGCGCCGGGATGTTCCAGTGCGACGGCACGGGGATGCGCGCCGCGTCGGGGAAGCGCGCCAGGATGTCTCGACCGATCGGAAACGCGTCGACCGTGGGCTCGTGGTAGATCGTCCGGATGTCGAGGAGGTCGCTGGTCAGGGCCATGGGGGATCCGGGGCCCGGCGGCGGCCCGGGATCGGATATGGCGCGGGACGGCGGGACCGGAATGGCTTGCGACCTGCGGTCTCAATCGGCGGGATCGATCAGTAGAAACTACGGATCTGTACGTTCAACACTCTCTTACGACTTTTGGTCGAATATCGCGCGTCTCTGATTGGACGGACGATGACGCTTCACGACCTGGAGGGAACGCTCCCCGGGCTGGCGGGCCCCGATGGGGCGCCCGACGCCTCGGGTCGGCGGCCGGCGGGGCTGGTCCGCCGGGATCAGCTCGAGGCGGTGCGCCGCAGCGTCCTCACGGCGATTCCCGTCAACATGATGCTCGGGCTCGCCAGCGTGCTGGTGGCGTTCCAGGCCGGCAACGGCCGCGCCGGGATGATCTGGTACGCGGCCTCGACCGGCGCCAACCTGCTGCGCATCGGGCTGTGCCGGGCGGCCTGCCCGGGCCTCGCACTCACGGCCGCGATGCCGCCGGACATGGCCGCGGAGGCCTCGCGCTCGGTGGAGGGGCATCTGCGCGCCAGCACCCTGGCGGCCTTGCTGTCGGGGCTGGTCTGGGCGTTCCAGCCACTGCTCTGCGCCGGCTACACCTCCCCGCAGACCCTGTTCTACCTCACCATCACCTGCGGCATCACCGCCGGCGCGGTGACCCACGGCACCGCCTATGCCCGGATCCCGTGCAGCTTCATCCTCCTGCCGCTGCTGTCGGTGGCCCTCTGCATGTTCATCGCCGGCGGGTTCGACCGCGTCTGCCTGGCGGCCTGCGTGCTGCTGTATCTGGCTGCCCTGTCGCGCACCGCGTTCCAGAGCGAGGCGGGCTTCCGCGAGGCGAGCCGGCTGAAGAACGACGCCACCGCGTTGGCGCGCTCCCGGGCCGAGGCCCAGGCCAGCGCCAACGCGCTGGTCGAGGAGATGCGCTGGCGCGCGACCCATGACGACCTCACGGGCCTTCTCAACCGCGCCGGCTTCATTCAGCAGGCCGAGGCGCGCCTGAGCGCCGGAACCGCCTGTCTGCTGCTCCTCGACTTGGACGGCTTCAAGTCGGTCAACGACGTCTACGGTCACCAGACCGGTGACCGCGTGCTGGTCGAGGTCGCACGCCGGCTGCGCGTTGCCCTGCCGCCCGGCGGCCTTGCCGCCCGGCTCGGCGGTGACGAGTTCGCGGTGTTGTACGATCCTGCCGGCGCCGGCGTGCCGTATGCCGACTTGGCCGCCGGCCTGATCGCGGCGGTCGCCCAGCCCTTCGACGGCTTCGACGAGGCGCGGCTTGGGGTCAGCATCGGTGTCCATGCGGAACCCGAGCCCAACCTGATGGAGATGCTGAGCTGTGCCGACGAAGCGCTCTACGCCTCGAAGGCCGCCGGCCGGAACCGCTACCGCCTGTTCGACGCGGGCTTGCGCGATTGCCTGGAGATGCGCCGGGACCTCGAGCGCGACCTCTCGCACGCTCTGGTCGAGAGCGCCCTCGAAGTGTGGTTCCAGCCGATCTACGCGCTGGATGCCCGCACCCTGGTCGGGCTGGAGGCTCTGGTGCGCTGGCACCACCCGCGCCTCGGCTGGATCGCGCCCCCCGACCTGATCGCCGCGGCCGCGATGGCGGGGCTGACCGAGTCGCTGCTGCGCTTCATCCTCGAGCGGGTCTGCCGGATGATGCAGATCCTGCGCACCCAGGGGCTCGGCACCGTCCGGGTGGCGATGAACGTGTCGCCCCGGGAGATGGCGCAGATCCCGGTGGACGAGATCGTGATCGAGCGTCTCGGGGCGCTGGGCCTGCCGCCCGCGATGCTGGAGATCGAGATCACCGAGGAGACCGCCCTCGATCTCGGGGCCGTGCAGGGCAAGCTCCAGGCGCTCTCGCGCGCCGGCATCCGGGTCGCGCTCGACGATTTCGGCATCGGCTACTCGTCGCTGTCGTCCCTGCGCCAGCTCCGGGCCGATCGGATCAAGATCGACCGGAGCTTCGTCACCGGGCTCAGCACCTGCGACGACAAGCGCGGGCTGGTCCTGGCGGTGCTCGGCCTCGGGACCCTGCTCGGGCTGGAGGTGGTGGCCGAGGGCGTGGAGACGCAGGAAGATCTGCAGATGCTGCAAGCGATGGGCTGCCCGTTCCTGCAGGGCTACCATCTCGGGCGGCCGATGCCGGTGCAGAAACTGGAAGCGACTTTGTTCGCCGCCAGGCAGGCTCAAGCGGCCTGATAGGCCTGCCGCCTCACCCCAGCCGGTAATCCGCCATCCGCGCCCGCCGGGCGCTGCGGCGGTAGGCCATCACCGAGTCGGGCCACAGGGTCGTGTTGCGCCCCTGGGCATCGAGGTACCAGCTGCGGCAGCCGCCGGCCTGCCAGATGCTGTCGGCGAGCCGGGTCCGGATCCGGTCGAGGAACCGAGCCTGCGCCTCAGGCCGGACCTCGATCGCCCGGGCGCCCTTGCGCAGCGCCTCCAGGCAATCGAGCACGTGCCGCACCTGGACCTCGATCATCGCGATGATCGAGTTGTGCCCCAGGCCGGTATTGGGCCCGAGCAGCATGAAGTAGTTCGGGAATCCGGCGACCGTAATGCCCTGATAGGCGCCCATCCCGCCGCCGGCCCAGGCGTCGGCCAGGCGCAGGCCGTCGCGCCCGACGAGCTTCATTCGGGCGAAGCTGCCTGTCACGTCGAAGCCGGTGGCGTAGACGATCGCGTCGAGGTCGTGTGCCTGCCCGTCCGCCGTCGTCACCCCGGCCGCGGTGATCCGGGCGATGTCGCCGGTTTCGAGCGTCACGTTCGGGCGCTGGAGGGCCGGATAATACGTGTCGGAGATGAGCACGCGCTTGCAGCCGAGGCGGTAGTTCGGCGTCAGCTTCGCCCGCAGGTCCTTGTCCTTCACGGCCTTGGCGAGGTGGTGGCGGGCCAGGCCCTCGGCCTGCTTGGTCAGCTTGGAGACCTTGGTGAAGCCGAACAGCGCGCGCAGCTCGTGCAGCCAGAACAGCCGCGCCCGCTCGATCCGCCGGAGCAGCGGCAGGCGCCGGTAGCGCGCCTTGGTGGTCTCCGCGATGGCGTGGTCGTGCTTGGGCATGATCCAGGGCGGGGTGCGCTGGAACAGGGTCAGGTGGGCGGCGCGTTTGGCGAGTTCCGGCACGACCTGGATCGCGCTCGCCCCGGTGCCGATCACCCCGACGCGCTTGCCCGTCAGGTCGACGGAATGGTCCCAGGCTGCGGTGTGGAAGGCCGGACCCGCGAAGGCGTCCCGGCCGGGTAGCTCAGGATAGGCCGGATGGTGCAGGCCGCCCATGGCGGAGACGATCGAGCGGGCGGTCAGCGGCCCACGATCGGTCTCCACATGCCAGAGGGCGCGAGCCTCGTCCCAGGTCGCCCCGGAGAACGCGGTGCCGAGCTGGATCAGCGGCGTCAGCCCATGGCGCTCGGCGGTCTCGCGCAGATAGGCCTGGATCTCCGGCTGCGGGGCGTACATCCGCGTCCAGTCGGCCTTGGGGGCGAAGGACAGGGAGTAGAGATGCGAGGGCACGTCGCAGGCTGCGCCCGGATAGGTGTTCTCCCGCCAGGTTCCGCCGATGTCGTCACCCTTCTCGATCACCCGCATGGGACCGATCCCGGCCTGCCGGCAACGGATCGCCATGGCGAGGCCGGAGAAGCCGGCACCGACGATCAGGACTTCCAGGATCTCGGGGGCGGTTGCTTGCACTGTCATCGCGAAGACCTCCCCGGCGCATCGTTTTGAGGGGCATGGGCTTTCAGAAAGTTGGCGGCCTCGTCGAGGGAGGTCCGCGCCTCCGGCAGCATATGGGCGGCGAACTGCCAGGCATGCGAAACCACCGGGAAGACTTTCAGCTCGGTCACGACCCCGGCCGCCCGGGCCTTCTCGGCCATGCGGATGGAATCGTCGCGCAAAACCTCGCGCTCGCCGACATGGAACAGCAGGGGCGGGTAGCCGGTCGGGTCGGCGTTGATCGGCGAGATCCGCGGATCGGCCGGGTCGGCCTTGCCGAGATACATCGTGCGGATCACCGCGAGCGCCCCGGGGTCGAACATGGCGTCGCGCCAGGCATTGGTGCGCCGGGAGCCGTCCTCGGAGACGAAGTCGGTGGCCGGCGAGAACAGGGCGGCGGCCCAGGGCATCGGCAGGCCGCGCGCCCGCGCCTCGCCAATCAGAACCAGGGCCATGTTGGCGCCCGCCGATTCGCCGGCGACACAGGCCGGTCCCTCGGCGCTGAACGCCTGCCAGACCGCCAACACGTCCTCGACGGCCGCCGGGAACGGGTGCTCGGGGGCGAGGCGATAGTCGGGGACGAACAGCGTGAAGCCGCGGTTGGCCAGCGCGCCGGTGACGGGCCGGTGGGTGCGCGGCGAGCAGGCGATGAAGCCGCCGCCATGGATGTAGAGCATCCGCAGCCCCGGGCCGGATTTCGGCCGGACCCATTCCCCCCGCACGCCGCCGAGCGTGCCGGGCTCGTAGGTGACGCCCTTGGGGTCGGGGAAGGCCGGCGCCTCGAAGATCCGGCGGAACGCAGCCGCGTCCCGGGCTTTCGCCAGGGGGCCGCGGACTTTGTTTCGGACCATCCAGGTGCCGAGATACGCACGCAGGCTCGCCATCTCAGACCTTCCCGCCGGACAGGCGCATGATCGTCTTCCAGTAGCCGGCCGGCATCAGACGCTGGATCAGGGCCGCGCTCTTCGCGTCTTTGCCGATCAGGATACGGGGCAGGCGGCGCTCGAGTCCCTGGACGATCGCGGCTGCGGCGTCCTCGGGCGAGAGCGTCAGCAGCTTGCCGAACGCCTCGCGGGCCTTCTCGTCCTCGACCCGGGCGCGCTCGGCGGCCTCCGGGTCGGTGGGTGGACGTGTGCCCCGGGCGCTGCGGGCGATGGCGGTGGCGACGCCGCCCGGATGGACCACCGTCACCCCGAGCCCGGTGCCGGCATATTCGTGCCGCAGGGCCTCGGTGAAGCCGCGCACCGCGAACTTGCTGGTGGCGTAGGCGACTTGGCCGGGCGGCGCGATCAGCCCGAACAAGCTCGACAGGTTGACGATCTGGGCGGCCGGCCGGGCGCGCAGCATCGGCAGGAAGGCGTGGCACATCCGCACGACGGCGCGCAGGTTGATGTCCATCAGCCACTCGAAGTCTTCGAGATGCGTCTCGTCGAACCGGCCGCCGAGCGCCACGCCGGCATTGTTGATAAGCACGTCGAGGTGGCCGAACCGGCCCTCAACCCAATCTGGGAGCGTCTGGATCGCCTCCGCGTCGGCGAGGTCGATAGCCTGGGTCTCCACCGCGGCGCCGGCCGCGCGGGCCTTGCCGGCGACGGCCTCGAGGCCCGCCGCGTCGCGGTCCACCAGCAGGAGGCGGCAGCCCCTGGCCGCCAATCCCAGCGCCAGGGCGGCGCCGATGCCGCTCGCCGCGCCGGTGATGAGCACCACAGCGCCCGCGAGTTGGAGTTTCTGGGCCAAGCCATGCCTCCCGTTCCGCCGGGCATGCCCGACGACCCCGTGGGGATAGCCCTGGCGGCGCGGATTGTCTAGGGTGAATACCCTAGATCGGATCTGGATATCATGCAGGAAGGCGACAGCCGCAGGGGGCCGGGGGCCGCCGCGCCGGCGCGGGCGACGGGGACGCGCGAAAAAATCCTCGCGCAAAGCCTCGCGCTGTTCAATGCCCGCGGCCTCGGCCGGGTGACCACGGCGGAGATCGCCGCGGCATCCGGGATCCGCGAAGGCAATCTCCAGTACCATTTCCCGCGCAAGAGCGGCTTGGTGGAGGCGCTGTTTGCCGCCTTCGAGGTCGAGGCGGAGGCGGTGGCCGGGCGCATGCCGGCGGATCCCGCCGCCCCGGAGGCGCTGCTCGACTATCAGCGGGGCTGGTTCGACCTGATCTGGCGCTATCGCTGCATCTACCGCGACGGCATCGCCATGGTGGAGATCGCCTCGGCTTTGCGCCCGCGGGTCCATGCCCTGCGGGTGCGGACGCAGGCGCTGGCCCGCGGCGTGTTCGAGGCGGCGGTGCGGGCCGGGCGGCTGCGGATCGAGCCCGACGCCCTGGGGCGGCTCATCGACAACGCCTGGATCGTGTCGAGCCACTGGATGAGCCACCGGCTCCAGGGCAACACCGAGCTGACCCAGGCCGATCTCGACTGGGGTTTTGCGCAGGTGCGCGACCTGTTCGCCCCCTACCTCGTGGTGGATGGCACGCGCTGACAAGCGGTTGGCCCGAACCTTCCATCCGCTGACCCCAAACCCGAAGCCCAAGGACACGATGCTCGACCGACTGACCCATGCCGGCCTTTCGATCCTGCTGCTGCTGGCGATCGCCGCCCTGTTCTCCACCAACCGCCGGGCGATCCGCCCCCGGGTCGTGCTCACCGCCCTGGCGCTGCAGATCGGGCTCGGCGCCCTGGTCCTGTTCCTGCCGGCCGGCCAGACGGCACTGAAGGTCGCCGCCGACGTCGTGGTGACGGGGCTCTCCTACGGCGACCGCGGCACGGCGTTCCTGTTCGGCGGCCTGGTCGAGCCGAAGATGTTCGAGCTGTTCGGCGGCTCCGGCTTCATCCTGGCCCTGCGGGTTCTGCCGCAGATCCTGTACGTCTCGGCGCTGATCGGGGTGCTGTACCATTTCGGCGTGATGCAGGCGCTCGCCCGGGGCCTCGGCGCGGTGCTGCGGCGGATCCTCGGCACCTCGCCGATCGAATCGTTCTCGGCGGTGATCACCATCGCCATCGGCCAGAGCGAGATCGCGGTGGCGTTGCGCCCGTTCCTGCCGCTGCTCACCGGGGCCGAGCTGTTCGCCGTGATGGCCAGCGGCGCCTCCTCGACCGCTGGGTCGATCCTGGCGGGCTATGCGGCGCTCGGCGTGCCGATGACCTACTTGCTCGCGGCCTCCGTGATGGCGATCCCCGGGGGGCTGCTCTACGCCAAGATCCTGATGCCCTCCACCGAGCCGACCCGGATCGCCACCACGCGCGTGGAGTTCGGCGAGACCCGGGCGGCCAACATCATCGAGGCGGCGGCCGACGGCACCCAGAAGGGCCTCGCCGTCGCTGTCTCGGTCGGCGCCATGCTGATCGCCTTCGTCGGATTGATCGCCCTGGCGAACGGCATCGTCGGCTATCTCGGGGGGCTCGCCGGCTATCCGGCCGCCTCGATCGAGGGCGTGCTCGGCTGGGCGCTGGCCCCCCTGGCCTGGCTGCTGGGGGTGCCTTGGGAGAGCGCCACCCTGGTCGGCGGCGCGATCGGCCAGAAGATCGCGTTCAACGAGTTCCTCGCCTACGCCAACCTGTCGCCGATCCTGAAGGGCGGCGCCCTCGACCCACGCTCCCAGGCGATCGTCTGCTTCGCCCTGTGCGGCTTCGCCAACTTCGCCTCGATCGCGATCCAGCTCGCCAGCTTCTCCAGCCTGGTCCCCGAGCGCCGCGCCGAGGTCGCCCGCTACGGGCTCCGGGCGATCCTGGCCGGGACGCTGGCGAACCTCACCAGCGCGGCGATTGCCGGGATGTTCGTGGGGTAAGGCCAGGGGGCCTCAGGGACCGAAGACCGGCCCGCCGTATCCGGTCTCCTTCGGCGACACGTAAGTCGGGTCGTGCGCGAAGGGCAGGGGGCGCCCGTCCCGCAGGGCGTCCAGGATGTCGGCGAAGCCGGTCCGGCAGCGGAAGCCGAGCGCTGTCTCGGCGCGGCGCGAATCGTAGACCCGGCCGATGCTGGCGGGCAGCGTCCAGCCGCGTCGGGCATAGAGGTCGGCGGCATCGGGGAAGTGGCGCGCGATGACCGCCGCCGCGTCCCGCTTCAGATCCCGGGCCTCGGCACGGTCGAAGGGCGGCGGCGCGGACAGGATGAACAGGCCGAAGCCGATCTCGGGCGCCCGCATCAGCGCCGCGACGTGCCCCTCCGCCGCGTCCTCGACGGTCAGGCGCCGGTTCAGGAACTCGTTGGCCTTGAGGTTCTCGCCGGACGGCACCCGGTGCGTGTCGTCCTCCTCAGGAAAAAACCGGGCGGTGCGCAGGACCACGCAGGCCAGCCCGCGCTCGGCGGCGGCGAGCCGGCACAGGCCCTCGGCGGCGAGCTTGGTCACCCCGTAGATGTTGCGTGGCGCCAGAGGGCCGCTGGTCTCGTCCAGCCAGATCGCCGCGTCGCCGGCCTCGTCGCGGATCGCCTGGCTGATCATCAGCGAGGTCGTGGAGGTGAACACGAACCGGTCGTTGCCGGCCGCGACCGCGGCCTCGAGGAGATTCAGCGTCCCCGTGACGTTGCAGTCGATGAAGGCCTGCGCCGGGTAGCGCGCGATGTCGGGCTTGTGCAGGGCGCCGGCATGGATCACCGCCTCGATGCCCCGGTCGAACGCCCGGCTGACGATGCCGTGATCAGCCACCGAGCCGACCAGGTCGGTCTCGGGCCCGGGGGCCAGGTCGAGGCCGGTCACGCGATGGCCGAGGGCCCGCAGGCGGGGAGCGAGGAACCGGCCGAGCCAGCCGGAGGTGCCGGTGAGCAGGACGTGCATGGCCCGACCCTTGGGGACCGGCATTCCCGCTTCGGGGATCGCCGAGACGTGAGGATGGACCCGACGCGGCCTCCGCCGTCAGCGATCGTCCGGGATCGGATCGGAGCGAGGAAATCCGATCCTGAACCGGTGATCAAGGTCGTCCGCCCGGACGACGCGCACAAAAAAAGCGCCGCTTCGTGTGAAGCGGCGCCCGAAACCATCCGGTGGATGGACGTCTCAGTTGAACGTGTCGATCTCAGCCGACTCGTAGCTCGTGACTTCCATGCCGACGCAGATCTCGGAAACGACGGGAGCGGACCAGGCCATGTTTTCCTCCAAAAGATAAATATTGGGACGATGACGACTTAGATCCCCGGCTCGATGCACGAGCCGGGGTGGGGTCGACTTAGTTGAAGGTGTCGATCTCGGCCGACTCGTAGCTGGTGACTTCCATGCCGACGCAGATCTCGGACACGATCGGGGCAGACCAAGCCATGGCGTTTCTCCTCGTTGTTGCTGAGGACCATATAGGCAATATCTTGGGCGCAATACAAGCGAGCACAACACTTATATTTCTCATAGGGACGCAGTCGGGCCCGCGCGCTGCGTCCCGGCCACGGCGCGCCGCGGTCGCGAGACAGCCCAGGATAGGTGCAGGTTTCGGCTTGACGGATTTTTCCCGCAGGGGCACGAGGCAGCCGCGCGGGTCGCCATCCGGGGGACGCCGCGCTCCCTTTCAGCATCGACCAGCGAAGCGACGTGCCAGACCGATCGTGCCTGCCGTGCCCGGCGACGCGCCGTCATCCCGCCTGAGCCGCTGAGAGGCCCGGCCGCGGGGTGCGCGGCGTGGTTCACCGGTCGCGGCCCTGAGAGCCAGCAAGACCGGCGGCGCGCCGTCTCGTAACCCGAGAGGCGAGGCCATGAACGAGATCGCCCCCATCGACGCGCGCGTCGACCCGTCCGTGCTGGCCGCGCGCCTGTCGGACGAGCGCGCCCCCGACATCGTCGAGGCCCTGAACGAGGAGGCCCCCGAGGTCGCTGCGGCGATCATCCTCGGCCTGCCGATGGAGCGGGCGGTCGAGGTGCTCGATCAGCCGGAACTCGACTGCGCCGCCGACATCATCGAGATGCTGCCACGGGACCGGGTGGCCGGCTACCTGTCCGGCATGTCGGCCGACCGGGTCACCGACGTGTTCCGCGAGATCGAGGAGCCCGGCCGCTCCGACCTGCGCGCCCGCCTCGATGCCGAGACCCGCGGCGCCGTCGACCGGCTCTCGGCCTACGGCGAGGAGACGGTCGGCTCGCTGATGACCACCGAGTTCGTCACCGTGCCGGGCACCTGGACGGTGGGACAGACCCTGGAGCACATCCGCCACGTCGAGAAGACCCGCGAGACCATCTACGCGATCTTCGTGCTCGATCCGCGGACCCGGGCGCTCACCAAGGCCGTGCCCCTGCGCCGGCTGATCTCGGGCGACCCGAACGACAACGTCCTCAGCGTCGCCCCGGGGCGGCGGCCGCTGGCGGTCTCGCCCACGGCGAGCCGCGAGGAGGCCGCCCGGCTGATCTCGAAATACGACCTGCTGGCGCTGCCGGTGGTCGACGCTGTCGGCCACGTCATCGGCATCGTGACGGTGGACGACATGATCGACGCCATGGTCGAGAAGCAGACCCAGGACGTGCAGCGCTTCGGCGGCATGGAGGCGCTGCCTGAGCCCTACATGGATATCGGCTTCTTCACGATGATCCGGAAGCGCGCCGGCTGGCTGTGCGCACTGTTCCTCTCGGAGATGCTCACCGCCTCGGCCATGCAGGGCTTCGAGGGCGAGTTGGAGAAGGCGATCGTCCTGACCCTGTTCATCCCGCTGATCATGAGCTCGGGCGGCAATTCGGGATCGCAGGCGACCTCGCTGCTGATCCGGGCGCTCGCCCTGCACCAGATCCGGCTCGGGGATTGGTGGCGGGTGGCGCTGCGCGAATTGCCGACCGGCCTCGTGCTGGGCAGCATCCTCGGCGTGATCGCGGTGATCCGGATCGTGGCCTGGCAGAAGCTCGGCCTCTACGATTACGGCGAGCACTGGCCGCTGGTGGCCGCCACGGTGGGCGCGGCGCTCGTCGGCATCGTGATGTTCGGCTCCCTGACCGGCTCGATGCTGCCGTTCATCCTCCAGCGCATCGGCTTCGACCCCGCCACCGCCTCGGCCCCGTTCGTGGCGACCCTGGTCGATGTCACCGGGCTGGTGATTTATTTCTCGGTGGCCTTGCTGATCCTGCGGGGGACGCTGCTGTAGAGGGGCGGCTCAGGACGAGCCTTTTCCGGAACCGCACCCTCACCGCCGCTTCGGCTGCGCCTCCGCTTCTCGCACGGATGACGAGGTCCGTGCGGGCCCCTCCCCGCAAGCGGGGCGAGGGGAACCCGCGCCTCATTCTGAGATGTGCGAAGGCCATAGCCTCTGCGGCGACGGGACGATGCCGCCCCATCCAAAAACTTCACCCCACCGCCTCGACCAACCGCTTGCGCTGCACCTTGCCGTTGGCGGTCCGGGGCAGGGCGTCGAGAAAGCGGATCTCCCGCGGGCGCTTGTAGGCGGCGAGGCGGCTCTCGCACCAAGTGAGCAGGTCCGCCGCGTCGGGCTCGGCGCCGGGCTGGAGCACCACGAAGCCGCAGATGACCGAGACGTCGGCCCGCACCGGCAGTTCGGCGACCCCGACCTCCGCCACGGACGGGTGGGCGGAGAGCACGACCTCGACCTCGTTCGGAGAGACCCGGTAGCCCATCGCCTTCATCAGGTCGTTGTTGCGGCCCTCGAACCAGACGTAGCCGTCGGCATCGAGCCGGGCGAGGTCGCCACCGACGAACCAGTCGCCGCGCATCACCTCGGCTTCTTCGTCGGGGCGGTTCCAGTAGCCGAGCATCAGCGCCGGCTCGGAGCGGTGGACGGCGAGCAGCCCAGTCTCGCCGGCGGGCAGTGGCTCGGGCGGCCCCTCGACCGGCAGGATCGCCACACGCCGCCCGGGCTGGGGGCGGCCCGGGGAGCCTGGGCGGACCGGGATGGTCGGGCCGCTGGAGATGTAGGTGGAGATCTCGCTCATGCCGAGTGCCTCATAGAGCGGCTTGCCCGTGGCCCGGGTCCAGGCCTCGAGCAGCTCCACCGACAGGGGCTCGCCCGCGGTGCAGCCGTGGCGCAGGCTCGACAGGTCGTGGCTTTCGAGGGCGCCGTATTTGAGGATCTGGCGATAGAGGGTCGGGACCGCGGCGAACAGGGTGGCACCGTATTCGGCGATCAGGCGCGGCCAGACCGTCGGGTCGCGGGGACCGTTGTAGAGCACCGCGGTGGCGCCCACCGACCAGGGGTCGCTCAGGCCGACGCCCAGCGTGTAGGTCCAGTTCATGGTGCCGGCATGCAGCATCACGTCGGATTCGCTGAGCCCGATCCAGTGTTCCACCATCGGCCAGCGGCCGTAAGCGGCCCGGTGGGCGTGCAGCACGCCCTTGGGCCGGCTGGTGGTGCCGGAGGTGTAGATCAGCATCGCCGGGTCGTCGGCGGCGGTGTCGGCGTAGTCGGGGAGTGGCGGGCCGGCCTTCAGGGCGGCGACAGCGGCGGCATCGAGCAGGAGCCGGTCGCCGAGGGCCTCGGGCGGGACCGTGCAGCCGCCGCCGACCACGATGGCCGCCGCGCCGGAATTCTCCATCAGGAACGCCGCCTCGCCCTCGGTCAGCTGCGGCGACGACGGCAGGGCCACGAGGCCCGCCGCCAGGGCGCCGAAATAGACCAGGACGTAATCGGCCTCGTTGCCCATCCGGATCATCACCCGGTCGCCGGGCTTGAGGCCGAGCCCGAGCAGGCCCGCCGCGATGCTGCGCACCGCCCGGTCGGCCTCGGCGAAGCTGAGCCGGCTCGCGGTGCCGTCGCCGACCAGCACCAGGGCGGCCTTGTCGGGGCGCAATCGCGCGTTCTCGGCCAGGCAGTATCGGGCTGCGTTGAAGCGGGCCGGCGGATGGCGATGTTCGGGCTGCGTGGCGTCGGGCAAAGGGCATCCCCCCGGATCAGGGTTTTGCCCGGGTGTCCCGCATCGGCACGCCGCCCGTCAACCGTGGGTGGGAACGAGCGCCGATGCGGCCAACAATATCAGGTCCGGCGCTGGGCCTGGCCCTCCTGCTCCTCGAAACCCTTGAGCACCTTGTCGAGGGTCATTGGGTACTCCCGGATCCGGATGCCGGTGGCGTTGTGGATCGCGTTGGCGAGAGACGCCCCTGCGCCACAGATGCCGAGCTCGCCGAGGCCCTTGCTTTTCAACGGGTTCGACTTGTCGTCGAGTTCGGGCAGGAACACCGCCTCTATCACCGGAATGTCGGCATGAACCGGCACATGGTACTCGGCCATGTCGTGATTGACGAAGAAGCTGTAGCGCGAATCGACCACCGCATCCTCCATCAGCGCGGCGCCGACGCCGAAGGTCATGCCGCCGATCGCCTGGCTCCGCGCCGTCTTCGCGTTGAGGATCCGGCCGCCGGTGAAGACGCCCAGCATTCTCCGAAGCCTGATCTCGCCGGTGTCGGCGTCGACGCCGACCTCGGCGAAATGGGCGCCGTAAGAGTACTGCGAGAACTTCTGCTTCATCTCGCCGGGCTTGATCTCGCCGGAGGCTTCCAGGCCCGTCCCGGCCAAGTCCTTGAGCGATTCCGTGCGGTTGCCCGACGTCACCGCGCCATCCCGGAAGGTCGCGCCCTCCGGGTTGAGGTCACCGGCCTTCAGCAGCGCCTGCCGAAGGTTGTCGCAGGCCACGTAGAGTGCCGAGCCCGACGACCCGGCGCCGAACGAACCGCCGGAGCCCGCCGCAAACGGGAAGTCGGTGTCGCCCATCTCGACCCGCACCCGCTCGGGCGGCAGGCCCAGCATCTCGCCGGCGATCTGGGTGAGGATCGTGTAGGTGCCGGTGCCGGGATCGGTCATGGCCATACGGACCACTAGGACCCCGTCCGGCCCGAGCCGCACCTTGGCGGAGGACGGCATCAGCGGGTTGAGCCGGGCGGCGGCCGACATGCCCATGCCGACGAGCCAGTTGCCCTCGCGCCGGCTGCCGGCAGCCTGGCGCTTGTCCCAGCCGAACAGGCGGGCGCCTTCGCGCATGCAGGGCACCAGCTGGCGGGTGGAGAACGGCACCTTCTTCTCGGGATCCTCGGCGGGCTCATTGCGCACCCGCAGCTCGATCGGATCGATTTTCAGGTGCTCGGCCAGTTCGTCCATGGCGCACTCAAAAGCGAGCTGGCCCACGGCCTCGCCCGGCGCGCGCATCGACGACGCGATCGGCATGTTCAGGTTGACGAGCCGGTGGCGCGTGACCCGATTCTGCGCCGCGTAGAGCGAGCGGGTGACGTTGGCCGAGGTCTCGAAGAAGCCGTCTCCCTCGGCGGTGTCCGACCAGGATTCGTGGCTGATCGCCGCGAGTTTCCCGTCCTTGTCGGCCCCGAGCCGGATTCGCTGGATCGTGTCAGTGCGGTGGGTCGCGACGTGGAATTCCTGCTGGCGGGTTAGCGCGACCTTCACGGGCCGGCCGATCACCTTGGAGGCGAGGATTGCCAGGGTCGCCTCGGGCTGGACCTGCAGCTTCGCCCCGAAGCCGCCGCCGATATAGGGGCTGACGATCCGCACCTTCTCGGGCGCAAGCTTGAGCACGGAGCCCAACGCCTTCTGGCCGCGATTCGGCATCTGGTTGGCGGTGTACAGGACCACTCCGTCGCCCTCCCAGGAGGCGATCGTGGCGTGCGGCTCCATCTGGGCGTGGATCTGCGGCGGCGTCGTGTACTCGACCTCTAGCTTCACCGGAGCCGCCGAGAAGGCCGCGTCGAAGTCGCCGAGCTTGGAATCCGGAGGCGAATTGATCGGCTTCGGTTCGTAAGCCGCGTCCATGTTGTCCTTGAGAAGGGCCTCGGGCTTGGCTGCGTCGTAGCGGACCTTGACTAGCATCGCGGCGGCCCGGGCCTGCTCGAAGGTCTCGGCGACCACGAAGGCCACCGGCTGCCCGTAGAACTTGACCTCCTGGCCCTGAAGCTGCGGCCAGACCTGCTCCTTCTTCTCGCCCTGCTCGGGCACGTTCTCGTGGGTGAGCACAAGGATCGTCCCCGGCGCCCGGCGGGCGGCCTCGGCGTCGATCGCCTGGATCGTGCCGGCCGCGATGGAGGCCGGCACGATGAACCCGTAGGCCGGGTTCTTCAAAGCCTTGGTCTCGTAGGCGTAGGGGGCGTGCCCGGTGACCTTGAGCGGTCCATCGACCCGGTCCAGCGGCTTGCCGACGAGACCGTCGGGACGGTCGTCGAGGGGCGTCCGGCCGATCGGCTGGTTCATCTCCATGGGATTGGTCCTTGCTGGATCTTACGCGCGGGTCGCCTGCGCCATGACGGCGCGCAGGGTCCGCCGCGTCAGCAGGATCTTGAAGTCGTTGGCGCCGTAGCCGCGGGCGCCCTTGAGCACCACGTCTGCGGCGGCATCGGCCGAGCCGGTCCGCATCAGCGCTTCCTCGGCCTCGGCCACGCGCCAGGGCTTGTGCGCCAGGCCGCCGAAGGCGAGCCGTGCCGTGGTCGGCTTGCCGCCCTCGGCGCCGGCGATCACCGCGGCCACCGACACCGTCGCGAAGGCGTAGGACGCCCGATCGCGGACCTTGCGGTAGATGTGCTGGCCGGCCACCGGCTTCGGCAGCGTCACCGCGGTAATGATCTCGCCCTTGCGCAGGTCGGTCTCGATCTGCGGCGTGTCGCCGGGCAGCCGGTGGAAGTCGGCGATCGGGATGCTGCGCGCCTGCCCGGCCGGATCCATGGTCTCGACGGTGGCGTCGAGCGCCCGCATCGCGACGTTCATGTCGGACGGGTTGGTGGCGATGCAGGCCTCGCTCGTCCCGAGCACCGCCATGATCCGGTTGAACCCGCCGATCGCCGAGCAGCCCGAGCCGGGCTCGCGCTTGTTGCAGGGCATCGCGGTGTCATAGAAATAGTAGCAGCGCGTCCGCTGGAGCAGGTTGCCGGCGGTGGTCGCCTTGTTGCGCAGCTGGCCCGAGGCGCCGGCGAGCAGCGCCTTCGCCAAAACCGCGTAATCCTTGCGCACCCGCGGGTCGGCGGCGAGATCGGAATTGCGCACCAGCGCGCCAATGCGCAGGCCGCCGTCCTGCGTGGCCTCGACCTTGTCGAGGGGCAGCCGGTTGACGTCGATCAGCGTCGCCGGGGTCTCGATTTGGAGCTTCATCAGGTCGAGCAGGTTGGTGCCGCCGGCGATGAACTTCGCGTTCGACCGCTCGGCCGCGAGCTTGGCTGCATCCTGCACCGTGGCCGGACGCTCGTAGGTGAAAGCCTTCATGTCCGCCCCCTCAGATGTTGCTGGCGGCGGTATCGCGGATCGCCGCGACAATGTTCGGGTAGGCGCTGCAGCGACAGATGTTGCCGCTCATCCGCTCGCGGATCTCGGCGTCGCTGAGGCTCGGGGTCGATGCGATGTCCTCGGTGACGTGGCTCGGCCATCCGGCCTTGGCCTCGCTCAGCATGCCCACCGACGAGCAGATCTGGCCGGGCGTGCAGTAGCCGCACTGGAAGCCGTCATGCGCGATGAAGGCTGCCTGCATCGGGTGGAGCTGGTCCCCGGAGGCCAGCCCCTCGATCGTCGTGATGGCGTCGCCCTCGTGCATCGCCGCCAGCGTCAGGCAGGAATTGATGCGCCTGCCATCGACCAGCACCGTGCAGGCGCCGCACTGCCCATGATCGCAGCCCTTCTTGGTACCGGTGAGCGCAAGATTCTCGCGCAGGGCGTCGAGCAGGGTCGTGCGGGTATCGATAACGAGGTCGCGCGGCTGGCCGTTGATCGTGAGACGCACCGGCATGGTCTGCGGAGCGGGATCGCCGGGCGCCGCGGCTGCGGGGGCCGGCCGGAAGCCGAGGGTGCCCAACGCACCCGCCGCAGCACAGCCTTCGACCACGGCGCGGCGCGTCAGGGCGAACGGCTTGGCGTAAGGCTTGATCGGAGTCTCGTCTGTCATGCTGCTATCCCGCCCATGCGCGACGCTCACGGCGCGGCGCAGCCTGGAATTCAATGTCCCAACTCCACCATCTGCCGATTAGATCCGGTCCAGACTGCGCCCGTTCATCGCGGCTGCACCCCGGCTCCGCGCCAGCCGACCCTGGTCGATCGGCCGGCCCGATCCAGGTGAAGCGGTCGGAACACGCCCTCCGGAGTTCTCAGTATGGCCGTCCCCGTCCCGACCCTGCCCCTCAATGACGGGCGCCGCATTCCGCAGATCGGGTTCGGCTGCTGGCAGCTCTCGGATGCGCAGGCGCCGGACCTCGTGGGCCACGCGCTCAAGGCCGGTTACCGCCTGATCGACACCGCCGCCGCCTATGGCAACGAGGCGGGCGTCGGACGCGGCATCCGAGACGCGCAGGTGCCGCGCGAGGACGTGTTCCTCACCACCAAGCTCTGGAACGACCGGCAGGGTCGCGACGCAACGCGGCAGGCCTTCGACGAGAGTCTGAAGCGCCTCGGCCAGGATTACGTGGACCTCTACCTGATCCATTGGCCGTGCCCGCAGCGGCACCTGTTCGTGGAGAGCTGGCGGACGATGATCGAGCTCCGCAACGAGGGCCGCGCGAAGTCGATCGGCGTCTCGAATTTTACGCCGGAGCACATCGCCACGCTGATCGGCGAGACAGGCGTCACCCCCGCCGTGAACCAGATCGAGCTGCACCCGCATTTCCAGCGGACGGGGCCGCGAGCCGACGATGCCCGTCACGGCATCGTGACCGAATCCTGGAGCCCGCTGGGTCAGGGCAAGGAGCTGAACGATCCGGTGATCGTCGCCATTGCCCAGGCGCACGGAAAGAGCCCGGCCCAGGTGGTGCTGCACTGGCAGGTGCAGATCGGCTGCGTAGCGATCCCCAAAACCGCCCGGCCGGAGCGCATCGTCGAGAATGTTTCCGTTTTCGACTTTACGCTCAACGACGCCGAGATCGCGCAGATCGCCGCCCTGGATCGACCGGACGGGCGGATCGGGCCGGATCCCGCGACCTTCTGCTGAGCGGACGGCCTTCGGCGGCGCAGCATAACACCGCGTCGCAAAAGATTTATGCTCAAGGCTAGCATATCTAGACAGACAGGTCCGGCGCCCATAAGTTAGACGGCACAATGCTCAAACTGAGCATAATGGAGGACGCCATGACGGCGACCGTATCACCCGTCTCTCGCACGTCGGTTCCGGGCTTGCCGCTGCCGGATCTCTACGCCCGTGTCAGCCGCCACGTTCCCGCGATCGAGTGGCCGGCGCTCGCCCCCGACATCGAGGCGATCCTGCGGCTGAAGCGCGAGCGCAACGCCGTGATCCTGGCGCACAACTACCAGGCGCCGGAGATTTTCCACACGGTGGCCGACATCGTCGGCGACAGCCTGGCGCTGGCGCGCGAGGCGGTGACCGTCGACGCCGACGTGATCGTGCTGGCCGGCGTCCACTTCATGGCCGAGACCGCCAAGCTCCTGAACCCGGGGAAGACCGTGCTGATCCCCGATATGGGTGCGGGCTGCTCGCTGGCCGATTCGATCACGGCGGCCGACGTGCGCGGCCTGCGGGCGAAGTATCCGGGCGTGCCGATCGTGACCTACGTGAACACGTCGGCCGCCGTGAAGGCCGAGTCGGACCTGTGCTGCACGAGCGGCAACGCCGTCGCGGTGGTGAAGTCGCTGAACGCCCCGAGGGTCCTGATGATCCCGGACGAGTTCCTGGCGCAGAACGTCCAGGCCGAGATCCCCGAGATCGAGATCTTGACCTGGGCGGGCCATTGCGAGGTGCACGAGCGCTTCACGCCGGGCGACATCCGCGACGTGCGCGACAGCTACCCCGGCGTCACCGTGATCGCGCACCCGGAATGCCCGCCGGACGTGGTCGCCGAATCGGACTTCTCCGGCTCGACCGCGATGATGATGGATTTCGTGCTCCAGAAGCGCCCGAGCCAGGTCGTGCTGGTGACCGAGTGCTCCATGGCCGACAACATCGCGGCGGCGAACCCGGACATCGAGTTCATCAAGCCCTGCAACATGTGCCCGCACATGAAGCGAATGAGCCTGAAGAACATCCGCCGCGCCCTGGAGACGATGACCCACGAGGTCACGGTCGATCCGGCGCTCGCCGACCGCGCCCGGGCGGCGGTCGAACGCATGCTGCTGGTGCGCTAGCCATGAACGCCGTCTCTCCCAACATGGCCGACCGCGTCGTCGTGGTCGGCGGTGGCGTCGCCGGCCTCAGCGTCGCGCTGCGGCTCGCGCCCCGCCCGGTGACGCTGATCACCGCCTCGGCCCTCGGGCTCGGCACCGCCACCGGCTGGGCCCAGGGCGGCATCGCCGCCTCCGTGGGCGCCGACGACGCGGCGTCGCTCCACGCCGCCGACACCGAGGCCGCCGGCGCCGGGCTGACCGAGCCCGACGTGGCGCTTCGGGTCGCTCAGGCGGGTCCGGGGCTGATCGACTGGCTAGTGCGGATCGGCGTCCCGTTCGACCGCGCCGAGGACGGCGCCCTGGCGCTCGGCCTGGAGGCGGCCCACGGTCGCCGCCGCATCGTCCGCTCCGGCGGCGACGCCACCGGCGCCCGGGTCCTCGAAGGGCTGGTGCGGGCAGTCCTGTCCGCGCCCTCGGTGGAAGTCGTCGAGGCCCGCGCCTGCGACCTGCTGCGGGACACAAACGGCGCGGTGGCCGGCATCGTCGCCGAGCGCGACGGCGCCCGTTTCCGCATTCCGGCCCGAGCGGTGGTTCTGGCCACTGGCGGCGTCGGCGCCCTCTATGCGGCAACCACCAACCCACCCGGCGCCATCGGCGGCGGCCTGGCGCTCGCCGCCCGGGCCGGGGCCGTGATGCGCGACATGGAGTTCGTGCAGTTCCACCCGACCGCCATCGCGGCCGGCGCCGACCCGATGCCGCTGGCCACCGAAGCGCTCCGCGGGGAGGGCGCCCGGCTGATCGACGAGACCGGCGCGGCGGTCATGGCAGGGATTACCGGAGGCGACCTCGCGCCCCGCGACGTGGTCGCCCGGGGCATCTTCCAGGCGCTCCAGCGCGGCCGCATCGTCTATCTCGACACCCGCGGCGCCCTCGGGGCCGCGATGCCGAAGCGCTTCCCCACGGTGGCGGGCCTGTGCGCCGCCGCCGGCATCGACCCGGCCGTGCAGCCGATCCCGGTCCGCCCGGCGGCGCACTACCACATGGGCGGCGTGAAGGTGGACGCCCACGGCGCCACCTCGGTGCCGGGCCTCTATGCCTGCGGCGAGGTCTCCTCCACCGGCCTGCACGGCGCCAACCGGCTCGCCAGCAATTCCCTGCTGGAGGGGCTGGCCTATGCCGGCTTCATCGCCGACGCCCTCGACGCGCCGCTCCCGGGCGCGATCGTCCCCGAGACGGCGGCGCCCCGGTCGGTCGCGGAGTTGCCGTCGATCCGCCGGCTGATGGAGGCCAAGGTCGGCGTCGTGCGCGACGCCGCCGGCCTCGCCGAGGCGGTTTCGGTCCTCGAGCCCCGCGCGGAACACTGCGACGCCGCCCTGGTGGCGCTGATGATCGCCCGGGGGGCGCTGTCCCGCCAGGAGAGCCGTGGTGCCCATTGGCGCAGCGATTGTCCGCATATGGCCCCGGCGGCGCACACCGAGACGACGCTCGCCGCGCTGAAGGCCGAGCGCCGCGAGATCATCACTGCAGGGACGGAGCTGACGCCATGACGCCATCGGTCCTGTCGGACGATATCCTGCCCCTGCCGCGGCTCTTGGTCGAGCCGATCGTGCGCGCCGCCCTGGTCGAGGATCTCGGCCGGGCCGGCGACATCACCACCGATGCCATCGTGCCCCCGGGTGAGCGGATGCGCGGCGTGATCGCCTCCCGGCAGGCCGGGGTGATCTCCGGCACCGATGCGGCCGCGATCGCCTTCGCGCTCATCGACCCGGCCGTGACTGTGACGGTCGAGCGCGGCGACGGCGCCCGCGTGGTGCCCGGCGACGTGGTCCTGCACCTCGAAGGGCCGGCGCGGGCGATCCTCACCGCCGAGCGCGTCGCCCTGAACCTACTCTGCCGGATGTCGGGCGTCGCCACGGCGACGAACGGCCTGGTCGAGGCGGCGCGCCCGCACGGCAAGGCCTCGATCGTCTGCACCCGCAAGACGACTCCGGGCCTGCGCGCCCTAGAGAAGCACGCGGTCCGGGCCGGCGGCGGCTCGAACCACCGCTTCGGCCTCGACGACGCGGTGCTGATCAAGGACAACCACGTGGCGGTCGCCGGCGGAATCGTGCCGGCGATCGAGCGCGCCCGCGCCCGGGCCGGCCACTTGGTCAAGATCGAGTGCGAGGTCGACAGCCTGGAGCAACTGGAGGAAGCCCTCTCGATCGGGGTCGACGCCGTCCTCCTCGACAATATGGGCCCCGACCTGCTGACCCGCGCCGTGGCGATGATCGACGGCCGCGCCCTCTCGGAAGCCTCCGGCCGGATCACCCGCGAGACCGTGGGCGCGGTGGCGGCCTCGGGCGTCGACCTGATCTCCTGCGGCTGGATTACCCACTCGGCGGCGATCATCGACCTGGGGCTGGACGCGGCCTGATCCACAAGATTCCCTCTCCGCGCGCGGAGAGGGAACGACAGTCTTCATTCCATTGTCATCACGTTCGGGTGACAAGTCTTCGCCGTGCTCGCGGCGAAGAGGGTTTAAGTCTTCCGCATCGCATCCGGCTTGCTAAGGTCGCGCACGACAGCGACGCCATCGACTGGATACGCCCGTGCGCCAAGCCTTCAGTCCCGCGGCTGCCCCGCCGGTCGCTCTGCCCGCCGCGCCGGTGGCGCGAAAACCCGGCGCCGTCCGGCACGGGCCTGGGCCGGCGCTGATGCTGGGGGCGCTCGGCGTCGTCTACGGCGATATCGGCACCAGCCCGCTCTACGCCTTCAAGGAAGCCGTGAAGGCGGCCGCCTCCGGGGGCGCCGCAGTGCCGGCGGCGGCGCTCGGGGCGGTGTCGCTGATCCTGTGGTCGCTGATCCTGATCGTGTCGCTGAAATACGCGGTGCTGATCCTGCGCGCCGACAACCGGGGGGAGGGCGGCATCGTCGCCATGCTGGCGCTGCTCGGCGCCCGGCAGGCGCAGCCGGGGACCTGGAAGGCCGTGCTGCTGGTGGTCGGCCTGGTCGGCGCGGCCCTGCTCTACGGTGACGGCGCGATCACCCCGGCGATCTCGGTGCTCTCGGCCATCGAGGGGCTGAAGGTCGACGCGCCGGTGCTGACGCCGTTCGTGGTGCCGCTCACCCTGGCGATCCTGGTCGCGCTGTTTGCCATTCAGCACAAGGGCGTGGCGGTGATCGGCCGGGTGTTTGGCCCGGTGATGCTGGTCTGGTTCCTGGTCCTCGTCCTGCTGGCGATCCCGAGCATCCTGCGCGCGCCCGAAATCCTGGGGGCGGCCAATCCGTGGCGGGCGGTGGAGTTTCTGGCCCATGCCGGCTGGCACGTGAGCTTCATGATGCTGGGCGCGGCCTTCCTGGCGGTGACCGGCGGCGAGGCGATGTATGCCGATCTCGGCCATTTCGGCGCCCCGGCCATCCGCGCGGCCTGGTTCGGCCTCGTGCTGCCGGCGCTGCTGATCCATTATTGCGGTCAGGGTGCCCTGCTGATCGCCGATCCGAGCGCGATCGAGAACCCGTTCTACCTGCTGGCCCCCGAATGGGCGCATTATCCGCTGGTGGCGCTCGCCACGATGGCCACCGTCATCGCCTCGCAGGCGGTGATCTCGGGGGTGTATTCCCTGACCCAGCAATCGATCCAGCTCGGCTTCATGCCGTTGATGCGTGTGGTCCATACCGATCAGGACGAGCGCGGCCAGATCTACGTGCCGGCGGTGAATTGGCTGCTCGCCGCGGGGACCCTCACCGCCGTGGTGGTGTTCGGCTCGTCCGACGCGCTGGCCGGCGCCTACGGGATCGCGGTCTCGGCGCTGATGGGCATCACCACCCTGCTCGCCGCGCTGATCGCGCTCCGCTGGGGCTACAACCCGATCCTGGTCGTAGCGGTCAACGGTTTCTTCCTCGCCATCGACGCCCTGTTCTTCGCGGCCAACAGCGTGAAGTTGTTCGAGGGCGGCTGGTTTCCCCTGGTGCTCGCCGCCGCGGTCGCGTTCCTGATGCTGACCTGGATGAAGGGCAACCACGTCCTCGAAGCGGTGCGCGAGACCATGCGCCAGCCCGAGGCGACCTTCCTGGCCCGCCTGGCGTCGCATCCGCCCGTAACCCTGCCCGGCACCGCAGCCTTCCTCACCGCCGCCACCGAGGGCATCCCGATGGCCTTGGGCCGGCTGGTGGAGCGCAGCCGCTGCCTGCACGAGCGCATCCTGCTGATCACCGTGCTCTACGAGGAAGCGCCGGTGATCCCCGCCGCGGAGCGCGCGCAGGTCACCCTGGTCGCCCAGGGCATCCGCAAGGCGATCTCGAAATACACCCCCGGGATGGAGCGCGTTGTCCTGCGCTACGGCTTCATGCAGACCGCCTCGATTCCCGAGGGCCTGCAATGCGCGGTGAAGAGCGGCCTGCTGCCGCCGGAATACCTGGAGGACCTGACCTTCTTCGTCGGCCACGAGGTGGTCATCCCGTCGAAGAAGCCCGGCATGGCCCTGTGGCGCCAGGGCCTGTTCGCCTTCATGAAGCGCAACGCCGAGCGCACCGGCGCCCATTTCTGCCTGCCGACCCGGCAGATCGTGGAAGTGGGGACCGAGATCGAGATCTAGCCGCGAAGCGCGGCCTCACGTTGATTAAGTGCATGACATGCACTATTTTCAACTGATTGGTTGAGCTTCGGGCCCAACGTGCCGACCTTCCACCGCTTCGATGGCTTCCGGATCGAGGTGCGGTCGCGGGATCATAGCCCGCCGCACTTCCACATGATCGGTCCTGACTTTCACGCCGTCGTCGACATCCGCACGCTGCAGGTGATCGAGGGGACGTACAGCCGCAAGGCCTTGGCCTTGGTGGTGGAGTGGGCGTCGGTTCGCGCCGAGGCGCTGATGGTCGAATGGAGGCGACTGAATGAGCGCGGATGACATCGTCACCGTTGGGCGGGCGTTGCCGAAGCTGTCCAGCGTCGCACCGGCGGGCGGTGCCTTTGATGTGGCGGTCACCTGGGCCGCCGGCGACCGGATCGGCCGGACGGACAGGGTCGATCTCGCGCCGGTGATCTTTACCTACAAAGTGTTCCGGCCGTTGCGGGATGGAGCGATCCCGTTCGGAGCCGTACGACTCGGCCCCTGGGGTGGCTCGATCGTGTGGGACGGCGATGAAGACCTCGATATCGGGGCCGAGACGATCGAGGATCTCGCCGCGGCTTCGATGACCAACGCGGAGTTCGCGGATTTTCTCCGGCGCAACCGCCTGACCCTCGACGCGGCGGCGGCCCAACTCGGCATCGCCCGCCGCCGGGTGGCCTACTTCGCCAAGGATCGCGAGATCCCACGCTACATCGCCCTCGCATGCCGTCAGCTGGACCGCATGCTCGGGCCGCCGATGCCCGGTGACGTCGCCGGACACGCCTCAGTCAGTGCCGCCTGAGGGCGAGCACGCTTCCGCTCCGCAGCCTCATTGAAAACCGCCGGCCAAGCCGACATATCGGCCCCGCATTTTCCCCTACGCGGAGGCATTCCCTGTGAGCGAGACGATTGAGCGGCACGAGTTCGGGGCGGAGGTGGGTCGGCTCCTCGATCTCGTCGTGCACGCGCTCTATTCCGACCGCGAGATCTTCCTGCGCGAACTCGTCGCCAACGCCGCCGACGCCATGGACCGGCGCCGGTTCGAGGCGCTGACCTCGGCGGCGAGCGCCCTGCCGCCGGACGCCAAGGTCCGGATCGTGCCAGACAAGGAGGCGCGCACCCTGACCGTCTCGGATGCCGGCATCGGCATGACCAAGGAGGATCTGGCGTCCAATCTCGGCACGATCGCCCGGTCCGGCACGCGGGCCTTCTCGCAGACGCTGGATTCGGCCAAGGCCGAGGATCGCCCGAGCCTGATCGGCCAGTTCGGCGTCGGGTTCTATTCGGCCTTCATGGTCGCCGACCGGGTCACGGTCACGTCGCGCCGGGCCGGCAGCGACGAGGCCTGGACCTGGGCCTCGGAAGGCCAGGGCAGCTACACCCTGGAGCCTGCCACCCGGGCCGAGCCCGGCACCGACATCGTGCTGCACCTCAAGGCGGATGCGGACGAGTATCTCGAGCCCTACCGGCTCGATCACCTCGTGCGGAAATGGGCCGACTTCATCACCGTGCCGATCGCCATCGCGCGGGACGGCAAGGACGAATCGGCCAACCAGGGCACCGCGCTCTGGCGCAAGCCCAAATCCGAGGTGACCGAGGAGAAGTACGAGGCGTTCTACCACGCCATCGGCATGAACTTCGACAAGCCCTGGGCGACGCTGCACTGGCGCGCCGAAGGCCAGCTCGAATTCTCCGCGCTGCTGTTCGTGCCCGGCGCGAAGCCGTTCCAGGCGCTCGAGAACGACCGGCAGAGCAAGGTCCGCCTGCATGTCCGCCGGATGTTCATCACCGACGAGGCCGAGCTGCTGCCGCCGTGGCTGCGCTTCGTCCAGGGCGTCGTTGACACCGAGGATCTGCCCCTCAACGTCTCCCGCGAAATGCTGCAATCGACGCCGGCGCTCGCCAGGATCCGCCGCGCGGTGACTGGCCGCGTCGTCTCCGAGCTGACCACGCGGGCGAAGGATGCCGAGAGCTACCAGACCTTCTGGGACAATTTCGGCGCGGTGCTCAAGGAAGGCATCTACGAGGATTTCGAGCGCCGCGGCGAGATCGCACCGCTGCTGCGCTTCCGCTCCTCGGCCGTGGAGGGCTGGACCTCGCTGCCGGACTACGTGTCCCGCATGAAGGACGGCCAGGACGCGATCTACTACCTCGTCGCCGACGATGCCGAGGCGCTGAAATCCTCGCCGCAGCTCGAAGGCTTCAAGGCACGGGGCCTGGAGGTGCTGCTGCTCTCCGACCACGTCGACGCCTTCTGGCCCGACCAGCTCGGCAGCTTCGAGGAGAAGCCGCTCAAGTCGATCACCAAGGGCGGCCTCGACCTCTCCAAGTTCGCCCCCGAGGGTGAGCAGCCGGAGGCGCCGGAGGGCATCGACGCCTTCGTGGCCGCCGTGAAGGCGGCGCTCGGCGCCGAGGTCTCCGACGTGCGCACCACCGACCGGCTGGTCGATTCGGCCGTGGTGCTCTCGGCCGGCACCGCCGGCCCCGACCTGCAGATGCAGCGACTGATGCGCCGCGCCGGCCGCGGCGGTGCCGCGCAGCCGGTCCTGGAGATCAACCCGCGTCACCCGTTGATCCAGGCGCTCGCCGCTGCGCCCGAATCGGAGATCCCGAAGGAGGCCGGCACTCTGCTCGACCTCGCCCGCATCCAGGACGGCGACAGCCCGCGCGACCCGGCGGCCTTCGCCCGCACGATCGCCGCGGCCCTGGCGGCGGCACGCGGCGCCTGACGCGAGCGCTTCGCCCTCGAGGATCGAAGCCGGGCCCGATTCGCGCGGGCTCGGCTTCGCTCGGAAAGGCGGGCGCGATCCGCACAGCCCGGCTCTTCGCGTCGACGTTGCTGACACAGCCGGGTGTGTGCTCACGCATATCCGCGTCGAAAGTTTCCAAGTTCGGTTGATCATTCGGAAACGGGCGAGCCATAACTTCGCCACCGGTCGGGGGCATCCCCCGGTCGGAGGCGCGGGCGCGGTGGGGGCCGCAGGCGTCTAGACCGATTCCTCTCGCGCGCGGGTTACGCGCCTCACGGACGCTGCATGAACCCGGTCGAGGCTCAAGCCGGCAACGGACAGGCGGTCGCGGCGGCGCGCACGCGGGCTCACGCCCGGGCGTACCGCCACAGCGGCCGCGTGCGGGCGATGCGCCGGTTCATCCCGGTGGCAGCGGGCGGCTCCGTGGCCCTGCTGCTCGCCTATCTGTTCAATCCCTTCGCGGCGAGCCTGCCCGGCGTCTCGGTCGGCCCGGTGACCCTGGCCGGCACCAAGGTGCGCATGGAGAGCCCCCGTCTGGCGGGCTTCCGCCAGGGCAACCGCGGCTACGAGGTGACGGCCGACGCCGCCCTGCAGGACGTGCGCAAGCCGAGCCTGATCGAGCTGGAGCGGATGCGCGGACATCTCGCCACCGACGACCAGGGCGGCATCGCCCGGCTCTCGGCCGCGTCCGGCCTGTTCGACACCGCCCGCGAGGCGCTCGACCTGAAGGACGACATCCGGATCTGGACCGACAAGGGCGAGGAGGCGCGCCTGCGCTCGGCCGCCGTGGTGTTCAAGACCGGTTCGGTGAGCTCCCAGGAGCCGGTCACCGTCTCGACCCCGCGGGCCACCGTCAACGCCAACGCCCTCGACGTGGTCGAGAACGGCAAGCGGATCTCGTTCATCGGCAACGTCCACGTCGTGATCGTGAACGACGACCAGTCCGACAAGGCCCCCCCGCGCATCCTGACCTCGAACGCCGAGCCTGCGGAAGGCCGCCGATGAGCGCCGCCAGGATGGTCTGCGCCGCGTTCGTGGCGTGCCTCGCGCTGGCCGGCCCGGCTCTGGCCGAGAAGCCGGCCAAGAAAGATTCGCCGTTCGGCAATATCGGCGGCGGCGGAAAGGAGCCGATCAAGATCGACGCCGACCGGCTCGACGTGTTCGACCGGGAGAACCGGGCGGTGTTCGTCGGCAATGTCGTGGCCGTGCAGGGCGAGAGCACGATCCGCTGCTCGACCATGACCGTCTACTACAAGCGCGGCAAGGACGGCGCCGGCAAGGACTCCGCCAATAAGGACTATGCCAGCAAGGATGCCCCGGCCGACGCAAAGGCGGCGGATGCGGGTTCCGAAGCCCCGGCCCCGAAAAATCCGGCCGAGAACGGCATCCAGAAGGTCGATTGCGCGGGCCCGGTCACGGTGGTCCAGAAGGACCAGGTCGCCACCGGCGACCATGCGGTGTTCGACCAGGATGCCAAGCGCATCGTGCTCACCGGCAACGTCGTGCTCAGCCAGTGCCAGAACGTCACCCGCGGCCAGCGGCTGGTCTACGACATGGGCACCGGCCGGGCGAACATGGACCCTGTGGCGGGCGGGCGCGTCTCGGCTCTGTTCGTGCCCGGCGACAAGGGCGATGCCAAGGATGGCAAGCCGAAGGGCTGCACGCAGCCCCCGGTCAAGCCGCGGGCGCAGGTCAATTGAGCGGCGCGGTCGCGTTCCGGGCGGAGCCGCAGGACGCGGCGGGCCGCCCGACGCTCCTCGGCCGCCTGTTCGGCCGGCGCGCGAGCCCGCCTGTCGCCGATGCGGATGAGATCGCGGCGGCGGAAGACGGCGGTCCCGGCATCCTCAGCGTGCGCGGCCTGCGCAAGAGCTACGGCGCCCGCACCGTCGTGCACGAGGCCGGGCTGACGGTCCGCACCGGCGAGGCGGTGGGGCTGCTCGGGCCCAACGGCGCCGGCAAGACCACGATCTTCTACATGATCACCGGGCTGGTGGTGGCCGACCGCGGCCACATCACCCTGGACGGCCTGCCGATCACCCACCTGCCCATGTACCAGCGGGCGCGGCTCGGGATCGGCTACCTGCCGCAGGAAGCCTCGATTTTTCGGGGGCTCACCGTCGAGGACAACATCCGCGCGGTGCTGGAGGTGGCCGAGCCCGACCGCAAGGAGCGGGCGCGCAAGCTCGATTCGCTGCTGGAGGAGTTCGACATCGCGCGCCTTCGCAAATCCCCATCGATTGCGCTGTCCGGCGGCGAGCGGCGGCGCTGCGAGATCGCCCGGGCGCTGGCCTCCTCGCCGACCTTCATGCTGCTCGACGAGCCCTTCGCGGGCATCGACCCGATCGCGGTGGGCGACATCCAGGATCTGGTGAAGCACCTCAAGCAGCGCGGCATCGGCGTGCTGATCACCGACCACAACGTGCGCGAGACCCTGGGCCTGATCGACCGCGCCTACATCGCCCATTCCGGCCGCATCCTCACCGAGGGCACCCCGGAGGAGATCGTGGCGAACCCGGATGCCCGGCGCCTGTATCTGGGCGAGGATTTCAGGCTCTGAGTGTCATTGCCTGCGCGCGCGGACGGCGGCGCGCCAGCACCAGAAGCGCGACCGTGGCCGCCGCCATGCATCCGGCTGAGAGCACGAGCACCGCATCGCCGCCGAACCGGGTCAGCACCGCCGCGAGGGCCGGCGGCGACACGGCCGAGGCCAGGTTGAGCGGTAGCGCGATCCGGGATGCCGCCCGGGCGTAGGTCGCCCGGTCGAAGAAGACGAGCGGGATCGTCGCCCGCGCCACCGCCAAGGCGCCGCTGCCGAGGCCGTAGAGCAGGATGAACGCCCCCGCCGCGACGGGGCCGCCGTCGCCCGCGGCGAGCAGCAGCAGCGCCGTGAGCACGGCGAACGCCGCAATCAGGCCGGTCGTCAATCCGTCCAGCCGCCCACCGCCGAAAAAATTGATCGCTCGGGCGCTGATCTGGATCACTCCGAGGGCGGAGCCGTAGCCGATCGCCTCCGCCCGGCTCAAGCCCTCGACGATCAGCAGTTCGACCATGATGGCGCTGAGGCCGAAGGCGACGAAGGCGCTGAACGCGCTGCCAACGACGATCAGCGCGAAGGTGCCGGTTTCCGGGGGCGGCTCGGCCGGGACCGCGTCTTTCGCGGGTTGGGCGGCGGGCTCCGTCGCCCAAAGCGGCACGCCGTAGAGGTAGAGCGGTACGCAGACGATCCACATCGCCCCGGCATAGACGCCGCATGTGCCCCGCCATCCAAAGACATCGCTCAGGAACGCCGTCGTCGGCCAGAACAGGCTGCTGGACAGGCCGGTCATGAGCATCATCGCTCCGATTGCCCGGCCGGCTGCCCGTCCGACCATCTCGGTCAGCAGGATGTTGGCAGCCGTCGTCAGCGTTGCGCTCCCGGCCGCGCCGAGGATCACCCAGCCGGCGAGATAAGTGCCGTAGCCCTGCGCGACCGCCAGGACGGCGAAGCCCGGACCCGCCACGAGGCTTCCGGCGACCATCACCCGCCGGGCGCCGTATCGATCGAACGCCCGGGCCAGGAACGGAGCGCACAGGCCCATCACGCCGTAATGAACCGAATTGCCGGCAAACACCGCAGCGATGTCCACCCCGAGGTCGGCCGCGATCCGCGTGCCGACGATGGAGGTCAGGCTGACGCTGCCCCAGCCGACGATCTGGGCGAGGGCGACGACGATCAGGACGCGGATGGGCACGCGATCCGGGCGCATGGGTGTCGAATTGTCTCCCGCGGCCGGGTGGGGCCAAGCCTGAAAGAGGACACTGGACTCGGCGACAAGGGAATGTCGCTCGTTTGGGCAATGGTGGCCCGGCGGCTGCGGTAAGGATCACCTTGCGATGCCGTACCGACGCGACAAAATGTCGATGTGAGCACTGTCCGAATCAGGTGGAGCGATCATGTTCTTGGGCGCATGCGGCTGCGCGAGATCGAACCGGCTTGGGTCGAGCGGACGATTCGGAAGCCTGAGGCAATGGAGACCGATCCTCTTCGACCCGGCCGCGTTCGGGTCTTCGCTGCCGTACCGGAGCGCGACGACCGGGTGATGCGCGTGGTATATGAGCCATTGGAGGGCGACGAGATCGTTGTCGTTACGGCTCTCCTTGATCGGGGCCATACCCGCAAGAGGAGACAGACCCGATGAAATCCGAATACGATCCGACCGTCGATGCCCTCTACATCCGTCTCGCCGATGCGCGGGTCATCGAGAGCGAGGAGCTTCGCCCGGGCTTCATCGTCGACCTGGACGCCGAAGGGCGCATTGTTGGCGTCGAGATCCTGGACGCCAGCAAGCATGTCGCTCCCGGCGGCGAACTGGATCGCCTCCGGGCGGCATGATTCAGAGACGTTCCGACCGCGCTCCCAGCAGCCGTTGAGGGCGCCTCACCCCTTCCAGTTCTTCAGCGCCGCGAACGGGCTGTCCGCCTCCGGGGGCTTGTCCGGGTTCAGCACCGGCTCGACCTGAGCGATCGCGTCCGCCATCGAGAAGGCCGAGCCGTTCTGGAGCCGGCCGCCGGCGGCGTCCCTGTGGCCGCCGCCGCGGAACAGGCGGGCGCCGTCGAGCGCCGTGCCGTCGTTGGAGCGGAACGACAGCGTGCCCATCCGCTGCACGTTGACGACCCGCTTGGCCCGGCCCGCATCCATGATCAGGTCGGAGACCCGCTGGAACGTGCCCGAATCGAGGGCGAAGGACAGGAGCGTGCCGTCCTTGAGCGGGCGGAACAGGGCGTCGGAGCGGGCGAGCGCCCGGGCGAGCCGCATGCGCGTGGTCAGCGCCCGGTCGTCGTCGGGCGCGTCGCGCAACAGGGTCTCGGTCACTTCGGAGCGGAACGCCAGGGCGCGCCGCTCGAGATCGGCCGGGCTCGCACCCTCCCGCAGGGCCGCGGCGGCAGCCAGCAGCAGGCCGGCCATGAAGGTCTCGTGCCAGGGATGGCCGACCGGCACGAAGCTCGACACGCTCTCCCAGAACAGCTCGTCCAGCGCCAGGCCGCCCGGGAAGGCCGGGCTGTCCTTGCGCCAGAGGTCCACGGCGTCGATCGCCGCCAGCAGGGCGGTCAGGTCGGTCGCGGGCTCGTGCGTGGCGAACAGCGCCCGGTGATCGAAGGTCATCCGGGTGGCGCAGACGTTTTCGTCGATCAGCAATGTGCAGTCCGGATCGCCGAGGTCGATCCGGCTCAGGCCGGGCCGCTCCGCGTCGGCCACCGGCTCCAGCCCCTGGCGGCGCAGCTGGTCCAGCGAGGAGGCGTGGTGGTCGAGGACCACGAGGCGGTGCTTCCGGCCGTCCTCGCGGCGGCGGTTCATGGCCGCGAACTTCTTCAGGCCCGCGATGGTCTGCTCCTCAAGGCCGAGATCGGTCATGAGCAGGATCTCGCTCTCGCCCGCCCGGGCCAGGCGTTTGGTCTCGTCCTCGAAGACCGGACCGACATCGCTGTAGCGCGGCACATGGACGACGCGCTCGACCGCCGCGCAGGCGGCGGCGACCGTGGCGGCGCCGTAGCCGTCGAGGTCGTGGTGGGTGATCTGGGTCAGGCGCACGCGGGGCGGTCTCGGTCGGTGGCGGGTCCGGCTGGTCTACGACGCCCGGACCCGCGACGCGAGGGGGCGATCTGTTAGCCGGCAGCTTCCCCTCGGGGGCATTCGGTGCAGAATACCGGTGGGATACCGTGAGTCGCAGACGAACGGTCGGACCCGGACGCACCGTGAAGAGTGCGCGTCAGTCCAAGTACGGGGGGATTCCATGGCTCCGGCCGTAACGCCGCGCGTGAAGCGCATCCAGACGATCTCGCTCGTCCTCCTGGTGACGGCCGGGGTGGTGAATTACGTCGACCGCGCCACCCTGGCGGTGGCCAACCCGCTGATCCGGCAGGATCTCGGCCTGTCGATCCCCGATATGGGCCTGCTGCTCTCCGCGTTCCTGTGGGCCTACGCCTTCGCGCAGCTGCCGGCCGGGGCGCTGGCCGACCGGCTCGGCCCGCGCCTGACGCTGACCATCGGGCTGAGCTGCTGGTCGCTCGGCCAGATGCTCGGCGGCGCCGTGACCTCGTTCTGGCAGTTCGTGGGCGCGCGCATCGTGCTCGGCCTCGGCGAGGCGCCGCATTTTCCGACCTGCGCCCGGGTCTCGCGCGACTGGTTCAACATCCGCGAGCGCGGCACCGCCACCGGGATCTGGAACTGCGCCTCCTCGCTCGGCACCTTCCTGGCCCTGCCGCTGCTCACCTTCCTGATGGTGAGCTTCGGCTGGCGGGCGATGTTCATCATCATGGGCGGGGTCGGGCTGGTGCTCGCCGGGATCGTCTACCTGGTGTTCCGCAACCCGCCCGAGGTGAATCTCACCCCCGGCGAACGCGCCTTCCTGGAGGAGGGCGATGCGCCCAATGCCGACCGGCGCGTCACCTGGAACTCGTGGAAGCGGCTGTTCCGCTACCGGACCAGCTGGGGCATGATCATGGGGTATTTCGGCTGCATCTACATGACCTGGCTCTACACCGCCTGGCTGCCGAGCTACCTCGAGATCGAGCGCCACTTCACCCTGCAGAAGACCGGGATCATCGGGGCGATCCCCTTCGCATTCGGGGTGCTGGGCGGGGTGCTGGGCGGCCGGATCGTCGACATCCTGGTCCGACGCGGGGTCGACCCGATCCGCAGCCGCAAGATCCCGATGGTGCTGGGCCTGCTCGCCACCGCGGCCTGCACGGTGGTCGCCGCGCTGACGCCGAGCGATACGCTCGCCATGGCGTGCATCTCGGCGTCGCTGTTCCTGGTCTATGTCAGCTCGTCGGCCGCCTGGGCGATGGCCTCCGTGGCCGCGCCGGCCAACGCCACCGCCTCGCTCGGCGCGATGCAGAATTTCGGCGGCTATATCGGCGGCGCCCTGGCCCCGACGGTCACCGGCTTCATCGTCGGCGGGACCGGCCATTTCTCCATGGCGTTCATCACCGGTGCTGTGATCGCCGTGGTGGCGGCACTCGGATACTGGGTGCTGATCCAGGACCCGATCGCCGCGGAGGCGCCCGCGGAGCCCTTTGCCGCCGGCCTGACCCCCGCCGAGTAGGCGCAGCTCAGCCCCGCAAGTGCGGGACCGGCGCATGGAGATCGCGCGCCGGAATCCGGGCCGGGAAATTCCGGCGCATCAGGTCGACGAAGGTGGCGGCCGGGCCGTCCCAGTCGTGCCGGGCGGCGTGCGCCCGGGCCGCGCCCGCGTCGAAGGGCAGGCGGCCGTCGATCGCCGCCCGCATCAGCTCCGCCAGTCGCTCGACCCGGTCGGGGGCGTCGGGGTCGAAGTAGCTCGCCGCGCTGCCCCCGGCCTCGGGAATCGCCGTGAGGCTCGAAGCGATCACCGGCGTGCCGCGCGCGAGACTGTCGAGCACCGGGATGCCCCAGCCCTCGCCGCGGCTCGGGAAGACCAGGGCGGCGGCGCGTCCGTAAAGGTCGGACAGGCCGTTGTCGTCGATGCCGGCGATGTGCACCGCGTCCGGGGTCCGGGTCAGGCGATCGAGGGTCTCGGGCCGCTCGCCGTCGCCCTTGCCGACCACGATCAGCCGGGCCGCGCCCGCGGGCAGGCGCGCGAAGGCGTCGAGCACCAGGCCGAGATTCTTGCGCGGCTCCAGGCGGCCGACCATCAGCAGGTAGGGGCGGCCGTCCGCCAGCGGGCTGCGCTCCGCGGAGGCCCGGGGCGGGGTCGAGCCGCAGCGCACCTCGGCGATCCGGTCGCGGTCGATGCCGTAGACCTTGGCGATGGAGTCGCGGCTGTAGTCGGAGATGGTCAGGACCAGCTTGGCGCGCCGGGCCGAGAGCCGGGTGAGCAGGCGGTTCCGCCAGCGCATCCGCCACGAGAAGAATTCCGGGTGGGTCTCGAACAGGATGTCGTGGACCACCACCACCTGCCGGTCGCCCGGCACCAGCGGCGGGGCGATGTAGGTGGTGAGCAGGGTATCGAGCCGGTCGCGGAACACCAGCCAGGGCCAGATCGCCAGCAGGCGCACGCTCGCCGGCACCCGCGGTAGCCGTTGGTGCTCGATATTGGGGCCCGAGACGAGCCGGGCACAGGCCTCCGGGTCGCCGGAATAGACCACGTACGTCGCGTCCGGATGGCGGGCGGCGGCCCGCCCGATGATGTTCACGAGCCAGGTCCGGCTGCCCTGGGGCTTGCCGGTGAGCACGTGCGCGTCGATGCCGATGCGAAGCATATTACGGGCTCCTGTACGCGCCGAAGGTCGGGGCCTCGCCGGGCGCGTAGGCGCGGCCGGCGAGGTCGCGGGTCGCGCCGAGCGGGATGCCGGCGCGGGCGGGGGGCTTGGTCAGCGCGAGGCCGTCCGCGAACGGGGCCGCGCGGTCGCGGAAGGCGGGTGTGCCGGCGAGGTCGGGGCCCTGGCCGTGCAGCGGCAGGCTCGCCCCGTCGCTGGTGGCCGTGGCGGCCCAGCGATAGAGCGGGGCGCCGACGCTGCTGCCGATGACGTTCGGCCCGATCGCGTTGCCGTTGTCGGCGGTGGTCGCCTCGACCGCGATGGCGGCGATGCCGGGCCTTGTGGCGAAGGCGATGTTGTTGAGCACCCGGTTGCCCGCGGTGCGGTCGACGCTCTTGGTGTAGTCGGAGGCCAGCACGATCTCGCCGCGGTAGACGTGGCGACCACCCGAATCGCGCATGTTGCCGGTGACGGTGTTGTTCACCACCGTATTGGAGCCGGCGTCGAACAGGTTGATGCCGGCGCCGTCGTTGTCGGTGGCGACGTTGAACGCGACGGTGTTGCCGTCGCACCATTGGTCGATCTGGATGCCGTTGCCGTCCTGGCCGGTGGTTTCCTTCTGGCCGGTGACGATGTTGTACCGGATCGTGTTGCGGTCGCCGGCGTCCTGGGCGGCGTCCTTGGCGTAGACGTGGATGCCGGAGGTGCCCGACATCCCGACGCCGTTGCCCGAGACCCGATTGCCCTCGACCACGTAGCCGGAGCCGTTGATCTCCATCCCGTGGATGCCGTTGCCAGTCACGGTGTTGGACAGGATGTAGCTCGGGTCCTCCGGCGGCACGTTGATCACGTCGACGGCGACGCCGTGGGTCTTGTTGTCGGCGAGCATGTTGCCGGTGATGCGGTGGCCGGCCCCGGCGCCGTCCCCGATCCAGATGCCGAGGCCGGACTTCGACACCGTCGAGCCCGAGACCGTGACGTGGTGCGAGCCCCGGCGGATGATGAAGCCGGAATTGACCGCGCCCTGCACGGTCAGGCCGGTGACGGTCACGTAGGCGGCGTTCTCGAACACCACCGAGTTCGACAGGACGGGCTTGGTCCCGGCCACCGCGGCCACCGTGACCGGTGCCTCGGCGCTGCCGCGGGACCCGATCAGGGCGACGCTGTCGTAGCTGCCGCCGCGGACCAGCACGCTGGAGCCGGGGCCGAGGCTCGCGAACGGGACGTCGGCGAGCCGCGCCACCGTGCGGTAGTTTTCCATCGCGCCGCCGGCGGGATCGACCAGGATGTTCTGCTGCGATTGCGCATCGGCCGCGCCGCAGGCGGCGAGCGCCGGCAGGAGCAGGGCTACAAGGATGTGCCGAGCGAACCGCATCACGCCGCCAGCGCCCGGGCGATGGCGAGACGCTTCTGGCGCTGGAACAGCCGCCGCCAGATCGTGCGGCCGGCTTCCGGGCTGATCCGGGTCAGGGCCCGCGCCGCCATCTGCCAGCCGGGCAGCAGGGCTTTCGGCATCGCCAGGTCGGCGACGCGGTGGCGCGGGGAGGCGGCGAGCGGCGGCGGGCCGACGAGCCCGAGCCGGGTGAGGTCGGGCGCGAGATCCGGGCGCTTGCGGTACCACAGCACCAGGGCCGCGCCCTCGCGCTCGGCGATGCGCAGATAGGCTGCCTCGTCGAGCAGGTGGTGGTGATAGGCCAAAGCCTCCGGGGCGTAGAACAGGTGCATGCCGCGGCGGGCCAGCCGCTCGCCGAGCTCGATATCCTCGTGCCAGGTCAGCCGCGGGTCGAAGCCGCCGGCCTCCTCCAGCAGGCGCCGGTCGACGCTGACGTTGCAGGTCAGGAAGGCGTCCCAGCCGACCTCCACGCGGCCTTCGAGCGCGTCGTAGGAGGCGTCGTGGTGCAGGGCCGAGAACGGCGAGAACGGCAGCGCCGGATCGATGGTCATGCGCCCGAGGATCGCGGTCTCGCGTCCGCCCCGCATCGCATGGGCGGCGAGATGCGCCGCGACGAGGCCGGGGGCCGGGATGGTGTCGTCGTTGACGATCAGTAGCCGCTCGCCCCTTGCCGCCCCGATGGCGTGGTTGCGGGCGGCGTTGGCCCCGGAATTTTCCTGGCGCAGATGCACCACCGGGACGCGACCCGTGGTGACCGCGCGGCTGATCACCGTCCCGGTGGAATCGGAGGAGCCGTCGTCGCAGACGACGATCTCGAACGGTACGTCGGTCGCCTGCCGCTCGAAGGCCCGCAAGCACAGGCGCAGCGTGTCGGCGCGATTGTAGGTCGGGATGATGACCGAGAGCACGGGGACGTCGCTCATGACGAAGCTTCCGGGAGCGAGAGGGGCAGGGGATCGGCTGGATCGGCGGGGGTGCGGCGGCGCAGGCACAGCCACGCCGCCGCCGCGGCGGCGAGGCCGGCGGCGGCGGGCACCGCGACCGGCGCGAGCGCCGCCGGGCCGGCAGCCCAGACGAGGGCGGTGACGAGGCCGGGGCCGAGCATCGTCGGCAGGTCCGCGAGCGCCAGGGGAGACCCCGCCTCCCGCCAGAAGGCGTGGGCGACCACCGCGAGCATCGCCACCTCGGCCAGGAGGGCGGCCCAGGCGGCGCCGAGCAGTGGATTCCACGGGATCAGCACGGCGCAGGCTGCCAGGTTCACGGCGCAGGCGGCGGCGCTGCCGCGCACCGCGAAGCCGGTCCGGCCGAGCGGCACGAGGCCGGCGAACAGCACCGTGGCGGCGATCAGCAGGGCGCTCATCGCGGCGGCGATGCGCAGCACCGGTGCGGCGGCGGAAAAGTCCGGGCCGAAGACCAGCCGCACCAGGGGCTCGGCGACCGCGCAGGCCGCCACCGTCCCGGCCCCCGACGCCGCCAGGATCAGGGTCAGCGCCGGGCGCACGCTCGCGCGGAGGCGATCGGTGCCGGCGCGCGGGCGGGCAGGATCGAGGGGCCCGATCGCTCGGCCGAACACCGGCACCAGCGGCGCGCACAGGGTGATCGCCACCGCGGCGCCGAGCTCGAAGAACCGGAAGCCGGCGGTGAACTGGCCGAGCTCGGCCGCCCCGGCCAGGGCCGCCAGCATGATCAGGCTGATGCGGCCGTTGAGTGAGCCCAGCGCGTTCGAGATCCCGACCCCGGCGGCGGCCCGCACGGTCGCCCAACCGTGCGACAGGGAGGCCGGGCGCAGCGGCACGAGCCGGGCGGCCAGGACCAAGCCGACCGCGCCGTAGACGATGCCGGATGCAACCGCGATCAGGCTGAGGGACGCCTCGGGCAACTGCAACCAGAGCGCGAGCGCGGTGCCGCCGACCAGGGTCGCGGCATTGGACAGGGACGGCCAGACCGACCAGCCGGGCCGGCCGCAGACCTGGAACAGGGAATCGAGGAAGCGCGCGGCGGCGAGCGGCATCAGCACAGCCGCCAGCGCCAGCGCGGGCCGGATCTCGCCGGGCAGCAGCGGCAGGGCGCAGAGCAGGGCCGCTCCGGTGACAAGGCCCAGCAGCAGCCGGGCCGAGACCATCCGGCCGAACTCGACGGCGCGCATCTCCGGCGCACCGGCGCCGAGGCGCGCCCCGAAGGTCAGGGTCGTGCCGAAATCGGCGGCGATGAGCGCCACCGCCAGCACCGCCAGGGCGAGCCCGTAGTGGCCGAGCGCCGCCGGGCCGGCGTAATGACCGACCATCACGAAGGCGGCGAAGCCCGCGGCCAAGTAGACGCCGCGCCCGGCCGCCTGCCCGAGCAGGTTGGCGCCGTATCGCAGGCCGCCGGGGCGGCCGCGTCCACGCAATCGGTTTACCAAGCGAACCATCTCTCGGTGAAGCCTTACTGAAAACCGCGACCTACGATTGCATCGTGGCAGGGTGCGTATGGCTTGCAACCGTATCTTCAATTTATGGTTGCAGAGATGAAGCGTCTGAGGAAACCGGAGGACTGCGTATGTCCGAGCGCGCCGAGACTGACGCCGCCCGAGGGATCCCCCTCGTAACCGCTTCGGAATCCGCAGCGGGGCGCCGACCGCGCTGGCCGCAGGTGCGCGCTGCGCTGGCCGCCGACCGGGCGCATTGGGAACGCCGCGGCCAGGGGCCGGCAGCCCTGCGCCGGGGCTATCACGCCGTCTGGCTGTATCGGCTCTCGCGCTACAGCCACGAGCGCGGCTGGCGGATGGCGGCCTGGCTGTTGTGGCTGGTCAACGGCTGGTGGACCGGCGCCGACATCCCGCCCTCGAGCCGGATCGCCGGGGGGCTGTTCCTGCCGTATCCCCACGGCGCCGTGATCGCGGGAGCCGTCGGGCACGACGCGGCCTTCGGCGTCCAGGCCTCGATCGGCGGCCTGCTGAAGGAGCCCGATCAGGATATCGGCGGCGGCCCCGGCCTGCCGGTTCTGGGCGACGGCGTGGTGCTGGAGGCCGGCGCGATCGTCCTCGGCGCCGTGCATATCGGGGACCGGGCCCGGCTCGGTCCGCGCACGATCATCCTCAAGGACGTGCAGGCGGGCGAGGCGGTGATGCCCCAGCCCTGGCGCGCTCTACCCGGTCGCGGAGGCGCGGCATGACCGGCCTCGCCGCAACCCCCGCGCCGAACGGCTTGGCGGAGCTGCGCCGGCTGCTGTCGGCGGACTTCGCCCGGGTCCTGCGCCAGACGACCGGCGGCAAGCCCACCTCCCGGCTGCGCCGGCTGATGCACCTGACCCTGCCGGCGATGCAAGTCGCGATCTTCCATCGGACCGCGCATTGGCTCCACGGCCGGGGCTGGCGCCGTTGTGCCGCCCTGATGTCGGACCTGTCGCTGCGGCTGACCGGCGCGAGCCTGCATCCGGGCTCGCCGATCGGGCCGGGCCTGTTCGTGCCCCACCCGGCCCGCGTGGTGTTCTGCGGCAGCGCTGGTGTCGATCTGATCCTGTTGCCCGGGACCCTGGTGGGACCGCGGGACTGGGTGTTTCCCGGGCAGCCGTTTCCGAAAGACGCGCCGCGCCTCGGCGACGGCGCGGTGGTGGGCGCCCACGCCGCGGTCCAGGGCGCCGTCACGGTCGGAGCAGGAGCGACGATCGGGATCGGCGTCTGCACCCTGCGGGACGTGCCGGCGGGCACCGTGACGATGTTGGCCCAGCGGCAGATTCGAACGCTTGAGGCTGGCATCTTCGATGCACGGATATCGGCGCCGGATGAGCGCGGCGGCGGGATACACGCACCTCTCCCTCCCCCCTCTGCGGGGGAGGGAGGGCGCATGTCATTTCTGGAGCGGGCGTTCTGTCGGGTCGCGGACCATCCGTAGCCCAACGCACGACTCCGACACCCGCAGACCCGGAGGGCGGCGACGCGCTTTCGCCACAATCCCGCAACCTCCGCCCGCTCCTCACGCCGGCCCGTGCCCCTGCCGTGTGAGAGCCCCCCGGCCCCGGCGGCCCGCGTGCCGCGGCGCAGCTAGCCCACGC
>NZ_JAKSYL010000055.1 GCF_022829515.1 Methylobacterium sp. J-048
GACCGACCAGATCCGCGGGCAGATCGTGGCGACACAGGCGGCGACTCGGGATGCGGTCGATGCGATCAATTCGATCCAGAGCACGATCCGGGGGCTGGACGAGGTTTCGGCCGCAATCGCGGCGGCGGTTGAGGAGCAGTCTGCCGTGACACGAGAGATGTCGGGCAGCATGCATACGGCCGCGCACGGCGTCACCACGATCGCGAGCGGCATGGAAGCGATCGCTCTGGCGAGCGAGCAGGTCGATGCTGCTACCCGTCAGGTTCGTGAAGCTGCGCGGGCGGTCGCCTGACGATGGCTCAGACCACTGATTTGGCTAACGTCGCTCTTCGGCATGACTGAGCTCAGATGACCGGAACGATCATCCCTCTGCGGCTGAAGCACGACGAGGCATCTGCGCTCGCCGATTTCGACGTGCTGGCGGCGGAACTGCTGATCGAGGGACAAGCCCCGAACCTATTGGTCGCGCGGTTCGGCGCCATTCTGACGAAGCTCCGCGGGCAGAGGGTCGAACTGGCCTTGGTCCTCGCTGATCTGGAAGCGCGGGCACCGAGCCACGACGTCCGGATTAACGGCATCAACGCAGACTTGCACGATAGGGCCCGCGAAGGGCTGGCTCAGATCGACCTGTTCATCTTCCAGGCGGAGATCTGCAGATCAAAGGCTGAGCAGAGTCGATTGGCCATCTAATCCCGCTTTCGCTTCCTGAAGCCGCCGTTCCGGAAACAAATCTTCGATGCTGTACCAAGGTGAAAGAAAATCGTTAAAGTATAGTCAGGTTGTAAGCCGATCCGTTGCTGCCCTCAGTTTCATCTAAAAAGGTAGACAACTTCCGTGCTGGATCGTTTCAGAATTACAGCCAAGGGTAGATACTGCCTGCCCGGTGGCGAGGACGTTCAGTGCCTCGCCGACGTGTCCGCCACTGACTTCGTCGAACTGCGCCGCCTGACACAGGGCCTCCTTCCTCAGGTTGGAGAGCGTGTGATCTGCTACCTCGATGACCTCGGGATGCTCGACGGCGTCGTGCTCTATGGGCGGCCCGGTGGCTTCGTCTTTCAACTCGTGGCCAACGCCGAGCGCCGTTCCCGGATCGAGGCGCGCCTGGAATGGATGCGCAGTGCCGACGACCGCGAGGA
>NZ_JAKSYL010000059.1 GCF_022829515.1 Methylobacterium sp. J-048
AGGGAGAGCAGGACGGTGGACGAGTTGTGGATGTTCACCCGTCCGAAGATGCTCGCCACCCCTAGCGACAGGATCGCGTAGAACGAGCTCGTTCGACACCACCGGCCTCGACGTCCTCGTGGGCGAGGATTCGCTGGTGGTGGAATAGGGCGGGCCGCGGAAGCGGAGAGAACCTTCCCGGTCCTCCTAGTCGGCTGCGATGTTCCCACATCGGTGCCGAATGAGGGCGACGGCCGCCCCCAGGCGCGTCACCCTCCCCCGCAGAGGGGGGAGGGAAGGCGCGTATCATTGCCGAATACGACCGCTTATCGAGCTGAGCTCACCGGCCCTCGTTGCCGTCGCGCAGGG
>NZ_JAKSYL010000065.1 GCF_022829515.1 Methylobacterium sp. J-048
GACCGAACCGCCGACGTACCGGCGTGAGACGCTCCCGGCCTCGGTATCAAGCGCGATCCGAGGCCGGTCCGCCGCCGACCGGATGATTCCTACCAACGCGATTGATAGTGGCGCACCTGCCGTTCGCGGCGTCGCTCGTCGGTGCGAGATGGCATCGGAGCATGCTGCCGCCGGGGCTCTCCTTATCGGCGACCGGCATCGGCCTGTTGGCATGTCAACGACCGTTTTCGACGCCCGTCCGACCCTGGTGACGCGGCGGTAGCCGCTTGCCACCGGCAGGGCCCCCTGCCCAGCGCGTCCTCTTCCTGCGCGCTCAGCAGCACACTGGCTCGCGCGGCCGCCTGGGTACGTTCAGCCCACTCCGTGTAGCTGATCCGATGCGCATCGCGATCTGCTCTAAGGCGGACGACATCCTCTTGGAGAAGTGCAGCACCACGGAGCCCGGACCCAGCTTGTTGCGGCCCTGGGGCGCCGGTCTGGCAAGCCCCTAGACCAATCGTGGTGAGAAGGATCGCGGCGATGTATCGTTTCATAAGCAGCCCCTCGT
>NZ_JAKSYL010000078.1 GCF_022829515.1 Methylobacterium sp. J-048
GGATTTCCTGACAACTGGCGCGAGATACCGCCATGGAATTTCCACTGATGCTAAAAGCTTAAGAGCGGTCCGTTCGCCACGGGCGGCCATCCTCTCGGGACGCCGGTGAGATCGACGACCTCCCCCGCCAGCCCGTGATCAGATCGGGCGGCGGGGCGGAGCCGAGGGCGGATGCCGTACCCAACTATGGGCAGCACCGCCAAATACAACATATGATGAAGTATCGGGGCCGTATCGCAGTCTCACGATGCGCTGGGCCTCGAAGTCCATCCTGTGTGATTGCGATACGCCGTCCGGATCGGGGCGAAACGACCGCCGAAGAGCGCGTCATGAGCCATGATCCATACCTTGATCCGCAAGCTCAGCACCGCAGGCGGGCTAACCGAGGCAGATGAAGGGACGTTGCGGCGCGTAAGCCTGCACAGCCGACAGGTCCCAGCCCATCAGGATCTCACCAGCGAGGAAGACCGGCCAGAGAACGTACATCTCGTCCTCTCCGGCTTCGTCTGCCGCTACAAGATCCTGGCGAAGGGGCAGCGCCACATCACTGCCCTCATGGTGCCGGGCGATTTCTGCGACCTGCACGTCGCCATCCTTGACGAGATGGACCATTCGCTCGGCACGATAACGCCGTGCACCGTGGTGGAGATCCCCCGCACCACCATCCAGGACCTGACCGAGAACCATCCCCGCATCGCCCACGCTCTCTGGTGGGCGACGCTCGTGGACGAGGCGGTATTGCGCGAATGGCTCGTGAGCTTAGCAAAGCGTGAAGCCGCCGAGCGGATGGCGCATCTGTTCTGTGAACTGCTGCTGCGCCTGAGCGTAGTCGGCTTGGCGGAGAAGAATGGCTACGCTTTGCCCTTCACCCAACTCGACCTCGCCGACATGCTCGGTCTGACACCTGTTCACGTGAACCGCGTGATAAAATACCTTCGGTCCGAAGACCTGATCGTCCTCAAGAAGCGTCGCCTTGAGATCCCAGATGTGGCTCGGCTGAAAACGTTCTACGACTTCGTTCCAACCTACCTGCATCACACTCCAAGAGCGAAAAAATATTTGGCCGCACCAACACAAGCTACAAACGTCAGCCCCCGAATGAGGCAGAACTCAACACATCGCTGATCGAACATTTGGGCGTCAGCGGCTGAGAGATGCGAGTGCTCCCGCCTGAGTGAGGCCGGATATCTCATGCCGCATTTTTTCTTCGACACCGACGACGGCAACTTTCGCCACGAGGACGATGAGGGCTTCGAATTGCCCAGCATCGACGCTGCTCGCATCGAGGCATTGGCTGCTCTCCCGGAAATGGCCCGCAACAAGTCCCCGGACCGGGACCATCGCACCTTCTCGGTTCGGGTGCGCGATAAGGACGGGACGGCGGTCTACTCCGCCTCGCTCGACTTGGTCGGCAAGTGGCACGTTCCACGTGCGGGTTCGTAGTCTTGACCCTCCTCCAGCAGTCCGACGTTCGCAACAAGCTCCTCCAAGCCCTATCGCCGAAAGACTTTGCCAGTCTGCGGCCCGCGTTGCGCCCTCAGGAGATGCCCTTGCGGCACGTCCTGATCCCCTCCCATACGACGATCGAGACCGCTTACTTCCCGGAGGCGGGCTTCGTCTCGGTCACCAGCGATCAACCCAGCGGTCGGGTCGAGATCGGGCTGATCGGCCGGGAGGGGCTGGTCGGGGCCTCCCTCACCCTGCTCGGCGACGCCCGTAGCCCGCACATCCATTTCGTGCAGATGGCCGGGCACATGCTGAGCATCGACGTGGCGGTGCTGCAGGCCGAGGTGGAGCAGCGCCCGGCCCTGCGTCGGGTGCTGCATCGCTCAATCCAGGCGCAGTTCGTCCAGACGGCCCAGGCGGCCTTCGCCAACGCGCGGGGCAACACGGCGACCCGCCTCGCTCGATGGCTGTTGATGTGCCACGACCGGATCGACGGCGATCAGATCACGGTCACGCAGGACTTCATGTCGTTCATGCTGGGCGTCGAGCGTCCGGGCGTGACGGCGGCGCTGAAGTCACTGGAGAAGGATGGCCTCGTGCGGAAGCACCGAGGCACTGTCGAAATCGCCGACCGAGACGGCCTGCTCGACCACGCTGGCGATAGCTACGGTGGGGCAGAGGCGGAGTATGCCCGCTTGATCGAAGGGCGCTTCGAGCCGAACATATGATCACTTGGACGGCTCGCTAGGGCACGACGACGAGCTACTGCACCAGCCCAGGACCATCTACGAGGCCAAGGCGCAGGGCGATAGCTAATAGGTCGTCGTGCGAGATCCACTCGCGGCCGTCGATCTGCCAGCGCGCGAACTCCTCGTCTGGCTCGACGGTGTGGCCATGCGCCTGCAACGCCGCCACAGCTTCAAGAGTGGGGTCGTAATCCTCCGTCACGAGGCTAGGCGGATGCAACGATCATACGGCATCGCGCTTCAGTAAGGTGCTCCTCATCTAGATGCTTAGGCATGTCGGCGACCACCTTCTCGACGATCGTGTGCGTTGTCGCCTCGTCCAGTCCGAGGCCGCGGGCAAATCCATTGAGGCGCGCCATCGCTCGAAGCACCGCGGCTTTGTCGAACGGTTCGCTCATGTCTTCACCGGAAGGGCCAACAGGATCGCGGATCTGACCGCAGCTCGCTTGCTGCCGCTTTTGGCCGTCGGTTCCTTAACAACAGCCGATGCGTGGCGATCTGCTCGGACAGCGCTAGTGAGATCGACGACCCAACCGAAAGCCAACTCGAACGGTCCGGCCTTGGGATTGAGGAGCACCGCATCGACGGCAGCCCTCACTTGTGCCTCGGTGACCTCTTTCGATTTCAAGAGGTCGGACACGGTGGTGTTGCTGACCATGCTGCGAAAGCCGCCCTAACCTACTGCCTCAAGCCGTCATCCTCGTAGGCACTGCCGCACCCAACGCGTTGCGTCCTCAAGGGTGTCGAACACAGGCGCGCGCCTCCCCGCCAGCCGTCCTAGTCCGGCTTCTATGAACCAAGCCCCGGACCGCGCGTGCTCTGAGGCGTCAAGACGGACCAGCACGGCGACCAGCAGACCGTTGGCCATCACCAGCATGCCCTCGCGGTCAGGGCTGCCGGTGTCGACCGCGATCGGCTGAAGCACAATCAGGGTCTCGACGTTGCCCTGTTCGGACATCGGCTAACCCTCCTGGGCGCGACCGGGCCAGCTCAGATCGCGGCGCTCGCCCCAGCGGGTGTTGCGCAGGTGCAGGTAGTTCGGCGCGAAGCTACAGAAAGCCTTGAGCCGCTCGACATCGAGGATGGTGAGCACCCGGCTCTTGAGGTGGATCAGGCCGAGCGCGCGCAGCTCCCGCAGGGTCCGGTTCACGTGCACGTCGGACAGGCCCATCGTCTCGGCGATATCGGTCTGCGTCAGCGGAAACGCGTAGCTGTTATCGGTAACACGTCCGACCGCTTCCAGGCGCATGAGAAGTTCGCACAGAAGGTGCGCGATGCGCTGACCTGGGGCACGTCCACCCATGTTGACGAGCCACTCACGCAGGACGGCACCGTCGACCAAGGAGCACCACCAGAAGGCCCGCGCGATGCTCGAGTGATGGGCCGCGATCTCGTCGATAGCCTTGCGCGGGACATCCACGACCTTGCATGCCGAGATGGTGCCGATGTTGTGGTCCATCTCGTCGAGGATGAAGACGTTCAGGTCGCAGAAGTCGCCCGGCACCAGGAGGGCCATGATCTGGCGCTGCCCGTCCGGGAGCACCTTGTAGCGGCAGGCGAAACCGTCGAGGATGAGCAGGACGTTGTCCGGCTTGTCGCCTTCCTGGATCAGATCCTGGCGGGCGCCTACCTGCCGTACCTTGAGCGTCAGCCCGTTCAGGGCCCAGCGCGCCTGGTCGGACAAAGGCTCGAAGCTCTCAAGCTTCCGCGTCAGCGCTTGCTGCATCGGACCGCCCTCATGGGTGGGAGACCGAGCTTGCGTCTGGAAGGTACCCCTCGAAGGGCCACTTGGCCGAGTGGCTCCGATCCCGCGTACAGAAACGAGCGCAATCTCGGCTTCCCCCGCCCTGCCTGGGAACAGATGACCTGCGCCAAAAGGGTCGGCGACGAGCCTTGAATTCGGTCGGGTCGGAACAAGCTAGGCAGACGATAATCGGACACGATGCGTTCACGTAGCCCGTTATGCTCGCATCACTGCGGCGCCGGCCCCACACTCGTGCCAGCGAATGACAAGGCTAATCCGATCAAAAAGCAGGTTTTGAAGAGAGTTGAACCTGATAAAGCTATTGGTACGTTATCAGACCGTCCAACTGTCCGCTCTCGCCGCGGCCAAAGTAACCCCGTCACTACCGATTTCGGACCCGGTATAGCCCAGCATCTCCGCGAGCTGTTCCCGGGCGCGCCAGACACGGCTTTTCACGGTGCCGATCTGGCAGTTCATCGCAGCAGCGGCTTCCTGGTAGGTCAGGTTTTCGATCACGATGAGGACGAGAGCTTGGCGTGAATTCGGGGCCATTCGAGCGAGCGCTGCCTTCAAATCACGCAGGTCGAGATGGCCGTTTTGCTCCGGTAGAGAGATCATCTGAGCGGCATGCGCACCTTCCTCGTCTTCCACCTCGCGCATACGCTTCCGACACTCGCTGTAAAACTGGTTTCGCATGATAGTGAAAGACCACGACTCCAAGTTCGTGCCTCGAATGAAGTTCGTTTGCCCGCGCAATGCGCGCAACAGAGTTTCCTGAACTAGGTCGTCCGCTGTGGTGTTATTGCGCGTCAACGAGCGGGCAAAACGATGCAGTGCCGGCGTCAGTGCTAAAAGCCCCTCACGAAACTCAGCTCCCCCGGCATCCTGAGCGCTCTTGAGGGCGGCATCAATCTTCGCGATTAGCTTAGCAAAATTATCTGGAATGTTCTCGCGCTCAGCAATCCGCGTATACGTCGCGCCAAGCAGCTGCCCGAGGTGAAAACGAACGCCTGCGGGCAAATCCGGCTTTTGCCGAGTAGTCACGGCACAGCTGGGCTTAGATTGAACCATGACCGTGGCCGAGTCAGAGGGATAGCCCCTCAAGCAAAACCACTCATCCGGCGGTCGCGCGATTGAGTCTGCATCTTTTTACAGTTTTTTCAGGAAATATCATTTTTCAATCTATCGCGCGCAAGGCGGAGAGGTCGTCTTGCACAGTGCCCGAATACCCCCCTTGCCCAACCATGCGTGGCACATACACATACTTGGACCAACAGAAACTAATGGGTTTCGTCACCCACCGTCTGGGCACAAGGTTGGCCGGGCGGCCATATCATCACGGCTCACCCTATCTCGCGCCGCCCTATGACCGCAGTGGTATTCCTCACATCCTGGATGCCTTAATGCCTGCAAGCCTGCGATCAGGCAAAGCGAGCCCTCCCTGACGGGTAGCTGGATCGCCGAATTACATCTTCTTGATGGGCAATCGCCGCTCTACCACTGGCGGCTTGCGATGCCTCAACAGGATGTCGTTGAACGCATCGACCATCAGCCGCTCAAGCGGGATGTCGAGGTCCTGCGCCAACCTAGACATCTCGACCCAGCCCGCACGGTTCACACGGACCTGCATCGTCTTCAGGTCGGACGGGCCAGGAGCAGGCGGCTCGGCTTCCCGCGAGGGCTCTGCATCATCCGACACGGCCGCAGCGGGCATAGGTGCCGACGCCTTCTGCTCCACGAAGCTGTTGAGTTTCGGACGGACCGGGCCAGCCATCGTTGATGCCTCGATTGCGGATTGAAGTGATGCAGGATGCGCGGCTTACCGCGATGCCGCTTCTACTACTTGCGGCGGAACTCATGGGCTAGCGCGACCACCTGAGACCACATGGATGCGATCTCGGTGGCCGCCCTTCCCTCGGGGTCGTACTCGTTCACAGACTGGCCGGAGATCAGGGCGTGGCTCAGGCCGGCGCGCTGCGACACCTGACCGGGGAGCACGGGCGCTCCCATCCCGGAAAGCATGGCGCGCGCCTCAGCGACGATCGATATCTCGGCGTCCCTGGTCGGCGGCGGCGCGGCGTTGATGACGCAAGCGATAGGCGCCTTGAGGCTCTTGGCCATCGATAGGGTCGCGGCCACGGCATCGAGGTCGAAGGGCCCCGGGCGGACCGGGACCACCGTGACGGTCGCTCGCGACATCAGAGAGGAGATAAGGGCGGCGTTGTGAGGCGGGCTGTCGACCACCACCCACTGAACGCCGTCTTCTTTGGCCGCGTCCAAGATCCCGGGGAAGGTGACGCCGTCTGCCTTGGCCAACAGGGGCGTGTCGGCCTCGCGACGCTTGTACCAGAAGGACAGCGAGCCCTGCGGGTCGGCATCGACCAATAGCGTGGGCCCCTCGCGCTGGGCCAAGGCCCCAAAGTGAGCGCACAGGGTGGACTTGCCGCTGCCGCCCTTCTGGGTCGCCACCAGGATCACATGCATCGCGGCTTCCACGGTTCCCGGCAACCCGAACTGCCGGCATCCTCTCATCCCGCGGTTAAGGGTTCCGCTCAAGCCTGGAAAGCGCGCTGCCGCGAGACCGCCATGCAGGCAAGCAGGGTTGCAGGCGGCATGGGAAGGCCGCCCGCAGCGGTCGGGCCCCTAGTGGCGGGCCGCCAGTGCCTTCTGAATGACGCCCTTGGCTTCGGTCAGGGAGTAGAGCATGCGCTGCTCATGGGCGTATTCGTCTGTCGCCTCGCGCCGGCTTACGCCACTGGCCCAGGGCTCAGGCTCGGCTAAGACCATGGCCTCAATGTCGGGGTCGACAGGCCTATCTGTGAACTTCCGGTCATCAGGGGCCATCATCTTCTCAAGCTCCTGACGCCCCAGGGAGCCTTCGGGCAGATTGTGCGGCAGGATGTTCGAGGCGGCCGGGTTCTGGAGGAACCACGCCATCCACTCGCCACTGATCGCGGCCCGGCGGCTGTAATCCGCAATCCCCGCGTCGAGGTGGACCAGCGTCCCCTTCAAGCCCGTCTTCAGCAGGTAGCATAAGGCGTCGTTGATGCTGCCGAGGAAGATGCTGTTGATGTAGTCGCCCCCACGGTCGGACGGCTCCTCGAACGGAACCTTGATCAGCGCCTTAGCGGCAGCTTTGATCTCGGGCGGCATGCGAAGCGCGAATGCGGTCGTCTCGGCCATCGGGGCACCTCCTGATATTAACCGAGACCGATGATATCATTTGTCGATGTGATATCAAGCGTCCATCTTGATACCAATGCCTGCATGCCGCTAATGCGGTATCGCGGTCATGAGGATATCCGGCTTGCCTTCACGTCGATCATAACGTAACTTCCGATAATGTTTCTTCTCGGAAGTTATGCCGTTAGGTGAAACCTATGGCGACGATCCATCTGATAGACCGAACTTCGGGCCAGCTTTTGCCGGTAAAACCGCCCAAAGCCGCGACCTGCAATGGGTGTGGCTACTGCTGCGCCGTCGAGCCGTGCGCCCACGCGGTCGAATACGTTGGTGCCGGCAAGGAAGGCCCGTGCCCGGCTCTGGAGTTCGAGGACGGCCGGGCTTGGTGCGGGCTCGTCCGGCACGCCAGCCGATACATGGATCTGCCGAACGACTGGGCTGACAAGATCATGGGCGAAATGTTCGCGGCGGCGTTGGGCGCCGGCCGTGGTTGTGATGCCGACGACTACACGCTGCCGGACGTTGGGGAGGTGAGCGATGCCTAAGCCGCCCGCCTGGCCGCCGACCGACCCCGCCTCCATGAAGGGCGGGCTGGAATGGTTCGCCCGGACCTATCCCGAGGACGCCTATGCCAAGTTGCTCAAGGTCCGCGATGAGTTGGTGGCGCAGGGGTATCCCGAGAAGGTAGTCCGCGAGATGCTGAACAAGCAGGCGGACCAGTACAGCCTACCGCATCTGCCGAAGACGCCATGACCGACGACGCGCCCAACACTCTGCCGGCCGAGCTGCCCGCCTATTCCGGTGGGTTGCCGGCTGAGGCCATGGCCTTGGTCCGATCCTATCAGCGCGCCTCGAAGGCTGATGCGACCGTGCGGGCCTACACGGCTGACGCCAAGATCTTTCAGGCTTGGTGCAGCCGCCATGGGTTCGAGGCCGTGCCGGCGAGCCCCGAGGCGGTGGCTGGGTTCATCGTCTCGGAAGCGGAGGCGGGCCGGGCCGCCTCGACCATCGATCGGCGGATCGCCGCCATTAAGTATGCGCATAAGCTGGCGAAGGCGCTGGACCCTACCGACGACGAAGCGGTGAGGGCGGTGCTGAAGGGTGTCCGTCGCCGGATCGGCACGGCGCCAACCCAGAAGGCAGCCGCCACGGTCGACATCGTCCAGATCCTCCTGGCTCACACGCCGCAGACCCTTACCGGCAAGCGCGACAGGGCCTTGTTGGCTTTGGGCTTCGCCGGAGCCTTGCGCCGGAGCGAGTTAGTCGCCCTCGACGTCGAGGACCTGGTCGAGCATCCCGAAGGTCTGCGGGTGCGCATCCGGAAGGCGAAGACCGACCAAGAGGGTAGGGGCGCCGAGATCGCGATCCCGCACGGTCGCTACGTCCGGCCGGTGGCATTGGTCCGGGAATGGCTCCATGCCGCCGGCATCACGGAAGGTCCGGTGTTCCGTCCGATCTCGCGGTCTGGACGAGTTAGGGGTGCACAAGTTGGGCGCCCTTCTACTAGCTCAGAGGGTAGGGAATTTCCCAAGCCTCAGGAGAGCGCGGCGAAGGGTGGCCAGATTGGCCACCCTCGGCTCACTGACCGATCCGTCGCCAACATTCTGCAGGCCTACTGCACGGCCGCCGGGCTCGACGCCTCAGCCTTCGGGGCTCATTCCCTGCGGGCGGGCTACATCACCAGCGCGGCCGAGCGTGGGGCTGACCTCGCCCGGATCATGGATCAATCCCGTCACCGGGATCCCAAGACGGTCGTCAGCTACATCCGGCGGGCGAACGCCTTCAAGGGGCACTCGGGGAGTGGGTTTCTGTGAGCGGCTAAGATCAGCCTCACTCCGATCTATCGCTGCAGCAGAAGGATGTCGGCTAATCGCCGAGGTGCTGTCCTCAACCATCTTCCACATCATACGCACGGTCGGCAAGCGGGCTGTGACGATCAGCCAAGAACGGGAGGACGAAGTTCTGTGCTGGGCCGGGATGGCGTGGGCTCAGATGCCCGAGGACTGGCAGTAAAGGCGCTTTCTACCGCTGCGCCCAAGCCTGCGGCATTCCGTCCAATCCTACCTCACGGCTCGCCGACACCACCTCACCGATCTTACAATCAGTCTACAACAATCGAATTTGGCATTGAAAATGCAAGTTGAACAAGCTATGGCTTGTAAAGCAATCAGCCATATGTCTATAATAATGCTTCGTTTTTTTAAATAATAGTTTTGGATTTAAAATGAAAATTGCTTTAATCCATGAATGGCTTACAACCTACGCTGGATCAGATAAAGTTTTAGCAGAAATGTCTACCATTTTTCCGGAAGCAGATATTTTTTGTCTTATCAATTTCCTTTCAGAAAAAGATAAAAACAATTTTCGTGGCAAACTAATAACGCCTTCTTTCCTTCAGAAAGTTCCATTTTCGAGAAAATACTACACATATATGCTGCCCTTGATGCCGCTCGCAATTGAACAGCATGACCTATCGAAATATGATCTTATCATTTCAAACTGTCACGCTGTCGCGAAAGGCGTGATCACGACGCAACGGCAGCTTCACATCTGCTACTGCTATACACCCATGCGCTACGCCTGGGATCTTCAGCACCACTATCTCAATCATTCAGGTTTCGGATCAATCCGTCGTGCTCTTGCGCGGTATTTTTTGCATCGCATGCGGATCTGGGATTATCGTACCGCGAATAGCGTAGATCATTTTATCGCATGCTCAAAATACATTGGCCGCCGTATATGGAAAACGTACCGTCGTGATTCGGCCGTAATCTATCCTAACGTCGACACAGACCATTACAGCATGGTCAATGTGCCCCGTGAAGACTTTTATGTCACGGCGTCGCGCATGGTGCCATATAAGCAAATGCAGCTCATCGTCGAAGCTTTTACCAAAATGCCGGAGAAGAAGCTTGTCGTCATCGGCGACGGACCGAAATTCCGCTACGCAAAATCGATCGCGACGCCCAACATTCAGATTATGGGGTTCCAACCGAACCCAGTTCTGCTGGACCATCTTCAGCGTTGCAAAGCCTTCATCTTCGCTTCTGAAGAGGATTTCGGGATCGCCCCGTTGGAGGCACAAGCCTGCGGAACGCCGGTAATCGCCTACGGTCGAGGCGGGGCGCAGGAAACCGTCGTCGACGGCGTAACCGGCCTGCATTTCCACGAGCAGACCACCGACGCCATCATTGACGCCGTTCACCGCTTCGAGGCCGCGGAGGATCGCTTCGACCGTCAGACGATCCGAGACCACGCCGAGCGCTTTTCCACTCAATCCTTCCGCGCAGCCTTCTCTCGCTACGTCGCCGAGCGATGGGAAGAACACGAGAGAGGGCTCACGAGCCACGAGGCAGGACGATGAAAACCGCAGTCATCACCGGCATCACTGGGCAGGATGGCGCCTATCTCGCCGAGAACCTCTTAGCTAACGGATATAAGGTCTTCGGCACATACCGCCGGGCCAGCTCCGACAATTTTTGGCGTATCCGGGAATTGGGTATCGCCGAGCATCCAGACCTGACGCTATTGTTGCATGACATCACCGATTTTGGATCAACCCTCCGGCTGCTGGAAATGGCTCGCCCGACCGAGATCTACAATCTGGCCGCGCAAACCCATGTGCAGGTCTCCTTCGAACAGCCATTCACGACCGCGCAGATCACCGGTATCGGACCGCTTATCTTCCTCGAAGCAATCCGCGCCTTCGATCGAAAGATCCGCTATTATCAAGCCTCGTCTGCCGAAATGTTCGGTCAAGTCCAGGCCATTCCACAAGACGAAACCACGCCTTTCTATCCTCGAAGCCCGTATGGCGTGTCCAAGCTGTTCGCTCACTGGATGACGATCAACTATCGGGAGTCTTACGATATATTTGCTGCTTCCGGTATACTATTCAACCATGAGTCACCGTTGCGTGGAGTGGAATTCGTGACGCGGAAGATCACGCTGGCAGCAGCTCGCATCAAGCTTGGACAGCAGGCAATCCTCCGGCTCGGAAACTTGGCTGCAAAGCGGGACTGGGGCTACGCCAAGGACTACGTTGAGGGCATGCGGCTGATGCTACAAGCCGAGCGGCCGGAGACTTTTGTCCTCGCCACGAACCGGACCACCTCTGTCCGAGATTTCGTCAGCCTCTCGTTCGAGGCCGCCGGTATTGACCTCGAATGGTCGTCCTCCGGGGTCGACGAATTCGCGGTGTCGCGGCAAAGCGGGGAACGAGTTATCGAAGTCGATCCGGCCTTGTTCCGCCCCGCTGAAGTAGATGCCTTAATTGGCGATTACAGCAAAGCAAATAAAATTCTTGGCTGGGAACCCACAACAGACTTAAGTACACTGTGCTGCCTTATGGTCGAGTCTGATTTACAGCGCTTCAGTACCCGGAGCAATAAATGATTTAATACGTCTTAATATTTGTCAATAAACGCAAGGCATAACCGGCTGCCATAGTTGTTGTTTAAATGCATCTACTCTGCAAATATCGATGCTGACGCAGCATACAAAGCGAGTATCCCGCCACCGACGACGATTAGGACTATGGCAGAGCCAAATGCGCCCAGGGCAACATAAATCATGGATACCTCCTATTGTCTGGACTCCATTACAGTATTCTTTTTATTAATCCTCGTACTTAAGTTATATTTTGTACGGATAAGTCAAAATTGCAATTGAGGAATTGGACGGCACCCCTCTCAGCGCATAGCAAACCACGCTCTGGCTAAATCGCGAAGTGACGCCGCTTGCCGTAGCGGTCGTCTGGGGTGAAGACGCGCCGGCCACACGTGAACGGGGGGAACACGGCGACCGGCGCGCTCGCGGGCGGGAGCCAGTGAAGACTCAACCGCTGCGATAGGTAGAGATATGGGGATCGCCGAGGGGATACGGCAGGTCCCCGCTCAGCCTCAAGCTTCAGCGGCGGCCTTCGCCTTCCGCGGCCGCCCGGCAGCGCGCTTTGGCTTGTCGGAGACGGTCGCCGCCGGCTCGGCGGCCTTCGGAGCTGCTTTCTTGCGTAGCTGACCGAGCCCGAGGCTCTTGGCCAGCGCTGAGCGCTGCTCGGAGTAGCTGGCGGCCGTGGACGGGTAGTCGCGCGACAGGCCGTAGCGCTCGCGGTACTGCTCGATCGTCATGCCGCTCTTGCTGAGGTGCCGCTTCAGCGTCTTGTACGGCTTGCCGTCGACGAAGCTGATGAGCGCGTCGGGGGTAATCGATTTCCGAATTTGCGCCGGGGTGGGCTTATCGACCGCCGGAGCCTCGCGTGTGCTGCCCTGACTGAGCCCCGCTAGCGTACTGTGAATGCTCGCAAGCAGGTCCGGTAGATCACTGGGCCGGACCGAATTTTTCGACACGTAAGCCGAGACGATGTCGGCCGTCAGTTCCATGAAGTCGACGGGCTGGGCGTCGATCGTCTCTGCGTTTTCGTCCACGGTGCACCTGATTTTAGAAAGGCAGCACTCTGTACTTTCGGATGCGATAGGGCAATTCGGAGTGGAGGTTGTTTTGTGTTTCTGTAGCCACTTTCGGCTGAACGACGCAGGCTTATCAACCTGCAAGCGCGGATAAGTTGATCGCGGAGAACGGCGCTTCCGCCTGCAGGCAATTAAACTGGCTTGAGGATGCCAGCGCCCCGTAGCAGTTCGTTAACCATACCGCCGGCACCTTGCTCACGGTCAGCCTGCAGGTACCGCCGTGAACCGAGCCTTCCCTGTCAGCGCTGAGGATCCCGCCGGCGATTGCCCGGTGCCGATCGATACGCTCAGTCGGCTCTACCGCGCCGAGCCGGAGGCATTAGCTGATCAGCTCGGGGGCATCCCGGAAGCCACGCGAGCCCGGCTGGCCATCTACCTCTACGGCCGCAGTCACACGCGCCAACTCGGGGTTCAGATCGCAGCGACCTGCGAAGGCGCCAGTCTTCGGCGCGTCGCAGGTTTCGCCGGAAATGCCCTCCACGATCTCTCGCGACAAAACCCGAGCGCGTGGGTGGATGCGAGCCCGTCGACCGGCGGTAAGCGAGGGGTTAGCCTTGCAGGGTCAGGAGCTGTGGCGCGACGCGCATGACCCGCTCACTCCCACGGCGCTGGAGCGCCCTTCAGCATAGCGTCGTAGTCTGAGGCCATCTCGTGCAGCGACCGGCTGGCGTAGTAGGCCGCCTGTCGAGGGGTTGGCTCCCGAGGCTCGTACAGCGTCGCCTCATACCGGCGGGCTGCATCGGCGGTCTGGGCCGGGGTCAGCCGGACGGGCACCGCCCTGCGGGCTGCTTCCAACCGGGCGACCCGCTCAGCGAGACGCATGCTCATGCGTTCAACCCCGGGCTATCGAGCTTGAACGTGAACCACTCGAAGCCCTTCGGCCATCGCCCAGCCGGCGGAGCCGCAGCGCGCTCCTCATCCGTGAGCAGGGCGGGGGACAGGTCGCGGATCTGATCCCCATCGGTCGCCAGATGGGCGCCAAGGTTCATCACGAAGACCTGGTCCTCCGGATGGATGGCGTGGCCGCGCTCTAGCAGGAAGGTGACGATGTCGCCGATCGGCGTCCCTTGCGAGGCTTCAACCTGGAAGGTGAGATACTTGCCGGTCGAGGGCGGAACAGCCGCCGCCTCTAGCCGCGCGATCCTGTCCATCAACCGTGCCATTGGCGCCGCCCTCCTGCCGATGTCTGCTCTGCGGCCTGCTCCAAGGCGATGAGCCGGGCCGCGACGTCCCGGACCTCGACCGCCTTCACGTGCGCCTCGACCAGCTTGGATAGTTCGGCCGCCTCGGCCGGCGTGATCTCGCCGTCCGCCACGCCCTGCATCAGCGCGCGGGTTGCCTTCGTCAGATCGGCCGCGGTCTCGATCTCCGGCAGGGTGAAGGTGATGGTCCGGTCCTTCCGCGGCGGGCACAGCCGGTCAAGGCATAGCCGCATCGCCAAGAGCGCCGGCCTCAAGTTCGAGAACAATGGCGTGGATGCCAAGGTCCGCGACATCTACCTGCCGGGCAATCCGCGGACGCAGTTGCTTGAGCTTGCCGAAATGGCGGGCATCATGTGGACGCTCGACCGCGATACGGTGGCGATCTGGAAGCGGAACGGGACCCGCTCGGGCGGCATGCCGCTGATCTCTCCCGAGACCGGTCTCGTCGGATACCCGATCGACTGGGCACAGCTCTCAGCCGTGATCCGGTTCGGCCGCGCCAAGGGCTGCTGCGAGGGCTGCGGACGGCCGCACGGGCAGATAGTCTATCACCTTGGCGATGGCCGCTGGTGGGACGCGCGAGCCGGCCGGTGGCGCGATGGGTGGGGCAGACGGATCCGGCTAGCTGCGGAAGCCGACATCCTCAGGCGGGTGCGCCAGACCCGGGTCGTTCTGGCCGCGGCCCATCGGGACCACGACACCGCGAACAACGCAGACGCCAATCTCGCGGCCTTCTGCCAGCGGTGTCACATGATCCATGATCGGCCGGAGCATCAGAGGCGGCGCTGGCGCACGCTGTTCCGGCGGAAGGCGCTTGGGGACCTATTCAGTGGGCCTTACGCTTAGTTTTAGCTTTTCGCTGCTCGAATGGGCTCATATTCAATGAGCCTGACTTTTGGTCTGAGGTTTCCTCTGACCCATCCATAAATCGGGGCCAGCACAACAATGACGCAACGCCCTCCTGAAGCCATCGCTAACAGATATTCAGCCGCAGATATATTTAAAGGCAACACCAAGGACCAACTTGACCGCTTTTTTAACAGCGTTTCTGGGGTTGCATTTAATCTTGTGCTACGAAATCTTGTAAGTTCATACCGTGGCATTCAATTTGATTTGGTAAATCAGGTAGTTTTCAAAGCTCACGAAACTGCGGCGACAGAAATCGGACGGCAGGCGCTATTCAGCATGCGTTCCGCCATTCTTGAAACTGACACCAATTTTGGTGCAGACGCCGTAGAATATATTGGAAACCATCGAGCCCCGCCCGTCGAGCGACTGACCTTTTTCGAATATCTCCTCATAGAGTGCTATCAATATCTACGGCAGATTTGGCCCCGGATTGAGGAGAGCATCAATCGATTTCTACAGGCATCATCGATACGCCTGACATATGCAAATCTCCAATTTCAGCCCACGGATTCTTCTATAATTGAGAAAGGCATTCACGAGCCGTTCTGGGATTTGGTCTCCGACGGCAAATGGTCAAATGTCCGCGCTGATATGCAACAGGCATTCAATCAACGTGATAGCGGCGGACCCGACCCCGCATTTTACGCTGCACGAGCGCTCGAAAGTGCCATCAAGATAATCAGCAACCTAAAAGAATGGACTACCGGCAAGGAAAAGGGAGCCTCTAACTATCTAGACAATCTTGTAAGTCAAAAGAATGGCCGGTTCATTGCCGTATGGGAAGCCGACATATTGAAGGACTTTTTTGGAAAGCTGAGAAACCCCACCGCTCACGGGGCGGGGTCTGACGAACAGCCGAGACTGTCCAGGCATCAGGCAGCTTGGGTTATCGATTTCTGCATCATCTGGATCAAGAGCTTGGTAGGCCGGCTCTGATGATGGCTCATCGCCTACTCCAGCCGCTTCGGCGAGCCTAAGATTCTTGAGACTTTTGGTTGCCGTCACGGCCGCAGAGTTTTGAGGTAAGCCTCCTTGAGGGGCTCCAGCACAGCAAAGGCTCCTGGGCCGCCGCCAATCAGGACGCCCATGCGGGCTCGATCAAGGAGTCCGGCCTTGCAGTCCGCGCTCATCTGGCGCGCCAGAGCTTGGCAGGCCGTTTCGATTGATCGTGCCGCCTCAGGAGTTAGGCCGTTGATTGCCTGCGGATCAAGCTCGACTACCTTTTCCATGAAGGCAACGACAGCCTTCTCGACCGGGTTAGAAGCTCGGAGTTTGCAATCCGCGATCGAGGTCCGCATCAGGTTAAGCACGCGCTGGGCCTCGCTCGTGATAAGCCGCGTGAAGAGCGCCTCGCGCTCGGTATCGGGCAGAGCCGCAGCGCCCTCGGCCTGCGCCAAGAGCCGGGCTGCAGCCATGTCATTCTCGAAAACTTGGATCCGGCCCATCAGACTTCGGATCTGAGCTTCAGCCCGGCCGCTGCGGATCGCTTCGCCGAGAGCGGCAGTTAGGTTGGCGGGCCTCGCAACCGCGCCGAGGGCGGCTTCTGCGTTCCAGGACACGATGTCCCGCGGGGGAGATTTCGCGAGCGGATCGATGTCGGTCACCACGGCCCGGCTCGTCGTGACCGGCACGTTCGCCAGCAGCACGGCGAAGTTCAGCGTCGAGTAGAACGAGATGCGCGCGTAGGCTGTGCCGGCCGCCTGGTCGAGGCCTACGACCACCCGGTGACCGAACGGGAAGGCATTGGCGGGGAGATCGGTCGGTGGTGCGAAATCCCACCAGGCGAAGCCCTTGCCCACGTTGTTCAGGGTGTATGCCTTGAGCGGGTCGAGCGCCGGCAGACGAGCTATATCGGGGAAGGCCTGCGCAAAGAACGTCTGGACGATGTAGGCGATCGCTCGCAGCCCCTCCTCGTCACCGCCGAGCTTAATTTGCTTGTGCGCGGTGCCCATAAAGCGAACCCCACGCTCGCCCTTACCGATCAGAGCGATGTCTATTCCTTTTGCCTTCTGCTCCTCCAGCCATTGGTCCGCCTCTTTTCGCGAAGCAAAGGCAATATGTTGGACCGGTTGGCCTTGTTCGTCCTGCGAGGTGTAAGCCTGCGGATGCCTGAACCGCGGGCCGTCGCTGCTCAGCACAACCTCCTGCCCGGTATCAACATCCGTCATTGCGACGGATGCGGGCTCTTTGTCGTGATCCTTGATAACGCCCAGCTGCGCGTTGAAGATAGCAAGCTGCCCAGCGATGGTCCCGGCTAGCCCAGAATAGGCGTTGTCGTGTTTGGGGCAGTAGATACTTCGGTTGGTACGGCGGCCGCCTAGGGAAGCCGGGAATACATGCTCACCTGAGCCAGCCGTCTTCCCGCAAATGATACAGGTTCTTATCGCCAAGAGCGCGGCCCTCGTCTTGTTGCTGCCCGACCTTGCTAGCGGCTCCGCACGTCCGGCTTCACACACCTGACGTGCCGCGGCGTCAACCCGGTCGTTCGTCATATCGTCCAGATGCAGACCCTCACCGCATGGTTCGGCCCGTCCTACCGCCCGCGAGAATTCTCACAGGATCGCTTTGGTCGAGGTAGACCGCTGCCCCTCGGCAGCCTTTTGACGGTTCCCTATCCACAACTTGTCTCTGTGGATCTCCCTTACCCGTGGGATGCATCGGTTTGCACCCTATGCTGCCCAAGAGCGCCGGGGCTGCGGATCGCCCTCCCCGCCGGAGCCACTGCAGCCACTCCCGGCTGATGATGCGGACCACGTTCGGGTCTGACTTCCGCCCCTGATGGCGACGCTCCTGAATGGTCAGCAGCCCATCGCCCTCAGCTAACCGGATCGCTGCCTGGGCCAGTCGCCGGCAGACACCCGCCCGAGCCGCGATGGCGTCGATGCAGAGCCCGCAGGCGCCGTTGCGGGCCACTTCGTCCCCGACGATGCGCAGGACCGCGAGCTGCCCAGTGGTAAACCGGGACCCGAGCGCGGGCGGCATCGGGCCGGAGCAGGCCAGCCGGCGGCGGCGCTCAATGGCTACGGATCGCTCAGGAGCCCGCTGGGGGCGCTTCGGCGGAAACAGCGTCACACGGCCGAGCGGAATGCCAACGGGCGTCAGAACCCCTCTAATCGCATTCCTGCGGGCATGAAGGGCCTCAGCTAAGCCCTGGGCCTCGTCGTCGGTCACGGCGGCCGAGGCATGGGCCTGCCAGACCTGACGGGACAGGGCGTCCATCTGGGCAAGCGTCGTCGCACCGCCGATCGCGGCCGACATCGTGGCATGGAACATCGTTCACGAACCCTCACGGGCCGCGGCTAGGGCTCAGGCAAAGCCTTCCCGGTGCGAAAAGCAGTGCTTTCGCTTGACTCCCAGCGGGAGATCTGGCTTGTGAGGGGAAGTGACTCGCGCCTCACAGCGCCCCAGGTTTTCAGCACCCTCGTCCTTGCCGGGACGGGGGTGTTGGCTTTTCAGGGTCTCAGTTCCGCAGCGGTTGCTCTCCTGAATTGCCGGCGCACGACTCGCCGAGGCGTGTCAGACCGGAACACCCCATGTCGTCCGGCTCGCACGGTTAAGTCAACGGCAGGGGCGAACAGGCCTTTCTGTCCCGGCTCTTCACGCTTAGAGTGTCAGGAATTCCGCGTGCCCGCGTTTCATGCAATCAGGAACGCCGTATTTCGTGGTCACACCTGGGCTCTACCGCACGTAGGGTCCATGCCCCTCTGCGGGACACCCGGCAGGATGACGTCTTCTGGGGTTCTGTTCCTGAGGCCTATTGCGTGGCAGCGTGGAGGTCGTCGGGCGTGAACCCAGTCCAGACGCGCTCCTGGGTCATCAGCTCCTGCTCGCGCTCCGCGATCACGACGAGAAGACCCGGCAGCATCAGGATGTACTCCACCGCCCCGTGAAGGGTCGGGTTGTCATCGTACCACCACCTGTTGGGGATTTGGAGCTTTGGGCGATGCTGGAGCGGTGGCAAATCGATCCGCTCCCGCCATTCGTCAGCGACCAGGACAAGGCGTTCCCAGACGCCCATCTTGGCCCAACGATAGAAAACCCGTGCCGCTGTCGCGGGGTTTCCGAAGTGCTGCGGGTAGGGTGTGAGGTCCTTCCAGTCATAACCGTTCATCGTGCGCCACAGGATGGCGTAGATGAGCGGATGAAGGTCCTTGATGCGCTTATGTCCTCGCGGATGGCATTGCTTTAGTAGCTCATCAAATACTTCAAACTCCCCAGAACCAAGTGAATATTTTTCCGGCAAAATGGCAACGGGGAATGGTTTGAGGTTGAATGATACCAGATCATCCCTGGTGTGATATTGACCATACTTAAGCAGAGCTTTAGCTCTTAAGGACTCAAAAGAAAGACCATTCGCATCTCGATTGATCTCTTTGATGCGACGGTTCATGCCTTCCACATACGCGGTTGTATAGCGATGTTGAAAGCCAATGAAAATTCTATCTTTTTGCTCCTCTATCGTATTATATAGTGGGCAAAACCATTTCATCAGAGAATAAGGCGTGTCTTTACCATCCTGCCGGTTCAAATATATTCGTTTTTTTGAGATATAGTCGACCCAAAGCTGGTATCTCCACAGAGCATCCTCGGTGGATTTCTCTCGAAAGATGTCTTCAAACAGTCTGCGGGCTTGCGTCGCGTGATAAAGCCTATCGTTGGCCGCAGTGAGCTTGTCATGCTCCAACTTGTAAACCCGATCAAGTCTGTGTCGTGGACCCAAGAAAAGGCGCACATTCGACTGCATCAGTTTTCGGCTGTCCCGGTCCATATCGCTCGTGATAGATGTACGTGCGGCATTCATATACTTTTGTATGAGGCTCGCAACATGATATCGGTCAATTATCCGACGGGCGTTCGGAAATAGAGCGCTTATATTATCGTACATTTTCGCCATATCATGGGCGAAGAATTTCACTTTTTCACGTTGGCACTCTTTGAATGTGTCCCTGAAGTATCTGTAAACCTTATTTGCCTTGTCGTAGGGAAGGATTTCAAGAATTCTGTTCCCCTCTACATCCGCAATGACGCATCGGGGCTTGCCGAGAATGTATGTACCGTCAATCCCAAGCACCTCTGGCAAATTGTATTCGTGGTTTGCAGTCATGGTCTGGCGATAATCCGCGAAGATCCTATCGACCATCCCAACGTCAACGTGTAGCAAATCCGCGGCCTTTGCCGCTGTATGCGCTACAGCGGCGAAAGCGATGTCTCGGCGCAGGCGCTTGGTGATGAAATGCTTTATACCGAGGCGCTTAAAATCTTCGATTTTGCGGCGCTCACGGTCGATTACCTTGGTGCCGCGTTGCTTGACACCCCGCGCCTCGTTGACGTCAGGAAGGGCCTCGTAGAACCGCTTCCTACAGGACCGGCACTCGAACCGCTGTCGCTTGACCATCAGGAAGGTGGGAGCGGCATCGAGGCTCCTATCCTGCACCCGTATGGTGTTGGACGAAGCCTTCACGGGGCTCCTGCCCGGGCAACAGAGCTTGGTCGGGAGGGTGTAGTGCTGGATGCTCGGCGCGAAGGTCTCACAGGCGATCTCTACCCGCAGGGGCGGCCGCTCAGGCGCAGTTCCGTAGGCGCGCCGCCGCTCGATAGCGGCGTGGCTTAAGCCGCCGACGTCCGGATCCTTGGGATGGGGAATTCGGGTGACCCTACCGCCCTTCAGGTGCTTGAGCCCAAGCCAATCGCCCTCCCATTGGAAGGGCGGGGGCGGCGCTGGCTCCTCCCGCGGGCGCTCCTCGTCAACCGACCCCGGCCAGTCTGGGGGAAGCTCTGGCGGCAAGCCAAGCGCATCCAACTCAGCGTCCAAGTCCTCGAAGGCAACTGGTCCGATGTCGTCTGCCATGCCCGCCCCCGATGGGTTCGGGGCGCAAGAATGGGGGGATCAGATTGCTATTCCGTAGTGTCTCGGAACGGCACATGGCCTCTTTATGCGGTAGAGCCCTCCAGGATGCATGAAAGCATCAAAGCATGCCTCGCATGGTGGTCTCGCCGGATGAGGCTCGATCCGGCGAGCGCCGCTCTACCGTAGCGGGCTTGCCATGCTTCGCCAGAAAGTCGTTCAGAGCTTCCACCATCAAGTCCTCCAGGGTCATCTCCAACTCCAGAGTGAGGATCTTGACCGCCTGAAACCCTTTTGGGTTCACCCGCACCTGCATGTTCCGCACCTTGGTAGATGCTCTTTGGCCAGTGGGCTGGTCGGTGGTCTCATCTATCTGTGAAGGCATGGGCATAGGCTCCGACGTTCTGTGCTGCCGGAGTCTGCCTTCGTGGCCTTAAAAATGCGCTGATACCCGCAGGTGCGGATTGCATGACATCCTGCGGGCCAAGGCGCGCTCAGCGCCGGGCGAGCGGCATCGCCGGAACCGCCGGCACCCCGCTCGACGTGACCTCCAGCGGCGCCAGCCCCACCGCTATCAGGGTCCGAAGCGACCGTGTCGCGTAGAAGTTCGCGAGGCGCATGTCCCGCGTGGCCCTCCGGACCCGCCGGAGGTTCCACCATGCCAGCGGCGCAAGGATCAGGCGCACTGGTCCGGCTCCTGCCGGTCAATCTCTAGGTCCCGACCCGTACCGCGGAACCAGACGACCTGGTTATCGTGCTGCTCTGGGGCGCCGAGATCGGGTTCGGCATCGCCACCGTCCTCACGGTCGGGGTCTCCATCCTCAGCGTCGAGAAGGGCCACAATCCGGTCAACGATGTCGAGGGCGAGTTCGGCCAGCCGCTCGAACTCCTCTCGGGGGATCGGGGCAGCAGCGGCATTCTTGCCAGCGGGAAAGCGAACCACGGTGCTCATTGTCAGGGTCTCGGTGCTGTGTGGGACTGGCAGTCCTCCGGCGAGATCCGGCCGGATCGGTACGCACGGCTACGGAAGAGATGGCGGGCGCCTGTCAGCGCCCTGCCCGCTCGGCCTCGGCGTGAGCCAAGAGTTCCCGGGCAAAAGCTTCGATGCTTTTCGGGTCGTCGTTGTCGATGACACTGGCTGCCCATATCGAGAGGCGCCGGCCGCGTTCGGAGCTGTTGCCAGGGACCCGGCGAGCAGCCTCGGCACTGGTAGCCGTCTCCACGTCAGTCAGCGCGTCGCCGAGCCACTGCATCAGCTTGCCGGCAGCGTTGGCTTCATCGCCATATCCGCGCATCTTGCAGCGGCCTTGCCATGTCGTGGCGTAGGCGACGCTCCCAACCAGATCAGCCACGTCGTGGACCGCCCGCAGGTCCTCCATGCTCGCGGAGGTGAGGTCGAGCATGCCAACGAGGTCGGGTTCTTGGCGGACAACCGTGGGCGGCGTCTGCCCAGGCTGTGTCAAAGCCGCCATGTGGATGTCGATCGCGAGGCGTCCATCGGTGGAGTAGTCGTCGCGCTTCTGCCCCTGCCGCCACTCGTTGACATAGTGCAGCCAGGCGAGGGCCAGCGCCTTGGGCTGGATGCTGCCGAGTGTGGCGGGCAGGGCATCGGCCGCATGGAGAAGGGTGAACCGGCGCTGCTGCATCGCCTCGTAGGCGGCCGTCTGCTCGTCGGTGCCGTCGTCACCGGTATACGCGGCCCATGCGGGCCACAGGGCCAAGATCTGGGCGGACAACGTGTCGATCCCCGGCTTGGGCACCTCGCCGTTCTCGCGCGGCGGCACGTAGTTGAGTTCGTCGAGGTGCAGTTCCCGGCGTAGGGCGGACTGCTCCGCTTCGCTCTTCTCGGGGCCGTTCCGGCGCTTGAATTCCGCGACGGCGATGCCGTGCAGGCGGTCAAGTTCGAGACCGATGGCATCCGGGAGACGGGTCAGATCATCCAGGGCCTCAACCAGCACGGCGTCAGGCGCGGGCCAGCCGTGGGGCAGCTTCGGGCGCTCGCCGCTATCCTGATAGTCCTTGGTATCGAGGTGTGAGAGACCGCGCTCGACATCGGCGCGCCAGTTCACCCCCACCAAGTCAAGGATTTGGATGGCGCGGGGCGTGGCCGGAGGTTTTTCCGCCCATCCGCCAGAGCGGTCGCGGCCGTCATAGTGCCAGTCTTCGGCGGCGTTGAGCCCCATCACGAAGGCGTCGGCCCGGGTGCCGAGATGCGGGTGCAGCTCGCTGCAGACCCGGCGACGCTCATGCCAGAGCCATGTCGAGTAGTTGATGAGCGCGACGCGGTTGGGCGGCTCGGGCGCGGGCTCGGGCGCCTTCATCAGGATCTTGGCGGCTTTCGCGGCCCGACCGGCACGCTCCTTCGTGTCGGAGAGGCGGACAGTCGCGGAGGCCAGCCGCTCGCGTAGGCTGGGAGCGGTAGGATCGCGCCGTGCGAGACGTTGGAGGGAGGTGCGCAGGGACATCACAAGTCCTCGTTGCAGGGATGCAGGTAAGCCGGTTTGCAGGTCCAGCGGTCAGAGCAGAGAGGCGAAGCCGATCAACACCATGCCCCCGCCGATGATGGCGACGGCGGCGAACAGTTCGCCAGCGATGTCGAGAAAGCGGAGCGAGCGGCTGTGCGCGGTGTCCGGTCGGATTGGCTCAACGGCCTCCCACGGCTCTACCTCGCCCGGGACAGGCTCATTCGGCAGATTGAGGAAGCGGCTGTCCACCGGCTGCCGGTGTGCGGGTTTTGAACGCTTGGTCGCCGTGAGGCCGGTGCGGGCGGCGGACGTGATCAGGGCGCGCGAGGTCGTAGCCATAACCGGTGCTCCGGGGCTTGAGATGTCGGCTGCGGGTGGGCAGAAACCGGCGCGATGCCGGTGCGGTCACGTCAGGAAGGTCGATCCGAGAGGGGCATCAGCGCCGCCCTGCCTTGTCTCTGAAATAATAACTTGATTGTTATGGAGACGGTTCCCGGTCATGTCAACAAACCTCGCGTCTTATATCTTTGATGACAAGCGCGATGGTTATGGGATCGTGAACGCTTAGAAGCAGCTCAAGCGGGGAGTGCGGCGGTCGTTGAGAACCATCCGGGCAACGATACCCGCCGCAATGGCTCCGAGAGGCATCGCAGACGGGCCCGGCTCCAGCATCACGGGCGTCATAGGCTCGCCGAGGAACAGGGCGAGGTCGCCCGCCCGCGCGCGAGCAGCATGCCAGTCGTCGCCGAAGGCCCCCGCATTCGGCTCTTCTTCTGCCAGCCACCACTGCAGGTGCCCGAGAAGGGCAAGGGCCCCGAAACGGCTAGAGCAAGCGGTGCTGAGAAGCGCCGTCAGGGCATCGTAGGTCTCCTGATCAGCGGCGACCGTCTCGGGGTGGCTGATGTCCTCCGGGGCGACCTGATAGGCCTCCCAGGCGGCGCGGTGCCGTTCGATCACCGCATGAATGGGGTCAGGGGTCGCGGCGTGCTCAATCGTCAGCATGTCCGGTAATCCTTCAACACGGGTTAGCGGGGATCCTGCATGGCGCTATGCCGGCTTGCAGGTATCGCGGGTGTGGCTGTCTCGGTGAAAGCATCGAGGGCGGCGGCAAGATCGCGGAGTGCGAGCGCTCCGAAAGTGTCCGGCTCCATCCACGTCACGTCCTCGGCGTGGAACCGGATCAGGGCGTGAAACCCAGCCCGCGTAGAGGGCCGGACTTTGGCCAAGGCGTTGCGGGCAATCGCATCCCGATCCGCCGCCTCGTCGGCGCGCCGCATCTGAACTGGGTCGTCCTCGTTGAGGCCGTCCAGAGCGGCTGTCAGGGCTGCGGAGGCCTGCTGCACGGCCAAGATGGCGGCGAAGATCGGATCGGGCTCGGCGGCGATGGCGGTGTTCGGGGCGATCAGCATCAGCGCGCCACCGAAAACGGCCCGGCGGGGGATCCTGGCGTTCACAGGTCGTCCTCCTCCATCTCGGGCAGCGCGACCCGGGCCTGCCATTCCTCAGGCGTGATGCCGGTCATGATGAACTCGCGCTCGGGCGGCGGCAGGTGACGGAACACGACCTGCGGGAAGCCACCGGCTGCGTAGGCGGCGAGCTGGTCCTCGGTGACCGGCAGGTCGAGGGTGTTGGTTTCGCCCGTGAGCATGGAGGTGCGGGTAATCAACATGGCAGACCTCAGTGGGTGGGGAACAGGTCGAGGAAGCGCGCCCGCAGGATGCGGGCATGCCCGAGCGCCCAAGCGTGCAGCTCGCGCATCTCGGTCTCGCCGCGCCCGAGGCGCAGCCGGTAGGAGGCAGCCAAGCGCAGGCAGCGCTCATGGTCCTCCCGGGCGTGGACGAGGCGCTGCGTAGGCGTCCGCAGGACGAGCAGGACGGCGTGGTTGATCGGGGCGGGGACGAAGGCGGTTGCGGGCGCGTGATAGGACATCGGTCGGTCCTCGATTACGGGATGCAGGTATCGCGGGAAAACGGGATGCAGGGATCGCGGATATCAGTGCGCGGCCATGTGGCGGGTGAGCTTGGCAGCGCCCCAGGCGGCCTTGAGCGCCACCGACATGGCCTCGCTCCAAGAGCAGCCGAACCGCTCCTGATGGAGCCGGGCGGCCTTAGCCGCAGCGTGCATGATGGCGGCCCGGTCGAACTTGCCACCCGCGACGAGCGGACGCCGGTCGAGGCGGACGGTCAGGTTGATAGATGCTTTGGCGGAGAGGAGACCGGCCGGGATCTTGGGACGGCTGTCTTGGCCGGCGCGGTCGATGGCAGTCCAGGAGACGGTGCGGCGGGGCATCTGTCTTGTCTCCAAAATCACAACATGATTGTTATGGAGACACGCCGGCACCTTGTCAATCAGGTCCGCATCTTATATCTTCAGTGACATCGCGGAGATGCTTAATGGACCTGACACCGGAACTGTGCCGCGCGGCGCGCTCGCTGCTGCGGCTTGACCAGAAAGAGCTGTCGGAGACATCCGGCGTCCCGCTCCCCACGATCCGGGCGTTCGAGACGGTCCGAAGCGTAGATGGCAAGCCGGCCCGCCGGCTGACGACTATGAACAACCGTGCTCTAGTCGAAGCTTTTGAGCGCGGCGGCCTAGAATTCATCCCAGAAAATGGCGGCGGGCAAGGCATCCGTTTCCGCATGCGGAAAGACGGAACCCGCGAAGATCATTAAAATTTAGGCGCTTTGTGTCTCGTTACCTGATCTTATGACTAGAACATTTTAGCAACCGCGCTTCAAGACAGCCAAACCTGACCGAAAAGGAAGGGAACCGAGACGATGCCGAGGGCTACGGAAAAGGCTAGGACCAAGGGGCGGCGCAAGACCGAGGCTGTTGAGGCCGACATCGCCGATAGCCGGGAGAAGGCGTTCAAGAAGGAGGCCATTGCGCTGCTGCAGGGGGCGTGGAACCTCGACCCTGCCGTCATTGATGACCGGATGAACACGGAACAGGGAAGGCTGGCCTGCACGCTCACCTTCCTGCTGACGCTCACCCGTGAGGTCATTCAGAACGAGCGGCCTCCCTTCCTCGCAGAGGATCATCCCCGCCTGCGGCTGGCTCACGAAGCCTACCGGTTGCTGGAGGACGTCGTTCACGACAAGCGCACGTCCCTCGACACCTTCTTTTCAGGTGCGAAGAAGCTCGGGCGACCTTCCTACTCGATCGACAACCACATCAACGCCATTCTCGCCGCCTGCATCAACCGGCTGGAGACGATCAACCCGGACCGTGACGTTACGCGGGTTGATATCTTCGGATGGATGAGGGGGAACGAAGTTCTATCCGAGCGGATGACCGGAGACGACGCGCAGGTCAACACTATGTACAATGCGCAACTAACCAAGAAATCTGCGCAACTCCAATACTACCAGCGTTTATTTAAAGAGGATAATCACCAAAACACGGCAGAAGTCATTGAGCGAACGGCTTACTGCGTTGGCCTCCGCAGCGATCCGCTCGATATGGGATGGGCGGTCCGTCAGGCACTACATGGCGTCGCCATTCGAGACGCGAACGGAAAGACGACGCTGATCCCGCCCGAGATCCGGCACGGCTTGGTGCCTATGCAGGTGCTGCCCACCGCAACGCCTCGGCTCAAGAAGGAGGGCTGACGATGGCACGGACCAAGGGGCGCCGCCTCCTGACCTGTCATCATGAAGGCGGCCACGCACTCGTGCGCTGGTTCTTCGGGTACCACACCGATCGGGCTGTGGTGCAGTCTGTTGCGGAACTCATTGCCGGCAAGCGTGTCCGAGACCGCCGCGGTCGGCTCGTGGCCTGCGAAGGCCTCGTGACGGGATACGATATCTGCGGGTGGCCGTTCGGCCGGCTAAAGATCAGCGGCAGCGCTGAGGATCAGGCCGAATGCGACCGGGTCCGAGCCGTCAGCCGTGATATCGAGCTGATCAACTGCTACGCCGGCTTTTACGCTGAGGCCGCCTACGCGCGGCGCTCTGTCGGCGGCTGCATGCTGGCCGGCGGTGGTGGCGACATGAAGAATTCCCGGGCTATTCTCGACGCTTGGGATCTGCCTGAGGAAGAACGCAGGGCTGTAACCCTGGCGGCCGAGGCTCGGGCGTCTGCGCTCGTGCGCTCGCCTCAGGGGGCAGCGGCGATCAAGGCGATTGCGGACGTCTTGATGATCCGCGGGCAAGCATCAGGAGATCGGATCGCGGCCCTGTGCCGGAAGGCCTACGGCGGCCGGGAATGCGCCTATGGTGCATGGGTGGGTCACTGGCCGCCCACGCTGGATCAGATCCGGGCCGGGCATATCCCCGAACGCCGCACGAAGGTCGCGGCCTGACTCCTCAGTCCGTCCAATCCACGCCTGGACCGACTGACATTCCGGATAGACACTCCCGATCGGCAACCCGAGGGCTCACGCGCGACCTGCGTCCGTGCCAGGTAGCGACAGCCTAACTGCTCGAAGCGAGCCAGATGTTGGGTAGGAATAGCTGGAGGCCGGGGCCCGGAGTCAAACCGGACGTGCGGAGCTTTGCAGGCTCCTGGTTGGACACTCACCCACCTGGCCATCGCCCTTTGACCATGCCGCCTGTGCAGCCTCAAGGTCGCGCGATGAGGGATCCTCAGATGGCTGCCAAGAAGCTTAGCGAGCCCCTACCGACCATGTTCCCCAGCTTAGAGTTCATATCCGAGAACGGCGGCGGGGCCGGGATCCGGTTCCGGGAGCGGAGGGGGTGATCACGGGCCCGCAGCTTCCCGCATCATGACGATCCTGCGAGGGTTAATTGATACGCTTATCGACTACGCCCATAAGCCCTCGCCCCAAAACCGAAGAAGTCGATCGACCTATGGCAAATGACGACACGCTCGCGAAGGCCCTGGCCAACGTGCGGCATCAGCGCGAGACCCTTGAGGCCGAGTACGAGCGAGTGAGCAGCGAGCTGACGAAGCTCCGCATGGCGGAGCGATCGCTCGCATCGATCGTCGAAGGCACGGCGATGGACGAGCATGCCGACGACCAGCCGAAGCGCCGCCGTGCTTCCGCGGAAGACGGTCAACCTCGTGCTACTCGTGGGCCCCGCGGGCCTCGAGCCAACTCTGCCAAGGGGCGACTGAAGGCGCTTCTCGAGGATGCCGGCCCTGATGGTCTGACGCACGCTCAGATCACGGAGCGTCTGGAGGACGTGGCAGCCAACACCCTGGCCACGTACCTCAGCGTGATGTCGACGAGCGGCGAATTGGTGCGGAACGGCGATTTCTACCGAGCGGGGACCCCAGCCGCGGCTCCAGAGAACGATGACCCTGAAAACGAAGAGGCTGAGGGCGCGGAGGCTGATCCGGCGGACGATGAGCCTGCTCAGGCTGCAGAGTAGCGGAGCAGTCCACGCACAGCGATGCTGGGAGGGACGGGATGGAGGACGACGACCGCGAGTTCGAGCACTCCCCGCTCTCCGGATCGTTCACCCGAGACGACATCGAGGTCGATGTCGAGATCTACCGCTTCGCAGGTACGCAGGACCCGTGGCAGTTGGCTGTCGTCCACATGTCGAGCGGCAGCACCGAATGGCTGACGCCGTTCGCGACCGAGCAAGAGGCCTACCGCGCGTTCGAAGAGGCCGTAGAGAGGGACGGCATCGCATCGTTCGTCGCCACCACTACTGCCGGGGTGAGGCACTGATTTAATCCCCTGCCTCGTGGAAGAGGCGCTGAGGGCGGAGCGGTCGAAGCCGAACTCAAGCGCTCTACATAACCCGAATGCCTACGCTCGGCCTTACGCTCCCGCTCCGCATCTGCATCCTCGAAGACGCGGCCTGCGTCGAGGATGCCAAGGGTCGGCGTACCGGCTTCGTCGCTTGGTCAGATGGTGGTGATGACGAAGGCGATGAGCCATTCACACGTGCCGAGGCCATCGAACAGGTTCGCCTCATCGCAACCGCCTGGGCCAGCGCGCTGACCAGCGGGGGCACCCTTGATACCGGCCCCGCCCCCGAAACTGGTGCTGCAGCTGCCGAGCCTTCGCCGGAAGGTTGAAGCCGCCCTCGAAGCCGCCGGCGTCATCTTCATCGAGAAGAACGGCGAAGGACCGGGGGGTGTGGTTACGGAGGTAACGCGGCCGTCTTGGACAGCGGCGTTTCGACGGCAATCATCCCACCATGCGCACAGCCCTCGCCGCCCTCGCTTTCGTGGTCGCTGCCGATGAGTGTTTGAAGCACCGGGATCACCGTCTCTTCACAAGCCGTAAACAGGCCGGTGTTATCACGGGACTGTGAGCCTTGATCGGCGCAGGATCCGTGAGATGCCTCAGCTGCTACGGCGCTTCATCCGCGACGAGAACGGCGCCACCGCGATCGAATACGGCATGATCGCCGCCCTGATTGCCGTCGCGATCATCGCTTCCCTCAAGGTCGTCGGTTCGCGGCTTGGTGCCAAGTTCAGCGCGATTGCCGGCAACTTGAACTAATCCGAGTCGAGGGACTGGGGTAGGAAACTAGCCTGGAACGCCCCTTCCGCTCGGCCCCGCTCCGATCTGCTCATGGGGCGGGGCGGAAGTCGGCCGATCAAAAGCGGCGCATGTAATCGCCGAGTTCGAGGCGCATCCCCGCTTCAAAGCCAATGTGCCATGCCCGAACTTCATCAGTTCGCATGCCGGCTTCCTGATGCCCCCGGGCCACAATGATCCCGACCTGCCCGATCCGGCGCACGACGCCCTCAACGCTGCCTTTCTCCGGGCTCAGCGCCTTTATTATCCCGCGCGTTGCACGGTGGCCAGCGTTTTCGCCTCCTGCTCTTCGAGGGAATGGCCTGCAGCGAGCGAGGTGAACATCACTCCGATGCCGGCCATAGCCAGCGGTGGTGGCCTCGTGTGGCGGATCGGGCGGGTTCGGGTTACTCGGGGTCGCGGGAGCGACG
>NZ_JAKSYL010000080.1 GCF_022829515.1 Methylobacterium sp. J-048
GGTCTTAGTACGAGCCGAACTTGTAGTTCAGGCCGGCGCGGACGACGGCGAACTCGTCGTCGCGGCGGCCGATCGCGCTGTAGGCGACCGGGACGAGGTTGGCGGCGTTGACCACCAGGGCGCCCTGGTTGCGGTTGCCGCGCTCCAGGTTGACGTACCGGCCTTCGACCTTGAACGTCACCGCCGAGGAGCGGAAGAAGTTAAGGAACGAGTCGACCGGCAGCGCGTACGCCATGCCGCCGCCGACGGCGTAGCCGGTCGGGAGGCGGTCGTCGCCGCAATATCCTCGCAACGAGGGGTCGGCGCTGGGGCCGATCGCGCTGTAGGCGACCGGGACAAGGTTGGCGGCGTTGACCACCAGGGCGTCCTGGTTTCGGTTGCCGCGCTCCAGGTTGACGTACAGGCCTTCGACCTTGAACGTCACCGCCGAGGGGCGGAAGAAGTTCAGGAACGAGTCGACCGGCAGCGCGTACTCGATACCGCCGCCGACGGCGTAGCCGGTGCGCAAGTTGTCGTTGCCGGCATAGCCGCCGAACGAGCGGTCAGCGCTGCCGGAGCCGGCGGCGAAGCCGCCGGGGATGTACACCAGGGTGCGCTCGCAGGCGTAGCCGAGGCGGCCGCGCACGGTACCGAAGTAGTCGAGGTCCTACAGGCCTCGCGGGTCGGTGCCGGTTGAGCCGTGGGAGACCGGTCCGTCGTGGA
>NZ_JAKSYL010000090.1 GCF_022829515.1 Methylobacterium sp. J-048
GGTGCCTCGGGCGGCTTGACGCAATCCGGCTCGCGCGGCTTGGCCACCGCCGCCAGGGCCGCCACAACCGGAGCCGGCTTCAGCCCCAGACGCGTCTGAACCTCCGGCTGCCGCGCTGCCGCAATGGTCAGAACGGCGGCGATCAGTCCGCCGGCCACTGTTCCGAGGAAGAAGTTCAACATCGTTTGCGCGATCCGGTGGCCGGCTTTTCGCGGCCACGCTCCCTGGTCTCTGTCCAACCCGGCGGGATCATGGCGGACCGGATGCTCACGTGGCCTTAACACTTGATCTGCGACAGCTACACGCAAGCCTGCCCGCCCGGCAGGTCTGATGTGATAGGGCTGGACTGCCTATGAACTACGCCGCCAACGCCTATGCCCGGACGTCACGGTCCGCCTCCCTGACACCGCGCGAGGCCGAATCTGCGGTCCTGATCAAGGCGGCCCAGCAGTTGATCGGCGCCAGCCATGGGCTCGCCACCGGCAACACCAAGCAGCTCAACGAGGCCCTGTCGTTCAACCAGCGGGTCTGGACCATCCTGGCCTCCGAAGCGACCGCCGACGAGAACCCGCTGCCCGCCGATATCAAGCAGGGCATCGGCAACCTGGGCGTGTTCGTGCTGCGCAACTGCGTCGACACGATGATCGCCCCGACCCCGGAGAAGATCGCCAACCTCGTGGCGATCAACAACGAGATCGCCGCAGGCCTCCAGGGCAATCCGGGCTGAGATCGGGCTTCGGCGCGGTCAGGCGGCCGCGCCGGGCTCCCGGGGCTTGGCCGCCGCGGCCAAGGCCGCGCCCTCCCATTCGACGAGCTTCCGGCCGAGCTTGATCGCCGGGTAGAACGTCCCGGCCTCCACGGCCTCAGCGATGGCGGCGATCTGCGGGGCCGCTGCCGGCGCCAGCCGGATCAGCTCCGCGGCCTGCCGGAAGAACAGGTCGATGCCCGACGCCGGATCGTCGGCGAGGTAGATCACCGTCAAGGTCAGGTGGATCTGCTTGCAGGCCGTGTCGGCCTCGCTCTCCGTGATGATCTCGCTCTCGCGCAGGAACTTGCACTGGGTCTCGATCAGGAAGGTCGAACGCCGGTCGCCATTGCGAATCAGGGCGCCGTTGATGATCAGCCGCTCGAACGGCTTGAGTTCCAGGCGAAGCGGCATCGCGTGTTCCTTTCTAGAAGACGCGCCGATCTGATTCCGAAAGCGTTAACGTTTGGACAATGGCCGCCGGCCCCGGCGCGCCGGCTGGCAATCGGGACAGGATTGTCGCGACGCAGATAAGCGTCGATTCTTCGAAGATGCGTCGCCGCGTCCGTGAGTCTGCGACGCCTCAGCCTTCGGAGAATTACCGATGCCCTCCTCGTCTACGCGCGCCATCTACCCGTCTCTTCGCGGAAAACGCATCCTCGTGACGGGCGGCGCCTCCGGAATCGGTGAAGGTCTGGTCGAGGCTTTCGTCGCCCAGGGCGCCCGCGTTCTGTTCTGCGACATCGCCGACAAGCCCGCCGAAGCGCTGGTCGAGCGGCTCTCTCCCGGGGCGGCGCACCCGCCGCTCTACCGGCGCTGTGACCTCACCGATGTCGAGGCGGTCCGCGCCCTGGTGGTGGAGGCGGAGACGGCGCTCGGCGGCCTCGACGTCCTGGTCAACAACGCCGGCAATGACGACCGCCACAAGCTGGAAGACGTGACGCCTTCCTACTGGGACGACCGGATGGCGGTGAATCTGCGTCACCTGTTCTTCGCCGCGCAGGCTGCCGTGCCGGCGATGCGCCGGGCCGGCGGCGGCGTGATCCTGAACTTCGGCTCGATCAGCTGGCATCTCGGGCTGAAGGAGATGCCGCTCTACCAGACCGCCAAGGCGGCGATCGAGGGGCTGACCCGGTCGCTCGCCCGGGATCTCGGTCGCGACGGCATCCGGGTCTCCGCCATCGTGCCCGGCAATGTCCAGACGCCGCGGCAGGAGCGCTGGTACACCCCGGAGGGTGAGGCCGAGATCGTCGCCTCACAATGCCTGGACGGCCGGATCCAGCCCGCCGACGTTGCCGTCCTGGTGCTGTTCCTGGCTTCCGACGACGCCCGGATGTGTACAGGGCACAATTACTTCATCGATGCCGGCTGGCGCTGAGACGTGTTTTGGGTTCATGCGGCTCCTTCGTTGCCCGCGAGACGCGGCGGAGGAGACGGCCGTCGATGGCCGCCAGGCCGCAGCCGATCAGCGCCATGCCGAGATAGTGCCGCGGCTCGAGATGCTCGCCCAGAACCAGCGCCCCGAGCAGGATGGCCGAGACCGGGATCAGGAAGGTGACGAGCGAGAGGTTCGTCGCCCCCGCCCGCGCCAGGATCCGGAAGTACAGCACGTAGGCCAGCGCCGTGGACAGCGTCGCGATGCCGAACACTGCAGCCCAAACGGAAGCGCTGGGGACCGGTAGTGTCCAGGGCTGATCGATGGCGAGCGCCACAGGCGACAACACCAGCGTGGACGCGGTGATCTGTCCGGCGGCCAACGCGAGCGGCGGGACGCCCAGGCCCAGAAAGCGCCGCCCGAACACACCCGCGAACGCATAGGACAGAGCCGCGCCGAGCACCGCGAGTTGGGCGAGGAGGCCGGCATTGAGCCCGGCCAACGCCGCGGGTCCGACCATCACGGCGACGCCCACGAGACCCACCAGCACCCCCGCGAGCCGGTTCCCGGTCATCCGCTCGTCGGTGGTGAAGAGGTGGGCGACGATGACGGTGAAGAGCGGCGTCGTGGCGTTGAGGATGGCGGCGAGGCCGGACGCGATATGGGTCTGCCCCCAGACGATGAGGCAGAAGGGCAGGACATTGTTCAGCAGGCTCATGCCGAGGCAGGCCGTCCAGATCCTGCGGCCGCGCGGCAGGCGCAGGCTAGTCAGCGGCAGGACGAGGTTCAGGATCAGCGCGGCGAGCCCGACCCGCAGGACGACCAGGGTGAGGGGCGGCAATCCGGCGAGCGCGATACCGGTGAAGAAGAACGAGCCGCCCCACAGCACGGACAGGGCGAGCAGCATCGCCCATTCGGGCGCGGACATGGAGCGGTTCCCGGCGGGCGACATGGCAGATCTCCAACAGGTCGATCCGAGCCTATGGCCCGGCTTCGAGAGCAGGCAACCCGTTTCTTGCTGTCAAACGCGTCCTGTCCGCTGGTTCAAGAGATTGAGTGTGCTTAGATAAAATTGTCGCTCGCACGGAGCGGCAAAAGTTGCTCGAAATTCTCTTGCGACGACTGAGATGGAGAATTTCCGACTTCGGCCGCACCCTCAAAGACTTTGACGCAGCGGAAGCCTTGGAGATGCCCGCCGGCAGGCCGCGCGATCTCTGGAATCCGCCGCCAGGGGACGGCGTCGCCTCGGATCGAGGGTATTCCGGATCGCCGGCAGATCGAGAGGTGTGCCGATCACGCGGTTTCCAGCCCCACCAGCCGAAAACAATGCGCCACGATCTTGGGCTCGATCGCGTCCGCCAGCCCTTTCTTGGCCGCGTCGAGGATGACGCCGTGAAGGGCATTGAACAGAAACACGGCCGTGAAGCGGGCATCGTCGATGGCCCAGGCTTTCGCGTCGCCGCCATCGACGAGCAACTGCGCCAGGTGATCGATCAGGACGTTGTCGGCCAGCCCGTCCTGGGTGGGGGGAGGCACATCGGTGAAGACGATGTCGTGCAGTCGCGCGGATTCGGCGTAACCTCTGCTGCAAGCCGTCGCCCAGGCCGCGAGCTTCCCGCTCCAGTCCCCATTCGCCTGCCGTTCGACCGCGTCTCTGATGGCATTGAGCACGGTGTCGACGAATCGCTGGCGCAGACCGTCGACCACGTCCTCTTTCGACGAGAAGTGCAGGTAGAAGCTACCCTTCGCCACGCCCGCCCCGGTCGTGATCTGCTCGATCGTGGTCGAGGCCACACCCTGATCGATGAACAGGCGCTCGGCGGCGTTCATCAGATCCTCGCGCCGTTCTTCGGGCGGCTTGGTCCTGGGCTTGGACTTGGTCGACACGAAGCGATCTCATGATGGACGGACGATCGGCCCCTGCCTGACCGCATATCACCGGGATGGAAAGGGGTGGATGTCCCCAGCGTGGAGGAATGGCGGACCGGCAAGGGCCACGGCATCGTTATTGACTGACCGCCAGTCATTTGATTAGATCAGGGCCGCCATCCCTGGCAGCGCTGCTCCGGCAGCTTTCTGCAAACCTCACCACGGAACCCGACATGGACAGTGCAGTGGGGCGATGCCGCGAAATCCGGCTTCGTGCGTATCCCGATGGCATGATCCAGCCGAGCGATCTCACCATCATCGAAACCGCCCTGCCCGAAGCCGGCCCGAACGACCTGGTCGTGCGCAACCGCTGGTTCCGCATCTCCATCTCGACGCGGCTGATGGCCAACCCAGATGCGCAGGCGGTCGAGGGCATTCCCTTCCCGGCGCTCAGGCCCGGCGATAGGCTGGCGGATGGCGCGATCGGCGAGGTCATGGCTTGCCCGCCCGGCAGCGGGTTCGAGATCGGCACCTTCGTCTCGCATCCCCTGGGCTGGCGCGACTATGCCGTCGTCGATGCCGGGAGCTGTGTCGCATTGGGCCGGGGACCGATCGAGCCGGCCGCCTATCTGGGCCATGGCTGGACCGCCTACGCCGCCCTGACGCGCGGCATCCGGATCCGGCGGGGCGACACGGTCTTCGTATCGAGTGGCGCGGGGGCAATCGGCTCGATGGCCGGGCAAATCGCCCGCAGGCTCGGCGCCTCGCGGGTGATCGGCAGCACCAGCACCCCGGACAAGGCCGACTGGATGACGGCCGAGCTCGGCTATGACGCGGCGATCCTGCGCAATCGGGGCTCGATCGCGGATCAGCTGAAAGCGGCGGCGCCCGATGGCGTGGACGTGTTCGTCGACATGGTCGGCGGCGAGCAACTGGCCGCCGCCGCGGAAGCCGCGCGCGAGGGGGCCCGATTCGTCCTGCTCGGAGCGCTCACCGCCGAGTTGAACGTCGCGGGCGCCAGCATCGTCGCCCCGGTGCAACTCGACTCGTTTCAGCTGATCCTGAAGGATGTCACCCTGCGCGGCTACAGCGCCGACCGGGACAGCGCGGAGGCGTTCCCGGAATGGATCGCTTGGCAGCGCGAGGCGAGGCTCCACTTCGCCTGTTCGACGGTCGCCGGGCTGGAGAACGCGCCCGGCGCCCTGCACGACGCCTGCGAAGGCCGGCTCAGGGGCCTCGTCATGGTGGAGGTGTGACGGGGAATCCTACCGCTCGGCGCCCGTTGGCGAGAGACTCGTGGGATCAGCCCTTGCTGGCCTCGTAGCGTGCCTTGTTCTCGGCGTTCGGCGGGTAGAGGCCCGGGAGCGCCGCGCCCTTGCCGACCTCCTCCATGATCCAGCCCTCGAAGCGCTCCTGCTCGGGGGCGAGTTCCATCACGGTCTCGATCAGGGCGGCCGGGATCAGCACGGCGCCGTCCTCATCCACCACGATCACGTCGTCGGGGAACACCGCGACGCCGCCGCAGGCGATCGGCTGCTGCCAGGCGACGAAGGTCAGCCCGGCCACGGAGGGCGGGGCCGCCGCGCCCTGGCACCAGACCGGCAGGCCGGTGCCCAGAACCCCCGCCACGTCGCGCACCACCCCGTCCGTGACCAGGGCGGCCACGCCCTTCTTGGCCATACGCGCGCACAGGATGTCGCCGAAGATGCCGGCATCGGTGACGCCCATCGCGTCCACGACCGCGATGCAGCCGGCCGGCATCGCCTCGATCGCCGCCCGGGTCGAAGTCGGGGACGACCAGGATTCCGGGGTGGCGAGATCCTCACGGGCCGGGACGAACCGCAGGGTGAAGGCGCGACCGACGATCCGGGGCTGGCCGGGCCTCAACGGCCGGGTGCCACGCAGCCAGACGTTGCGGAGCCCCTTCTTCAGCAGGATCGTCGTGATCGTGGCGGTGGTGACCTTCGAGAGAACTTCGACGATCTGGGCGTCGCTCGACATCCGCGTATCCTTCCCGGCTGGTGCAGCTCTCAGGTGAGCCGATCTCCCCGCATCCTAGATGCCCTCGTGCCGGATGTTGTCCATCCAGATCCGAGGTGTTGGACGGCTGCGGGAACGATCGTCGCGCGTTCAAAGCGTCCCGCCCCTCCGTAGAGGTCGATCTTATCGACAGACCCACTGGCCAGTATCGAGATTTCGGTATATACTGAATATGTGCGGTTCACTTACAGTCAGCCAAAGCGGCAGGCGAACATCGCCAAGCACCGCTTCGATCTCACCGAGTTCGAGGTGGCGTTCAGTTTCGACCGCTTTCTGACCGTCACGACCAAGTCCAGCTGCACCGGACGCAAACGGTTCAAGCTGATCGGCAGCCGGTACGGCGAGATCGTCGTGGTTGCCATCGTCTCCCCACTTGGGTCCGAGGCGATCGATGTCGTCAGCGTACGGCCGGCCAACGCGAAGGAGAAAGCCCGCTATGCCGAAGGCTGAGCATGCGCCGGGTTACACCCCGACCGAAGCCTACACCCAGGCTGACTGGGATGAGGTCTCCGACAATCCGCCTTTGACCGAGGCCGAATTGGCTTCAGCCCGTCCCGGTCCACACGGGATGCCGGCTGGGATGGCGGAAGCCTTCCTGAAGCGGGCCGGACGACCCAAGGCCGAGGCAAAGGCCGTGCCCGTATCCCTGCGCGTGCCGCCGGATGTGCTGGCCGCATACAAGGCTCAGGGGCCCGGCTGGCAGACACGGATGAACGAGGTTTTGGCAGCCGGGCTCGGGCCTGAGACCGAGGCTGCCAAGGTGAAACGTATCCAGCGTGACGACAACCAGCCGGAACGATCTGCGCCATCGCCGAAGCGTCGGCTATCTCGGCGATGAGACTCGCATCGTGAGCCCGGACGGAGAACCGTCCGGGAGAACAGGCCTGCCTCAGTCGCAGGTCTCCTTCTTCACGGTCTTGGAATCACCCATCTCGTCTTCCTTGCGCACCGTCTTGGTGACGCAGCCATCGCCGTGATCGTGGACGGTGACGGACTTCGACTCGGTGGCCGGACGATCGACCACCACGGCGGGGCGGTCGCGCTCGATCACGGTGGTCTGGGCTTGGGCGGCAACGCCGAGGCTGAGCAGGGCGGCGGCGGCGAGGAACGTCTGGCGCATGCGAAAACTCTGGGTCCGATTTCGGTCCCGAGTAACGGCGGCCCCAGCTTGAGCGTTCCGCAATTTCTGGTGGTCAAAGCACCGGCCTGAACCACGCGATCCGACGTTCGGGGTGATCGGTTGGAAAGCGGGCCGAACCCGTAGAAGAACGCGGCTCGGCCCACGCGCCGTTCGGCCTGAAACACGGCCGGAGCGACGCCGCCAAAGACCCCGGGACCGCTTCGCGTTCAAGATCGGCGGACTACGTGCTGGGACGTTCGATGCCTCAGCCTCCGGTCATCGGCGGAAAGAACGCGATCTCACCGGCACCCGCGATCATCGCATCCGGCTTCGCATGGGTCCGATCGATCGCTGCGCGGACCACGCCCGGATCCTCGAACGCGTAGGCATATTCTTCGCCGCGCCCGCGCAGCCAAGCGACGAGATCGGCGACCGTGGCCACCCCCTGCGGCGGCACCAGCTCTTCCTCGGCGCGGCCGATCCGTTCGCGGACCCAGGCGAAATAGACGAGCTTCATCGCGTCACCGTGCCGGAAAAGGAGTGCCGACCGCGGCTCAACGCGGGTCGTCGATCACGTGCTTGATCCCGGCCCTCATGTAGTCCCAGCCGGTCCACAGCGTGAGGGCGGCAGCGAGCCACAGCAGCGCGAGGCCGATCGCCTCCGTGCCGGGCAGCACCCGCTCGCCCGCGGGGCCGGCCACCAGGAAGCCGAGCGCCACGAGCTGCACCGTCGTCTTCCACTTGGCGATCTTGCTGACCGGGACGCCGACCTTCAGCTCGGCGAGATACTCGCGCAGGCCGGAGACCAGCACCTCCCGGCACAGGATCACGATCGCCGCCCAGATCGACGAGCCGACGATGGTGTGGTCGGCCGCGAGCATCAGCAGGCAGGCCGAGACCAGCAACTTGTCGGCGATCGGATCCAGCATGCGCCCGAGCGCGGAACTCTGATGGTAGGTCCGCGCGACATACCCGTCGAGGTAGTCGGTGATCGCGGCCGCCACGAACACGCCCAGCGCCGTCCAACGCGCGGTGTGCGAGTCAGGCCAGAACAGCAGCGCGACCATCACCGGCACCGCCACGAGGCGGCCGTAGGTAAGGCAGTTCGCGAACGTCCAGGCGGGCGACCGGCGTCGGGGAAGGACGGCGTTCATGGCCGGGGTGAAATCAGAGCTTGGCCCGGGCGTCAACGTCTCGACCGCGGGCGCGGCCGTGACGGCGGGATCCTCAGGCGCCGGCATGGAAGAAATCGTAGACGGCGCGCGCGGTGGCGACGTTCACCCCGGGGGTCTTGGCCAGATCCTCGAAGGCGGCGCGTTCGATCGCCTTCACGGTGCCGAAATGGTGCAGCAGCGCGCGCTTGCGGCTGGGGCCGATGCCGGCGATCTCGTCCAAGGGATTCTTGATCATCTCACGCTTGCGCTTGGCCCTGTGGCTGCCGATGGCGAAGCGGTGGGCTTCGTCGCGCAGCCGCTGCACGAAGTAGAGGGTCGGGTCGCGCGGTGGAAGCTTGAACGGCGGCCGGCCCGGCACGAAAAACGTCTCGCGCCCGGCATCGCGGTCGCGACCCTTGGCGATGCCGATCAGCGGCACGTCCGACACCCCGATCTCGTCGAGCGCCGTGCGGGCGGCGTCGAGTTGACCCTTGCCGCCGTCGATCAGCACCAGATCGGGCCAAGTGGGAAACGCCTCGCCATCCTCCGTGGGGGCGGGATTCGGCTCCGGCGCGCCGCCCTCGGCCGCCGCGACCGCGGCTTCGCGCTCGGTGCGCGGCGCCTCCTTGACGAGGCGCTTGAAGCGCCGCTGCAGGACCTCGCGCATCATGCCGTAATCGTCCCCCGGGGTGAGTTCCTCCGACTTGATGTTGAACGTGCGGTAATGCGTCTTCATGAACCCGGTCGGGCCGGCGACGATCATCCCGCCCACCGCGTTCGTGCCCATGATGTGGGAGTTGTCGTAGACCTCGATCCGCCGCGGTGTCCGGTCCATGCCGAAGGCCTGCCCCAGGGCCGCCAACAGCTTGCCCTGCGAGGCCGTGTCGGCGAGCCGCCGGGCCAGCGCCTCCTTGGCGTTGCGCTGGGCATACTCGACGAGATTCTTCCGCTCGCTGCGGCTCGGCTTGTGGATCTCGACCCGGTAATCGACGCGGCTCGACAGGGCGGCGGCGACCAGCTCGGCATCCTCGATCGGGTGGCTGGTCAGCACCGTCCGGGGCGCCGGCTTGTCGTCGTAGAACTGGCTGATGAACGAGCCGAGCACCTCCTCCGGCGTCATCGACCGGTCGGCCTTCGGGAAGTAGGCGCGGTTGCCCCAGTTCTGGAAGTTGCGGAAGAAGAACACCTCGATGCAGAACTGCCCGGCCTGCTCGTCGAGGGCGAACACGTCGGCCTCCTCGACGCCCTGGGTGTTGACGCCCTGCACCCCCTGGATCGCCGAGAGCGCCGCGATGCGGTCGCGGTAGCGGGCGGCGCGCTCGAACTCCAGCGCCTCGGACGCCTCCTGCATCTCGGTGCGCATCCGGTCCTTCACGGCATTGGACTTGCCGGCCAGGAAGGCGCGGGCCGCATCCGCCATCGCGGCGTAATCGTCGGTCCCGATCTCACCGGTGCAGGGGCCGGAGCAGCGCTTGATCTGGAATAGCAGGCAGGGCCTGGAGCGGTTCTCGTAATAGCTGTCGGTGCAAGTGCGCAGCAGGAAGGCGCGCTGCAGGGCGTTGACCGTCCTGTTGACCGCCCAGACGCTGGCGAAGGGGCCGTAATAATTGCCCTTCCGGCGCCGCGCGCCGCGGTGCTTCACGATCTGCGGCGCCGGGCCGTCGGCGGTGACCAGGATGTAGGGGAAGGACTTGTCGTCCCGCATCAGCACGTTGAAGCGGGGCTTGAGCTGCTTGATCAGGTTGGCTTCGAGCAGCAGCGCCTCGGTCTCGGTGGCGGTGGTGACGAACTCCATCGCCGCCGTCTGGGAGATCATCCGGGCGATGCGGTTCGAATGCGCCTGGCCGCGGGCATAGGAGCCGACGCGGGCCTTCAGGTTCTTGGCCTTGCCGACGTACAGGACGTCGCCGCGATGGTCGAACATGCGGTAGACGCCGGGCGAATTCGGCAGCGTCGACCAGAACCGGCGGATCACCTCGGTGCCGGCCTGGACCGCGCCGGGATCGAAATCGAAATCGATCTCCGGCGAATCCTCGGCGGCCAGCGCGGCCTCGGACTCGCCGGCGCTCTCGTCACGCTCGGCGTCGCGGCCGTCGTCGAAGGTATCGGGGGGCAGGTCTGAGAGGGCTCTGCGGTTCATACCGCAGATCTAAGCGTTCCTGACCCCGAGGGGGACCGGGTCGGCCGACAAAATTGCCGCGCCGAACCGGCCGGGCCGAATCAGTCGAACAGCGAGTCGATGTCGTTCTGGTCGACGTGGCCCGGATCGTCGTCGAGCTTCGGCCCGTTGAGCAGGCTGCTCTCGTCATCCAGCGCGGTCGGGACCGGCATGACGGTGATGAGATCGCGGAAGCTGTCCAGTTGCGTCCAGGCGTCGATCAGGTGATCGAGATGCTCCTCGATGAATTTCATCACGCCGACGATCTTGTTGATCCGCTGGCCGGTCAAATCCTGGAAGTTGCAGGCCTCGTAGGCCGAGATCACCCGCTCCTGGATGATATCGACGTGCTGCTTCATGCCCGGCGGCAGATTCGCGGTGTAGAGCATGCCGGCATTCGTCTCGATGTCCTCGACCGCATTCAGCAGCTGCGTCGTGGCGCGCTCGGTCGATTCGACCACCGCATCGAGTTCGTCCGCCGCCCGGCGCATGCCCTTGCCGCTGTTCTCGGAGCGGTGGAGCGTCGCCAGTTCCGACTTGGTCCGGGTGATCGCCTCTTTCATCAGATCGAGTTCGGAACGCATCGCCAGGGCGTCCTGCAACTCACGGCGGCACGCCGCGATCGTCTCGTCCGCGCTCATCTCGGTGATGCGTCGCAGGTCCAGGATGGCGCCCAGGATCTCGTCCAGCCGCTCATTCGAGACGCCGGGACTCGGTGCGGCAGGTAAAACCCCGGGGAGCCCGAGGCTGTCTTCGATGCGATAGCGCTTCTGGGTCATCGTCGGGGCGTGAGCCTTCAGGATCTGTGGTGGTGACTCTCTATCACAATCGGTTAGCGGACTGTGACTGCCAAGCTCGCCTGCGATCGATTCCTATGCGTGCGGGACATTTGACCTATCGGTGGTTGTGGCCGGCGGCATTTTACCAGCGATTCACGCTAATTATGCGTCGTCGGGGAGGATCCTGCGCGACCGGCGTGATTCACCATGTTGATTCACCGAAACGGCCGGCTGCGGGTGGATCGTTCGCGCATCGGGGGGCTTGCTCCCGCGGGAGCGTCCGACGATGCGTGGCTCGGTCCGTCTTGGTCTCTGTGCGATCGTGGTCTCGGGTTCGCTGTGCGCCCCCGTGGCTGCGCAGCAGGCGCGTTACGCCGAAAGCAGCGGCTATGGTGGCGGCCTGATCGAGTATCTCGTGACCGGTCAGGCCGGGGGAGAGGGCCGCTTCCATCCCCAGCGCTCCGCGGCTCCGCAGCGGGTGGCAGCGTATTCAGGCGACCTGCTGCCGGCCGAGCCGGAACCGCTCCAGGCCGTTCCGCCACGGCAGGTCTACGGCGCCCCCCAGGCGGATCCGACCCGCCTTGCCCGGGAGGTCGGCCCGGAATACCAGCGCCAGGAGGTCGCGTTCGCCGGGCCGCAGCGGCCGGGGACCATCGTGATCGATACCTCGGCCAAGCACCTCTATCTCGTGCAGCCCGGGCAGCGCGCGCTCCGTTACGGGATCGGGGTCGGCCGGCCGGGCTTTGCCTGGAACGGCCTCAAGACCGTGAGCCGCAAGGCCGAGTGGCCGGATTGGACGCCGCCGGCTGAGATGCTCGCCCGCCGTCCCGACCTGCCGCGTCACATGGCGGGCGGTCCGGACAATCCCCTCGGCGCGCGCGCACTTTATCTCGGGTCGTCACTCTACCGCATCCACGGCACCAACGAGCCGGGGACGATCGGCCAATCGGTCTCCTCGGGCTGCATCCGGATGATGAACGAGGACGTGGTGGATCTCTATGACCGCGTCCCGGTGGGAACCCGCGTCGAGGTTCTCTGAGGGGCTCCACGACCGGTTCTTCCTCCGAGGTCCATTCAGGCGTGCCTCGGCTCCAAAAGCTTCGGAAAGGTCTCTGTCCTCAACGGCAGCCGGTGGCTGACGATCGTCACACGCAGATTCCTATTTACAAGTCGGCCCGGCCCCAAATGATCGGGGCCCCCGACCCCGGTTATGCGCGCCGTTTGCGATAGATCTGCCGACGTCGACGCCTTGATCGACGTCGTGCACTCGGGCTAAATAAATAGTCCGTGGTAAACTATTGAATTAGTTTGATTATAAACTGGTGCAATCCAGACGGTTCGGGATCGGCGTCTTACCCGATGCCGTATCGCCGCCTCGCGTCCCGACGGGGCGGACGATGCCGCTCGCGGTGAGCCGATCTGCGGTCGCCGATATCGGGGCGCGCGTCGGCCGGTCCCTGTCCGGCATGCGACCCCTGGCACCGTTCTTCTGTCTGTACATGACGTTCGGGTCCACCCTCGGCTTCCTGTCCGGTGGGGCGCCGCTGATCCTGCGGGTTCGGGGTCTGGAACTGGCCGAGGTCGGCCTGCTGCAGCTCATCAATCTTCCGGTGGGCCTGACCTTCCTGTGGGCCGCGGTCCTCGACCGGGTTCGCCTGCCGTTCCTCGATCATCGGATCGGATGGATCGTGGCGGCGCAGGGCGCGACGGTGCTGCTGCTGGGCGTCCTGAGTTTCGGCGAGGACTGGCCGCTGCCGGCGCTGCTCCTGCTGGCGGTCGCGGCCTGTGCCTGCGTCGCCACCATGGACATCGCGCTGGAGGCGCTGGTCGTCGAGACCGTGCCGGCGGCGCGGCGGACATTCGTCGCCTCCGCCAAGCTCTGCGGCGCGTCCCTGGGCGGCATCCTTGGCGTCGGGATCCTCGTCGGATCCTACGATTTCCTCGGATGGCGCATCGCGGTCCTGGCCTGCGCGGCCCTCGACGCCCTGTGCCTCCTGCCGATCCTCGGCTACCCGGAGGCGCGTCTTCGCGGAGTCGGCAGCCCACCCGAGCGATGGTCGGGATCGCTCGCGCGCCTGCGCGTCCTGGCAGCGCGGATCCTCGTGCTCGGCGCCTACTTCTCCGCCGCCTACCTGCTGTCCGGCCCCAACACGCTGGCTCTCCTAGACCTCGGCGTGCCGCTCGCGCAGGTCGGCTTCCTCACCGGCACCGTCCTGCCGGCCATCAACCTCGTCATGGCGCTGGTGGCGGGCGGCCTCGCCGCGCGCTTCGGCACGGTGCGGCTGATCGCCTTCGGGGCGTTCGGTGTCCTGGCCTCCGGCAGCCTGATGGCGTCCGCCTGTACGGCCGGCGCGGTGGGGCTGGCGATCGCCGCGACGGTTCTGAACTTCCTCTGCGGCGGGATCCTGGGCGTGCCGGTGTTCAACATGATCTACCGCTGGGCCCAGGGGCCGCGGCCGGCGACGGATTACGCGCTGCTGTTCGGCGCCGCCTTCTTCGCGGCGATGCCCCTGCGGGTCGCGGCGCCGGCTCTGGCCGAATGGGCCGGATGGCCCGCCTATTTCTGCGCGACCCTGCCGCTCTACGCGGCGGCGGTGGCCTGGCTGGTCTTGACGGTCGATCGGACCCTCCGGACGGACGGAGCGGAGGCGCGATGATCGACGAGATCGCCGCCCGCGTTCCGGCCTCGCTGAAGGCGTACCGAGACGGCGTCGCCGTCGGACCCGGCGGTGCCACGGCGCTGCCGGTGGCCGCGCTGCGCGATCCCGGGGTGTTCGATACGACCCTGTCGGCCTTCGGGGCGGGATACGGGGCGGTCGATCGGCGCATCCTCGTCTCATACTGGAGCCAGTTCTACCTAGCCGCGCTCGCGACACCGGCCCTGACCGCCCTGGTCTGCCTCGGGCGTCCCCTGCCGCTCGCCTTCGACACGACGCGCCTCGAACTCGATGCTGACGGACGCCCCGCCCGCCTCCTGGTCCCGGCGGAGACGCCCGATGGCCGGTCCGGCTGCGCGTCCGGTTTGGCGGGCCTGGTCGAGGGCCATCTGCGCCCGTTCGTCGAGATGTGCCACGCCCGGTGCGGGATCGCCCCCCGGGTGCTGTGGGGCAACGCCGCGGTGATCCTCGACTACGTCGCCGGGGAACTGGGCTGCGCGGACGAGCCGGCCTGCGCGGCAGCCGCGACGCGGCCCGGATGGCGCGGTAGCCTCGCCTGCGCTAGGAACCCCCTCGCGCAGGCCTTGTGCGCGGACGCGTCGGGCTGCCGGCGGCGGCGCGTCTGCTGCCTGCGCCACCGCCTTCCGGGCGTCCCTTCCTGCGGGACGCTCTGCCCCCTCGAATGCGCCAAAGATCGCTGATCCGCCGACCATGCTGAAGGCCTTCCTCGCCTATTACAGGCCGCATCGGGCGCTGTTCCTGATGGATTTCGGCTGCGCCGTGCTGTCCGGCCTGCTGGAACTCGGCTTTCCCATCGCGGTGAAGACCTTCGTCGATCAGCTTCTGCCGCGGCAGGATTGGGGCCTGATCGTGCTGGCCGCCTGCGGCCTCGCCCTGGTCTACGTGGCCAATGCCGGCCTGATGGTGGTGGTGACCTATTGGGGCCATGTGCTCGGCATCAACATCGAGACGACGATGCGGGCCCGGGCCTTCGACCACCTGCAGAAGCTGTCGTTCCGGTTCTACGACGGCCAGAAGACCGGCCACCTCGTCGCCCGGGTGACCAAGGACCTCGAGGAGATCGGCGAGGTCGCCCATCACGGGCCCGAGGACCTGTTCATCGCCGTGATGACGCTCATCGGCGCCTTCGCGCTGATGGTCTGGGTCCACCCGACCCTGGCGCTGATCACCGGCGCGATCCTGCCGGTCATCGCCTTCGTGAGCCTGCGCTACGGCGGGCGCCTGACCCGCAACTGGCAGACGCAATACGGCCGGGTCGGCGCCTTCAACGCCCGCATCGAGGAGAATGTCGGCGGGATGCGGGTCGTGCAGGCGTTTGCCAACGAGCAGCACGAGCGCACCCTGTTCGCTCGCGACAACGCCCGCTACCGCGACACCAAGCTTGAAGCCTACCGGCTGATGGCGGCCAGCCTGTCGATCAACTATCTCGGCCTGCGCTTGGTCCAGATCGCGGTGCTGCTCGGTGGCGCGGCCTTCGTGGTTCGCGGCGACCTCACCGCGGGCGGCTTCGTCGGCTTCCTGCTGCTGGTCGGGGTGTTCTACCGCCCGCTGGAGAAGATCAGCGCGGTGATCGAGACCTATCCCAAGGGTGTGGCGGGCTTTCGCCGCTACCAGGAGCTGCTTGCCAACGAGCCCGACATCGTCGACCGCCCGGATGCAGTCGAGGTGCCGACCCTGCGCGGCGATATCCGCTTCGAGGGGGTGAGCTTCGGCTACGAAACAGGCCGCCCGATCTTCGCCGGCCTCGACCTGATGATCGCCGCCGGAGAGACGGTCGCGTTCGTGGGCCCGTCGGGCGTGGGCAAGACGACCCTCTGCGCGCTGCTGCCGCGCTTCTACGAGGTCGCCGCGGGGCGAGTGACGGTCGATGGCATCGACGTGCGCGATATGACCCTGGCCTCCCTGCGGCGGCAGATCGGCATCGTGCAGCAGGACGTGTTCCTGTTCGCCGGCACGATCCGCGAGAACATCGCCTATGGCCGCCTCGACGCGACCGAGGCCGAGATCGATCAGGCCGCCCGCCGCGCCCGGCTCGGTGGGCTCATCGACGGCCTGCCCGACGGGCGCGACACGGTGGTGGGCGAGCGCGGCGTACGCCTGTCCGGCGGCCAGAAGCAGCGCATCGCCATCGCCCGGGTGTTCCTCAAGAACCCGCCGATCCTGATCCTCGACGAAGCCACCTCCGCCCTCGACACCCAGACCGAGCGCGAGATCCAGCAGGCACTCGCCGAACTCGCCCAGGGGCGCACGACCCTGGTCATCGCCCACCGGCTCGCGACGATCCGCGATGCCGACCGTATCGTGGTCCTGGGCGAGGACGGTATCGTCGAGCAGGGCCGACACGCGGCGCTGCTCGACGCCGATGGCGTCTACCGACGCCTGCATGCGGCGCAATTCGGCGCGGCCGGCGAGGATGGCGTGTCCGCGACCGCGGCGGAGTAGAGCGCGGCGCAGGCGCTCTCCGTCGGCCGCGCCTGTGACATCCACTGCATCGACCTTGGCCGAGATCTACGCGCAGCTCGGCCCGTTCGGGATGATTTTGCTCGATCCCGACTCGGGTCAGCCGGTCGAGAATGCCGAACGCCTGCTCGTGCAGACGCGCGTCGACCGGCAGCCGCGGCGTGCCGAAGCTCTCGCCATGGGGCGCACGACCCACAAGCACGGCGGGTGTCTCCGAAGCGCGGCATCTCCGAGAAGACCGTCGGATCGGGAGGTCGAACGTTGGATTACGAGCCCCTTTCGATCAGCCCATTTCGGCCAGGGCTTCGCCCAGTAAGTCGAGCAGACGTCCGGCGAAAGCCCGCATATCCGCGACCCGGTCCGCGCTGCCGGTCTCGATGGTGGCGAACAGCTCGACGGGCCCGCTCACGGCCAGGCAGGTATGTCCGGCCGCGTCGCCGTAGCGATTGCCGCTCGGGCCCGCGGCGCCGGTCTCCGCGAGGCCCCAGGTCGCCCCGTGTCGCACGCGGACGGTCCGGGCGAGGAGCCGCGCATAGCCTTCGGAGGCTGAGCGTAGGCCGGTCATCGCGTCATCGTCGATGCCGAGGAGGGACGAGCGCGCCGTCGCTGTGTAGATCACAGCGCCGCCGAGGAAATACGCGCTGGCGCCCGGGATCGACAGGAGTGCCGCCGACACGAGACCGCCGGCGGAGGTTTCCGAGACCGCGAGGGTCTCGTTGCGCGCGATGAACGCCGCCCCGAGCGTCGCGGCCTTCGGCAGCAGATCGTTCATGGAAGATCCTTCCGGGTGCTGCCGCGGCTACGTCCTGGCTTGCGGCCAGGTCGCGACGGTTTCGCCGCCGGATTGTAGCTCGACACGGTGCGCGTGCGCCTCGTCCCGCGACGTGCATAGGTCGATCGCCGAGGCGAAGCGGGTTCGGGCGGCAATCTCGGTCTCGACATCCTCCGAGATGACCTCCTGCTCGTCGCGGAAGGTGATCACCCGGAACGGCGGGTGTTGTTTCAGGTCACTGGCTTCCATGGCTGTCGTCGTCTCCGATCGGCACGCATCCCCGGCGGTAAGCGCCTGTCGACCCGGATCGTTGCGCCCCAAGCGGTGCGGCCTCCACGGTTCGTTAAGCCTACGGTCGTATCCCTGAGGCTCCTCAACACGCGTAGGTATCATGCCGAGACTGGGCCACATGATCGTCGACGGGCTGGCCCTCGTCCTGGTCGGCGCCGGGTTGACCGCCGTCGTCGTCGGATACGAGCGCAACCTGCCCGAGCCGGCCGTCCAGGTCGCCGAACACGCGTCGGATTGGGCGGACCCGATGACCACGGGCTCGATCACGCCGCGGATCGAGACTGCCTCCGCCGGTGCCGCATCGACCCGGCCGAGCTGGACAGCCGAGGAAACACACGGATCCTCGACGCCGGGCATGCGGGTCTGGATCGATCCCCCGCGCCGGTGATCCGGCCTGCCGCGATCATCACCGGATCCGCAACGAACAGACCGATCTCAGCCGCGTTGCCCTAGGAGCCCGAAGACGGGCCAACCTGAGGAAACGCACATGCGCATGACAATTTACGGCCTCGCGGCCGCTCTCGCCGTCGCCCTGACTGGAACTGCCTATGCCCAGCAGCCCGCCGGTGGCGGAAGCGCGACCGGAAACATGAACAATCCCGGCTCGGTGAAGAGCGACAGCCAGAAGATGAACGAGGGCGCGACCGGCTCGGCCACCGGTGCGACAACTGGTTCGACTACCGGCGCGGCCGGCGCCGCGACGGTACCGGGCACCGGCACCGCGCGGCCCGGCGTCGGCGCGGGCACCAACACCACAGCGCCTGCGCGATAGCCGCACCGTCGGAACCGAGGCCTCCGGCCTCGGTTGCCGGCCCATGTCCCGGTTCCTGTTCCCCGCCGCGATCGCCATCATCCTGGCGAGCGTCGCCTTCGCCCATTGGGAAAAGTCGGGGGCCGCGCCCGTGCCGACAACACTGGAAAGCTCCAGTCCGAGCGGCAATGCCGCCACACCCATCGCACCGACGCCGCAGACCGGCCAGGGCAAGGGGCAGTAGAGGCTTCGACTCGGATCGCCTCTGTCGCGAGCGACTCCCGCTCAGCGGGTCAGGCCGGTCTCGGCGATGGTTCTCAGCCGGTCGATGGCGCCGCTGTCGGCCGGCCGGCTTCGCTCGCCTCCTGGATCTCCTCCAGGTGCCCGGTCGCGACATCGTACAGGAAGCCGTAGATCGGGATGTAGCCCGGCACCAAGGGGTGGGCGCGGATCCGGCGCACGTCGGACGCGACGCTGCCGTACCGGTCGGGAATCGTCAGCCAGTCGACGCTGCGCCCTTCCGGAGAGCCGCCGCCATGGCGCGGGTTCGACCATGTCGAGCCGTCGAACTGGGCGGTCTCCAGGCTGTCCTCGAGCAGGTCGCCGATCACCGCGTCGGTGAACAGCTCCATGCCGCAATTGGTGTGGTGGATCACGAACCAGGTCGCCGTGCCGAGGAGCTTGTGCGAGACCACCAGCGAGCGGATCGCGTCGTCGCTGGCCCGGCCGCCGGCATTGCGGATCACGTGGGCGTCGCCCTCCGCGAGGCCGGCATATTTCGCCGGGTCGAGCCTTGCATCCATGCAGGTCAGGATGGCGAAGCGCCGGGCCGGCGGAAGGGCGAGATCGCCCTTGTCGAAGGTCGCGGCATAGCGCGCATTGGCGGCCAGCACTTCCGCGCGGATCTGCTCGCGCTCGGTCGGTTCAGGCATGGGGTGTACGCTCGCGCAGGTGACAGGGCAGGTCGACGAGATGTGCGGCGAGATCGGCGTAGACCAGGATGCCGCCATCCAGCATTGGGAAGGAAAGCTGGGGTTTGTCGGCCGCAGGCTGCTCTCCGGCAGGGGCGCCGGTCCCCGGGAAGAGGCGGGCGAAGCGGGCGAGGAGACGGGTCATGGTCAGGCCGCCTGCGCTACGGTGCCGGCCGCCGCCAGCGCCTGGTCGAGATCGCCCAACAGGTCGTCGATATGCTCCAGGCCCACCGAGAGGCGCACGTAGCCGTCCGAGACGCCCGTGGCCTTGAGCGCCTCCGGGCCGAGTTGGGAGTGCGTCGTGCTGGCCGGATGGATCGCGAGGCTGCGAGCGTCGCCGATATTGGCCACGTGATAGAACAGCCGCAGGGCATCGATGAAGCGCCGCCCAGCCGCGCGCCCCGCCGCCAGCTCGAACCCGACGAGGCCGCCATAGCCGCCGGTGAGCACCGCGTCGGCCCGGGCACGCGCCGCGCCGGTCTGGAGCGACGGATGGATCACCCGCACCACCTCCGGGCGATCCCGGAGCCATTCCGCGATCGCCTGGGCGTTGCGGCTGTGGCGCTCGATCCGCAGCGGCAGCGTCTCCAGCCCCTGGAGCGTCAGGAAGGCGTTGAGCGGCGAGACGGCGGGGCCGAGGTCGCGCAGCAGCCGCACCCGGGCGCGCAGGACGTAGGCGACCGGCCCGATCGGCTTTGCCGCCTCGGTCCAGACCGCACCGTGATAGCTCGGATCCGGCGTGTTGAGATTGGGCTGGCGCACCGGGTGGGCGGCCCAATCGAAGCTGCCGCCGTCGATGATCGCCCCGCCGATGGCGATGCCGTGGCCGGCGATGTACTTGGTGGTCGAGTAGACCACGATGGCCGCGCCGTGATCGAACGGGCGGGCCAGCAGCGGCGCAGCGGTGTTGTCGACGATCAGCGGGACTCCGAGCGGCCGGCCGATCTCCGCCACGTCGCGGATCGGGAAGACCGCGAGCTTCGGGTTCGGCAGGGTCTCGGCGTAGTAGGCCCGCGTCCGCTCGTCGGTGGCGCGGGCGAAGGCCTGCGGATCGGCCGGGTCGACGAACCGGACCTCGATCCCCTGCTCGGACAGGGTGTTGGCGAACAGGTTCCAGGTGCCGCCGTAGAGGTCGGTCGAAGACACGATGTTGTCGCCGGCGCGGGCGAGGTTCTGCACGGCCAGCGCCGAGGCCGCCTGGCCGGAGGCGAGGGCGAGCGCGGCCGCACCGCCTTCGAGGGCCGCCAGCCGCTGTTCCAGCACATCGACGGTTGGGTTGCCGATCCGGGTGTAGATGTAGCCGAGTTCTTTCAGGGCGAACAGGTTCTCGGCGTGGTCGGTATCGCGGAACTGGTACGAGGTCGTCTGGTGGATCGGCACCGCAACGGATCCGCTCGTCGGATCGGCCCGCCAGCCGGCGTGGAGGGCGAGCGTCTCGGGCTTGGCATGGGTCAGGTCCTGGCTCGGCACGGGACGGCTCCTGATCGATCTGGACGCGGCAGAGTGCTCGGATCGCGCAGTCCATCGTTCCTCCGGCCGGTGTTCAGGTCAATAAAATGAGATGATCGAATTTCGGCGTATCTTGAAAATTCATACCCTCGACTCGGGTTGATTTTGGAAACGCGATCCTTCAGCATCCGCGACGGTCGGCGCGTAAGCTTTGATCTCGGAAACAATCCTTCAGTCGCGTGTCCGCGCAGGTGTCCCGGTCGCCACGCCTCCGGAACCCGCGCGATCGTTCACGCCCGCGAGGGTCTGCCGTTGGTGTTTGGATCACCCTCGCGCACCCGCGACTCGGCGGTTCCGCCGGGCTCGACTGCCGCCGCGATCCGGCGTTGGTCCCGCACCGGCGTAGACGTCCCTATCCCGGCCTCGCCCGTCGGCAGAACGACATCCTTGCCGGCGCCGGATCAACGGAAGCCTTTTTCGCCGTCTCGAAGCTAGACTCGCGACGCCCCGAGCCGAGGCCGCGACAGGCGATCAAGAGACGGCGGAATCCATGGCCGACATCGACACGTATCTCGACGAGAAGCGGCGCGCGCTGGCGGCCCGCGATGCGCGGATCCGCCGGGGCGAGGCCGGGCCGGTGCCCCTGACGGCGCGGGCCACGGTGGAGGGCGGCAGCGGCGTTCGGCGGATCGGGATCCGGCGGCACGCGATCGTGTCCGACAGCGCGCCAGACTTCGCCGGGTTCGATCTCGGGCCCGGGTCGCCGGAACTCCAGCTCGGCGTCCTGGGCTCGTGCCTCGCCCACACGATCCTGATCCAGGCGGCGTTGCAGGAGGTGCCGATCACGTCCCTGGAGGTCGAGGTGACCGGGACATTCGATCCGCGCGCCGGCGCAGACGGCTTCGAGGCTATCCCCGTGCACCCGCAGAACCTCGCCTACACGGTGCAGATCGACTCGCCGGCCGACCCGGCCGTGATCGCGGCGCTTCAGGCCCGGGTCGAGACGGCCTGCCCGATCCTCAACCTGCTGCGCCTGCCGCAGAATGTCAGCGGCCGCTTCGTGCAGGGCCGAACCGCGAAGGAGACCGACGCGTGACGACCACCCGACGCCGGTTCTCGACCCTGGTTCTCGCCCTGGCGGCGGGCCTCGCGACCACGGCCGGGGCGACCGCGGAGGATGCCCCACCGAAAGAATTCCGGATCGGCTATCAGAAGGTCGGCCTGATCGTGGTCGCGCGCCGGCTGGGCACCATCGAGAAACGGCTGGCCGCCGCGGGGACGACGGTGCGCTGGGTCGAGTTCCAGGCCGGTCCGCCCTTGTTGGAAGCGCTCAACGCCGGCGGCATCGATTTCGGCTATACGGGCGACGCGCCGCCGATCTTCTCGCAGGCGGCCGGCGGCAACCTCGTCTATGTCGGTGCCGTGCCGCCTTCCGGCGACAGCGAAGCCATCATCGTCAAGGCGGATTCGCCGATCCGCACGGTCGCGGATCTCAAGCGCCGCACGGTTGCGGTCGGGCGCGGGACCAGCTCGCACAACCTGCTGGTCGCCGCCCTCGAAAAGGCCGGACTGGCCTTCTCCGACATCAAGCCCGCCTATCTGCTGCCCGCCGATGCCGGCTCGGCCTTCGCCAACGACAGCGTCGAGGCCTGGACGATCTGGGATCCGTATCTCGCCCTGACGCAGGCCCGCAACGACACGCGGATCCTCACCACCTCCGGTCAGACCTTCGAGGCGCCCGCTTTCTTCCTGGCCAACAGGACGTTCGCCGAGGCGCATCCGGGCATCGTTGCGAGCGCGCTGGCAGGTCTGGCGGAGGCGGCCGATTGGGCCGGCGCCCATCGCGATCAGGTGGCGCAGGCCCTCGCGGATGTGACCGGCATTCCCTACGCCATCCAGAAGGTCGCGGCCGACCGCACGCAATTCGGCGTGCGTCCGCTGTCCGACGCGATCCTGTCCAGCCAGCAGACGACCGCCGACCGATTCTACCGGCTCGGGCTCATCCCGCGCGCTATCCGAGTCCGGGACGCGGTCTGGACGCCGCCGCGAAGCTGAGCACCGGGGACTGTTCAGGCAGAAGACGGTTTCGACGAAGGGCGCATCCAAGAACCTTTTGGGTTGGTTAGGGCTTCACGTCCGGCCGCGGATCCGAGACGAAGCCGTCGCGGTTCGGCATGCGGATGGCCGCCAAGGATTTTGCGTCGAGGGTCGCGTCGTCCGGAACCAGGCCGTTGAGGTGGAGGACATAGGCCGAGACCGCATAGACATCGCTGTCGCCGAGCGATTGCGGTGCGTTTAACGGCATCGCGCGTCGGATGTAGTCGAACAATGTCGGCGCATAGGGCCAGAAGCTGCCGACCGTCTTGATCGGCTTGGCCGAGGCCAGCGTCCCCTGGCCACCGACCAGTCTTTCCCCTGCCCCGCCCTCGCCGCGACTTCCATGGCAGGAGGCGCATTGCGTCTCGAACACCGCTCGCCCCTGGGCGACGCTGCCGCTGCCCGGCGGCAGTTTTCTGCCGTCGCGGTCGATGTCGATGTTCCAGGCGGCGATTTCCGTCTGGGTCGCGGGCCGGCCGATCCCGAGGCGTTCGGTCGAACGGGCCCCCCCGCCGATCCCCATCAGGAGCGCGGCGCCGGCCAGCGCTGCAACCCTACGCGTAGCCATTGGCGACCTCGCCGCTCGCCGCGATACGCCAGGGCACGACGGCGTTGTTGTGGTAGAACGAGTTGAGCCCGCGGATCGAGGTGAGGTCCCCGAAGCTCGGCTGGACATAGCCGGTCTCGTCGATCGCCCGGCTGGCGATGGTCGTCGGCTGGCCGTCCCAGGTCCAGGGGAGGCGGAACCGGGTCAGCGCCCGGGTCAGGACCGGCTCCTGCAGGGCCGCATCTTGCCAGGTCGTTCCGGAATCGACCGAAACCTGCACGCCACGGATCTTGCCGCGGCCGGACCAGGCGAGGCCGGTGATCTCGTGGAAGCCCGGGGCGATCCGCTGCGTGCCGGAAGGCCGCGTGATGATCGACTTCGCCTCCATGACGAACGTGAATTGCCGCGCGGTACCGTCAGGCATCAGGTCGGTATACTTCGCGGTCTCTTCGCGGGAAAAGGCCGGCTCGGTGGTGACGTTCAGCCGCCGCAGCCACTTCACGCTCATGTTGCCCTCGAACCCGGGCAGGAGCACCCGGAGCGGATAACCCTGCTGCGGGCGCAGCCGCTCCCCGTTCTGGCTGTAGACCAGCAGCGCGTCGTCGAGACATTTCTCGATCGGTATGCTGCGGGTCATGGCGGCGGCATCGGCGCCCTCGGCGACCACCCAGCGGGCTTCGGGCTTGAGGCCGGCCTCCCGCAGAACCGTGGCGAGGCGGACGCCGGTCCATTCGGCGCAGCTCACGAGGCCGACGAGGTCCGAGGCGGTCCGACCGGCCTTGATCGCCTCGAAGCCCGGATTGCCCGAACATTCGAGGAAGTGGATGCGCGATTCCGACGGAAAGCGGCGGATGTCGTCCAGGGTCAGGACCAGCGGCGTCTCCACCAGCCCGTGGACCAGCAGCCGGTGCCGGGCCGGGTGGATATCGGGGATGCCGCCGTGGTGGCGCTCGTAGAACAACCCGTTCGGCGTGAGAATGCCGTCGAGCTCCTGCAGCGGCGTGCGGCTCGAGGCCGAGATATATTGTTTGAGGCCCTTCGGCACGTTGCGGATGATGCCGCTCTCGAACCGCGAGGGCTGGCCGTAGGTCTGGCTCCCGACATCGGCGCCCGGGGCCTTCGTCCAGTCGGGGATACCGGGGGGCGCCGCCTCATCGGCCCGGCCGTGTCCGGGCGCACCACCCCCGGCCAGGATGCCCGCCGCCGCAGCCGCGCCCTGGGCCAGGAAGCGCCGCCGCGCGGACGGATTTTCTTTGGGATCGTCCTGGCTCATCGCGTCGCGTTCCGAACGGGCGGTCCGCCTCCGGGGGCGACCGCGATGCTACAATCGCGACGCGATTGAAGCCGCGGGCGGGCGATGCCTGACACGGTGCCGTCTCGTGCCGCGGGGTCCATGGGCCCGGATAGACCCGCCGTCAGTGAAGCACCCACCCGATGAGGCAGATCAGGAGAGCGCTTGCGACGATATAGGTCCGCATCCGGCTTTCCTCGCTCGGCATGCGCGCATCGACGGCGTGCAGAAATTCGTAATCCTGGATGTCGTCTCTCATGGTCATGGTCAAATCTTCTCTGATCTCCGTTTTTTCGGGTTCGTGGGTCGGCTGCGAGATGTCGTGCGCCATCTCGGCCACGGCCGGCCGGAAGCCCGGCTTCCCCGGGTCGGTCGCCGTCGGCGCAAGGAACGCGCCGGATCGGATCCGTCGCGCCGGCGGCGAGGATGACGGACCATTTCAAATGTCCGCTGCGTGGTGACTGCAGCAAGACTCCCCGGCGGGTAGGTAGATCGCGCGTAAGCTGCACAGGCCATCGCGGCTCTTCACGGACGCAAAGCCCGAACTCATGGCGGATAGATTTGGGAACGCGCGCTCCAGCCGGTGCGGATCGTTGTCGAAATGCATGCAGGTCTCGCAGCGTCGGGCGGCGTGCGACGCCCAACGCAGGCCCTTGAGCGCAAGCCACCAGCGTGGGGTCGTCACTTCGCCAACGCCGCCCAGTAGGAGCCGAACACCAGCACCGACAGGACGAAACCCACGACGAGATTGACCACGACGCCCGCCGTAAAGGCGATGGCAGGCCGGCCACCCGCTGGAGCGAAGTCGCGAAACCGGGTGGTCAGCCCGATCGAGAGGAAGCTGAACGTGAAGGCCCAGATCCGCAGGCTCGTGATCGGCGCGATCAGGGTCGGTTTCACCTGCGCATTGTAGTCGGCAAACGAGATGCCGCGGGTCACCACGGTCACCAGGATCGAGGCGAGCAGGAACCCGACCACGAATTTCGGGAAGCGCCACCAGATCTGGCCGACCTCCACCGGTCCGCCGGTCCCGGACCGCTCCCAGTAGGTCACCGAGATGAGCGACAGGACGAGCGCCCAGATGCCGATCCAGACGTCGCGGCCGACCACCTTGATCAAGGTGTAGGCCCATACCGCCTGATCGGCGGTGCCGGCGATGCCGGTCTCCGGCCCGGCGAGGCCGCCATAGGCCTGGGCGGCCGCGAAGCCGGCCGCATCCGCGAATTCCGAGGTGCCGATCCACGCCCCACCGACGCCGGCCGGCAGGCCGAGGGCTCGGGCCACGAGGGGCAGCAGGAAGATCAGCACGATCGCCCAGAGCACGACGAGGGTGATCGCGATCGGCGGGTCCTCCTTGCGGGCCCGCACCGCCCCGGCGATGGCGATGGAGGCCGAGACGCCGCAGACCGCGCCGCCGGCCCCCAGCGTCGCCGCCAGCCGGTGGTCAAGGCCGAGCTTCCGCGCCACGAAGAAGATGACCAGGAAGGTCAGGATCGAAACGATCGAAGCCTGCAGGATCGCGACCGGCCCCGCCCACAGGATCAGCGTGAACGGCAGGGTCGCGCCGAGCAGGACGATGCCGAGCTTGATGTAGAACTCGACCCGGAAAGCGCCCGACAGCGAGGCCGGGATGCCGGTCGTGTTGGCGATCAGCAGGCCGAGGAACAGGGCGATCAGCGGCGGTTCGAGGTTGTAGGTCTGGGCCTTGTCCCAGGCCCCCAGCACGAAGATTCCCAGGGAGACGAGATAGACCAGCACGAACGAGCCCAGGAAGGCGGAGGGCCGCTGGCCGATCGCCGTGAGGGCGGCCGTGAAGACCGCAGCGAAGACCACGAACTGGGCCACGTAGCGGACGGCATCGGCCGAGAGCTGCGCGAGGAGCTGATCCGGGCTCGACCATTTGGCCGGCGCCACGGCGATCCAGCCGATGCTCGTCCCCTGCGCGAACGCCGCGTAGGCGATCAGGACCGTGGCGAGGCCGACCCAGACGGCCCACCAATCCTCCTTGCGCCAGAGTTCGCTCCAACCGCTTCCACGGTCCGGAGACGCCCGCTCTTGCGTGGCCGATATCGAAGCGCCCGAACCCATCTCGTCCCCCTCGCTGCGACGACTCGCAATCCTCGACGCCCTGCGCTCGCCGGCGCCGAACCGGTCTCCGCGGCACCGACGCGCCCCGAACGTCCCCGAAATCGAGGGGCTTCACCCGCGGCAGTGGTGTTTCGTTTCCGCCTCGGCCCGGCCTGCGCCGCGAGTTCGGCCGACGGCCTGGGCCAGAGTTGCGGAGCCCCAATCGTGTCGATGACGGCGCCGCCGGTCAAACGAAACGATCACTTTTGTTGGGCCGGATTGGAGGATAGCCTTCCTGGATCGTCAGGTTGCACGTCCCGATCCTTCGCAGCCCTAGACTTATGCGGCGAAAGACCTGACTTGGCGCGTCATCAATGCGTCGGATCCGCCGGAGCCGGCGCAACCCGCGCGGGCGGCCGGGAGCCAAGATGCTCGCGAAGCGTCCGGCCCTCGTACTCGCTACGGAACAGGCCGCGCCGGCGCAGCTCGGGCAGCACCAGCGCGATGAAGTCGTCGAGGCCCCCCGGCAGGGTCGCCGGCATGATGTTGAAGCCGTCGGCCCCCTTCGCCCGGAAGCGCTCCTCCATCTCGTCGGCGATCTGGGCGGGCGTCCCGACGATCTGCGAATGGCCCCGGGCACCGGCGATCCGCAGGTAAAGCTGGCGCAGCGTCAGACCCTCCCGGCGGGCGAGGTCGAACATCAGCTGCTGGCGAGATTTCGCGCCCTCGGCCTCCGGCAGCTCCGGCACCGGCCCGTCCGGATCGTAGCCGGACAGGTCGAAGCCGCCGACCATGCGCTCCAGCAGGGCCAGGCCGACCACCGGGTCGATCAGGTCCTGAAGCGCCTCGAACTTGGCGCGCGCCTCCGACTCGGTGCGGCCCACCACCGGGAACAGCCCCGGCATCACCTTGAGGTCGTCCCGTTCGCGGCCGAAGCCGGCCATCCGGTCCTTCAGGTCGCCGTAGAACGCGACCGCCTCGTCGAGCGTCTGGTTGGCGGTGAACACGATCTCGGCCGTGCGCGCCGCCAGATCCTTGCCGGGGCCCGAGGACCCGGCCTGGACCAGCACCGGCTGCCCCTGGGGCGTGCGCGCGATGTTGAGCGGACCCCGGACCTCGAAATGCTTGCCGCGGTGGTTCAGCGGCCGGAAGCCGTCCGGCTTCGAGAACTGGCCGCTGGCGCGGTCGATGATCACCGCCCCGTCGTCCCAGGTGTTCCAGAGGCCGAGGACGACGTCGACGAATTCCTCGGCGCGCTCGTAGCGGTCGGTATGGCGGGCGATCTGATCGGTGCCGAAATTGGCCGCCTCGGCATCGGTCGTCGAGGTGACGAGGTTCCAGCCGGCGCGGCCGCCGCTGAGATGGTCGAGCGAGGCGAAGCGGCGGGCGACGTTGTAGGGCTCGTTGAAGCTGGTTGAGGTGGTGGCGACCAGCCCGATCCGGCTCGTGACCGCCGCCAGCGCCGAGAGCAGCGTCACCGGCTCGAAATGGGCCGAGCGGGCGGTGCGCTCGCTGGAGCGGAGGTTGCTGTCGCGGATGCCGGTCCCGTCCTCCAGGAACACGAGATCGAACTTCGCTTCCTCCGCCCGGCGCGCCCAGCCGACGTAGCGCTCGAGGTTGAGCCCGCCATCGGCCTCGCTCGACGGGTGGCGCCATCCGGCCACGTGGTGCCCGGTGGCGTAGAAGAAGGCGCCGAGGCGAAGCGTGTCCTGGGTCATGAGCCGATCGGGGTTGGAGGCGGTGCGTTCCGGGTCGAACGCGCGCGGCGTCAGCGCACCATGCCCCAGCGCCGGACCGTGAGCCGCTCGAACGTCGCGAACACGACGTTCTCGACGATGAGCCCGATCGCGATGACCAGCAAGAGGCCGGCGAAGACCCGGTCGGTGTAGAGCTCGTTGCGATTCTGGTAGATGTACCAGCCGAGCCCGCCCTGGCCGGAGGCGGCGCCGAACACCAGCTCGGCCGCGATCAGGGTGCGCCAGGCGAAGGCCCAGCCGATCTTGAGCCCGGACAGGATCGCCGGCAGCGCCGCCGGGATCAGGATCTGCCAGACATAGGCCAGGCCCGTCAGGCCATAATTGCGCCCGGCCATGCGCAGGGTCTCGGGCACGCCCTGGAAGCCCGCGAAGGTGTTGAGCGCGAGCGGCCACAGCACCGCGTGGACCAGCACGAAGATCAGGCTGCCGGAGCCGAGCCCGAACCACAGCAAGGCCAGCGGCAGTAGCGCGATGGCCGGCAGCGGGTTGAACATCGCCGTCAGGGTCGAGAGCAGGTCGCGGCCGAACTGGGTCGAGACCGCCAGCGTCGTCAGGCCGAAGGCCAGCACGACCCCGCCCAGATACCCCTCCGCCAGGACGGTGAGCGAGATCCGGGCCCGCTCCAGAAGTTCGCCGCTGCCCAGGCCCTCGACCAGGGCCGCCAGGGTGGCGCCGAAGCCGGGCAGCAGCAGGTCGTTGTCCTGCCAGCGCGCCAGCGCCTCCCAGACGAGGGCGAGCGCGACGAGGATCAGGCCCTTGCGCAGCCAACCCTGCTGCCAGATCCGCGTCGACAGCGGCAGCACGCGCTCGACCGGAACCTCCACGAAGGGCGGGAGCACCAGATCGTATTCCGATCGGATCGGCGGGCGGACGTGCTGATTCATCGCGCGGGAGCCGCCGGGACGGGCGTTTCGGGATCGGTCTCGAACAGGCGGCCATGCAGGCGCTGCACGGCCGCCTGGAACGCTGCGCTGCCGACGCTCGTCAAGTCGAAGTCGTGGCTGTTGTACTCGCCCCGAAGCCGGCCGGGATGGGGCGAGAGCAGCGCCACCCGGTTGCCGACCACCAGCGCCTCCTCGATCGAATGGGTCACGAACAGCAGGGTGAAGCGCACCTCCTCCCAGAGGGCCAGCAGCTCCTCCTGCATCTTGCGCCGGGTCAGGGCGTCGAGGGCGGCGAAGGGCTCGTCCATCAGCAGCACTTTGGGCTGCGTCGCGAGCGCGCGGGCGATGGCGACGCGCTGCTTCATGCCGCCGGAGAGCTGGTGCGGGTAGCTGTCGGCGAAGGGCGTGAGACCGACCTTATCGATGTAGTGCCGCGCCCGGGCCTCGGCCTCGCGCCGGCCGACGAGGCCGGCGGCGCGCAGCGGGAACGCGACGTTCTGCGCCACGGTCTTCCACGGCGGCAGCTGGTCGAATTCCTGGAAGACCACGATGCGGTCCGGCCCCGGTCCGCGCACGACCTCGCCGCCGAGGGTGATCGATCCCTCGACCGGCGGGATGAAGCCCGCGATCGCCTTGAGCAGGGTGGACTTGCCGCAGCCGGAGGGCCCGAGCAGGATGAACCGGTCCGCCTCGTAGACATCGAAGCCGACTCGGTGGGTCGCCCGGACCACGCGCTCGGGCGTGCGGTATTCCAGGGTCAGGTCCGAGACCCGCAGCAACGGCGCCGGCAGGCCGGCCGGCGGTGCTTCGGCCTCGGTCCGGGCGGGGCTCGGCTCGGGGCGCGCCGCCGATACGTCGCGGCGCTCGGCTACCAAGGTCATGCGCTCAACTACCCGTCGCGATGCGGGGATTGGCGAAGAAGTAGTCGTCGAGCGTCTTCGGCTCGTTCCGGATCGCGCCGACGCGGTGCATGAACTGCCCGAGCCCGATCGTGTTCTGCGGCTCGATCTTGAAGGTCACCTCGGGGTTGCGGATCACCTTGAGCAGCAGGTCGCGGTCGATCCGGCTGTTATTGGACTTGATGTAGATGTCGGCGGCCGTCTCGGGATTGTCGGTGATGAACTTCGCCGCCTCGGCGAGGGCGTCCACGAAGGCCGTGTAGGTCTTCGGGCTGTCCCGGTAGAATTTCTCGGTGGCGTAGAGCACCGTCGAGGAGGCGGGGCCGCCCTGAACTTCGTAGGAGTTCAGGACGATGTGCGCGTTCGGGTTGCCGGCCAGCTCCTGCTCCTGGAACGGCGGATTGCCGAAATGGCCGGTGATCTCGGTGCCGCCCTTGATGATGGCGGCCGAAGCCTCCGGATGCGGAACCGCGACGCTGGTCTTGTCGAGCCGGGCGAAGTCCTTGTCGCCCCAGAGCTTGGCCGAGGCCCATTGCAGGATGCGGGACTGAACCGAGACGCCGACCGCCGGCACCGCGATCCGATCCTTGTCGGTGAAGTCGCCGATCGTCTTCACCTCGGGCCGGTTGGAGACGAGGTAATAGGGAAAGTTGCCCAGCGAGGCGACGCCCTTGACGTTCTGCCGGCCGCGGGTGCGGTCCCACAGGGTGAACAGAGGCCCGACACCAGCCCCGGCGACATCGATGCTCCCCGACAGGAGCGCATCGTTCACGGCCGAGCCGCCGGAGAGCTGCGCGTACTCGACCTTGATGTCGAGGCCGGCTTCCCTGCCGTGCTTCTCGATCAGCTTCCGGTCTTCCGCCACGTTCAGCAGCAGGTAGACGACGCCGAACTGCTTCGCGATGCGCAGCTGTCCCTCCGCGGCCATGGCCGGCCCCGCGGCGAGGACGAGCCCGAACAGGGCTGCAGCCTGCCGGCGCGAGAACAGGATGCGTCGCTTGCCGATCATGGTTCCTCGCGTTCGCCCGGCACGAGAAGCGTGCGAAGTCGGCCTGATTGCGGGCGAGAACTTGCCTTTTCGCTGATACGGCGTCAACGAGAACGTTCTTTTTACAGAACAATCGGATGGAGATACTGTTTCTATGGGCCGCCCAATACGGAGAATAATCTTCGTGCCATCGAAATTTACGTCGGCTTCACGGGTCGTTCCAGCTCCGATAAGAAACACGTCTTTTACCGGCCCTGCCGATGTGGCCGGCGCGTTCTACAAAACGACCGCGTAGCCCGCCTCGCCATCGGGTGATCGCGCCGTCCCACCGATGTGGCCGACCTGCGAATCCGATCCCTCATAGCGTCGCGAGCATCCGATATGGCCTGGCCTCCGACAGGCGGCGGTGTTGGCGAGCGCGGTGTTTCATCGCTTGCGCGACGCGCCCAGAAGATCAAATTTCTGTCTATCGGGCTGAGAGTGGGGCATTTACATCGAGATTTGAGTATCTTTGGAATGCGCGACTTTGCGGCTCTGGTCTAGTTTACGACGCGCGATCACAAGCTCGCGGTCGCAACGATCGCCCCGAACAGATCCCATCCGGTTCTCCTTGAGCTACTGCGTATGGGAGGCTTGGACGCCGGGGATATGGTGGGGGGCTCTCGATAAACGGCTGCCCTATCCCCCCTGGGCTGCGGGATTTCAACCACTGGGTCCCGTGAGGTCGAAAACCATCATGCACCCGCGCTCAACCCTCCGCCCGCCAGCCGCCGGACTCCGTATCCTGGCGGCCGTGCTGCTGGTCGCACTCGGCGCCGCGCCGGCCCTCGCCCGGGTGAAGATCGGCGTGACCCCCGGGTCGCTGGCCGACTCCGTTCACGTCGCGGCGGCCGAGGCCAAGGCGCAGGGGCTCGCTGTCGAGGTGGTCGAATTCACCGACTGGACGACGCCCAATCTAGCCCTCGCCAACGGCGATCTCGACGTGAATTACTTCCAGCACCAGGCCTTCCTCGACAACGCCGTCAAGGAGACCGGCTTCCCGTTGAAGAGCGTCGCCCTCGGCATCCTGCCCAATATCGGCCTGTACTCGGAAAAGCATGCGAGCCTTGCCGCCCTGCCGGACGGCGCCAAGGTGGCGGTGGCGAACGACCCGGTGAACCAGGGCCGGGGCTTGGCGCTCCTCGAAACCGCAGGGCTCATCAAACTCAAGGCCGGAATCAGCGCCAAGGCGACCCTCGACGATGTCGTAGCGAACCCAAAAAAGCTGAAATTCGTCGAGATCGAAGGGCCGCAACTGGTCCGTGCCGTCTCGGATGTCGATCTCGCGCAGGGCTATCCGGCCCATTACGTCAATGCCGGCCGCGCCGACATTGCCGGTCAGGCGCTGATCTATTCCGGCATCGGCGACCTCACCTATGCCATCCGGTTCGTGACCCGGGCCGACCGCGCCGACGATCCCGAGATCGCGAAGTTCGTCGCGCTCTACCAGACCTCGCCGGCGGTGCGGGCGCGGATCGACGCGTCCTTCGCCCACAACCCGAGCCTCTATTCCCTACCCTGGCTGCCGCAGGCCGCCCCATCCCAGAGTTCCGCCCGATGAGATTCCTGCCTCTCCTTGCCGCCGCCTTCCTGTCGCTCGGCGCGATGGCCGCCCGGGCGGAGACGCTCACGGTCGGCGTGGTGCCGGGCGCCTATGCCGACGCAGTCAATGTCGCCGCCGCCGAGGCCAAGGCCCAGGGCATCAACGTGAAGGTCATCGAATTCAGCGACTGGACGACGCCGAATGTCACGCTGGATGCGGGCGACATCGACCTGAACTTCTTCCAGCACCGCCCCTTCATGGAGAATGCAGAGAGGCAGAAGGGCTACAAGTTCGCGATCGTCGGGCTCGGGATCCTGCAGAACCTCGGGCTCTATTCCCTGAAGCACAAGAGCTTCGATGCGATCCCCGTGAGCGGCACGGTGGCGATCGCCAACGATCCGGTGAACCAGGGCCGCGGCCTGCTGCTGCTTCAGAAGGCCGGTCTGATCAAGCTGAAGGACCAAGTCGGTTTCCTCGGTACCCTCGACGATATCACCGAGAACCGGAAGAAGCTGAAATTCACCGAGGTCGAAGGGCCCCAGCTCGCCCGCATCACCGGCGATGTCGATCTGGCCCAGGGCTATCCGCACTTCATCGTCGCGGCCGGCACCTTCGATCCGACCAGCGGACTCATCTACACCGGCATCGAGGACAAGCTCTTCGCGGTGAGCTTCGTCACCACGGCGGCGCGCAAGGACGATCCGACCATCGCCAAGTTCGTGCAGATTTTCCAGAATTCGGAAGCCGTGAAGCGGCAGATCCACAAATCCTTTGCCAACAGCGACAAGCTCTACCTGCTGGCGTGGCAGAACTGATGGCCGGCCTCGCGTTCGACAGCCTCCGTGCTCCGGCCCGCTGGATCGCCCGGGACCAGCCCAGCGTCGCCGCCGCGCCCGCCGTGGCGGAGGCGACCGAGACCCGGACGGCGGGCACCGTGCGGTTCGAGGCGGTGTCCAAGACCTACCTGTCCGCCGCCGGCCCGGTGCAGGCCCTCGATCGCGTCGATCTCGACGTGCCGGCGGGCGCGATCTTTGGCATCATCGGCCGCTCGGGGGCGGGCAAGTCGAGTCTGCTGCGCACGGTCAACCGGCTTGAGGATCCGACATCCGGCCGCGTGCTGGTCGATGGCGAGCCGATCGAGTCGCTGGATACGGACGGGCTCGTGGCCCTGCGTCGGCGCGTCGGCATGATCTTCCAGCATTTCAACCTGCTCTCGGCCAAGACCGTGCGCGGGAACGTGGCGCTGCCGCTCAAGGCCGCCGGCCTGCCGAAGCAGGAGATTGCCGCACGGGTCGATGAAGCGCTGCGCCTCGTCGGGCTCGAGGGCAAGGCGGACACCTATCCGTCCCGACTCTCGGGCGGCCAGAAGCAGCGCGTGGGCATCGCCCGCGCCCTCGTCAGCCGCCCGGAAATCCTGCTCTGCGACGAGGCGACCTCGGCCCTCGACCCGGAAACGACCCTGACGATCCTGAACCTGCTGCGCGACATCAACCGGCGGCTTGGGATCACCATCATCCTGATCACCCACGAGATGAGTGTGATCCGGGAAATCTGCAGCGACGTGGTGGTGCTGGAGACGGGCCGGGTTGTCGAGACCGGTCCGGTCTGGCGGGTGTTCGGCGCCCCCGAACATCCCACCACCCGGGCGCTCCTCGAACCGCTGAGCCGCGGCCTGCCCGCGGATCTGGCCTCCCGGCTCCAGCCGCACCCCACGCCGGGGACGGCAACGGTCCTCGCGATCACCTTTGCCGGTCAGGCTGCCCCCGACCTGTCGGCCCTAGCCGCGGCCGCCGGCGCGCCAGTCCGGCTGCTCCAGGCTGGCATCGAGCGGATCCAGGGCCACGCGGTCGGCCGGATGCTGGTCGCGGTCGATGCGGCGGGGCCGGACGCCGAAGACAGGCTTCGCGGGCTCGGAGGGACTATCGAGAGGATTGGGTATGTCGCCGCAGATGATTGACCGCCTCTGGCAGGCCTTCCTCGACACGCTGGTCATGGTCGGCGTCTCGGCCGGGATCGCGGTGCTCGCCGGCATCCCGCTCGCGCTGTTCCTCGTCACCTCGGAGCCCGGCGGGATCTTCCCGGCACCGAAGGCCAACCGGGTGGTCGGGACGATCGTCAACGGCTTCCGCGCCGTGCCGTTCATCGTCCTGCTGGTGGCGCTGATCCCGTTCACCCGCCTGGTGACCGGCACCACCATCGGCGTCTGGGCGGCGATCGTCCCGCTCTCGGTCAGCGCGACGCCGTTCTTCGCGCGGATCGCCGAAGTTTCGCTGCGCGAGGTCGATGCCGGGCTGATCGAGGCGGCGCAATCCATCGGCTGCCGGCGCCGGCACATCCTGCTCCACGTGCTCCTGCCCGAAGCGCTGCCGGGGATCCTGGGCGGCTTCACCATCACGGTCGTGTCGATGATCGGCGCCTCCGCGATGGCCGGTGCGGTCGGCGCCGGCGGCCTCGGCGATGTCGCGATCCGGTACGGCTACCAGCGCTTCGACACCACCGTGATGGCAGCGGTGATCGCGGTTCTGATCGCGCTGGTCTGCCTGGTCCAGTTCACGGGCGACCTCGCGGTGCGGCGGCTGCGCGCCCGTTGACGGTCCCGCATCGGGCCATCCGCCTGCGGCCCCCTTACGGGCCGCCCGTTTCCGTTCGAGGTGATCCGACCATGACCCAGCCCCGCGCCGACGACCGGGTCGACGGTCCCGAGGAGAGGCACCCGCTGCCGCCCACACGCCCGCACCGGATCCGCACCGATGCGGAGGCGGTCGCGGTCGCCCGGACGGTTGCCGCGCGCTTCGCCGACGGTGCCGCCGAGCGCGACCGCGAACGGCGCCTGCCTTGGGCCGAGATCGAGGCGTTCACCGCGAGCGGCCTCGGCGGCATCACCGTGCCGCGGGCCTATGGCGGCGCCGATGTGGCGCACGCGACGCTGGCCGAGGTGTTCGCGATCCTGGCCGCCGCCGACGGCTCGGCCGCGCAGATCCCGCAGAGCCAGTTCGGCGTGCTGGCGCTGATTCGGGCGGCAGCGAGTCCCGACCAGCAGGCGCAGATCTACGGCGCCGTGCTCGCCGGCCATCGGATCGGCAATGCCGGGCCGTCCCGCAACGGCAAGGCGATCACCCAGGTGGAGACGCGGCTCGCTAAAGGGCCGGAGGGCAACCGTCTCAACGGCCGGCGCTTCTATTCCACCGGTGCCCTGTTCGCCTACTGGATCCCGACCCGCGCCGTGGACCCGGACGGCCGGCCGCTGCTGGTCTGGGCACGCCGCGACGCCCCGGGCGTGCGGGTCGTGGACGATTGGCAGGGGTTCGGGCAGCGCACCACGGCGAGCGGCACTGTGGTGTTCGAGGATGCCCCGATCGAGGACAGCCTGACCATCGCGCTCGCGCCCCTGGCCGAGCGGCCGGCCCTGTTCGGCCCGGTCTCGCAAATCGTGCAGGCGGCCATTGATGCCGGGATCGCCCGCGGGGCGACCGAAGCCGCCCTGGACTTCGTGCGTACCCGGACGCGGCCCTATCCCTTCACCGTCGAGACCATCACCGAGGACCCCCACCTCCTCGGCGAGGTCGGGCGGCTGGAAGTCGATCTGCACGCCGCCGAGGAGGTGCTCGCCCGGGCCGGTCGGACACTGGATCGCATCGCCGCCGCACCCATCACCGCGCAGAGCTCGGCCGAGGCCTCAGTCGCCGTCGCCGAGGCCAAGATCCTCACCACCGAAGTCGCGCTCGAAGCCTCCGAGCGGCTGCTGGAACTCGCCGGTGCCTCGGCGACGCGCGCGAACTACAATCTCGGCCGCTTCTGGCGCGACGCGCGGGTGCACACCCTGCACGATCCGGTGCGCTGGAAGTACCACCTGCTGGGGGATTACAGCCTGAACGGCGCGCTGCCCGCCCGGCACCAGTGGAACTGAGGGCCATGCCGCTTCAGCCACACGAATCCGCCTTCACGCGTTTGCCCGAGCCGCCGCGTCCGGTGCCGGTGCTCGCCGACGACGACGCGGCCCTGGCTGCCGCCCGGACCCTGGCCGCCGAACTGGCCGCCGATGCGGTCGTGCGCGACCTCGACCGCCGGCTGCCCTTCCCGGAGATCGAGCGCTTCACCGAGACCGGCCTCTGGGCCATTACGGTGCCACGGGACTACGGCGGCACCGGCGTGAGCGCCACCACGGTCGCGCAGGTGATCGCGATCATCGCGGCGGCGGACGGGTCGATCGGCCAGATCCCGCAGAACCACTTCTATGCCCTCGAAGTGCTGCGCAACGGCGGCACCGAGGCGCAGAAGCGCGACCTCTACGGGCGGGTCCTGGCGGGCGAGCGCTTCGGCAACGCGCTCGCCGAGATCGGCCAGCGGGACCATATCCGCCGCACCCGGCTCGTGCGCGATCCGTCCGGCTGGACCGTCGAGGGGCGCAAGTATTACTGCACCGGCTCGCTGTTCGCCCACCGCATCCCGGTGATGGCGAATGCCGAGGAGGACGGCCGCGCCGTGGCCTATCTGGTGTTCATCCCCCGGGACGCCCCCGGCGTTACGTTGGTAGACGATTGGGACGGGTTCGGCCAGCGGATCACCGGCTCGGGCTCGATCCTGTTCGAGCGCGTGCGGGTGGAGCCGGACTGGGTGGTGCCGTTCCAGACCTCGATGGACCGCCCCACCGCCATCGGCCCCTTCGCCCAGATCCTCCATGCCGGGATCGATCTCGGCATCGGGCAGGGGGCCTTCGCGGCGACGCTGCCGTTCGTGCGGGACCGGGCCCGGCCCTGGATCGATGCCGGGGTTGCGCGGGCGAGCGAGGACCCGCTGACCCTCCACGCGCTGGGCGACGTGCGGGTGCGGCTCGCCGCGGCCGATGCCCTGCTGGAACGGGCCGGCCGCTTCGTCGATGCCGCGCAGGCCGAGCCCGACGCGGACAGCGTCGCGGCGGCTTCCGTGGCGGTGGCGGAAGCCCGGGCGGCGAGCCACCGGGCCGGACTGCTCGCGGCCAACAAGCTGCTCGAACTCGGCGGCACCTCCGCCACCGGTCGGGCCGAGGCGCTGGACCGCTACTGGCGCAACGTCCGCACCCACACCCTGCACGATCCCGTGCGGTGGAAGTATCATTGGATCGGCGCCTACCACCTCGACGGCCGGCTGCCGCCTCGGCATGGAGCGCTCTGATGGCCGCCAAGAAGCAGATCCGGCTGAACGCGTTCAACATGAACTGCGTCGGCCACATCAATCACGGGCTGTGGACCCATCCGCGCGACCGCTCGACGGAATACAACACCCTCCGCTACTGGACCGACCAGGCGAAGCTCCTGGAGCGCGGCCTGTTCGACGGGCTGTTCATCGCGGACATCAGCGGCGTCTACGACATCTACGGCGGCGGCATCGACGTCACCGCGCGCGAGGCGGTGCAGCTCCCGGTCAACGACCCGAGCCTGCTGGTCCCGGCCATGGCGGCGGTGACGGAGCATCTCGGCTTCGGCGTCACGATCAACGTTCACACCGAGGCGCCCTACACCTTCGCCCGGCGGCTCTCGACCCTCGACCACCTCACCGGCGGCCGGATCGGCTGGAACATCGTGACCGGTTATCTCGACAGCGCCCATCGCGGCCAGAGCGGCGGCAGCCTGCCCGCCCATGACCGGCGCTACGATTATGCCGACGCATATCTGGAGGTCCTCTACAAGCTCTGGGAAGGCAGCTGGGACGACGCGGCCGTGCGCCGCGACCGGGCAGCGCGGGTGTTCAGCGATCCGGCCCATATCCGCCCGGTCTCGCACCACGATGAATTCTTCGCTATCGAGGGCTATCACCTGTCGGAGCCGTCGGTGCAGCGGACCCCGGTCCTCTACCAGGCCGGCGCGTCGGGCCGTGGCCGGGCCTTCGCGGGGCGCCACGCCGAATGCGTGTTCATTTCCGCCCGCGACCGGGGCGCGGCCCGCGACGCCGTCCGGGCGATCCGGGCCGAGGCGGTGGCGGCCGGGCGCCGGCCGGAGGACGTGAAGGTGTTCGTCGGTCTGGCGGTCATCCCAGGGCGCAGCCGGGCCGAGGCCGAGGAGAAACGGGCCGAATACCGGCGCTACGCCAACCCGGAGGCGGGCCTGGCGCATTTCTCCGCCTCGACGGGGATCGACTTCGCCCGCTATGGCCTCGACGATCCGATTCCCTACGGCCCCGGCAACGCGATTCAATCCGCCACCGCGGCCGCAGCCAAGCGGGGTCTGACCAAGCGCGACCTCCTGGCTGAGCTGGAGCTCGGCGGGCGCTACGCGGTGCTGGCCGGCGATGCGGTCTCGATCGCCGACGAACTCCAGGCCTGGATCGAGGAGGGCGAGGTCGACGGGTTCAACCTCAGCCGCATCGTCGTGCCGGAAAGCTTTGCCGACTTCATCGACATCGTGATCCCCGAGCTGCAGGATCGGGGCCTCTACAAGACCGCCTACGCGGACGGGTCGTACCGGCACAAGCTGTTCGGACAGGGCGACCGGCTGCCCGAACGCCATGCCGCCCAGGCTTTTCGTGGACCGGCAGCTGGGCGGAATCAGGCTACCTGACGAATGCGGCCGATCAGAAACAAGAAAGCTCGGCCGCGCGTGAGCGCGACCGAGCCGGGATTCGAGCAGCTGTCAGAGATCAGGTCCAGTCGCTGTCGTCGCCGCCACCGAGATCGCCGCCGAAATCGCTCGACGGATCGCTGAAGCTGGCATCCTGAAAGTCGCTGCCGCCGCCACCACCGCCGTCGAGGGCCGAACCGAGATCCTGGTTGCCGCCGTCGCCGTAATAGTTGTTCACGACCGTCTCACCGCCGCCGCCGAGGCCCGCCGCAGCGGCGCTGCCGAGGCTCGAATGGCCGCCGGCGAAGGCGTTCGACAGGGCGCTGCCGAGCAGCATGCCGCCGGCCGCGCCGGCCGCCATCGGAAGCGCGGTCGCCATGAAGCCGCCGCCCCGGGCCGGAGCCTGCGGCTGGCCGCCCCACGGACCACCCTGCTGCTGCGGCGGGTAGCCCGGCTGCTGCTGCGGGTAACCCTGCTGGGGATAGCCCTGCGGCGCGCCGCCACCGCCGCCCCAGGGCTGGCCGGCAGGACGCTGCTGCTGCCCATAGCCCGGCTGCGGCTCCTGGCGCTGGCTGCTGCCGCCGCCGAAGATGCTCGACAGGAACCCGCCGCCCCCCGAGGACTGGGCCGGCGCAGCCTGGCTGCGGGCCTGCTCGAGCTGCTGGTTCAGGCTCTTGATCGCCTCTTCCTGCACGTAGATCAGCTGCGCCATCGCGTAGGGGGCGTAGGGCTGCGTGCGGAGCTTGTCGGCGATGAAGCGCTCGGCCTCCGCGTCGCGGGGCTGGCTCTGGGCCTGCTCCAGGCGCTGGAAGATGCCGGAGATGACGTCGCGTTCTTCGCTATTCATGGAGTTCTCCTCCTCGAGTCGTACCCGCGGGCTCGAACGCGCCGCACGGCCGCAGAGGACATGGGGGTGCGGTGACGCTTTGTCAGGGGAGGTTGCGAAAACTTCATCCAGGCCCAGGAGGCGCAACCGGGACGTGAAAAAGCCCGACCTCTCGGCCGGGCTTTTTCATCCGTCGCAATCGGGTCGGCGCGTTGGACGCACCGAGCCCGGGTCTTAGTACGAGCCGAACTTGTAGTTCAGGCCAGCGCGGACGACGGCGAACTCGTCGTCGCGGCGGCCGATCGGGGTCACGTAGGCCGGGGCGAGGTTGGCGGCGTTGACGAGCAGGACGCCCTGGTTGCGGGTGCCGCGGTCGAGGTTGACGTACAGGCCTTCGACCTTGAACGTCACCGCCGAGGAGCGGAAGAAGTTCAGGAACGAGTCGGTGGGGAGCGCATACTCGATGCCGCCGCCGACGGCGTAGCCGGTGCGGAAGCTGTCGTTGCCGGCATAGCCGCCGAAGGAGCGGTCGGCGCTGCCCGAGCCGTAGGCGAAGCCGCCGGTGCCGTACACGAGGGTCCGGTCGAAGGCGTAGCCGAGGCGGCCGCGCACGGTGCCGAAGTAGTCGAGGCTGGCCAGGCCGCGCGGGTCGTTGAGGGTCAGGCCGGGCGCGATCGCGCCGCCGCTGACGAAGGCGTTGTTCCGGTCGCGGCCGAAGTCGAGGTACTGGGCATCGGCCTCGATGCCGACGACCACGCCCGAGCCCGGGGTGAACTGGTAGTTGTAGCCGACCTGGGCGCCGCCGGAGAAGCCGTCCTGGCTGCGGTTGCGGAAGGTGGCGACGGCGGCCGGGCCGCTGGTCAGGCCGACACCGCCCGGCACGACGAAGGTCGAGTTGTTGGAGCGGCTGCTGGCGTCGAAGGCGTAGCCGGCGTTGATACCGAAATAGGCGCCGGTCCAGGTGAACACCGGC
>NZ_JAKSYL010000096.1 GCF_022829515.1 Methylobacterium sp. J-048
ATCGACGGCTATGGCGCGGGGCCCCGCGCCCGTGGGGGCTTGCCGACGCACTCATTGGCTATGCAGACTGCACGGGAGGCGCCGCGGCATTCCCTCGCCCCCCCTGCGGGGGACCGTGGCCCCCGAAAGGGGGTCGGCAGCGGGGAGCAACGGCGCACAACCGGCCTTCGCCCGTCACGCCGGTCGCGCCCATTCCTGCAGCCGGGTTCCCCTCTCCCGACCCGGCCTGACGGCCGGTCCACCCTCCCCCGCAGAGGGGGGAGGGAAACGCGCTTGGGGCTGGCTCTGGCCCACACCCGGCAGCAATGTGTGAACATCGCAGCCCACCCTCTCCGTCGATCCTCAGCGCGCCAGCGAGGCCTGCGCGGTGCCGGCCGTCGTCGGCTCGGCCAGAGGGACCGTGGCGGCGGACAGCGCCAGGGCGGCCAGGAACAGGCCGGTGGCGGCGGCGCCGGCCCGGGGGCGCGGCAGGCGGAGGGCGTAGCGTCGGGCGGAGCGCGTCAGGTTCGGCATCGGATCGCCTCTTCTGGTTGTAGGCCCCATGGGCCATTCTCGCAGAAGCAACGTCGCCGGGGGGCGGACCAGTTCCCGTTCGGCCGCGCGCCGCGGCGTCAGGGACGCGTGGCCAGGCGGCGGCCCAGGGCGCCGAGGGCGCAGCCGGCGAGGTAGGGCGGCAGGATCAGGCCGGCGCCCTCCAGCCACAGGCCGGGCAGCCCTGGCACGATCCCGGCGACCGCGATCCCGGCCAGCAGCGCCGCGAGCCCGCACAGGGCCAGCGGCACCGTCGGCCGGGCCGGCCAGCCCGCCAGCGCCCCGACCAGCAGGCCGAGCGCGGCAGCCCCGGCGAGCCCGGGCCAGAATCCGGCGAGCAGCAGCGTCACGGCTGTCCGGCCTCCCCGGCGCCCGTTCGATCCGGGCCTCCGATCCACGCCTGCCTCTCGAGACGCGGGGCGAAGAGCGGGATATGGGGCGGTCTCATACGGGTTCCGTTCGAATGGCTCGGCCTCTTGGCCCGCGCCGTCATCGCGCGCGCAGCGAAGCGACCCAGGGATCCGCCACAGGCTGAGATCGCGCGCTGCGCCGGATGGCTTCGCTGTGCTCGCATTGACGGGATGGCGGCGATCATAGGCGCAAACCGGCGCGGGCGCGGCTTGGGCGTCACGGCAGCAGCGCGAGGAGGACGGGGCCGGCGGGCGCGTCCGGCCCGGCGGCGACCTGCTCGGGCCGGATCCCGGCCTGGAGCAGATACTCGATGACGGCCTGCGCGCGCAGCCGCGGCAGGTCGAGGGGCGGGTCGTCCGTGGCCTCCTTCGGCGGCGGTTGTTTCGCGGCTTTCTGGGCCGGCGCGGCCTTGGAGGCGGCGGACTTGTTGTCCGTGCCTTTGGCGGTCTCGGGCTTCTTCGGGGCCGCGTGTGTCCCGGCCTCGGCCTGCGCCTTCGGGGCGGGCTTCGGCGGTGCCTTGGTGGGCTCCTTGGCGCCCGCCTTCACCGGCTCCTTGGCCGAGCCGGTCGCCGTCGGGGCCTCATTGTGGGCGGTGGCGGCCATCGAGGTCGGCGGGACCTCGGCGGCGGCCCCCTCCCCGGCCGCCGGGGCGGCCTTCGCCTTCGCCGGGTCGGCCGGCGCCGAGACTGCGATGCGTAAGGTCGGGCAGGCCTTGGCCAGGGCCGCCAGGGCGTCGAGCACGGGGTAGAACGCCGGCGTCAGGGTCGCGCCGCCGGCCGGGAAGCGCAGAGACGCGCCGGCGATCGTCGCGGCGGCCTCGGCCCGGCAGGCGGCCGGGTCGCGGGTCTCGGCGGGCTGGCGCGCGGAGATTGTGGCCTGACCGGTCCAGCCGGGGGGCAGCACCTCGGCCAGCCTGTCCGGCGTCCGGGACGCAGCCTCGCGGTAGAGGCTCTCGCCGGTCAGCGTCAGCACCCGGTCCGACACCGACATTTCCCCGGTCGCGAGGTTCACCACCAGGGGGGCGGCGGCCGCCAGAGCGGTTCCGAGATCCGGCGGGGCGCCGTCGGCGAGCCGCGTCCGGTCGATCACCGGCTCGCGGAACAGGCGCGGGCGCAGGGCGGCGAGCACCCGCTCCCGCGTGGCTTCGTCGGGCAGGTGGCCGGTGAGCGTGACCGCCTCCGGGGTCCGGCGGATCGCCACCCGGTAGGGCGAGAGCGGCCGGGCCGCCAGCGTTACCGGGCCGGGCTTCACGCCGGCCGGCCGGGCCTCGCGCATCAGGGCGGCGGCGTCGGGGATGGCCTGGGCGTCGATGGCGTCGCCGGTGACCGAGATCGCGTCGTCCGCGAAGGCGACGGTGCCGGACTGGATCAGCTCGGCGAGCTTGAACGCGAAGCCGATCAGGGTTTTGGGGTCGATCGCCGGGTCGAGCCCCCGTGCGGTGAGCAGCCGGTCCTGCACGCTGCTGCCGGGCACGGCTTCCGCGGCGGCGCGCAGGGCCGCCTCCCGGTCCGCCGCCGAGGGCGCGAAGCCGTCGAGCACGATCCCCCGGGCCGACTTCTCCACCGCGAACCGGTACTGCGCCACCGCGGGCGGCACGATCTCGATCCGCCCGACGCTGAACCCCGCTGGCGGGTCCGACAGGGCGGCCCGCAGTGCCTCGTAGGCCGGTACGTCCAGGGCCTCGCCGGACAGGCTGAGCACGGTGTCGCTGAGCGCCGCCCGGCCGCCCTTGGCGAGTCCGGACAGCCGCGCCGCGAGAAAGGCCGCCGCGCTCGGAAAATCCGGGGGCGCGCCCCGGGCCGCCCGGGCGGTGTCGTCGAGATGGGTCCCGGGCGCCAGCGCCCCGGTGACCCGCGCCTCCAGTGCCCGCCGTCCGATCTCCGCCGGGCGGCTGCCCTCCAGCGCCACCCGGGCGGTGCCGGTCCGGATCGCCGCCCACTGGAACGGCGAGGCCGTCTCCACCAGCCCGACCTCCGGGACGATCCGCCGGGGTCCGTCCAGGGCGGCGAGCTTCGCCAGCACGGTCTCGCGCTCGCCGACATCGGGTGCCTCGCCCGCCGCCCCGAGGTCGCGTCCCCGCGCCTCCAGCCGCAACCAGGGCTCGCCGGTTCCGGTGGCGGTGCCGGACGCGACGCGCGCCCCTTCGGCCTCGATGGCGTCGGCGATCTGCGGGGCGGCGTAGAGGGTCGCGCTCGCCCAGATCAGCGCGAGCGCCGGCAGCCCGGCGAGCCAGCCGGCGCGGCGCAAGCCTTGAGCGAACATTTCGGGCAAAGGCACAGTCGTGGGTTAAATGGAATCCGGACCGCGAGACCATACCGCCAATCCGGCAGGATGAAGGCCTCAATCTTCGCGGCAAGCGGTTCGGCGGCGGGCAAAAACCGTAATCTTCGCGTGGTTTGGCCGCAAAAATGCACGGCCCTTGCATCATCGCCGCGACCACCGCGAGACACCACCACGGAGTTCGTCGCTTGGCCCGGACCGTCTGCCCGCACGATTGCCCTTCCGCCTGCAGCCTCGACGTGCAGGTGGCGGACGGCCGCGTCGTCTCGGTGAAGGGCGGCGACAACCCCTACACCGCCGGGGTGATCTGCGCGAAGGTCAGCCGCTACGGCGAGCGGGTCCACCATCCGGACCGGATTCTGCAGCCGCTGGAACGGGTTGGCCCCAAGGGCAGCGGTGCGTGGCGGCCGATCTCCTGGGACGCGGCCCTCGACCGCCTGGCCGGCGCCTTCACCGAAGCCGCCGAACACCACGGTTCCCAGGCGGTCTGGCCGTACAATTCCGGCGGCACGATGGGCCTCGTCCAGCGCGACAGCATCCACCGGTTGACCCACGTGATGGGCTATTCCCGGCGCAAGCGCACCATCTGCACCGCCATCGCCATTGCCGGCTGGACCGCCGGGGTCGGCCGCGTCGCCGGCCCGGACCCCCGGGAAATGGCGCTCTCCGACCTGATCGTGGTCTGGGGCGGCAACCCGGTGAGCACCCAGGTCAACGCGATGAGCCACATCAGCCGGGCCCGCAAGACGCGTGGCGCCAAGCTGGTGGTGATCGATCCCTACCGCACCGGCACCGCGGCGGCGGCCGACCTCCACCTCGCGCCCCGGCCCGGCACCGACGGGGCGCTGGCCTGCGCGGTGCTCCACGTACTGTTCCGCGATGGCTATGCCGACCGCGCCTATCTGGCGGCTCATGCCGAGGACACGGCGACCCTGGAGGCGCATCTCGCTACCCGCACCCCCGCATGGGCGGCCGCGATCACCGGCCTCACGGTCGCCGAGATCGAGGCCTTCGCGGCGCTCTACGGCTCGACGCCGCGCAGCTACATCCGCTGCGGCTTCGGCTTCACCCGCACGCGCAACGGTGCGGTCAACCTGCACGCGGTGACCTGCCTGCCCACCGTGACCGGCGCCTGGCAGCACGAGGGCGGCGGCGCCCTCTGGCAGAACGCCGCGATCTTCAACTGGGACAAGACCCTTACCGAGGGCCTCGACGCCAAGGCCCCGGGGGTGCGCGAGCTCGACATGAGCCGGATCGGCGCGATCCTGGCCGACGATGCGGACGCCCTGCAGGGCGGACCGCCGGTGCGGGCCATGCTGATCCAGTCGGCGAACCCCGCGGCCTCGGCCCCGGACAGCAACCGCGTGCGCGCCGGCCTGATGCGACCGGACGTGTTCGTGGCCGTGCACGAGCAGTTCATGACCGAGACGGCAGCGCTCGCCGATCTGGTGCTGCCGGCCACCACCTTCCTGGAGCACGACGACATCTACGGGGCCGGCGGCCACAGCCACATCCAGTCGGGGCCGGCGCTGCTGGAGCCGCCGGGGGAGTGCCGCTCCAACCACGACCTGATCGCCGCCCTCGCCGCGCGACTGGGGGCCGCGCATGCGGGCTTCGCCTTGAGCGCCCGGGACCTCGCCGACGCCACCCTGGCCCGCTCCGGCTGGGGCGGCCTCGACCGGCTCAAGCAGGAGCGCTGGATCGACGCGCAGCCGAGCTTCGCCGACAGCCACTTCCTCACCGGCTTCGGCCATCCGGATGGGCGCTTCCGGTTCGGCCCGGACTGGCCGGCGCTCGGGCCGCGCGCCGTCGGCATGCCGGCCCTGCCCGACCATTGGGCGGTGTCTGAGCCAGCCGATGCCGAGCGGCCGTTCCGGATGGTGGCGCCGCCGGCCCGCCAGTTCCTCAACACCACCTTCACCAACAGCCCGGAATCGATCCGGCGCGAGGGCCGCCCGACCTGCCTGCTCCATCCGGCGGACGGCGCCCGCCTCGGGATCGCCACCGGGGATGCGGTGGAGATCGGCAACACCCGCGGCCAGGTCCGGCTGCATGCCCGCCTCGCCGAGGGGCAGCCGCCCGGGATCGTCGTGGTCGAGAGCCTGTGGCCGGCCGCTTCTTTCTCGGGCGGGCGCGGCATCAACGCGCTGATCGGCGACACCCCGGCGGCCCCCAACGACGGCGCCACCTTCCACGACACCGCGGTCTGGGTCCGGGCAGCCTGATAGCGGATCCATCTCGGCAAAGAAGCGGGATCGCAAAGGGCTCAGCCCTTTGGCGGGGTATCGGGGCAGAGCCCCGATGGCATCGAGCTTCGCTCGACGCAGGGCTCTGCCCTGCACCCGCGAAAGGTCGAAGACCTTTGGAATCCAGGATTTTCAGCGATCGACTGAGGACGGAACCTGCCTGAATCGGCGCGGTTGGCTGGGGACACACTCTCTTGTGGAATCCCCTGCCATGCGGGCTATCCTCGCCGCCGCCCTGCTGCTCCCGTTCGCTACCTCGGCCGGGGCGCAGAACCTGCCCGCCACCGCGACCGTGCCCTCGGCGGCTTCGCTGGTGCCGATCACGGCGATCGCCAATCCCGGACAGCTCAGCCTCGGCGGCGGATCCACCACCGGCCCGTTTCCGATCCTCTCGGCTCAAGGCGGCCTCGTGAATGCGGGACAGCTCAGCTTCGGCGGGGGAAGCTCCGGAAGCGGCAGCATCGCGCCGCCGACCTCCACGAGCGCCAGCACGAGCCGGCTCGGACTGACGGGATCCGGGACGACCGGCGGTGCCGGCATCACCGGAACGACCGCCACTTCCAGCTCGAGTACGACCGGCAGCACGATCGGCGCCACCGGGACGCGCAGCGGCTTCAACACGTCGTCGAACTCGGCGATCGGATCGATCTCGGGTAACGCCTTCTCGTCGTTCGGCACGGGCGGAAATAGCGGCTCGGCCGTCGCCACCAGCCTGAACACGAACGCCAATTCGGCCTCGTCGGTGGCTTCGTCCGGGGCCAGCGGTTTCAGCGGCGGCGCGGGAATCAGCGCCAGGTCGACCGAGCTGAACGTCAGTTCGGCTGTGTCCGCGATACCCACCGCCAGCGGCGGCGGCTCGGTCGGCGGCGCCGGGATCGCGGGCGGCGCGAACGCGGCCACGGCACTTGAGGCGGCCGGCAGCACGGCCCGTAGCGGCGGCGGCTCGGTCGGCGGCGCCGGCATCGCGGCCGGGACCGCCCAGGCCGATACGACCTGCACGGGGCCGTTGGCCGTGGCGTGCTTTGGCGGGGCAAACACCTTCTGACGACGCGGCTGCGCCAGGCGGAACCCCACCGAAGCGCTGCCGTTCCTTGTGTTCCGGCACTTCGTCCGGGACAGGAGGCGACGATGCAGAAAGCCTTGGGGTTGGGTCGCGTTTCGCTGGCGGCTGTTCTCGTCGTGGGGATGTCGAGCGTGGCTTTGGCACGCGATGCCGGTTCCGCCGGCCAGGGCGCCAGGGGCCATGCCGGACGTCTTCACGGCATCGGGTTCAACGCGCCGAAATTCGGTTCTGACCTGCGTACCGGCAAGGATCAGCCCTATACCTGGCCGGTCGGCGACCGCTATCGTCCGGAATCGAAGCCGTTCTACGGCCGGGCTTACTGACGTTTTCATCCCCGAAGTGGGTACTGGTTCTGCGTCGGCGCGCGCGGCACTCTGAACATCCACCCGGCCGGCGCGTGACCGCGCGCCGGTTATCAGCGAGCGGGCATCCGCGGAGGGAACCTGATGCCGGTGCCGTGTCGGCTGATCCTCGTCGTCCTGGTTTGCTTGGCCTCGCCGGTGCGAGCAGGGGAATTTGCTTCGATCCCACCGGCGCAGGGAATGGTGATGCCCCTCCCCGGTCCCGGCATGGCCAACAGCACGCCGAACCCGGCGCCTCCGCCCGAAGCAGCCGCGCCTGCGCCCCCTCCGACGATCGCCGATCCGGCTGGCGGCCGGCGGCGGTACCCGTCCCTCGGCAGCGGTTTTCCGTCGACGGAGGGGTGGCTTCCCAACCAGCGCACCGGTCCCCGCCGGGAGCACGTCGTCCACGACATCTGCATCGGGTGCTGAGCGGGCCCCGCCCGGATCTCACCGCTTGCGAACGCTCAGATCACTGCAACGCGCGAGACTGGCTGTTCGCCCGGATCCAGCGCGGCGAGAGCACATCGCCCGCCTCGGTGATGATCCAGGGCTGCGCATCCTCGGCGTCGATCGCCGCAGCTGCCGCGGCGAGTGCCTCGCGCAG
>NZ_JAKSYL010000113.1 GCF_022829515.1 Methylobacterium sp. J-048
ACGGCGTGGGACGAGTCGCAGAGCAATTGATCGACAACCGTATCAAGTCTTGGCGCGTGTCGCGATCAGCGTGTCGAACGGCCTGAATGCGGCCGACGCAACGCCATCTGGCCTGCCGCACCACAACTCGCCCGCCCCCACCCCGGAGCCCGCCATGGCCACCCTGATCCTGTCGACGGCGGGCGCGGCGGTCGGGACCGCTCTGGGCGGGCCGATCGGGGCCGTGGTGGGGGGCGTGCTCGGGGCGGCCGCGGGGGCGGGGCTCGACGGGATGCTGTCGGGCTTCGGGCGGCACACGCGCTTCGTCGAGGGGCCGCGGCTCGCCGATGTCGCCGGCCTGTCCTCCACGGAGGGCGACCCCATCCCGCGGGTCTACGGGCGGGCGAAGATCGGCGGCAGCCTGATCTGGGCGACGCGCGCCCGGGAGGTCGCCAACACCACGGTGGAGCGCGCGGCGTCCGCCTCCAAGGGCGCGGGCGGGCAGAAGACCGTACGCACCCGCTACGCCTATTTCGCCAACCTGGCGGTGGGCCTGTGCGAGGGCGAGATCGCCATGGTCCGCCGGATCTGGGCGGACGGCAAGGAGATCGACCAGATCGGGATCACCCTGCGGGTCCATACCGGCGGCCCGGACCAGGCGCCGGACCCGCTGATCGTCGCGAAGGAAGGCACCGAGAACGCCCCGGCCTATCGCGGCCTCGCCTACGTGGTGTTCGAGAACCTGCCGCTCGCCGATTTCGGCAACCGCGTCCCGCAATTCGCCTTCGAGGTGGTGCGCCCGGTCAACGGCCTGTTCCACCGGATCCGCGCCGTCGACCTGATCCCGGGGGCGGGCGAGTTCGCCCTCGATCCGAACCTCGTCACCGTCGATCTCGGTCTCGGCCGGACGCAGGCGGTCAACCGGCACCAGCTCCAGCGCGCCACCGACGTCACCGCCTCCCTCGACGCTCTTCAGGCCCTGTGCCCGAACCTGCGCCGGGTCGCCGTGGTGGCGACGTGGTTCGGCACCGACCTGCGCGCCGGCTCCTGCCGGGTGGTGCCGAAGGTCGAGACCCGGGCCAAGCGCACCATGCCGGAGGCCTGGAGCGTCGCCGGGATCACGCGCGACAAGGCCGAAATGGTCTCGACCCTGCCGGACGGCACCCCCGCCTATGGCGGCACCCCGTCGGATGCCGGGCTGACCCGGCTGGTCGCCGATCTCGCGGCCCGCGGCCTCGAGGTGCTGCTCTACCCGTTCGTGATGATGGACGTGGCCGCAGGCAACGGCCTGCCCGATCCGCGCGTGCCTGGCGCGACCCAGCCGGCCTATCCCTGGCGCGGGCGCATCACCTGCGACCCGGCCCCGGACGTCTCCGGCAGCCCGGACGGCACCGCCGCCGCGGAGGCGCAGGTCCAGGACTTTTTCGCCAACGGCTACCGCGCGGAGGTGCTGCATTACGCCGGCCTCGCGGCGCAATGGGCGGCGCGGGGCGTGCGGATCGCCGGCTTCGTGATCGGCAGCGAGTTCGTCGGCCTCACCCAGGTGCGCGGCGCCTCCGGCTACCCGGCCGTGCAGGCGTTCAAAAGCCTCGCCGCGGAGTTGCGGTCCCGCTTGGGCACCGGCGTCACGCTCGTCTACGGGGCGGACTGGACCGAGTACGGCGCCCATGTCCGCGACGGCGGCGCCACGATCCGGTTCCCCTTGGATGACCTGTTCGCCGACCCGAATATCGGCGCCGTCGGGATCGACTGGTATCCGCCGATCTCCGACTGGCACGACACGCCGGACCATGCCGACCTCGCGGTCTCGGGCGACATCGCCGACCGCGCCTACCTGAAGGCCCGGGGTGCCTCCGGCGAGGCCTACGACTGGTACTATGCCGACGCGGCCGGGCGCGACGCCCAGGCGCGCCTGCCGATCCAGGATGGCGCCTCCGGCAAGCCGTGGATCTACCGGCCCAAGGACCTGGTCGGCTGGTGGTCGAACCCGCATGTCGAGCGCGACGGCGGGCTCGAGACCCGCGCTACCGCCTGGGTGCCCAAGGGTAAGCCGATCTGGCTCACCGAGGTCGGGGTGCCGGCGGTGGACAAGGGTACGAACGGCCCCAACGTCTTCCCCGATCCGAAATCCGCCGAGGGCGCCTACCCGCCGCATTCCCGGGCTCTGCGCGACGAGCTGATCCAGCTGCGGGGCGTCGAGGCGGTGATCGCCCGGTTCGATCCGGCCGCAGTGGGGTTTTCGGAGGCCGACAACCCGGTCTCGCCGGTCTATGGCGGCCGGATGGTCGATCCGGGATCGATCTTCGTCTGGTCCTGGGATGCGCGGCCCTACCCGGCCTTCCCGACCGTGCAGGCGGTCTGGGCCGACACCGCCAACTGGCGGGTCGGCCACTGGATCACGGGACGGATCGAGGGCTGCGACCTCGACCGGCTGGTCCTGAAGATCCTGGCCGATTTCGGCTTCGACGCACCGGTCGCCGTGGAGGCCGCCGCCTTCCTCGACGGCTACGTCATCGACCGGCCGCTCTCGGCGCGCGCCGCGTTAGAGACCCTGGCGCAGATCTACGGGCTCGACGTCTCAGCGGTGGCCGGCACCCTGCACCTGCGCGGGCCCCGTCGCGACAGGCCGGTGGTGCTCGCCGAAGCCGATCTGGTTCGGCTGTCGGAGGACAAGCCGATCCTGCGCCAGGTCCGGGCCGAGGAGAGCGCCCTGCCGCGCTCGGTCGAGCTCGGGCTGACCGAATCCGAGAGCCCGGATTATCGCCGCGCCTCGGCCGCCGCGATCCGCCCGGTGGGCGAGCGGCGGCGCGAGACCCGGATCGAGGCGGCGATCGTCACCCGCCGGGAGACCGGCGACGGCCTCGCCGAGGCGATGCTCGACCGGGTGATCGCCGCCCGGGACAGCGCGGTCTTCACCCTGAGCCCGCGCCGCGTCGAACTGGAGCCCGGCGACCTGCTGGCGGTGCCGGCCGACGTGCCGGGCGGGACGGTTTTGTGCAGGATCGACCGGATCGACGACGCGCCCACCGGCCGGCGGATCGAGGCGAGCGGCGTGCCGCCCCGGGGCGGGCCCGCGCGCGGCCTGCCCCGCAGCCCGGCCCTGCCGGTCGGCCCGACGCCGGCCTTTCCGGGGCCGCCCTTCGCCGTGGTGCTCGACCTGCCGGTGGACCGCGGCAGCCCGACGGTGCTGCAATACCTGGCGGTGGCGGCCGAGCCCTGGCCTGAGGAGACCGCCGTCTGGCGGGCGGAAGGATCCGGGCCGCTCGCCCTCCACGGCCTCGTCGATTACCCGGCCTGTCTCGGCCGGACCCTCACGGCGCTGCCAGCCGGGCCGCTCTGGCGGCTGCAGCGGGGCGTACCGCTCGACGTCACCCTGCGCCGGGGCGGGGCGCTCGGCGCCATCGGCGAGGCCGCGATGCTCGCGGGCGGTAACCTGTTCGCGCTGGTCGGGCCGGACGGCGCCGTGGAGCTGGTGTCCGCCGCCAACGCGGTGCTGACCGGTGCCGACACCTACCGGCTCTCCGGGCTCCTGCGCGGGCTCGCCGGAAGTGAGGCCCAGGCCGTCCGGGCGACCCCGGCGGGCAGCCTGATCGTGCGGCTCAACGACGGCGCCGTGGTGCCCCTGGTCGAGCGCCTGGACGAGGTCGGCCGCGGATTCCGCTACCGGGTCGGCCCGGCCGCGCGAGACCTGGGCGATCCGGCCTTCTCGGAATTCGCCGCCACGGCTGGGCTCGCGGCTTTGCGACCCCTGCGGCTGGTCCATCTGCGGGCGCGCCGGGAGGCGTCGGGGGTGCGGCTCACCTGGATCCGCCGGGCGCGCCGGGACGGCGACGCCTGGGAGCCCGCCGAGATCCCCCTCGACGAGCCGGAGGCCTACGCGGTCACGGTCTTCTCCGGCGCCGGCACGCCCTTGCGCCGGGTCCGGGCCGAGGCGCAGCAGGTCCTCTACGCCGACGAGGCGGCCGATTTCGGCGGCAAGCAGACCAGCCTCGACGTGGCCGTGGCCCAGATCGGCGCCGTGGCCGGCCCCGGGCCGGCCTCCCGCGCGCGCATTCCCGTCCGCTCGGCCTGATCCCCGCTCGGACCGAAGCCCTGACCGTCATTGCGAGCGTAGCGAAGCAACCTAGGGACGCGCCACGCATCGTCATCGCGCGCTGCACTGGGTCGCTTCGCTGCGCTCGCGATGACGGCATTGCACCCCCCCCGGAGCCCCCATGACCGACGCCACGCCCCGCCTCGGCCTGCCGCTGATCGCGGCGAGCCAGGCCCAGAAGCACGTCACCCACAACGAGGCGCTCGGCCTCCTCGACGCCCTGGTCCAGCTCGCCTGCCTGGACAAGGACCTCACCGCACCGCCCCAGAACCCCGCGGAGGGCGACCGCTACCTCGTGGTCGCATCGAACCCGGGGGGCGCCTGGGCCGGGCTCGCCGGCCAGGTGGTGCGCTACGCCGACGGCGTCTGGATCGGCGCCGTGCCCCGGGCCGGCTGGTTCGCCTACCTGATCGACGAGGCCGACCTCTACGTGTTCGACGGGACCGCCTGGGGCAGCTTCCGCCGGACGCTCACGGCGATCCAGAGCGTCAGCCGGCTCGGCATCAACACCGGGGCGGACGCCACCAACCGCCTCGCGGTCAAGTCCGACGCGGCTCTGCTCACCTGGGACGACGCGACGCCGGGTTCTGGCGACATGCGGATGTCGGTGAACAAGCAGGCCGCGTCCCGGGATGCCGGTCTGATCCTCCAGACCGGCTATTCCGCCCGCGCCCTGCTGGGCCTTTTGGGCAGCGACGACTTCTCCCTGAAGGTCTCTCCGGACGGGTCCGCCTTCGCCACCGCGCTCACCGCCTCCGCGGCGAAGGGCGGGATCGATTTCGCCTCCACCGAGACCGTGCTGGCCTCGGCGGCGACCACGGATCTCGGCGGCGCCGGCACGCGGCGGGTGCTGGTGACCGGCACGGCCCGGATCACCCGTTTCGGCACCGGCGCCGACCGGGAGCGGCTCGTGCGCTTTTCCGGCGCCCCCACCCTGGTCCACGATCCCGAGCAACTGGCGCTGCCGACCCGGGCCGACATCGTCACGGCCGCCGACGACACCTGTCTCGCCACCTCGGACGGCGCCGGCCGATGGTGCGTGCGGCACTACCAGCGCGCCGACGGCACCCCGCTGGCGCTCGGCACGCAGGCGCTGACCCAGAACGGCTACGCCCGGCTCGCCAACGGGCTGATCCTGCAATGGGGGCTCGCGACGAGCACGGACGCGGAGGTCTCGCTGTCGTTCGCGTTGGCCTTCCCCAGCGCCTGCCTGGGCGTCTGGACGCAGCCGGTCGCCCGGGATGCCGGCACGCTCTACGCCAGCCAAGTCAGCGACGTGACCGCCACCGGCTTCACCCTCCGCAACCGCCGCACGACCGGCGGCACGGTCACGGGCGCCGGCAATGTCTCAGCGTATTGGTTGGGATTGGGGTCGTGAGGGCGATTCCGGGCGCGCGCCCCTCGCTGAGCCGCCCCATCACCGCCGCTCCGGCATCGTCCGCGCTTCCAGCATGCCGAACTGCCGGATCCCCAGTTTTCCGGATGGGGCTCCGGTCCCCTCTCCCGTGCGGGAGAGGGACAGGGTGAGGGGCGAGATCTTTCCGGATCGCGCGTATCCCTCACCCCAACCCTCTCCCGCCCGGGAGAGGGGGCGCGCCGCGTCCGGTGCATGCTGATTTATGAATGTCGTAGGGGGCGTGAGAGACGAAACGTCGCCGTCGCGATAGGCCTGTGGGTCCGTGAGCCCTGCCTCACCCATCATTTCCCGGCGCCAAAGCCGCCAGCAGCGTCGGCTCGATTGCGGCGTAGCCGGCGGCGTTGAGGTGGATGCCGTCCTCGGTGAGATCCGGCCGCAGCGCCCCTGACGGGGTCGCGAGCGGCGGGTGGTAGTCGATCAGCGCCGCGGCGCTGGAGGCGCAATGCGCCCGGATCCAGCGGTTCAGGGCGTGGATGCGCGCCACTGGCCGCAGCTCCGGGCGCCACCCCCAGAAATCGCTTGGCATCACGGTGCCGATCCAGAGCGGCAGCCCGGCCTCGAAGGCGAGCCGCGCCATGGCGGCGATGTTGTCCCGGATCGCCCCGTCCGGGACCGGGCCGCCGATCTCGGCGATGTCGTTGATCCCGCACAGCAGGTGGATTCCCCGGGCGCCGGCCGCGTCCCGCAGGAACCGGGCGCGGATCTGCCCGCTCGTCTGGCCCGGCACGCCCCGGGCGGTGAACCCGTGCCGCGCAAACGTCTCGGCCCGGGCGACGCCCCAGCCGGCGGTGATCGAATCGCCGATGAACACCAGCGGCCGGTCCTGTCCGTGTCCCACGTGTCCCCCGTCCGCGCCGCGCGGACCCTGCCCGGAGAGCCCCCATGCCTGCAACCACCTTTCCGGCCCGGGGGCCGGGCGACGCCTTCGCGGCCGGATGCCGGAGCCTCGGGCCGCGCCTGATGCGCGATCTCGGGCTCACCGACCTCCAGGCCGCGGGCCTCCTGGGCAATCTCGGCCACGAGAGCGGCGGGTTCCGCCATCTCCAGGAGGTCGCCCCTTCGGTGGCCGGGTCCCGGGGCGGCTGGGGTCTGGCGCAATGGACGGGCCCCCGGCGCGTGGCCATGGAGGCCTGGTGCCGGGCGCACGCACTCGATCCCGCATCCCTCGATGCGCAGTACCGCTACCTCTGCGCCGAGCTGCGCACCACCGAGGCGGCGGCGCTCGCCGCGCTGCGGCAGGCCCCGACCCTCGAGGCCGCCACCGAGATCGTGTGCCGTCTCTTCGAGCGGCCGGGGGTGGTCGCGCTGGCGAGCCGGCTGGACTGGGCCCGCCGGGCCCTCGCCGTCCTGCGCGATGCCGCGTCGCCGCCATCCGAATCCCGAGCCGGCCGGGTCCGCCGTGCGCGCAACACCGGAGATCGATCATGACGCACCTCTTCCGTGCCGGGCTGGCGCTCGCCGGCGCCGCGATCCCGTTCGTGGCCCTCGTTTCCCCGGCACTGGCCGGTGCCCCGACGGGCGGCGTGGCGATCCCCTGGGGCGACTGGCTGGTCGGCCTGCTGCAGCCGGTCTCGGCGGTGCTGGTGCCCATCGCCGCCGCGGCCGTGACGGCCGGCATCGCCCGGGTCGCGCCCTGGGCGGCCTCGCTGCTGACCCGGGAGCGGGTCGAGGCGGCGATCCGCGCCGGGGCCGAGTACGGCCAGAACGCCGTGGCCGGTGCCGCGCGGGGCCGGACCGTGAGCGTCGATCTCGGCTCGGCGGTGGTGACGGCCGGCGCCCGGCACGTCCTGGCGACCGCGCCGGCCCATGTCGTCCGGAAGGCGGGCGGAGCCGAAGGGGTCGCCGCCCGGATCTTCCGGGCCCTGCCGCTCGACCCGCAGGCCAGCGTCGGCAACGTCCTCACGCCGTCGCTGAAGGAACTGAGGGAGCGGGACGCGGCGCATCGGGCCTGAGGTCACTCCAGGCGTGGGGAAGGAGGAAGCCATGAACGCCGTCCGTCAGGCCCCACGCCACCCGCCCGAGCGCGCGTTCGACCCCGGTGGCCGCGCGCGGACGATCCGGTTTCCGCACTTCTGGCACGCCTATGTCGCGCGCCAGACCGAGCCGCGCCTGGCCGTGCTCGACGAACTCGTGGACGCCCATGTCGAGCGGCGGGTGCTGCGCCGCTACCTCCGGCGCCTCAAGCACGCGACCCTGTTCGCCTTCGTCACCGCGGCGGCGGCCGCGCACTGGTTCTCGGACCAGATCGCCTGGCTCACCGAGCGCATGCCCGCCCTGCGGGCGTTCTGGGCCCTGATCACGGGAGGTTCGCGATGAGCCGACGGTGGGACCGGATCCTCGACCGGATCTGGCTGGCCCTGTCCGGGGCGGTCTCGATCGCGATCATGCTTCAGATGGGCGCGCAGCTCGGGGACCGGCCCTGGTCGATCGACGCCGTCCTGGCCGCGCACGCAGCCGCGCCGGCAGCCCTGTTCCGCTCGGCCGCGCCGGCCGGATGCCGGGACGCGCGCTAGGCCCTCGGGCCGGCCGCCACATTCGCCTGTGCGGCACGGCCCGGACGGTGGAACCCGAAAAGCCCGTCGGCCGTAGTGCCGGCACCATGCCGTCCGCGATCAAACCGTTCCCATGTCCACGAAGCCGACAGTCCGCCGATCGCGCGTCGTCGGGCCTGCAGCTCCATATTCAGGGCGCATTCAGTGCCCTCGGCGCCAATCTTCTGGCAATGCGCTACGCCATCGCCCTCGTTGCAATCAGCCTGACCGCCGCGGCCCTCGCCGCCAGCGGCCTCGGCTCCATGGCCGATGACGGGCCGGCCGCGCAGGCCGCCCCGGTGGCGGATCCGACGCCCCTGCGGATCGAGACCTGCCTGTCGCCGGCCGACATGCGCGAGGAGGTCGGCGAGCGCCGGGTGATCGCCCCGGTGGCGGCGATCCGGGCGGCCCGCACGGTGATCCCCCGGGCCGAGATCCAGCGCGCGAGCCTCTGTCGCCACGAGGACGGCCTCGTGTACATGCTCACCGCCTTGCGCCGGGACGGGCATTTCGTGCACGTGATCGTGGATGCCCGCACCGGCAAGGTGGCGGGCCAATACTGACCGGGCTTCACACCCGCAGCGGAATGGAGTGAGCCGTGCGACTGCTCGTCGTGGAGGATGACCGAGACATCAACCGGCAGGTGGTCGCTGCGCTGGAGGAGGCCGGCTACGTCGCCGACAAGGCCTATGACGGCGAGGAGGGCGGCTATCTCGGCGAGAGCGAGCCCTACGACGCGATCATCCTCGATATGGGCCTGCCCAAGGCCGACGGCGTCTCGGTGCTGCAGAAATGGCGCCGGGCCGGGGTGAAGACGCCGGTGATCATCCTCACCGCCCGGGACCGCTGGTCCGACAAGGTCGATGGCTTCGATGCCGGCGCCGACGATTACGTGACCAAGCCGTTCCACATGGAAGAGCTGATGGCCCGGGTCCGGGCGCTCCTGCGCCGGGCGGCCGGCCACGCCTCCAGCCAGATCGCCTGCGGCCCCGTCACCCTCGACACCCGCTCCGGCAAGGTGTTCGTCGACGGCGCCCAGGTGAAGCTCACCAGCCACGAATACCGGCTGCTCTCCTACCTGATGCACCATACCGGCCGGGTGGTCTCCCGGGCCGAGCTGACCGAGCACCTCTACGACCAGGATTTCGACCGGGATTCGAACACCATCGAGGTGTTCGTCGGGCGGCTGCGCAAGAAGCTCGCAGTCGACCTGATCCAGACCGTGCGCGGGCTGGGTTACCTGGTGGACCCGAACCAGCCGCCGGCCCGGGTGTGACCGGGGTGCCGACCCCCGGCACGCTGCCGGCCGTGTTCATGCGCGGGGGCACCAGCAAGGCGCTGATGCTGCATCGCCGGGACGTGCCGGGGGACATCGCCGCCTGGGAGCCGGCCTTCCTCTCCGCGATGGACAGCCCCGACCCGTTCGGGCGCCAGCTCAATGGCATGGGCGGGGGCGTCTCCTCGGTCTCGAAGATCTGCATCGTCGAGCCCTCGACCCGGCCGGACGCCGACATCGACTACACCTTCGTGCAGGTGGTGGTCCGCGACGGGCGGATCGACCTGTCGGGCAATTGCGGCAACATGCTCTCGGCGGTTGGGCCGTTCGCGGTGGACGAGGGGCTGGTGGAGGTCGCCGACGGCCCGGTGTGCTTACGGATCTTCAACACCAATACGCGCAAGCGGATCGAGGCCGGCTTCGAGGTCCGGGGCGGCCGTGCCATCTATCGCGGCGACCTGGCGATCCCCGGCGTCACCGGCACGGGTGCGCCGATCCGCCTCGATTTCGTCGATCCGGGCGGCGCCACCACCGGAAATCTGCTGCCCACCGGCGCCGTCCGGCAGACCCTCGACGTGCCGGGCCTCGGCCCGGTCGAGGCCTCGCTGGTGGACGCGGCCAATGCCTGCGTGTTCGTCCTCGCCGCCGATCTGGGCCTCACCGGCACCGAACTGCCCGCCGCCCTGGAGGCGGTGCCCGGCCTCCTCGACCGGCTGTCGCGGATCCGCCTGGCCGCCTCCGTGGCGATGGGCATCGCCCCCGATCCCGATGCCGCCGCACGGATCGTCCACGTGCCCTTCGTCGGCCTGGTCGCGCCACCGCAGGATTCCTCAAGCCTGTCCGGGGCGGCGATCCGCGCCGCGGACATCGACCTGACCGCCCGGGTGATCTCGAACGGCGTGCCGCACCAGGCGCTGCCGCTCACCGCCACCCTGTGCCTCGCGGTGGCCGCCCGGATCGCGGGCAGTCTGGTCCACGAGGCCGCCCGCGCCACCGGCGACGCGGCGCTCCGGGTCGGCATGCCCTCGGGCATCCTCACCGCCGACGCCACCGTGGCGCGGGACGGCGACGGATGGCGGGCGGAACGCGGCTCGTTCTTCCGCACCGCGCGGCCGCTGATGCGGGGCGAGGTGTTCTATGAACCTCGCACTCAGGTGCAAACGGATGGGACACGCGCTACACTCTTGGGCCGTGAGTCCCATGAACAAGCGACCGGTCAAAGATAGAACCAATCGGCCGCTACCCGTGAAGCCGTTCGTCAGCGGCCGCGTCGGCGGTGGAAAGGCCATGCCTGCGCCTGTCGGCGGTCATCGTCAGGCGGTGAATGATCCGCATCTCGTGCTGCTATCGAGCACGGCTTTTGATGCCCTCACGGACGCCCTTGATACGCCGCCGGCACCTTCAGAGGGGGCCCAGGCAGGCTGTTGCGCGCGCGCGCTCATGGCGATGCTAGGCCCAAGCAGAACGCGCCACCGCAGTCCTGTTTGAGCGCCAGTCGACCGGTCTTTCCAATCCACTCCCTCATCCTGAGGTGCCGAAGCGCAGCGGAGGCCTCGAAGGAGCCCTCCAGCCGGCCGCGTGATCCCTGGAGGGCTCCTTCGAGGCTCGCTTCGCTCGCACCTCAGGATGAGGTGGGAGATTGGGATCTCCGTGGTCGGACCCATCCTTCGACCGGCATCGGGCGGTCGAACGGACTCCAAGCGTGCGGTTGTTGTCGCGCTGTCGTCAATCGTTCTACATGAGGCCAGTCTGCGCCTCACGGATCTGCCTCCCGCCATGACACCTGCCGACAGACCCGGTCCGGCGTCGCGGGCACGCCGGTTCAAGTCGTGGACGGGCCTGGATGCCTTGGCGTCCTTCTGGTCCTTCGGATACGACCCAATCCGGTATCCGCATCGCGACGAGGCCGAGGCCCTGCGGGGTGACGTTCGCCGCATCGGCGACGATCTGCGCGGCGTAATCGCACGCGAGGCGGTGCGTGAACCGATCAAGCGGGACTAGGCCATCACTTCCCCAGCCAGCATTGGGCCGATGAAAACCCTGATCGGTCTCTTCTCCCTGCGCCGCCGCTCCATCGCGGTGCGGCTGGCCGTGTCGGCGTTCCTGTCGAGCTCGGCGATCCTGCTGATCGCGGCCTGGATCCTCACCACCCTGTACCGGGAGAACACCGAGCGCGCCTTCGACAGCCGGCTCCTGGTCTTCACCAACAACCTCGCCACCGATCTCGTCTCGCCCAACGACCCCGAGAGCCGCAGCTTCGCGCTGGGCGATCCGCGCTTCGACCTGCCCCTGTCCGGCTGGTACTGGCAGGTCGGCAAGCCCGACGCGAAGCCCCGGGACCTGCGCACCTCCCGCTCGCTGGTCGGCGTGCCGCTGGGGCCGGCCACCGATTCCGACGGCAAGGTCGGGGTCGGGCAGATCCGCCAGGGCTACGGCAAGGGCCAGGATGGGCGGCTGCTGCGCATCATGGAGCGCGACGTCGATCTCGGCGAGGAGGGCCGCTACACCGTGCGGGTGGCCGGGCCGGCCGACGAGATCGTCAACGACGTCGACCGCTTCCGGAACTCGCTGACCATCACGTTCGGGCTGCTCGGCCTGTCGCTGGCGATCACCACCCTGCTGCAGATCCGGTTCGGCCTGGCGCCCCTGAAGAAGATGCGCGCCGCGCTCGGCGCCGTCCGCCGGGGCGAGGCCGACCGCATCACCGGCACCTACCCGCGCGACATCGCCCCGCTCACCGGCGAGGTGAACCTCCTGATCGAGACCAACCGGGAGATCCTGGAGCGCGCCCGCACCCAGGTCGGCAACCTCGCCCACGCGCTGAAGACGCCGCTCTCGATCATCGTCAACGAGGTCGGCGCCTCGGACGCCCCCGAGGAGCTGTCCCAAAAAATCCGCGAGCAGGCCGCGGTGATGCGCGATCAGGTGAACTACCATCTCGACCGCGCCCGCGCTGCCGCTTTGGCCGGAACCCTCGGCACCTCGACCGAGGTCGAGCCGGCCCTGGCGGGCCTCGTGCGCACGTTCGGCAAGATCTACCGGGACAAGGACATCGCCTACGACGTCCATGTTCCCCCCGGCCTGCGCTTCCGGGGCGAGCGCCAGGATTTCGAGGAGATGGTCGGCAACCTCGTCGACAACGCCTCGAAATGGGCCCATGGCCGGGTGGCGATCCGCGCCGAGGCGGTGGCCCAGAACGATTATCCCCACCTCGTGGTCGCCATCGAGGATGACGGCCCGGGCCTGCCCCCGGAGGCCCGCCAGGCCGTGCTCGGCCGGGGCCGGCGCCTGGACGAGTCGAAGCCCGGCTCCGGGCTCGGCCTCTCCATCGTGGCGGATCTCGCCACCCTGTACCGGGGGCGCTTCACCCTCGAACAGGCGACGCTCGGCGGCCTGCGGGCGGTTTTGGAAGTACCCGGCGACGCACCCGTCGGGGCGGCCAGCCATTGATGGGATTCAAGTCACGCGGCGAAGGCTGCCGTGTTGACGCCGGCGATCTTCGGGTCTGACAGTGCCGCAAAGCTTGCCGCGTCGGCTACCTAGCGGAATCAGATCTTGGCGTTCGTCTCCCTCATCTCGGGGATACCGTCTTCGCTCAGCGTCGGAGCCGACGGCGACATGGCGCACGTGGTTCTTGTGCCGGTCGCCTATTGCGATGTCACCGACAGGCTGGTTCAGGTCGAATCGCGGCTGACATACACGCAGGCACCCTTGCCGCGCCTGCACATCGCTTCATTCCACGAATTTTCCTTCACGATCTTGGTCGTCAGCCTGTCGGACGACGCGCCGACCTATGAAACACAGGATCGGACCTACGCACGGCCCTACCTGCCCGATGCGTGTCGGCCCCTGATCATGCCGATCGTCTCGGCTTGTTTGAGAGCGCTCGTCGCTCATGTCCGGCCGACGGTGATCTACCGCGTCACAAAGTCTCGCAATCCGCCCGAGAAGGCGCTGCGGGAAGATGTCTTGCTGACACGGACGCTGGAAGGTGAGGGCTATGCGGTGATAGACACTGGAACGGATCTGTGGGGCCGAAGGTTTTGGGTCGTGAGCCGCGCGTTGACAGTCTGAGATCCGTGTGAAGAATATCGATCGCTTAGGAGGATGCCATGACCACCACCCTGCGGCATCCGCGCAGCGACGATCATTACATTAGCGACCGTGTCTTCGATGGTGTCCGGACACGCGATGCCGACACGTCGGCCCGGGATCGCGAGCGGGGCGTGAAGCAACTGGACCGTCTCCGCGCGGGGCGCCGGGCCGATGGCGATAAGCGCGCCTGATCACGGCGATGTTTTGGAGCTGCGACGTTCGAAGACCCCGCTTCAGCGGGGTTTTTTATTGCTTTTGCGGGACCGGGCCCGCAAGCGAAGTTTTGCGCTGGCTGGGATGAGCGCCGAAGCAATCAATCCGTCCTGCGGCCTATCGTGTTAGGCCTTTCCCGACTGGGCCACGGCAGAGTTTCCGAGTTTCGATGACGGCGATCTGGTTCATTCTGGCGGGCATGACCGCGGCGGCCGTGCTCGGCCTGCTTTGGCCGATGTCGCGGCGTACGGCCGTTCCGGCCGGCGAGGGCGGCGGCTCCGGCGTCGATACCGAGACGGCGTTCTACGAGGACCAGATCGCCGAGATCGGGCGTGATTTGGAGCGTGGCCTGATCGCGCCGGACGAGGCCGAGACCGCGCGGGCCGAGGCGGCCCGCCGGCTGCTGCGGGCGAGCCGCGACGCCCGGCGCGACGCGTCGGATGCCGTCGCGGACGAGGCCGCGCGCCCGGCCGAGCCGCGGCTGCGCCGGCGCCGGGCCGCCTCCGCGTTCGCCCTGTCCACGATCCCGCTGGTCGCGCTGATCGCCTACGGGCTCTACGGCTCGCCGGAACTGCCCGCGCAGACCGATGCCGACCGGCAGGCCGCCCGGGGCGGTACCGAGGACCTGATGAAGGCGGTCGGCCAGATCGAGGCGCGGCTGGCCCGCGACCCGAACGACGCCCGCGGCTGGGCCGTGCTCGCCCCGGTCTACATGCGCACAGGCCGGTTCGACGACGCGGCCCGCGCCTTCGCCAACATCGCCCGCCTGAAAGGCGAGACCGCCGACATCCTGTCCGATTGGGGCGAGGCCCTGGCGGCGGCCGGGGAAGGGACCGTCTCGCCCGAGGCCAAGGCGCTGTTCGAGAAGGCCCAGGCCAAAGATGCGAACGCGCCGAAGGCCCGCTTCTATCTCGCCCGCGCGGCCGAGCAGGCCGGCGACACCGGCGAGGCGATCCGCCAGCTCGCCGCCCTGGAGGCCGCGAGCCCCGCCGACGCGCCCTGGCTCGGGCTGGTCCGGCAGAACCTCGCCCGGCTCAAGGGCGAGCCGGCGCCGGCCGCCGTCCCACCGGCACCCCAGACGATTCCGGCCGAGCAGCAGGCGGCGATCCGCGGCATGGTCGATGGGCTGGATGCCCGGCTCAAGGCGTCCGGCGGCACGCCGGACGAGTGGCTGCGGCTGACCCGCTCGAGGGCGGTGCTCGGCGAGCGCGATCAGGCGATCGCCGCGCTGGCCCGGGCTCGGGTGGCGCTCGCCGGTGACCCGCAGGGGCTCGCGCAGGTCGAGGCCGGCGCCCGCATCCTGGGTCTTGATCCCGGCGCCTCGGCCCAACCGGCGGCGCCCGGTCCCATGGCGGGGCCCGCGCCCCGCTCCGACACCGAATCGGCCGCCGCGGCCATGCAGGCGATGTCGCCGGCCGAGCGCGACGTCGCGATCCGCGGCATGGTCGACGGCCTAGACCGGCGCCTGGCGGCGCGGGGCGGCACGCCCGACGAGTGGCTGCGGCTCGTGCGTTCCTACAGCGCACTCGGCGAGCGCGATCAGGCGATCAAGGCCCTCGACCGCGCCCGGATGGCGCTCGCTGCCAACGGCGAGGCGGCGGGCCGGCTCGATGGGCTCGCCCGGGAACTCGACCTGGCCCCAAGATCCAATCCCTGACGATCGCGGCGGCTGTTCGTACGACAATCGGTCCTGCCCGACGCCCTTGACCGGCGCGGCTACCCGGCCGACACCCTCAAGGCTAGAATGAGAACGGTTTAGGTCTGCTCGGGCCCAGGCCGCCGGATCCCGGGGTGGAAGAGACGTGACGCGCAAGAGCCGCCGCCTGATCCTGATCGCCGCCTGCGGCAGCGTCCTGGCCCTCGCCGTGGGCTTGATCCTGTTCGCGATGAGCGGCTCGATCGTGTTCTTCCGCTCGCCCAGCGACATCGCCCAGCAGGGCATCGCCCCCGGCACCCGCCTGCGGCTCGGTGGCCTGGTGAAGGACGGCTCGCTCCGGCGCGGGCCAGACCAGACGGTGGATTTCGCCGTGACCGACACGAACGCCACCGTCGAGGTCCAGTACAAGGGCCTGCTGCCCGACCTGTTCCGCGAGGGCCAGGGCGTCGTGGCCGAGGGCATGCTGGAGCCGGGCGGCCGGTTCCGCGCCGATACCGTGCTCGCCAAGCACGACGAATCGTACATGCCCCGCGAGGTCGCCGACGCCCTGAAGGCGCAGGGACGCTGGCAGGAGGGTGGCGACAAAGGCGGCCCGAAGCCCGTCACCGCCTCGAACGGCGGGACCCTCGGCCCCCGCAGCGAGCGGTAAGGAACCCGGCATGATCGTCGAGACCGGCCATTTCGCGCTCGCGCTCGCGCTGGCGATCTCCCTCGTCCAGATGGTGATGCCGGTCTGGGCCGCGCGCTCTGGCGACCCGGCCCTGCGCCAGGCCGCCTCGCAAGCGGCTCTGGGCGCCTTCGCCTGCGTGCTGTTCGCGTTCGCGGCCCTGACCTGGGCGCACGTCACCTCGGACTTCTCGGTCCAGAACGTCGTCGAGAACTCGCACACCCAGAAGCCGCTGATCTACAAGGTCTCCGGCGTCTGGGGTAACCACGAGGGCTCGATGCTCCTCTGGGTCCTGATCCTGACCCTGTTCGGCGCCTGCGTGGCGGCGGCCAAAAACTCCGTGCCGCCGCGGCTGCGCGCCAACACGCTCGGCGTGCAGGGCCTGATCACCTTCGTGTTCGTGCTGTTCATCATCACGACCTCGAACCCGTTCAGCCGCGTGGTCCCGGCCCCGCTGGAGGGCAACGACCTCAACCCGCTGCTGCAGGATGTCGGCCTCGCGATCCACCCGCCGCTCCTCTACATCGGCTATGTCGGATTCTCGATCAGCTTCGCCTTCGCGGTCGCCGCCCTGATCGACGGGCGCATCGACGCGGTCTGGGCGCGGGCCGTGCGGCCCTGGACGCTGGCCGCCTGGTCGTTCCTGACGCTGGGCATCGCGATGGGCTCGTACTGGGCCTATTACGAGCTCGGCTGGGGCGGCTGGTGGTTCTGGGATCCGGTGGAGAACGCCTCGCTGATGCCCTGGATCGCCGGAACGGCTTTGCTGCACTCCACCGTGGTGATGGAGAAGCGCGACGCGCTGAAGGTCTGGACGGTCCTGCTCGCGATCCTGACCTTCTCGCTGTCGCTGATCGGCACCTTCCTGGTCCGCTCCGGGGTGATCACCTCGGTACATTCCTTCGCCACCGACCCGACCCGCGGCGTCTTCATCCTGGCGATCCTGGTGCTGTTCATCGGCGGTTCGCTGACGCTGTTCGCCTGGCGGGCGCCGCTGCTGCGCCAGGGCGGCCTGTTCGCGCCGATCTCCCGGGAGGGCGCCCTCGTCCTCAACAACCTGTTCCTCGTGGCCGCCTGCGCGACGGTGCTGGTCGGCACGCTCTACCCGCTCCTCCTGGAGATGCTGACCGGGGAAAAAATCACGGTCGGCCCGCCCTTCTTCAACGCGACCTTCATCCCCCTGGCGATCCCGCTCCTGCTGATCGTCCCGTTCGGCCAGGCGCTCGCCTGGAAGCGGGGCGACGTGCTCGCCGCCTCGCAGCGCCTGTTCGCGGCGCTCGCCGTCGCCCTGGTGGTCGGCTTCGCGGTCCTGGCCCTGACCTGGGGCGGCCCGGTGATGGCGCCGGTGGGGATCGGGCTCGGCGCCTACCTGCTGATCGGCTCGGCCCTGGAGATCGTCTCCCGGGCCCGGGGCTTCGGCTCCGGCCGCACGCGCGACCTCGGCCAGATCGGGCGCCGGGCCATCGGCCTGCCGCGCTCGGCCTGGGGCACCGCGCTCGCCCATGCCGGCGTCGGCGTGGTGGTGATCGGCATCGCCGCACAAGGCTGGGCCACCGAGGGGCTGGCGACGCTCAAGCCCGGCCAGAATCTCACGTCCGGCCCCTACACCGCGACCCTCGACCGGGTCGCGCCCCGGGCCGGCCCGAACTACGAGGAGGCGGCGGCCTTCCTGACGATCCGGACGCGCGCCGGCGACGAGGTCGGCCAGGTCGAGACCGGCAAGCGCTTCTACCCGAGCCGCAAGATGTCGGTGACGGAATCCGGCTTGCTGACCATCGGGGCGAGCCAGGTCTATGCCAGCCTCGGCGAGATCGGCCAGGACGGTGGCATCGGCGTGCGCCTCTATTACAAGCCGCTGGTGCTGATGATCTGGCTCGGCGCCGTGGTCATGGCACTGGGTGGCGGGCTGTCGCTCACCGACCGCCGGATGCGCGTCGGCGTCCCGGCCAAGGCGCGGGTCCGGCCGATGCCCAGCGCGGCCGCGGTTCCGGCCGAGTGATGGCCGGGGTTCTCGCATCTGGCGCCGACGCTCTCCCTCCCCCCTCCGCGGGGGAGGGTGGGCCTTGCGTCCCCGAGGGTCGGGAGCCGCGGTGGCCCAGTGCAGCGGGCTTCGCACCCCCGCTGCTCGCTGCTCGCCGTGCATCCCCCCTCACCCCCCCACCCCATGCGGCAGAGGGGACCACTCGCGGCAGGGGGGGAAGGGGCGTGTCCATGGCCGGGCGAGGCGCGTCGGGTGCGAAACCAGCTGCCGTCGCGCCGCCCATCTCCCGACCCTCGCTGACGAGAGGGCCACCCTCCCCCGCAGAGGGGAGAGGGAATGCGGAGGCGCTTCAAAAAATCTGGCCCGACGCCCTGCTCGCCGCCCGCCTCCTCGCCACCGACCCGCACGGTTTCGGCGGTGCGGTCGTGCGGGCGGGGCCCGGGCCGGTGCGTGAGCGCTGGCTCGATACCCTGCGGGCGGCGCTTCCGCAGGGCACGCCCTGGCGACGGCTGCCGCCGGGGATCGGCGACGACAGCCTGCTCGGTGGCCTCGACCTCGCCGCGACCCTGGCGGCCGGCCGGCCGGTGGCGCGGGCCGGCCTGCTCGCGGAGGCCGATGGCGGGTTGATCGTCGTGCCGATGGCCGAGCGGCTGGCCCCCGGCATCGCGGCGCGGCTCACGGCCGCCCTCGACACCGGCACCGCCTCGGAGCGCCCGGCGCGCTTCGGCCTTGTGCTACTCGACGAGGGCGAGGGCGACGAGACCGTGACGGAGGCCCTGGCCGACCGCCTGGCCTTCCGGATCGACCTGAGCAGCGTCGGGATCGCGGATGGCGACGCGCCTGCCGTCGCCGAGGACACCGATCCAGGCGACCCGGAGACCGACCCGCTCGGCACGCTGTGCCGGCTCGCGGAGGCGCTCGGCGTCGCGTCCTTGCGCGGGCCAATCCTGGCAGCCCGGGCGGCGCACGCGCTCGCCGCAGAGGGGCCGATCGGCACCGACGCGATCACGGCGGCCGCCCGCCTGGTCCTGGCCCCCCGCGCCACGCGCCTGCCCGGAGCACCGGACGACGCGCCCCCGGAGGCGGCCGAGGCGCCGCCCCCGCCGCCCGCGGAGGATGGCCCCGCGGAGGACGCGGCGGATCCGGCCCCGGCCGATGCGGCCGAGGATCGCGTGCTCGAAGCGGTGCGGGCGGCGATCCCGGCCAACCTTCTGGATCAGTTGCTGGCAGGCGGCGTGCGCCTCTCGGCCGCCAAGGCCGGACGGGTTGGCCAACCGGCGGCGGCACGCACCGGGCGCCCGATCGGCAGCCGGCGGGGCGATCCGCGGCGCGGGCGCCTCGACCTGCTGGCGACCCTGCGGGCGGCGGCGCCGTGGCAGGGCGTGCGGCGCGCGGCCGGCGAAACCCGCCCGATCGTGGTCCGGCGGGACGATCTGCGGATCCGGATCCTGCGGCAGCGGACCGAGACCACGACGGTGTTCTGTGTCGACGCCTCGGGCTCGGCCGCCCTGGAGCGGCTGGCGGAAGCCAAGGGCGCGGTGGAGCTGCTGCTGGCCGAGGCCTATGTCCGGCGCGACCGGGTGGCGCTGGTGGCGTTCCGCGGCGCGGGTGCGGAGCTGGTCCTGCCGCCGACCCGCTCGCTGACCCGGGCGAAGCGCGGCCTCTCGGGCCTGCCGGGCGGGGGCGGGACGCCGCTGGCGGCGGGGATCGACGCGGCGCTGAATGTCGCGCTCGGCGTGCGCCGGAGCGGCAGCCGGCCGGTGATCGTGCTGCTGACGGATGGACGCGCCAATGTCGCGCGTTCGGGGGAGGGCGGCCGGGCCCGGGCCGGCGCGGAGGCCCTGCAGGCGGCCCGCGCGCTCCGCGCGGCCGGCTTGCCGGCCCTGGTGATCGATACCGGTGCCCGTGGCGAAGGCGCACGCGCGGTCGCAGACGCGATGGCCGCCCGCTACCTCATGCTGCCCCGTGCCGATGCCGGGCTGCTCAGCGCGGCGGTGCGGGCCACGCTGTAGAGCGTCGTCGCGGGCCGGGCTGGACCGGCCCAGTTCGGATCAGAGGTGGATGCCGACGCCGAGATCGGCGACGCGCTGGTTGTGGGACATCCAGGCGTCCAGCATCTCGCGGAACAGGCCGCGGAAGCTCCAGCGACCGGAGGTCGAGGCGGCGAAATGGTGGGTCGAGGAGGTGAAGACGATCATGGCCGGTTCCGTCGGTAGGAGATGCGCGGTGCCTGGGAGCGCCTCTTTGATGCGCCCCTTGCTGCGTCGCAGCAATCCAGTCTCCGGCAGCGGTGGCATGCGGTTTCCGCATGCGTTTCCAATGCCTTACGAAATACTTCCAACCCAGCACGATAGCGCAAGCGCTGGGTGCGCGTTCGGGTTTGGTGCACCGCGGGATACAAGCCGGTGCTGAGCCCGCGCGACGCGGACCGGCCCGATTGGGCGGTCGAGGGCCGGGATTGGCCGCACCGGGCAGCGAGCCGCTTCGTCGAGGCGGCGGGCCTGCGCTGGCATGTCCAGGAATTCGGCCGGCCCGAGGCGCCAGTGCTGCTGCTCCTGCACGGGACCGGAGCCGCCACCCATTCCTGGCGCGGGCTGGCGCCGCTCCTGGCCCAAGATTTCTTCGTGGTGGCCCCGGACCTGCCGGGCCACGGCTTCACCGATCCCCTGCCGGATGCCGACCTGTCGCTGCCCGGCATGGCTCGGGCCGTGGCGGGCCTCGTGACATCGCTCGGATGCAGGCCCGTCGTGGCGGCCGGTCACTCGGCCGGCGCCGCGGTGCTGGCGCGGATGTGTCTGGACGGCGTCATCGCGCCGCGTCTGCTGGCGGCGTTCAACGGCGCGCTGGCGCCGCTGCCGGGGGCGGCGAGCCTGCTGTTCCCCGGCATGGCCCGGCTGCTGTTCCTCAACCCATTCACCCCGAGGATCTTCGCTTGGACGGCGGACCGGTCGGCAGCCAAGCGGCTGATCGAGGGCACCGGCTCGCGCCTCGACCCGCAGGGCGTCGATCTGTACCGGCGGCTCTTCGCCCGGGCCGGCCACGTGCGCGGGGCGCTCGGCATGATGGCGAACTGGGACCTCGCCGGGCTGCACCGGACTCTGCCGTGTCTGACGACTCGCACGCTGCTGATCGTCGGCGGCGACGACCGGGCGATCCTGCCCGACACCGCCTTCACCCTGCGCGAGCACCTGCCCGACGCCCGGGTCGCCCTGATCCGGGGGCTCGGCCATCTCGCGCATGAGGAAGCGCCTGAGCGCGTCGCAGACGTGCTGTTCGAGGAGGCCCGGGCCGTCGGAATCCTCGAAGCCTGACGCGCCCGGCGGGACTGGCGCCGGCTTTGCCTGGGTCGTAGAGCGCTCGCCACCGAAGCGGATACCGGTTCGGCGTAAGCCCGCGCGTTACATCAAGGACTGCGAGTCGCAGCCCGATTGCAACGCGATCGGGAACGGCTCTAGAGCCAACCGCAAGGTGCAGGACCTGTGACAAAGCCGGAGCGAGGAGGTGTCGGGACGATGGCGAGACCCGTGATCGGCGTCATCGGAAACGCGCGCCTGCTCGACAACCGGTTCACGGCCCAGATCGTCGGCGAGAACAATTTCCGGGCTCTGGCCGAGGTGGCCGGAGCCCTGCCGCTGATGTTCGCCGGCTGTCCGGCGGTCACCGATCTCGGCGGTCTGCTCGATACGGTGGACGGCGTGCTGCTCACGGGTGGGCGCGCCAACGTCCATCCGACCCACTTCGGAACCGAGCCGCACCCGGCACACGAGCCCTACGACGAGGCCCGCGACGCGGTGGCGCTGCCGCTGATCGAGGCCTGCGTGGCGCGGGGCGTGCCGCTGTTCGGCATCTGCCGCGGCTTCCAGGAGATGAACGTCGCCTTCGGCGGCAGCCTGCACCCGGAGATCCGCGACATACCCGGCCGCCTCAATCACCGGATGCCGCGGCTCGAGAACGGCGAGATCCACCCGGACCTGGAAGTGGTATTCGCCGAGCGCCACGAGGTCAGCCTGACCCCGGGCGGCGCCTTCGCGCGGCTGCTCGGGTGCGAGACGATCCGGGTGAACTCCCTGCACGGCCAGGGCATCCTGCAGCCGGGCGCCCGCGTCGTGATCGAGGGCATCGCCGAGGACGACACGATCGAGGCGATCCGCATCGCCGATGCGCCGGGCTTCGCCCTGGGCGTGCAATGGCACCCGGAGCACGACGCCACCACGAACCCGATCAACCGGGCGCTGTTCGAGGCGTTCGGGGCCGCGGCGGCCCGGCAGCGGGCCGAGGCGGGCAGCCGGCGCTGATCCAGACCATCACCCACCGGAGGCTTGGCGTACCCTGCTTTCCTGGGGCGGATTGCGAAAACTGATCGCCATGCGATTGTAGGCGTTCATCAGGCTGATCGCGATCGTCAGATCGACCAGCTCTTTTTCGTCGAACGCGGACCGGGCGGCCTCGTAGTCGCTGTCCGGCACGTTGGTCTGGGCGACGCGCGTCACCGTCTCGGCCCAGGCCAGCGCCGCGCGCTCCCGCGCGGAGAAGACGGCCCCGGCTTCCGCCCAAGCCTGAGCGAGCGCCAGCTTTTGCGGCGTCTCGCCCTTCTCGATGAGGGCACGGGTGTGCATGTCGAGACAATAGGCACAGTTGTTTATTTGCGAAATACGCAGATAGACCAATTCAATCAACGATGCCGGCAGACCGCATAGTGCCACGTAAGCATAGACGCCGCCCAGCGATTTGATACCCGCCGGTGAGATGACCTGATAATCCAATCTCTGCGTCATGGAATTTCTCCCGCCCGATGCACCCTCAATCCAGGGCGATCGACGACGCTACGCCTCTACGCTGGCTGCCGGTCGTCCTGATCCCACCGATCATAAGCGTTGAGATCAGCGATTCTCAGCGTCAGACTTCAATGCATTTCCGGCCGCCGCGGAGGCGCGCGCTCCGGCGGCCCCCACTGAACTGGATTGCGGCGGTGCGTCGTCCGGCGAAGTCACGCATCCGGTCTCGCAGCATTCGCAAGCGCGCGGGCCGAGTCTTACCCACCTTAATCTATGTTCGGGCGGACAATGAACATTGGTGCAGGTCTTCCGGACGCAGCGCCGATTCTTCTCGGGAGGAAGCAAGATTCACCTTCTCCCCGGACGACCTGTCGCAGGGGGGAACAGCGACCTGAAACCGGGGTTGCCCGAGTCCCGAACAGCGGTTGCCTCCTCCCGAGGCACACCTGCGCAGATCTCGAGCCATCGACCGCATGCAGTTTCCCCGCGACGACGAAGAGCATCCGCGTGCCCAGGCCTTCCGCGACTTCATCCGGAATCCCCCCTTTCCCTGCGTCGGCGCAAAGTCGGCCCTGTCGCGCGGGCGCATGAAGATCGTCGTGGCCCGGGACATCACCTCGGGCTGGGACGACATGCGGATCTACCCGGCCCTGCTCGCCTTCGTGGCGCGCTACCGCGAGACCCCCGACCTGTTCCAGAGCTTCGCGGTCGTATTCGAGGGGCCCGGCGACCTCTCGGAAGAGGCGTTCGAGCAGAATCTCTGGGCGCGGGCGCAATCGCTCACCGACAAGGATGCCTGGCTCGGGCAGCCCCACGACGCCCGGGTGGCGGACGATCCCGACAACCCCCACTTCTCCCTGAGCTTCGGCGGCGAGGCCTTCTTCGTGGTCGGGCTGCACCCGAATGCCAGCCGCCCGGCGCGGCAATTCTCCTCGCCGGTGCTGGTGTTCAACCTGCACGCCCAGTTCGAGCGGCTGCGGGCCGAGGGCCGCTACGAGAAGTTGCGCGCCTCGATCCTGGAGCGCGACGAGGCCCTGGCCGGCAGCCTCAACCCGATGCTGGCGCGCCACGGCGAGACCTCCGAGGCCCGCCAGTACAGCGGCCGCGTGGTCGGCGACGAGTGGCGCTGCCCGATGCAGGGTCGACCGGCGGCGCCGGCCACCCCGGCCGCCGACGATTGGCATCCGCTGGCCTCGCCGCTCGACATCAGCTTCCCGAGCAGCGGCGCCTGAGGCGCTGCCGGATCGCGGCGGCATCTGCCGCGTTTCCGGCCGGATCGAAACGGAAGCGGAGACATCATGGACCGGGCGGATGTGCAGCAGATCGAGCCGCGCTCAGGCGTCGCCTTCACCCTCGACCGGGGCCAGCGCCTCACGGTGATCGACCCGCGCGGCGAGCAGGTGGCCGACCTCGTCGCCTACAACCGCCACGATACCGGCGAGGTGATCTCGTCCGGGCGGACCCTCGACTATGCGAGCCGGATCTACCTGACCACCGGTGATCCGCTCTACTCCAACCGCTCGAACGTGCTGTTGCGCATCGTCGAGGACACGGTCGGGCGCCACGATTTCCTGCTGACGCCGTGCTCGGCCGACACGTTCCGGATCATCTACGGCGACACCGACCCGCACCGGGGCTGCTTCGGGAACCTCGCCGCGGCGCTCGCCCCCTACGGCATCGCCCCGGACGCGATCCCGGTGGCGTTCAACTGCTTCATGAACGTGCCGATCGACGGGACGACCGGCGCTCTTACGGTCGAGCCGCCGCTGAGCCGGGCCGGCGACCGGATCGTGTTCACCGCCGAGACCGACCTGATCATCGGGCTGACGGCCTGCTCGGCGCTGCAATCGAACAACGGCAGCTTCAAGCCGATACATTATCGGATCGAGGCATAACGCGCGACTCCGCCGTTAAGCCGAAACATTCAGAAGTGCATTTTGTATTTTTCCTGAAAAATCCGGATGTGACCCGATTTTCTCGAGACCATAGTCTTGCAAAATACCGAATAACACTTGCTCATGCCGAGCGACGGTTAAAAAATCGTCGCCGGCGACCGGTGTTGAGCTTGTGTTTACCAGTTCTGTGTCTAACCTTCGCCGCGGAACAGCGCCGGGGAATATGAGTCGCCGCGTGCGGGGGCGTCCCCGACGCCGAAAGCTCCTGACGGCCTGGTTCCGTCTCCTTCCCGGTATCTCGATGACACGCTCGCAGACCAACCGCTCGACCGGGGGCGACTTCGCGCCGTTGCACAGCCTCTCGAACGTAAGACTGGGCCACAAGCTGGCGGCGGTGATGGCCCTGGTGCTGGTGGCGGTCGGCGCCCTCAGCGGCCTGAACTACGTCGATACACGGTCCTCCGCGCTCGAAGACCGCGCGCTGATGACGAAGAACCTCGGCGACGTCGCGCGGAGCCTGGTGGCCCATTACGAGGCGCTGGCGTCCTCGGGGCGGATGCCGGTCGATCAGGCCCAGAAGGCTGCCCTTGAGGCCGTCAGCGCGCTGCGCTTCGGCGAGGCGGATTACTTCTTCGTCCTCGATACGCAGGGCCGGCTGATCGCGAACGCGTTCAACGCCAAGAATGTCGGCAAGGTGGTTCTGGACCAGACCGACGTGCCGGGCGGGAAGCGCTACTTCGCCGAAATGGTCGAGGTGGCCAAGCGCGACGGGTCCGGCTTCGTTGACTACAGGAAGCCGCGCGCGGGCGGGACCGAGCCGGTCGAGAAGGTCGTGAGCGTGCAGCTGTTCAAGCCCTGGGGCTGGATCCTGGCCGCCGGCCTCTACCGGGACGACGTCCACGCGGCGGTGCGCAGCCGGACCCTCACCAACGCGCTCTGGTCCGCGGGCCTCGTGATCCCGGTCCTGGCCCTGCTCCTGCTCATCGGCAACGGCCTGTCGCGGCCGATCGTGCGCCTGACCGCGGCGATGCGGGCGCTCGCAGGCGGCGACCTCGCGGTGCCGGTCGCCGATCAGCAGCGCGGCGACGAGGTCGGCGCGATGGCGCGGGCCGTGCAGGTGTTCAAGGACGCGCTGATCGCCAAGCGGGAGGCCGAGGCGGCTGCCGCCGCCGAGAACGCCGCCAAGACGCGCAGGGCCCAGGCGCTGGACGAACTCACCGGCCGGTTCGACGCACATGTCGGCGCGCTGACGCAGAGCCTGTCCGCGTCCGCCGTGGAGATGGAAGCCACCGCCCGGGAGATGACGCGCACCGCCGCGCACACCACCGACCAGTCCGGGCGGGTCGCCGCCACCTCTGAGCAGACCTCGGCCAACGTCCAGACCGTGGCCGCCGCCAGCGAGGAGATGTCCGCCTCGATCCAGGAAATCGCGTCCCGCGTCGCCCAATCCTCGACGATGGCCGACCGGGCGAGCGTCGATGCGGCTCGTACCAACGAACTGATGCAGGTCCTGTCCCGGGGCACGAACCAGATCAGCGAGGTGATGGACCTGATCGCCGGCATCGCCGGGCAGACCAACCTCTTGGCCCTCAACGCGACCATCGAGGCCGCTCGGGCCGGCGAGGCCGGCAGGGGTTTTGCCGTGGTCGCCGGCGAGGTGAAGGCCCTGGCGGCCCAGACCGCCAAGGCCACCGACACGATCGCCGGCCAGATCGCCGCCATCCAGAGCGAGACCCGGAACGCCGTCGATTCGATCCAGACCATCGGCGGCACGATCGACACGATGCGCACGGTGGCGCTGAGCGTCGCTGCGGCCATGGAAGAACAGGGCGCGGCCACGAGCGAGATCGTCCGGAACGTCACCCAGGCCGCCCAGGGGACCCAGGCGGTCAGCGTGGACATCGCCGAGGTCCGCCAAGCCGCCGTCGAGACCGGCGCCGCCGCCGGCCAGGTGCTGAGCGCCGCGCAGGATCTGGCGCGCTACGCCTCGGGATTGGGCCAGGAGGTGACCACGTTCTTGGCTGCGGTCAAAGCCGCCTGAAGGCGGCGGACCGCGCGGGGCACATCAACCCTGGGGTGGTAGACGGCACCGGGGCCAGTCGGCGACCGTGCGGGGTCCGGAACGCTCACGCTCGCAAGGGACCGGCCCGATGCGCTTCGCCCATGTCGCCCTGTGGACCCACGACCTCGATACGGCCGCGGCGTTCTGGCGGCGGTATTTCGATGCCGAGATCGGCGCGCCGTACCACAGCCAGCGGCAGAAAGGGTTCGTGTCCCGGTTCGTCACCCTGCCCGGGGACGGCGCGCAAATCGAACTGATGACGGCGCCCTGGGTCGCGGACGGGGCACACGACGAGCGCGTGGGCTGGACGCATGTCGCGATCGCCCTCGGCAGTATCGAGGCCGTCGACGCTCTCGCCGCCCGCTGCGCCACGGATGGCTGCCTCACGTCGCCGCCGCGCCGCACCGGCGATGGCTTCTACGAGGCGGTGATCGCCATGCCGGACGGAACGCCGATCGAGATCACCGTCTGAGCCGCAGCGGAAGCGCGCGCACGAGATTCCGTCAGGCAATCCCGTCGATCGCCACCCGCAGGTGCTCCGGCCCGCGCAGGGCGGCGCCGGACCGGTAGGGCGGCGGGTCCTCGATCAGCCGGGGTGCCTTGAGCCGGCCGGCGAGAGCGGTGAGCGCCGCCTCGGCTTCGAACCGGGCCAGCGGCGCCCCGACGCAGTAATGCAGGCTGCCGCCGAAGCCGAGATGGCGGATGCCGGCGCGGTCGGGATCGAAGCGGTCGGGATCCGGGAACACGGCGGCGTCGCGGTTGCCGGAGGCCAGCAGCAGGACGAGGTCGGCGCCCTCGGGGATGGTGACGCCGGCGATGTCGATGGCCGACAGGGTCTTGCGGGTCCGGAACTGGACCGGCGGCTCGTAGCGCAGCAGTTCCTCGATCAGGCGTGGCGCGCGGCCGGGATCCCGGCGCAGGCGCTCCAGCTCGTCGGGGTGGCGCAGCAGGGTGAGCAGCCCGTTGGTGATCAGGTTGACCGTGGTCTCGTGGCCGGCCACCAGCATTAGGATCGAGGTGGCGATCAGGTCGTAATCGCCCATCTTCGCCCCCGTGGGCGTCGACTCGTTGGCGAGGCCTGAGAGCATGTCGTCCTGCGGGTGCCGGCGCTTGTCCTTGATCAGGTCGGCCATGTAGCCGCCGATCGCGTCGAAGGTCCGGCTGTTCGCGGCGCGGATCTCGGTGTCGGACAGGCTGTCGGGCTCGAGGGCCGTGGCGAGCTGGGTCGCCCAGCCGTGGAACTTCGGCTCGTCCTCCCGGGGCACGCCGAACAGCTCGCAGATCACCGTCACGGGGAGCGGGTAGGCGAGGTCGTCGACGGCGTCGATCTCCCGAGCATCGCGCTTCTCGTCGAGCAGGTCGGCCACCAGCCGCTCGGAGCGCACCCGCATCGCCTGGATCCGTTCGCGCGAGAACTGGTGCATCACGGAGGCGCGCAGGACGTCGTGGTCAGGCGGGTCGCGGAAGATGAAGACCCGGTGCCGGTCCATCATCCAGTCCTTGAGCGGCTTGACGATCAGGTCGGTTAGGGGATTGCCGGTGCGCGGCCGGTCGGCCGGGGGCAGGGTCTCCGAGCTGACCCGCGGATCCTGCAGCAGGCTCGCGATGGTGCCGTGGGTCGAAGCCACCCAGGTCCCGGCTTCGGTCCCGTCGTCCTGACGGGAGACCGGATGCTGCCGCAGCTTGGCGTAGACGGGATAGGGGTCCGCGCGGTTGGCGAAATCCTTGACCTGGTCGAGGAGGGTGGCGTCGGGCATGCGGTGACCTCAGGGAAAGCCCGGGGCGAGAACCATGATCCCCTTCGATGGGCGGTCGGCGGCCGCCCCCTGCGGCGGGAACGGCGCGCCGGCGGCGACCAACTCGGCATAGGCAGGCAGCCAGCGGGCCGAATCCACCGACACGGCCGCGATGCAACGTCCAGCGCGACCGTAGACGGCGATGAAGCGCCCGGAGCCCGGCTCGCCCTGGGTGAACGCCACGGCATCGGCGCCCTCGGTCAACCCGGCGGACTTGATCACGACATCGCCCTGCGTCGACCAGAAGGTCGGCAGCCCCGCGTAGGGACCCTCGGGCTTCGCCCCGGCCAGAAGCTGTCCGGCGTGGATGCCCTGCATCACGGCGTGGCTCCAATGCTCCAATGCCACCCGCCGGCCGCCATAGAGCGGGTGGGGGAAGCGCGCCACGTCGCCCGCCGCCGCGATGCGCGGATCGGGCTGCCCGTCGGTATCGAGGACGAAGCCGGCCGCGTCGCAATCGACGCCGCCGGGATCCGCCGAGAGGCCGGACCCGTCGAGCCATTCGGTGTTGCGGACGGCCCCGAGGGCGATCACCGCCACATCCGCGTCGATGCGGGTGCCGTCAGTCAGGTGGGCGCGCACGAACCGGCCGCCCTCGTCCTCCAGCCACTCGACCTCGCTGCCGTGGCGCAGATCGACGCCCCGGCCCTCGAGGATCGCGCCGATGAACGCCCCGACCGTGCTGCCGAGGACCCTTCCCAACGGCGTCGGGCCGGGCTCGACCAGGGTCGCGGGCAGGCCGAGCTGCCGGCACAGGCTCGCGACCTCGCAGCCGATGAAGCCGGCGCCGATCACCAGCACCCTCCGGGGGCCGGCGGCGAGGGCGGCCCGCAAGGCGGCGGCGTCGTCCCGCCCGCGCAGGGTGAACACGCCGGAAAGCCGCCCCTCGTGTGGGTTCGGCCAGGGCCGGGCGCGGGTGCCGGTGGCGATCAGCAGGCGATCGTAGGGCACGGTCCCCCCATCCGCGCGATGCAGTGTGCGGGATTCGCGGTCGAGGCGCGTGACCGAGCGGCCGAGCTGCCACTCCACATCCGCGCCGAGGCTGCTCGGCAGGGTGGTCGCATCGGCCCGGATCTCACCGGCCAGGACATGCTTCGAGAGGGGCGGGCGGTCATAGGGCCGGTACGGCTCGGCGCCGACGAGGGTGAGCGGGCCGGTGAACCCGGCTGCCCGCATGGCCTCGGCACCACGCAAGGCCGCCAGGCCGGCGCCGACGACGACCGCACGCTCGGTGGTCGATCCCTGCGCCATCTCAGGACGCCTGCCCCGGATCCTCGACCCGGATCGCCTGGACCGGGCAAGCGACGCGCGCGCGCTCGATGTCGGCCCGGTCCTGCGCGGCGGGAGCGGGGTCGTAGAACAGGGCCTCATGGCCCTCGATGCGGAAGTGCCGCGGCGCCGCGTAGCAGCACTGGGCATAGGCCTGGCAGAGATTGAGATCGACGCACACCCGCAGGCCGGGTGGTGAGCCGGAGGACGCATCGGCAGGGGTGGACATGGCGGTGCAACCACGGCGGGAGCGGTGAGTTCCGCGCGGGGCGTCGTATCGACCGTCGCAGGCGATCCGGATTGCCACGATTGCGCGCCTGACCGCGCAACACTTGTCGGAGAGCGTCCTCGATTTGGCCGATACGCGCGAGCCGTCAGCGACGCGCCGCAGAGCCACTCCGACCCCTTGCGCCCTTGACCCGATATGTCGATTTCGACATGTTTACAGCATGTGGTCGATCGAGATCTTGAACGACACCGTCGATGCCGAGCTGGATGCGCTGCCCATCGACATGCGCGCGAAATTCGAGCGGATCTGCGATCTCATCAGGAGCGTCGGCCTGACCCATGTCGGCGAGCCTTACGTCAAACCATTGGGCGACAAGCTCTGGGAAATGCGGATGTCCGGCAGAGCCGGAATTTCCCGCGCGATTTACATCACCCAGATCGGCCGGCGGATCGTCATCCTGCGGGCTTTCGTGAAGAAAACTCAGAAGACGCCGCCATCCGAGATCAGATTGGCCAGGCAGCGCGCCAAATCACTCGTCGGACAATGAGCGCGCAGCATCGAGGCAACCGGGAGAAGGACGATGAAAGACCGAACTGTAGACCGTCTGACAGAAACCTGGCGGCAGGACCCCGAATACGTGGCCGCCTATGACGCTCTCGACCATGAATTCGCGCTGGCGAAGGAGATGATCCTGGCGCGGACACGGGCGCGCCTGTCGCAGACGCAGCTCGCGGAAAAGATGGGAACGGATCAGGCCAGGATCTCCCGATGGGAATCGGGGGCCGCGAGCCCGACCGTGGAGACGCTGCGGCGTATGGCCGACGCGACGGGCATGGAACTCGTGGTTCGCTTCAAGCGCCCGCGCCGCAGCAAGCCCGCTCAGCCGAACCGGGCAACGGTTTGAAGCGAGGGGGATACGCTACCTCCAGGCCGGCGAATCTTCGGCGTCGCGGCGGGGGCATTGAAGGCGATTCACTGATCTAAAAATGTCCTGGGGGATCGCCGTCGAAATGAACCGGCGGAATTCCCCTGCGTGACGGTTCGCTCTATTGTCGCGTCGCCCCGCGGACCGACCCGAAACGCCGCGATCTCAGGAGGGCACCATGCCGTACGGTGCACGAACGAGTCTCGCCGCCCTCATCCTGTCCCTCGCCCTGGGCGCGACCGGCGCGCGAGCCGAGCAGGCCTCGGGCTGGACCGATCCGCCGGCCCGCAAGCCGGCCCCGGCGGCGAGTCCGGCCGAGGCTCAGAAAGCCGTCCCGCCACCCGCATCGAGCCCCGCCGCCGCAGCACCGGCCCGTAAGGCGGTCGCCGCGCGGCCCGTCCAGAAGCGGGTCGCGACCCACCGCCCCGCTCCGGAGGCCAAGCGGGTCGCCACGACCGCGCATCGGCCGCGCGTCGCCGCAGCCCCGGTCCGGACCGTCCGCCCGCACCGGATGGTCGCGGTCGCGCCGCCGCCACCGCCACCGGACGCCTACCCGCGCTACCGGGCCTACAATTACGGCCCGGGCTACGCCGACGAGCGGCTGGAACGCCTGCGCGCCGCGGAGGCCGCCGGCTACCTGGTCGTGCGACGCCGCACCGTCGAGTTCCCGGACGGACGGTCGCTGCGGGTCTACCGCCCGGACGACGAGGGCGAGCCGTTCTGAGACGAGTCCTCGGCGAACACGGCCCGCAGCGGCGCCCGCAGGATCTTTCCGGCGGGGTTTCGGGGCAGGAGCCCGTCCCAGACCACCACGCGCACCGGCACCTTGAACGCCGCCAGCCGCTCGGCCGCGAAGGCCCGGATCTCCTCGGGCCCGGTCCGGGCGCCCTCGGCGAGCGCCACGATCGCGCCGGGCTCCTCGCCGAGCGTCGGGTGGGGCACGGCCAGCACCACGGCGTCGATCACGTCCGGATGCGCGTAGAGGGCGTTCTCGACCTCGCAGCAATAGATGTTCTCGCCGCCGCGGATCAGCATGTCCTTGATCCGGTCGACGATGGTCAGAAAGCCGTCTTCGTCGGCGCGGGCGAGGTCGCCAGTGCGCAGCCAGCCCTCCGAGAGCACTTCGGCGGTGGCCGCCGGGTCGTCCCAGTAGCCCCGGACCACGTTCGGGCCCTTCACGCACAGCTCGCCGACGCTGCCGGGGGGTAGGTCCTGCCCGAGCGGATCGAGGATCCGCACCTCGCAGACCGGCAGGGGCGGGCCGCAGGATTCGGGATGGGCCAGGTAATCCTCGGCCTGATGGTGGGTGAAGGTCGCCGAGGTCTCGGTCATGCCCCAGCCGGTGGCGGGGACGGCCTTCGGGAAGGCCTCGCCCAGCGCGCGCACGAGGTCGCCGGCCGCGGGGGCGCCGCCATAGGTCACCGCTTCGAGGCTCAGCAGCGGCCGTCCCGCCTCCCGGGCGGCGGTGGCGAGTTGCCACGCGATGGTCGGGACGCCGCCGGCGCCGGTGCAGCCCTCCCGGTCGATCAGGTCGAGGGCTTCGTGGGCGTCCCAGCGATGCATCATCACCAGGCGATGGCCGCCGTAGAGCGCCGCCCCGAGGCTCGCGTGGCAGCCGGTGACGTGGAACAGCGGGATCACCAGCAGCGAGGCCCGCTGCGGCGCGGACGGGTCGGGCTTGGGCGGCGTCTCGCCCCGGCGCAGGGCGCTGCGCGAGGCGGAATAGGGATAGGCCATCACCGTGGTCGCCGCCGCCCGGTGGGTGCCGACCGCGCCCTTCGGCCGGCCGGTGGTGCCGGAGGTGTAGAACAGGGTCGCATCGTCCTCCGGATCGAGGGCGATGTCGGGCGGGGCTCGGTCGGGCAGGGCGGCCCAATCCGCCACCGGGCCGATCACCGCGGAGAGCGGGGTCGCCCGGTCGTCGGGCTCCATCCGCGTGACAAGAATCCGCTCCAGGGCCGGGCATTCGGCCCGGTGCGGCGCGATGCGCTCGAACCGCGCGCCATCGGCGATCAGCACCCGTGCGCCGGAATGCTGGAGCGCGTAAGCCAGTTCCGGCCCAGTCCACCAAGCGTTGAGCGGCGTCGCGATCGCCCCGGCCAGCAGGGCGCCGTAATAGCTGACCGGCCATTCCGGCAGGTTGCGCAGGGCGATCGCGACCCGGTCGCCCTTGCCGATCCCGGCCGCCGCCAGGGCGTGGGCCAGGGCGGTCGCGGCGCGGGCAAAGCCCGTGAAGGTGACGCGCTCGTCCCGGTAGACCACGAAGGTCCTGTCCCCATGCCCCCGGGCGATGCGGAACAGATCGCGCAGGGTCGGCGGCGCGGTCGTCCAGATCCGAGTCGGCACGCCGCGGATCGGAACCGTCTTGATCGCGAAGGCGCCGCCCGGCGCGGTGAGCCGGGCTTCCGCCTCGCGGAAGGGGAGAGCCGGCCAGCCGGCGGGGAGGCGGGGATCGGGGCTCATCGGGCGATCGTCACGCCGCCGTCGATCACCAGCGCTTGGCCGGTGACGAACCGGCCGGCCGGGGAGGCCAGGAACACGGCCGCCCCCGCGATCTCGTCGGGCTCGCCGATCCGGCGGAGCGGCGCGGCCTCGGTGGTGGAGGCCAGCATCTCGGGATCCTCCCACAGGGCCCGGGCGAAATCGGTGCGGATCAGCCCCGGGCAGAGGCAGTTCACCCGGACGTTGGCCGGGCCGTATTCCACCGCGTAGTTGCGGGCGAGCTGAAGGTCGGCGGCCTTGGAGACGTTGTAGGCGCCGATCACCGGCGATCCCTTCAGCGCGCCGATCGAGGAGACGATCACGATCGCCCCGTCCCGGCGCGCGACCATGCCGGGGGCGACCATCTGGATCAGCCAGTGGTTCGACAGGACGTTGTTCTCCAGGATTTTTCTGAACTGGGCGTCCGCGATGCCGGCGAGCGGCCCGTAATACGGGTTGCTGGCGGCGTTGCAGACGAGCACGTCCACCGGCCCGAGCCGGGCCTCGGTCCGGGCGACCAGATCCTCCAGCTTCGCTTTCACGGAGATGCTGGCCGGGATCGCCACCGCGCGGCCCGGGCCGTGGGCGGCCTCGATCTCGGCCACCACGGCATCGCAGGCCTCGCGCTTGCGCGACGAGATCACCACCCGGGCGCCATGCTCGGCCATCCGCAGGGCAATCGCCCGGCCGATGCCCCGGGACGAGCCGGTGATCAGCGCGACCTTGTCGGTCAGATCGAACAGGGGCATGGGTCGGCTCTGCTCCGGACGGGGCGGCACGCCCCCGCCGTCCTTATTCCGTGGGCTCCGATCGTCACGCCTCGGCCTTTGAAGGCCACGACGCGCCCCCTCTCCCGTGCGGGAGAGGGTTGGGGTGAGGGATACGCCCGATCCGGAAGACCCTGGTCCCTCACCCTGTCCCTCTCCCGCACGGGCGAGGGGACCTGCGCCACGCTTCGCCGACGGTCCGATTGTTCGACGCTGGCCATCGTCACGCCTCCGACTCCGCCAGCATCGACCGGCGCAGGCGCGCCATGCCGGCGAGCCAGCGTTCGGGGTCGTCGGCCCGGCGGCGGGCGTAGTCCGCGACTTGCGGATGCGGCAGGATCAGGAACTTGCCCACCGCCAGCCCGTCGAAGGCGGCCTCGGCTACGGAGGCGGGCGAGAGCACGCCGTCGCGGGCGGCGGCGCTGGCCCCGCCGAGCATGGCGGTGTCGACCCCCTGCGGGCACAGGGCGGCGACCCGGATGCCGTCCGCGGCATGCGCGATGGCGAGGTGTTCCAGGAAGGCGAGGGCGGCGTGCTTGGTGGCCGAATAGGTGGCGCTGCCGATCTGGCTCAGCAGGCCGGCCGCCGAGACTGTGCCGAGGAAGGTGCCGCCGCCGCGGGCGAGCCAGAGCGGGACCAGCACCCGGGCCGCGTGGACATGGCCCATCACGTTCACCGACCAGGCGCGCTCCCAGCTCGCGGGATCCGCCGAGGTCGCGAGCCCCGGATCGGGGTCGCGTTCCAGGATGCCGGCATTGGAGCCGTACAGCGCGATCGGCCCGATCTCGGCCTCGATCCGGGCGAGAGTGTCGGAGACCGCATCGGCATCCGCCACGTCGAGCGCGTAGGCCCGGCCGCCGAGCCGGGCGGCGACGGCCTCCGCCCCGGCGCCGTCCCGGTCGAGGGCGACGACGATCGCGCCCCGCGCCTGCGCAGCCTCGGCGAGCGCCCGGCCGATGCCCCTCGCGGCTCCGGTAACGGCGACGACGCGGCCGGCCAAATCCATCTCAGGCTCCCGCCCGCTCGGCGAACGCCCAGGCCGAGGCGGCCAGCGTCGGTACCCGCGCCGCCATGGCGGCGGCGTTCTCGCTCGCGGCATTGCCGGCCTTGGCGCGGGCGGCCACGCCCTGGAGGATGCCGACCAACCGGAACAGGTTGTAGGCGAAGTACCAATCGAGGTCGGGCAGCGCCGTCCGGCCGGCGGCCCGGCAGTAGAGCGCCACCGCCTCGTCCCGGGTCGGGATGCCCAGCGCCGGCAGGTCGAGCCCGCCGAGCGCGCTGCGCCCATCGGCCGGCAGCGCCCAGTGCATCAGCAGGTAGCTGAAATCGGCGAGCGGATCGCCCAGCGTCGACAGCTCCCAATCGAGCACCGCGCTGACGCCGCCATCGGGGGAAAAGATCAGGTTGTCGAGGCGGTAATCGCCGTGGACGATGGCCGCGCCCTGCTGCTCGGGCACGGTGCGGGGCAGCCACGCGATCAGGCGCTCGACATCCTCAAGCCGGCCCTCCTCGGCGGCGCGGTACTGGCGGGTCCAGCGATCGACCTGCCGGGCGAAGTAGTTGCCGGGCTTGCCGTAATCGGCGAGGCCCGCCGCCTCCGGGTCGATCGCGTGGAGGCGGGCCAGCGTCGCGATCATCGTGGCGTAGTGCCGGTGCCGGGCATGCGGATCGAGGCCCGGTAGGGTGCCGTCCCACTGCACGGTGCCGCCCACCGCCTCCATCACGTAGAAGGCCGCGCCGATGATGGTTTCGTCTTCGCAGAGCGCGAAGGGCCTCGGGACGGGAAACCCCTCACCGTAGAGCGCGCCGATCACCCGGAACTCGCGGTCCACCGCGTGCGCGGAGGGCAGCAGCGGCCCGAACGGCTTGCGCCGCAGCACGTAGGCCTGGCCGGGCGTCTCCAGCCGGTAGGTCGGGTTCGACTGGCCGCCGCGGAACTGCTGCACAGTGAGCGGCCCGGCATAGTCGCGCACGTGCTCGGCCAGCCAGGCGGCCAGCCGGGCCTCGTCGATCCGATGGCGCGGCTCGACCGGCTTCACGCCGGAAAAGGCGTCGGGGCCGCTCATGCACCCTCCCGGGCATTGGTGTAGCGCCCGAATTCGAGCCGGGCGATGGAGCGGTTGTGCACCTCGTCCGGCCCGTCGGCCAGCCGCAGGGTGCGGATATGGGCGTACATCTTGGCCAGTCCGAAATCCTCGGACACGCCGGCGCCGCCATGGGCTTGGATCGCGTCGTCGATCACCTTGAGGGCGATCCGCGGGGCGGCGACCTTGATCATCGCGATCTCGAGCTTGGCGCCCTTGGCGCCGACCTTGTCCATCATGTCGGCGGCCTTCAGGCAGAGCAGCCGGGTCATCTCGATGTCGATCCGCGCCTCCGCGACCCGCTGCTCCCAGACCGACTGCTCGCTGATCCGCTTGCCGAAGGCGACCCGCGCGACCAGGCGCCGGGCCATGGCCTCGAGCGCCGCCTCGGCGACCCCGATGGTGCGCATGCAATGGTGGATACGCCCCGGCCCGAGCCGCCCCTGTGCGATCTCGAAGCCGCGCCCCTCGCCGAGGATCAGGTTCTCGGCCGGGACGCGGACGTTCTCCAGCAACACCTCGCCGTGGCCCTTGGGCGCGTCCTCGTAGCCGAAGACCGGCAGCAGCCGCTCGACCCGCAGGCCGGGCGTGTCCATGGGCACGAGGATCTGGGATTGCTGCCGGTGCCGGGGCGCGTCCGGGTCGGTCTTGCCCATCAGGATCGCGATCCTGCAGCGCGGATCGCCGACCCCGGTGGACCACCATTTGCGCCCGTCGATGACGTAATGGTCGCCGTCCCGGCGGATCGCGGTCTCGATGTTGGTGGCGTCCGAGGAGGCGACGTCCGGCTCGGTCATCAGGAAGGCGGAGCGGATCGCGCCGTCCATCAGCGGCCGCAGCCACGCCGCCTTCTGGGCCGGGCTGCCGTAGCGGTGCAGCACCTCCATGTTGCCGGTGTCTGGCGCGGCGCAGTTGAAGACCTCCGAGGCATTCCCGACCTTGCCCATCGCCTCGGCGCAGAGCGCGTAATCGAGGTTGGTCAGGCCGGCACCGCGATAGTCATCCGTGTCGTGCTCGGGGGAGGGCGGCAGGAACAGGTTCCACAGGCCCTCGCCGCGGGCCTTGTCCTTGAGGCGCTCCATCGTGGGCGCGGGTTCGCGGCTCGCCGCCCGCTCGGCCGCCACCGCAGCGGCGGCCGGCAGGATCGCGTCGGCGATGAAGGCGCGGACCCGGGTCAGCCACTGGGTCTGGGACTGGGAGAGGTTGAAATCCACGCTATCCGCTCCGCTCTGGCCCAGCGCCGGATGCGCCGCCTCGATGACCTCATCCGTCCACCCCCCTCATCCTGAGGTGCTCGGCGATCGAAGATCGCCGGGCCTCGAAGGAGCCCTCCAGCCCGCTCGCGATCCCTGGAGGGCTCCTTCGAGGGCTACGCTGCGCTTCGCCGCCTCAGGATGAGGGGTTGAGTGGGATGCGCGGGATCGCTCACAAATACTTCGCCCCCATCTCGCCGGCGAAGCGGTCCGGCGGGCCTTCCCAGACGATGCGGGCCTGTTCCAGCACGTAGACCCGGTCGGCATGGGGGAGCGCGAAGGTGACGTTCTGCTCGCCGAGCAGGACGGTGATCGGCGTGGTCTGGCGCAGGCGCTCCAGGGCCTTCGACAGCAATTCCAGGATCACCGGGGCGAGGCCGAGCGTCGGCTCGTCGAGGATCAGGAGGCGCGGGCGCATCATCAGGGCGCGGGCGATGGTCAGCATCTGCTGCTCGCCGCCGGACAGCGTGCGGGCGGTCTGGCCTTCGCGGGCCTTGAGGATCGGGAACAGCTCGTAGAGCCAGTCGCGCTGCTTGGCGCTTTCGGCCTTCGGGAAATGCTGGCCGCCGAGATCGAGATTCTCGCGCACGTTGAGATCGCCGAACAGCTCCCGGGTCTCGGGCACCTGGACGATCCCGGCCCGGGCGATCGCGGCGGGCTTCATCCGTGAGAGGTCCCGGCCATCGAACCGGATCGTGCCGGTATGCGGGACCAGCCCCGAGATGGCGTTGAACAGGGTGGTCTTGCCGGCGCCGTTGAGGCCCACCACCGAGACGAACTCGCCCTCATGGACGTGGATCGCGGCGCTGCGCAGCGCTTGCGCCTTGCCGTAGAGCACGTCGACGTTCTCGACGGTCAGCAGCGAATCCGGCTTGAACGCGGCCTCGGGCCGGGCCGCGGTCTCGATGCTGCCGCCGAGATAGACCCGGCGCACGGTCGGGTCAGCCATCACGGAGTCGGCCGAGCCCTCGGCGATGCGCTCGCCGAGATACATGGCGAACACCCGGTCCACGAGGGCCGCGACGCTCTTCACGTTGTGGTCGACGAGGAGCACGGCCTTGCCCTCGTCGCGAAACCCCCGGATCAGCTCGGAGAAGGCCGCGACTTCGCCGCCGGTGAGCCCCGCGAAGGGCTCGTCCACCAGCACCACCTTCGGGTCGCGGGCGATGGCCTTGGCGAGTTCCAGCCGGCGCAGGTCCGCGAAGGGCAGGGTGCCGGGCCGCCGGTCCGCCACGGCGCCGAGGCCGACACGCTCGGCGATCTCCTTCGCCCGGCGTGCCACGTGGGGATCCGCGACCAGGCGGATCAGGCTGTCGGGCAGGAGCGCGAGGCTGATATTCTCCAGCACGGTCTGCCGCTGGAGCGGCCGGGCGTGCTGGAACACGAGGCCGATGCCCTGGCGGGCGACCCGGTGCGCCGGCAGCCCGCCGATCTCGGCGCCGTCGAGGCGGATCGAGCCGGCGGTGGGCCGCTCGAGCCCCATGATCAATTTCATCACGGTGGACTTGCCCGAGCCGTTCGGCCCGATCAGCCCCAAAATCTCCCCGGGGCGCAGGTCGAGGTCGATGTCTTTCACCGCGACCAGGCCGCCGAACCGCTTGGTCAGGCCGCGCACGGTGAGGCAGGGCTCGGCGAGGGACACGGCGCCGGGCGGCGTGGGCCTGACGGCGACGGTCATCGCGCTCTCCGGACGGATGCGAGGCCGAGCAGCCCCGAGGGCACGAACAGGATGACGAGCAGCGCCACCGCCGAGACCACGAAGGTCGAGAGCGGGCCGAGCGGGCGCAGCAGCTCGCCCGCGGCGATCAGGAACACCGCGCCCAGCGCGGCGCCCACGATGGTCCGGCGTCCACCGAGCACCGCCGCGATGATCACCTGCACGCCGACCGCGGTGTCGATCAGCGTGCCGACCGAGGCGGTGCCCATGTAGAACACCACCAGCCCGCCCGCGAGGCCCGAGAAGGCGGCGCTGACCGCGAAGGCCGCCAGCTTGTGCTTGGCGACGTTGAAGCCGAGCGCCCCGGTGACGATCGGGTCCTGGCCGGCGGCCTGGAGGATCAGCCCGACCGGCGAGCGGGCGATGGCGGTGAGCACCAGCCCGGCAAACGCCATGAAGCCGAGCGCGATCCAGTAATTGGTGTCGGCGTCGATGGAGATCACGTCGGGCACCGTGAGCCCGATCTCGCCGCCGGTGATCCCGGAGAACACCACGATCATGTTCTGCAGGAGCAGCACCGCGACCAGGGTGATCAGGCCGAAATACGGGCCCCGGACCTTCAGGGCCGGCAGCGCCAGGGCCAGCCCGCCGACCACCGCGAGCACCGTCCCGGCCGCCAGGCAGTAGGGGATCGGCACCTCGAAGCGGTTGTTGAGGATGCCGGCGCCGTAGGCCCCGAGCCCGATCAGGAAGGTCGGGCCGAAATTCACCTCGCCGGCGAAGCCGAACAGCAGGTCCCAGGCCATGGCGAAGACGCCGAAGTAATACGCGATGGTCAGGAGCCCGAGGATGTAGCCCGAGACCCACCAGGGCAGGAATGCGGCCAGGACGAGCGCCAGGAGCGCGACCCAGAAGCCCGGGGTGGTGAGGAGCTTCATGGGGCTTGCCTCGACGGTGAAACGACCGGCCTCACCCGGCGCCGAGACCCATCCCATCCCAACCCCTCATCCTGAGGTGCCGCGTCAGCGGCCTCGAAGGAGGGCTCCAGGGATCGCGCGGCCGGCTGGAGGGCTCCTTCGAGGCCTCCGCTGCGCTCCGGCACCTCAGGATGAGGGCGCGGGTTGGGGACCTGTGGGGTGGAAAAAACCATCACCGGCGCCCCAGCAGGCCCTGCGGGCGCAGGTACATCACGGCCACGAGCAGCAGCAGCGCCGGGATCACCCGGTAGGCCGGGGAGATCAGGTAGGCGGTGGCGGTCTCGAGATAGCCGACCACGTAGGCCGCGATCAGCGAGCCGGTGACGCTGCCCAAGCCCCCCAGCACCACGATCGAGAAGGCGCTCGCGGTGAGCGGCCCCACCGAGTAGGACGAGACCCCCAGAAACATCCCGAGCAGCACCCCGGCGATCCCGGCGAGCAGCCCGTAGATCGCCCAGACCGCGATGTAGATCCGGCCCATGTCGTGGCCGAGCAGCGTGACCCCGCGGGGGTTCATGGAGGCGGCGAGCAGGACCTTGCCGGCCCGCGCCTTGTTCACGAACACCCACAGCAGGCCGATCACGATCCAGCAGATCACCGCGGTGAAGATCTCGTTCTTCGGGGTGCGGACCCCGGCGATCTCGATCACGCCCTCGACGATCGGCAGCACCGTCTTCGGGTTGTCGGTGAAGAAGTAGGCGACCAGCTCCTGGATCATGATCCCCCAGAGCAGGGTGCCGGTCAGCACGAAGATCTCTTTTTCCTCGCGCGGGATCGCCTTGCTGCGCTCGATCGGGGCGACGATCGCGAAGTAGGTCACCAGGGCGGCGGCCAGCCCGCACAGGATGCCGATGCCCGCGCCGGCGTAGGAGCCGAGGCCGAACTGGGACGAGGCCGCCCAGGCGGCGACCGCGGCCATCACCATCAGCGCGCCGTGCGAGAGGTTCAGCACTCCGGAGACGCCGAAGATCAGGGTGAAGCCCATCGCGCCGAGCGCGTAGAGCGCCGAGATCGCGAAGCCGTCGACGAGGATCTGGAGCCCGATCATTGTTTGGGGACTCTCGCGTCGCGATTACTGGACCGCCGGCTTGACCGCGGGCGGCAGGACCAGCTTGCCGTTGGCCACCTCCGAGGGCCAGATCGCGACCTGCTTGCCGTTCTGCCACTGGCCGAGGACGCTGGTCATCAGGCCCGGGCCGTACTTGATCGAGTGGGTGAAGGTCTCGTCCTTGCCGTAGAACTGCAGGCGCCCGACGGTGCCGACCCAGTCGGTCTTCTCCAGGGCGTCCACCAGCTTGTCGGCCTCCGTGGACCCGGCCCGCTTGATCGCCTCCGCGCTGTAATGCATCGCGTCGTAGGCCATGTAGCCGGCATAGGACGGCGCGCCGCCGAAGCGCTTGGTGAAGGCCTCGGCGAACGGCGTAGTCTTGTCGGTGAGCGCCACCCCGGGCAGCGCGACGCTGTCGAACAGCACGCCCTGCGTGCCGCCGTTGGTGTTGGCCCAGAAGGTCGAGGAGGTCGCCTGGCCGCTGATGCCGGTCATGGCGATCGGCACCTGCTGGTTCTGCCACTGCACGGTCGGCTGCACGCCGACATGGGCGATGCCGGTGACGATCAGGTCGGGCTTGGCCGCCTCGATCTTGTTGTAGATCGGGGTGAAATCGCCGGTATCCGGCGAAAACCGGACATGCTCCACGATCTTCAGGCCGGATTTCGGCAGGCATTCCTCGTAGGCCGCATCGAGCGGCCGGGTCCAGGCCGCGTCCTCGCTCATGATCGCCGCGGTCTTGGCCTTCAGCAGCCCGACCAGGGCGTCCTTGGCCGAGTCGCAGACCGCCTGCGCCAGGGCGTGCGAGGTCAGGTAGCCGTGGAAGACGTACTTGTTGCGCGCGTAGTCCTTGTGGACGGCGACGCTGATCTCGTTGGAGGCCGCCCCGGGGGTGATCATCGGGGTCTTGAGCCGGGCCGCCCAGGGCATCAGGGCCAGCACCACCTCGGAGATGTAGCTGGCGATGACGAGGTTGACCTTGTCCTCGCTGACCGCCCGCTGGAAGGCGCGGACGGCATCGGAGGCCGAACTCTTGTCGTCGTAGGTGACGACCTGGATCAGGCGCCCGTCGATGCCGCCCTTGGCATTGATCTCGTCGGCGGCGAGCTGGACCGCCTGCGGGATCGAGGCGCCGGCAACCGACTGCGCCTCGGCAATCACGCCGATCTTGATCGGCTCGGCGGCGCGCGCCTGTCCCGAGACGATCAACCCCGCCGCGAGCAGCACGGGCATCGTGCGCCGAAGCGGGGCATGCCGAGCGACGGCGCGCACGGTCTCGGACATCGGCGATTCCTCATCCCAGTGCCCGAATTTTTTATTCGCGGGCTTGGGACGGACTGTATCCGCGCCCAGCCGGATCACAAGGCCCGCATCGGGACCGGCCGGTGACGTTTCGGCCGAGTCGTTTTCCGCACGGGGTATCGACTCGCGCCTCCCGGGCCTAGGCTCCCGGCGGCTTCGCGAAACGCGAGCCCGACGGCCTCGAAGAAGGGCGACGCACAGGTGAGGAACGCACGCTCGGCCGCGGCCGGGGTTCGCCCCGGACCGCGGCCCCGGATTCCGGCGGATCGATCCGTGCTGTCGGCGCGGGAGACGCGCGCATGAGCCTGCGCTGGACCCGGCGCCCCGAGGGCTCGACCTGGGGGGATTTCGGCCCCGACGACGAGCGCGGGCGCCTGAACCTCCTGACCCCCGAGAAGGTCCGCCAGGGCGTCGCGGAGGTGCGCGAGGGCCTGACCTTCTGCCTCAGCCTGCCCCTGGATTTGCCCGGCGGCAACGTCCTCAACCCGCGCCGCCACCCGCCGCAGATCACCCCGACCCGGCGGGCCAACGGCCGGCCGAACATGAACTTCCCGGTCTGCGAGGAGGTCGAGGGCGCCACCGACGTGATCTGCGACGACCGCGCGCTGATCCACCTGCAATACTCGACGCAGTGGGATTCGCTCGCCCATGTCGGCTCGCTGTTCGATGCCGACGGCACCGGCCCAGGCCCGACCTTCTACAACGGTTTCCGCGGCGGCCGGGACATCGTCGGGCCGAGCACCCCCGAGGCGGCGGACCAGCCGTCCCGGGCCAAAAAGCTCGGGATCGAGTGCCTGGCCGAGGTCGGCATGCAGGGCCGGGCCGTGATGATCGACCTGCGCGCCCATCTCGGCGACGCCAAGGCCAAGGTCGGCTACGACTGGCTCGCCCGGATCCTCGAAGCCGACGGCGTCGTGATCGAGCCCGGCGACATGGTCTGCCTGCACACCGGCTTCGCCGAGCGGCTGATCGCCATGGGCGGGGAGCCGGATCCGAAGCAGGTCCACGACCTCTGCGCCGGCCTCGACGGCCGGGACCCGCGGCTCCTCGACTGGATCACCCGCTCGGGCCTGTGCGCGCTGATCGCCGACAACTACGCCGTCGAGGCCTATCCGGCCGGGGCGGGGCCGGCCTGCTGCGCGACGCTGCCGCTCCACGAGCACTGCCTGTTCAAGCTCGGGGTCAATCTCGGCGAGTTGTGGCACCTGACGCCGCTCGCCGACTGGCTGCGCGCGCACGGCCGCAACCGGTTCCTGCTGACGGCACCGCCGCTGCGCCTGCCCGGCGCGGTCGGCTCGCCGACGACGCCGATCGCGACGGTGTGAGGGGACGATACGATGGATCGGTTCAGCCCCAATCTCGACCTCATCCTGAGGTGCCGGAGCGCAGCGGAGGCCTCGAAGGAGCCCTCCAGCCGGCCGCGCGATCCCTGGAGGGCTCCTTCGAGGCTGCTGCGCAGCACCTCAGGATGAGGGGGTGGGCGGGAGACCGGATCAAGAGAACGGAGCGCGCAACATAATGGAAATCGCGATCGTCGGCGGCGGCCTGATGGGGCACGGCATCGCCCTGGTGCTGGCGCTCCACGGGCACGGCGTGCGGATCACCGACACGGATGCGCAGACCCGCGCGCGGGTGCCGGGTCTCATGGCCTCGGCGCTGGCGACCCTGCAGGAGGAAGGCGCCGCCCCGGACGGGTGGGATTCCGCGCGGCTCGCCCGGGCTGTCCGCGTCGAGGCCGAACTGGAGCCCGCGGTGACCGGCGCCGGCTTGGTCATCGAGGCGATCACCGAGAACCCGGAGGCCAAGCGGGCCCTGTTCGCCGATCTCGACCGGCTCTGTCCGGCCGACGCGATCCTGGCCAGCAACACTAGCTATCTCGACGTCTTCCCGCTGATCCCGCAGGCCCGGCAGGCCCGGGCGCTGGTGATGCACTGGTACACGCCGCCCTACATTGTCGACCTCGTCGACGTGGTCCCGGGGCCCGGCACCGATCCGGCCGTGATCGCGGCGATGCGCGACCTGGTGCTCGGCCTCGGGCAGGTGCCGATCGTGCTCAAGCGCTTCATCCCCGGCTACGTCGCCAACCGCATCCAGTCAGCGATCAGCGCCGTGGTCTACGAGCTTCTCGACGCCGACATCGCGGCGCCCCGGGAGATCGACGACGCGATCATCCACGGGCTGTCCCTGCGCATCCCGATCCTCGGCCATCTCGCCAAGGCCGACTTCACCGGGCTCGACCTGGCGCAGCGCGCCATGGCCAATGCGAGCCACACGGCGCAGGGCGCGCCGATGCGCTCCAAGACCCTGGACGCCCTCTGCGCCGAGGGCCGGACCGGGGTGATGGCGGGGCGCGGCTATTTCGACTGGGGCGGCCGGGCGCCCGCGGATCTGTTCCGCGAGCGCGACCGCAAGCTCCTGGCGCTCAAGCGGGCCATGGCCGGGATCGGCCGGATGGAGGGCACATGATCGGCGCGGACCTGTCCGGACGGCGCATCCTCGTCACCGGCGCCTCCTCGGGCATCGGGCTGGCCACGGTGACGCTGTTCGCCCGCAACGGCGCCAGCGTGGCCCTGAACCACCTGCCCGACGATCCCCGCGGCCCCGCGGAGGCCGAACGTCTCGCCGGCGAGGGCCTGGCCGTGATGGCGTTGCCCGGGGACGTGTCCCAGCCCGGCGAGGCCGAGGCGATGGTGGCGGCCGGGATCGGGGCGCTCGGCGGCCTCGACGTGCTGGTCAACAATGCCGGGACCTCCGGCACCACCGCGCCGATCGCCTTCGAGGATCTCGACGCGATGACGGAAGAGTTTTGGGCCACGATCCTGGCGACGAACCTGATCGGCCCGTACCGCTGCGCGCGGGCCGCAGCGGCAAGTCTGAAAGAAAACCGTGGGGCGATCGTCAACACCGCCTCGGTGGCGGGGCTCGGGCGGCGGGGCTCGTCGATCGCCTATTCGGCCAGCAAGGCCGGGCTGATCAACCTGACCCGCAGCCTCGCCCGGGCGCTCGCCCCGGACGTGCGCGTCAACGCCGTCGCCCCGGGCCTCGTCGCCACCCCGTGGACCGAGCCCTGGCCGGAGGCGCGCAAGGCCGCGACCGTGCAGCACACGATGCTGCGCCGCATGGCTCGGCCCGAGGACATCGCCGAGACGATTTTCTTCCTGGCCGCGGGCGCCGCCTACATCACCGGCGAGACCATCACGGTGGATGGCGGGGCGCTCTAGCGGCGCTCAGCCCCCGAGCTCGCCCATCGTGGGTCAAGGCACGCTCTCCTCCCCCTTGCGGGGAGGAGCCGGAGGTGGGGGTGGTTCAGGATCGAGCGGCCCGGTGCCGTCTGCACGACCCCCAACCCTGACCCCTCCCCGCAAGGGGGAGGGGAAAATCCTGCGGTATCAGAAGCTTGCGGGAGTGCCCGACGGCAACCCCAGGGCTTCCGGAAAGCAACGTCAGGATCAGGGAGAACAGAATGTCCCGGACGACCGTCATCACCTGCGCCCTCACGGGCTCGTTCGACACGCCGAAGAAGAACCCGGCGGTGCCGGTGAGCCCGAAGGCCATCGCGCAATCGGCCCTGGAGGCGGCCGCCGCCGGGGCCGCGGTGGTCCACATCCATGTCCGCGATCCCGAGACCGCCGCGCCCAGCATGGCGCTCGCCCATTACCGCGAGGTAGTCGAGCGGGTGTGCGAGCAGAACGAGTCTGTGATCCTCAACCTCACCACCGGGGCCGGGGGCCGGTTCGTGCCCGGCGACCCCGACCCGTCGGTGGCCGGCCCCGGCACCACCTTCGTGTCGCCCGAGACGCGCACCCGGCACGTCGCGGCCCTGCGCCCCGAGATCTGCACCCTCGACATCGCCACGATGAATTTCGGCGAGCATCTGTTCCTCAACACCCCGGCGCATCTGCGGGCCATGGCGGCGCAGATCCGCGCGGCCGGGGTGAAGCCGGAGATCGAGGTGTTCGATCTCGGCCAGATCGAGCTGGCCCGGCACCTGATCGCGGAGGGGCATCTGGCGCGGCCGCCCCTGTTCCAGATCTGCCTCGGCATCCCCTGGGGTGCGCCCGCGACCCCGGAGGCCCTGGTGGCGATGCGGGCCCGGCTGCCCGAGGACGCGATCTGGTCGGCCTTCGGCATCGGCCGGGAGGAATTCCCGATCCTGGCGGTCGCCGCCGGCATGGGCGGCAACGTCCGGGTCGGGCTGGAGGACAACCTGTACCTGTCCCGGGGCGTGCTCGCGCCCAGCAACGCCGCCCTGGTGGAGAAGGCCGTGAGCCTGCTGGCCCATCTCGACCGCGAGCCGGCCACGCCCGACGAGGCCCGGGCGATGTTTGGGCTGGCGCCCCGCGGGTGAGGGGAGGCTCGAATTAAAGGCGCCGCAAATCGTAACTTGAAATCTTGCTGATCTGAACACGCATAAGATGCAAATTTTCCGAATGTATCGGCGTGGCCTTAGGGTCAGACGCAGCTCAGAAAGAGCAAACAAAATGAATGGCAGACCGATTCAGCCAACGTCTTTGTGCATCCATTTGACTTAGCTTAAGAGTGACGACGTTCTTCGATAGCCGTCACCCGAGGTAGTCATGGAAGAGGAAAAGAGAGTTCGACATTCAGTCCGAAAGCGGGCCAACGAAATAAAGTCATTCCGCTGCAAACATTTAATCGCAGTTATTGAAAATCCGACCGACATAAAAAACATCGGCACCGTTATACGCAATGTGAATGCGCTAGGGGTCGAAAAAGTTTACGTCGTCGATCCTCGCAGGTCCCTCCCCGATGACTGGCAGGATTTGCGCGACCGAAAATCAGTATCAAAAACGTCGGTCTCAGCTGTGAAATGGACCTTCGTGAAGCGGTTCGATAGCACGAATGAATGCTTTGATTATTTAGAAAGAAAAGGGTTCAAGTCAATTGTCACCTCGCCGCACGTGAAAGGCAAAACCAGTATTTTTCTTCACGAAGGTGATTACACAATCTATCACAAATTGGCGGTCTGGTTTGGAAGCGAAGCCATAGGCATCAGCGAGCTTGCCGTCGAGAGAAGCGAGCTGTGCGTCAGCATACCGATGTTTGGCATGATCGAAAGCCTCAACCTCGGAACGAGTTCGGGCATAGTGCTATACGAGATCGCGCGACAACGGCGAATTTATCAAAGCAAATATAGATTGCGTGGTAAGAGAGGGCACCGCGCTGTGCCCCTACCAACAGTGATCCTCCCGCAAATCTGATTCGACCATGCTGCAATTGGCTGGACAGGTCCGGTTTCCCGACGAAGCGGGCCCTGCCACCCAGTCGCGCGGCTCCGGGGCATATGCGGAAGGGGACGAGCCGCGCGCCCCTGACGGATCGCCCGCATCCTCTCACCCGCCTGTATCGGCCCCGATCCGGTCCGCCTAGACTGCATTCGAACGCCATTCGAGCGGTGAACAACGCCGCCGCGTGAAAAAAACAGGGAGTGAGACATGACGGTCCGCCACCGCGTCGCGGGACTGACGGGGATTCTGTGCGCGCTCGGGGCCGGCGCGGCCCTGGCCGCCGACCTCGTGCCGGTGAAGATCGGCGTGCTCAACGACCGCTCCGGCGTCTACTTCGATTCCACCGGCGAGGGCGCGGTGGTGGCCGCCCGCATGGCCGTGGAGGATTTCAAGCCGGAGACGCACGGGCTGAAGGTCGAGGTCGTCGCCGCCGACCACCAGAACAAGCCGGATGTCGGCGCCTCGGTCGCCCGGCAATGGTACGACCGCGATGGCGTCGATGCGGTGTTCGACGTGCCGACTTCTTCGGTGGCGCTCGCCATCGCGCAGATCACCAAGGAGAAGAACAAGGCGTTCGTGAATTCCGGCGGCGGCACCGCCGACCTGACCGGCCCGGCCTGCACCCCCAACACCGTGCACTGGACCTACGACACCGCCGCGCTCGCCAACGGCACCGGCAAGGCCCTGCTCAAGCGCGGCGGCAAGACCTGGTACTTCATCACCGCCGACTACGCCTTCGGCCTCGCCCTGGAGCGCGACACCAAGGCGGTGGTGGAGAAGAACGGCGGCACGATCGTGGGCGGGGTGCGCACGCCGTTCCCGAACCCGGACTTCTCCTCGTTCCTGCTCCAGGCCCAGGGCTCGGGCGCGCAGGTGATCGGCCTGGCCGATGCCGGGCTCGACGCCGCCACCGCGATCAAGCAGGCCCACGAATTCGGCATCCGCCAGGGCGGCCAGAAGATCGCGGCCTTGCTCATCGCCGACACCGACATCCACGCGCTGGGCCTGGAGGTGGCGCAGGGGCTGGAATTCACGGCGCCGTTCTACTGGGACATGAACGACGGCACCCGCGCCTTCGCCGCCCGGTTTGAGCAGCGCATGCCGGGCAAGAAGCCCACCGCCTACCAGGCCGGCGTGTATGCCGGACTGCTCCACTACCTCAAGGCGGTGGAGGCCCTGAAATCGGCGCGTGACGGCGCGGCGGTGGTCGCCAAGATGAAGGAGCTGCCCACCGACGACCCGCTGTTCGGCAAGGGCTACATCCGCCCCGACGGGCGCAAGATCCACCCGATGTACCTGTTCGAGGCCAAGGCGCCCGGCGAATCGAAGGGCGACTGGGACCTGTACAAGCTCCTGGAGACCATCCCCGGCGAGCAGGCCTTTCGGCCGATGAACGAGGGCGGCTGCCCGATGGTGGCCGGCCTTTCGACGAAGTAGCCCCGGTCAGGCCGCCCCGATCCCGTCGAGGGCGGCCATGGCGTCGTCGGGCAACGCCTGTTCGGCCGCCGCGAGGTTCTCGCGCAGGTGGCCGAGCGAGGCGGTGCCCGGGATCAGCAGGATGTTGGGCGCCCGGCGCAGCAGCCAGGCGAGCGCCACCTGCATGGGCGTAGCCCCGAGCTTGGCGGCGACCTCCGACAGGACGGTGGATTGCAGCGGGCTGAAGCCGCCGAGCGGGAAAAACGGCACGTAGGCGGTCCCGGCCTCGGCCAGCTCGTCGATCAGGGCATCGTCGGCCCGGTGCGCGAGGTTGTACTGGTTCTGCACGCAAACGATCTCGGTGATGCGCCGGCCCTCGGCGACCTGCTGCCGGGTCGCGTTGCTCAGCCCGATCCGCCGGATCAGGCCCTGACGCTGCAGCTCCGCCAGAACCGTGAGCGGCGCCTCGATCGCGCCCTCGGCGGGGCCGTGCGCGTCGAACATCAGGCGCAGGTTGACCACGTCGAGGGCGTCCACGCCGAGATGGCGCAGGTTGTCGTGCACCGCCTGCGTCAGCTCGTCGGCCGAGAAGGCCGGGTTCCACGCGGCGTCGGCCCCGCGCCTGGCGCCGACCTTGGTGACGATCACGAGGTCGTCCGGATAGGGATGCAGCGCCGCGCGGATGATCTGATTGGTGACGTGCGGCCCGTAGAAGTCGCTGGTGTCGATATGGTCGACGCCCTGCGCCACCGCCTCGCGCAGCACCGCGATCGCCGCATCCCGGTCCTTGGGCGGCCCGAACACGCCGGGCCCGGCGAGTTGCATGGCGCCGTATCCGAGCCGCTTCACCGTGCGGTCGCCGAGCGAGAAGGTGCCGGCCTTGGCGATGTCGGTCATGGGGTGTCTCCGTTGTCCGCCCCGGATGTAGACCCGCCCGACTGATCGGATAAGCAGGGATCATCGGCACGGGCTGTTCGGGATGGCGAACGATGGCGGCGGATCTCGCGGACCTGGCGGCCTTCGTGACCGTGGCGCGGGCCGGCGGGTTTCGCGAGGGCGCCCGCGGCAGCGGCGCCAGCGCGTCGAGCCTCAGCGAAGCCGTGCGCCGGCTGGAGACGCGCCTCGGCGTGCGCCTCCTGAACCGCACGACCCGCAGCGTCGCGCCGACCGAGGCCGGTGCGCGCCTGCTCGAACGGCTCGGGCCGGCGCTGGGCGAGGTCGAGGCCGCCCTCGACGTTGTGAACGGGTTCCGCGACCGGCCGGCCGGACCGCTCCGGCTCAACGTGCCGCTGAGCGCGGCCCGGCTGGTCCTGCCGGCGATCGTGCCGCCGTTCCTGGCCGCCTATCCCGAGATCCGGCTCGAAGTCGTGGTGGAAGACGGCTTCGTCGACGTGCTGGCGGCGGGCTGCGATGCCGGCATCCGCTACGACGAGCGGCTGGAGCAGGACATGATCGCCGTGCCGATCGGCCCGCGGCAGCAGCGTTTCGCCACCGCGGCGGCTCCGTCCTATCTCGACCGGCGCGGCCGCCCGGAGCATCCCCGCGATCTCCTGGATCATGCCTGCCTGCTGGGCCGGTTCTCGAGCGGCAGCCTGACGGCGCCCTGGGAGTTCGAGCGCGACGGCGCGATCGTCCGCGTGGATCCGTCCGGGCCGCTGATCGTGCGCGTCGGCGCCAGCGACCTCTTCATCGCGGCGGCCGTCGCCGGGACCGGGATCATCCACCTGTTCGAGGATTGGCTGCGCCCGCACCTCGACAGCGGCGCCCTGGAGCCGGTGCTCGAACCCTGGTGGCAGGTCTTTTCCGGTCCGTTCCTCTACTTCCCCGGCCGCCGGTACCTCCCGGCGCCGCTGCGGGCGTTCGTGGATTTCATCGCCGCGCGGACGCCGTGAGAAATCGGATGGGCCGGCCCGGGAGGCCGGCCCTCGCTCCCGTCAGAACCGCAGCGTGAGGTTGCCCTTGACCGCCTGGTCCTGCGCCCGGGCGCCGACCTGGCCGGTATAGGACACGCCGAGCGTCGCGTTCGGCGCCACCCGCAGATCGAGGCCGGCCTGCGCCACCAGGGCGTCCCGGTCGATCGGCACGCCC
>NZ_JAKSYL010000131.1 GCF_022829515.1 Methylobacterium sp. J-048
CGAGGGCACGGCCGTGGTGCTGCTCTCGGTCGACCGGGCCCGGAACATCCAGGTCAACGTCTCGTATCGCAGCCGGGAGTTCGTGTACCTGCCGAGCCTGGACAGCCTGTACCTGCCCCGCGACGCCGACGCGGTCGCCGCGTTCATCGCGCAGCTGGCGCCGCTCCTGATCCACGTGCACTCGCTGGCGGGGCTGCGCTGGAATGCGGCCCGCGCGCTGATGGACCTCGTATCGGGCTCGGGCCGGCCCTATGCCTGGACGCTGCACGACTTCTCGCCGGTGTGCCACCGCAACCACCTGGTGATGCCGGACGGCCGTTACTGCGGCTTGGCGCCGGTGCCCGTGTGCCGGGATTGCCTGGCCTCGGACGCGGACGGCTACGAGGAGCCGGACCCGGGCGAGCGCCGGGCGACGTTCGGGCGGTTCCTGGCCGGGGCGGCGCGGGTGTTCGCGCCGTCCGCCGACACGGCGGATCGGATCGGCGGGGTGTACCCGGAGCTGGCGATCACGGTGCGGCCGCATGTCGAGCCCGACCGGAGCGTACGGTCCACCGCCCTGCGCCGGCCGGGGCGCGTGCGCCGGGTCGCGGTGCTCGGCGCGATCAGCGCGACCAAGGGCGGCCTGTTCCTGCAGGCGCTGGCCACCGACGCGCAGGACCGCAAGCTGCCGCTGCGGTTCGCGATCGTGGGGTTTTCGGACCCGGCGCTGGCGGGCGGCCTGGAGCGGGCCGGGGTGAGCCAGACCGGCCGCTACACCGGCGACGACGAGGCGCTCGACCTCGTCTGGCGGGTCTCGGCCGACCTGGTCCTGCTGCCGGCGATCTGGCCTGAGACCTACTCGTATGCCCTGACGCTGGGGCTGCGGACCGGCCTGCCGGTGGTCGCCTTCGACCTCGGCGCCCAGGGCGACCGCCTGCGCGCCTACCCGAACGGCCACGTCCTGCCCTACGCCCTCCTGAGCGACCCGGCCGCCTTCAACGACCGGCTGCTGGCGATCGACATCTCGGCCGCCGGGGAACTGTCGGTGCCAATCCAGGCGGCCGAATACGACGACCTGATGCGCGACTACTACGTCCTGGACCTGCATCCGGCCGGGACGCAAAACCCACTCGACGAGGACGCCGCATGATCTCCGTCAACGAGGACATGAAGCAGGAGATGCTCCGGCGCGGCATCTCGGTGCTGCACCCGGCCCCGTTCGGCCTGCCGGAGGATTGCACCTTCGAGCCGCCGTGCAGCATCAAGTGGATGGGGATCGATTACTGCCTGACCATGGGGGCGTTCTCGTACGCGGTGAGCGGCTATTATTTCGGCGCCGACATCGCCCGGTACTGCTCGATCGGCGAGAGCGTGCAGGTCGGGCGCGGCAGCCACCCGGTCCATTGCGGCTCGACCTCGCCGCTGTTCTACACGCACCATTCGGCGGTGTTCGACCGGCTCGACCCGCGCGCCGAGGATTACGAGATCTGCGGCCCCTATCTGTGGCCCAAGCGCGTGCGCATCGGCAACGACGTCTATATCGGCCATGGCGCCTTCCTGATGCCCGACATCACCATCGGCGACGGGGCGATCATCGGCGCCATGGCGGTGGTGACCAAGGACGTGCCGCCCTACGCGATCGTCGCCGGCAGCCCGGCCCGGGTGGTGAAGATGCGCTTCCCCGACACACTGATCGAGCGCTACCTGGCGGTGCGCTGGTGGCGCTACGCCTTCTGGGACCTGCGCCAGTGCTCGATCACCGACCCAGAGAAATTCCTCAACGCCGTCGAGGAGCGGATCGCCGGTGGGATGCAGGAGTACCGCCCGGACCTGATCCCGATCCAATCGCTGATCCCGGGCGCCTGAGGCTCACGCTTCCGCGTCGGCGAACCGCGCGACCGGCGCGGTGGCGGCGTTCACGCGGATCGCTGAAGCAGAGGCCATCATCGACAAACACACTTCAGACCCTAATTCATCGGCACATTTCTGCCAGATCGAATAAAGGATCACGGAATAATCCTTTGCCCGATCTATTATAGCTCATATTTATTTTTGGAAAACGCAATGACTCTTTCCCAAAATACGCGGCGATCAATCCGTCTCCACTAAAACTTTCCGCCACATTGTGCTCAGTCAATAGATTGCCTCCCGCCTCTTCAATGATTTTGAGACATCTCTGATGCGTGAGAGGGTCGCCAGAAATAGAGTGGTGATGGGTTGACACGATGCAAAACCGGATCGCGCCGGCCTCAAAGAGCGAGCGGCAGGAATTCAAAACCTCCGTTTCGGCGCCTTGTATGTCACAATGCAAAACATCTATTTCTGCCAAACCCGCTTCCGCCATCAATTGAGGAACGCATACCTGGGGTATTGAAATTACACCCATCGTCTCGGTTTGAAACAACCTCCATTGTATGGCCTGAGCACCAACGGACGCATTGACAAACGATATTGATCTGCCGTTCAAGGCCGCGTTACGTCGTCCAAGGTCGAGATGCTTCGGATCAGGCTCGACTCCAATTACAGTTGCTTGTGGACGTTCTTGCAGCATCCATAGAGAATAGTATGCCCAATTACAGCCAAGCTCAATCATCTTTGGAGAGTCTGGCATCAAATTCACGATTTCTTGAAAAACAATCTCCTCCTGGGGCTCATGGTGTCCGCGCAGTCGGTGAATGATTTCTGTCATCCACGCCCCACAATATCCGCCTGAAATGACCTGCACACCATTGTGCATAATTTGAACTTCGTTCTCATTTCGATAAACCACACATCCAGCTTCAGAAACCTTGGGAATTGCTGCAGCGTCCTGGCAGTTAACGGTCATTTCTATACGAGATCGCAAGTCGCGACTAAGCGGCTCAGTAAGATTTGGTGATTTAAGCATTTGACTTCGATTTAGCATGTTGCTTCTCCGCTCTTTAGATCGCTGCGTTCACTAAAGCGGTGTGGATGCGGTTCCCCGACGCGTGGATAGAGCGCTACTTGGCGGTGCGTTGGTGGCGCTACGCCTTCTGGGACCTGCGCCAGTGCTCGATCACCGACCCGGAAAAATTCCTCGACGCCGTCGAGGAGCGGATCGCCGGCGGGATGCAGGAATACCGCCCGGACCTGATTCCGATCCAATCGCTCGTGCCGGGGGGCTGAGGATCCATCTCCCTCGACAGCGAACCGCGCGAACGCCACCACCAGCGCGTCGGCGGCTGGCCCGCTCAGATCTTAGACGATTTCGCGAATCCGACGCACGGACTTCGTTTTGGCGCGTCGCTATGGTTCCCACGAGGCGCATCAGATGGTCATAGTATAATAAATTTTAGTCCACTTGAGGTCGAGGCCGGGATCGGCCCAGTCAAACAGACTCTCAAACGGTCGGCCCAGTAGCGAGCAGGGTTTCGTCCGCCTTGCTCAGTGGCCGACCGGCGGCCTTGCGATAGAGAACACCGAAACGACGCACCACCGACTCCCAGGTGTGCTCGGCCACAACCTCTCGCCCGCGAGCGGCGAGTTGGTCACGCAAGGAAGCCTCCGACCACAGCTTGAAGATGGCGATAGCTATGTCACCGCTGCTATCGGGATCAAACAGCAACGCACCGCCAGCGGTCTGCGCCGGCAGCGACGTGGCGGTGGAGCAGGCGACAGGGCAACCGAACGCAAAGGCCTCATAGATTGGGCAACTGGTCGCCTCGAACTTCGTCGGCACGAGGACGCCACGGGCAAGGTGGTAGAGCAAAACCAAATCGCGATGGTCGATGTAACCCGCCCATCGGATGCAATCGGTCACATTTAACTCCGCTGCCCGCTCAAGCACGCGCAATGAGAAGGGCACAAACGCCCCTGTAAAGACCATGAGGGGTGCCTCCAGGCCTTGAGCGCGCAACAGCGCAGCGGCTTCCACCAGCTGGATGTGATTCTTGTGCTCCCAGCCGGCCGCCGGATAGAGCAGGAAGCCATCCGGCTGAAGCCGCAGGCGGTCACAGATGGCCCGCACTTCGGCAGGCGTTGGCGGCGTCCGGTCGGCGGCGGGCGGTGCGAACGGAATGATCGGCATTTTTTCGAACGGCACACGGTATTGCCGGTGAACATCATTGGCAATCCAGTGCGATGCTACCGGAACTAACGTCGCTGAGTTACAGAAATACTGATATTCAACTTCGCGCTGCTCAAGTTCTTCTTCTGAAAAGAATTGCGGCAGGTGGAGATGCTGGAGATCGTGTGGATGATACAGGAACGGCAGATCTGAATCGATCGCGAATTGCGACAGGGCGTGCACCACTTCCACACCTGCGGCTCGGAGCGGGCCGGTAGCGTCATGGAATCGTATCCGAAAATTCGTGGTCTCGTCCTGAAAATTGAACTTCCGCTTGGCCAACGGCGTGCCGGCCAGCCTGAACTCGCGCTCGCGCATGGGTCGGGAGTTGGTATCCAGCGGCAGCAGATCGCAATGATCCGGCATGATGGCACGGAGGTCGTCGCGTGCCCCCGCGTTCACAATCAGCGAGAAGCGAAAGTCATCGGCCGGGAGGTGATGAAGATGCGTTACCAGACTGCGTGTGACTTCGGCCACGCCGCCGGCCGCTCCGAGAGAGGCGCGCGCATCAATTGCGACATGGAGCTGTTCGGCCACGGCTCGAAATCCCTTTGAGGAGCCCGCTCAATATTTCCGGGCTTTCACCTCATCGGGCCGTAACCTTGCCTGGGGCTGTCTCACCAGGGAATGCGACCGTACCGCTGGATGAGCGTCGTGTATTCTGTTTGGCTTTGTTGTCTAAGGATCGGATCGACAGCGATTTGGGCCGTGCCGGAGCGGGAATGCACCAAGCGGATGACTAGCGGAGCCAACATCGTGTGCCGCTGAACGTCTACCTTGTCTCCCCCAAAGCGCACGACATTGGCAAGCCAGGGGCGCACCTGTTCCGCCAGCGCGAGGCTGTTCGGCGCCATCGCATCGACGAGATGGCAGCGCTTGATGCCGCTTTCGCCCAGTCGGCCGAGCCACTCATTGTCGAGATGCCAGCGCATGGCCGGATCGAAGCGTCCGACCCGCCGGAGGGTGTCGAATGGCATCATCCAGCCCGACGGAGTCGGAAAATCGTTGATGCGGACGATTTGGCCATGCTCGTCGACCTCGAGCTGAGTCGTCGAGACAAAGCCGTATCCATCTAGGACACCTAGGCTCAAGGCCAGGTATTGTGAATCCCAACGATCATCGTCCTCAAGGAACGCGATGTAGTCGAAACGATCTCCCGCGGCATCAATTCCGGCATTCAGGGCGCCGACCTGTGAGGATGTATCACTTTGAGCCCAGACGATGTCGCTCCGCTCCGCGAGCCGGGGAGGGATGCTCGCGCCTGCATCGATTCCGATGATGAAGGTAAGCGAGACGCGATCCTCTGCAACGATCGTCTGAGCCAAGGCGCTCGCAATTGCTCGCTCCAGAAAATAGTCATTGGGACCAATCTGCTGCAGTCGGGACGGTATAATCACGCCGACTGGAATTTTCTTTGAGATCATTCCGAATCCAAACCGTAAAATTTTGCAGCACTCAGATTGAAAAGATTCGATGAAAATATTGTCTGCGATTTGTCAATATTATTAGCCAAAACAAAGACGCATTATCTTACAAATATCATGATATCAAGTCCATTATCGATCAATGTTCAATATTGGATGCAGGTAGTTGCTCATGCGGAATGGTCGCACTCATTACGATGTATCATATTTTTCTGCTGGCCGTGTCAACGCGCCTCAAATTTACCGTTAAAAAATTCAGCTCACGCAATCTAAGATCATGAACTTATCATACTGGCGATTCCTCAACGCAAAATATCGCCTGAACGAACTGGTATATTACCAGTTCGACGACCTTCATTTGAGAGCGTTTAAATACGTACTTAATAAAATACAATTTATAATAAATGATATTGAAAAACTTCGGTTATCGATTCAAAATACATCATAGACGAGCGTTTTATCACACCTCGCAGACCCGCCCCCGTTATGATGAGTCTCGTCTTCATGGAATTATCGTGACTTCAGCTCATCCTTGTGCGCATCCGTCAGCGATACCGCATGTGCACAGTCGCTCGTTCAGGGCCTCTGGTCGAATGTGACCACCGACAGCCTGTCCTTTTGCCGCACTGATCGAGAATGATGCCGTCTATTCCGCCGCGGGCCGCCACTCCGCCACAGGCCCACCCGCCATCCAGCCGGCGAGGTCGGCCCGGGCGCGATCGGTGAGCGCCCGCCGCTTCAGCACGGCCTTCTCGGGCCCGCGCAGGCGGCGGCCGGTCTCGTTGCGGGGGGCCTGGGCCAGGGGCGGGAACAGGCCGAAATTGACGTTCATCGGCTGGAACGAGCGCGGGGCGTTGGCCTCGCCGTCGGCCGCGACATGGCCGCCGGTGATGTGGGCGATGAGGGCGCCCAGCGCCGTGGTCTGGGGCAGGGGGCTGAGCGGCCGGCCCGCCGCCTCGGCCACCGCGAAGCGGCCGGCCATCAGCCCGATTGCCGCGCTCTCGACATAGCCCTCGCAGCCGGTGATCTGGCCGGCGAAGCGCAAGGTGGGCCGGGCCTTCAGCCGGAGGGTGGTGTCGAGCAGGCGCGGGCTGTCGAGATAGGTGTTGCGGTGCAGGCCGCCGAGCCGCGCGAACTCGGCCCGCTCAAGCCCGGGGATGGTGCGAAAGATCCGGACCTGCTCGGCATAGGTCAGCTTCGTCTGGAAGCCGACCATGTTGTAGAGGGTGCCCAACGCGTTGTCCTGGCGCAGCTGCACGATCGCGCAGGCCTTGACCTGGGGGTCGCGCGGGTTGGTGAGCCCCACGGGCTTCATCGGGCCGTGCCGCAGGGTCTCGGGGCCGCGCTCGGCCATCACCTCGATCGGCAGGCAGCCGTCGAAATACGGCGTGCCCTCCCACTGCTTGAACCCGATCTTCTCGCCCGCCACCAGGGCGGCCACGAAGGCGTCGTACTGCGCCCGGTCCATCGGGCAGTTGAGATAGTCGGCGCCCGTGCCGCCGGGGCCGGGCTTGTCGTAGCGGGACTGGAACCACGCCACGTCCATGTCGATCGAGTCGCGATGGACGATCGGCGCGATGGCGTCGAAGAACGCGAGCGACTCGGCGCCGGTGAGCGCCCGGATGCCCTCGGCGAGCGCCGGGGCGGTCAGCGGGCCGGTGGCGACGATGCAGGGCCCCCACTCCTCCGGGGGCAGGCCCTCGACCTCGCCGCGCACGAGCGTGACGTTGGGGTGCTGTTCCAGGGTCCGGGTCACCGTGGCGGAAAAACCCTCGCGGTCGACCGCGAGCGCGCCCCCCGCCGGCACCTGGTTGGCGTCGGCCGCCCGCATGATCAGCGAGCTTAAGGAGCGCATCTCCTGGTGCAGCAGGCCGACGGCGTTGCTCTCCGGGTCGTCGGAGCGGAACGAGTTCGAGCAGACGAGCTCGGCCAGGCCGTCGGTCTGGTGGGCCTCGGTGCCGCGCACCGGGCGCATCTCGTGGATCACGGCGCGATGGCCGGCCTCGGCCACCTGCCAGGCCGCCTCGGATCCCGCCAGCCCGCCGCCGATGATGTGAAGGGTCTGTGTCATGCCCGAGAATAGCGAAGGACCGTCGCCCGGATCAACGGGCGGCGGTCCTTTGAGTCGAATCGCGATCGTTCGAGGAGATCAGACGCGGGCGATGCCGTGGATCTCGCTGCGGTTGATGCCGAGATCGGCAAGGTCGCGATCCGAGAGGCGGGAGAGCTGGGAAACGGTGTCGCGGTACCGGAGATAGGCGCGGACGCGACTCAGGACGCTACGAGCGGCGGACATGGAGTTCATTGACCTCTGTTCAGGCAGTGGATGGCGCGCCGTTGCGCATCGCTGCCTCTTGTTGGTGCAACGCACATATAAACCTGCCGCGGCGCAGCAGGAGTCATAAGGTCAAGGATCTGATCTGCACGGGCCGCATGGTCGGCTTAAGAAATCGGCAACCTTACGGGGTGGTCATTCTTTGTGCGCATGCCGCGAGCCGGCCTGAACGCGCGAAGGGCGCCCCACCGGCCGGCAGGACGCCCTTCGCAGCGTGGATCGAACTCGATCGCTCAGTAGAACGGGCGCGGGCCGTAGAAGCCGTAGGGCCGGTAAAACGGCCGCGGCCGGACATAGCCGTAGCCGCCGTAATAGACCGGCCGGCGCCAATAGGGGCGAGGGCCCCAGTTCGGGCGGCAGAGGCCCCAGGGGTTCGGGTGGAAGCCCGGGCCGCAGCCGCCCGCCGCCTGGGCGGAGCCCGCGAGCCCGAGGCCGCCGGCGATCGCGGCGGCCATAACGAGTGCCTTCGCGCGCGGTGCGCTCAGAATCGCCATGACAGATCTCCTCGAAGCGTCCGGCGGATCGGCGCCGGTCGAGAGAGAGTCGGCCCCGCCACCTGAACCGACGCTGAGCCTGGGGTTGTATCCGGTGCAGGCTCGCGTCGGCATCCGGGAAACGCAGCCGCGGCGGCGACGGTTTCGCAGGTGCCTGTCAGTGCAGCGAGGGCGTGCGCAGGAACCGCTCCCGGTCCGCCGAGACCAGGGCGAGCTTCACGCTGCGGCCGTCGCGGCGCACGGTGAGCGGAACCCGGACGCCGGCCTCGCCGAGCGCCCAGATGCTGCGGAACAGGGCGGCGAGGTCCGGGACCGGCTCGCCGGCCACGGCCTCGATCACGTCGCCGCTGCGCAGGCCGCCAGTCTCGGCCGGGCCGCCATCGGCGAGCCCCATCACGACGATGCCCTCCTCGCTCTCGGTGGCGTAGAGGCCGAGCCAGGGCCGCGGCGGCCGGTTGGCGCGCCCGCGCGTGGCCAGGTCGTCGAGGATCGGCGGCAGCAGGTCGATCGGCACTACCATGTTGATCGGGCGGGCATTGCTGCTGCCGCCCTGCTGCAATTGCAGGGAGCCGATGCCGAGCAGCTCGCCCTGCGCCCCGATCAGCGCGGTGCCGCCCCAATGGGGGTGGGCCGGGGCGGTGAACAGCGCCTCGTCGAGGACATACTCCCAGTACCCGGCGAATTCCTGCCGGGCGACGACCTCGACCGCGACGCAGCGCTGGCGCCCGCCCGCGCCCGCCACCACCGCCCGGTCGCCGGTCTTCAGCCCGGCCGAGCGGCCGAGCGGCAGGGCCGGAACCCCGAGATCCCCCAGCGCCTGGACCAGGCCGAATCCGGTCGCGGCATCGAAGCCGAGCACGTGGCCCTGCACCGAGCGGCCCTCCCGGGTGGTGAGCCAGACGCTCTCGGCCTCCGTGACCAGGTAGCCGACGGTCAGCACCAGCCCGTCCTCCCGGATCACCACGCCGTTGCCGGCGCGCTCGGTGCCGAGGGTCTCGGCCGTGAAGGCGCTCTCCGGCACCCGCGCCGACAGGGCGAGGACCGACGAGAGCGCCCGATCGAGATCGTAGCCGTAATCGGCAGGCCTGGGCTGGGCCTGCGCGGGGATCTTCCACTCGCCCTGCGTCGCCATGGGATTCCTTCGACTCGTTCGCTCTGCTCCGACGCCGCCGGACGCGCGAAATCGGACTTAGATAGGCAGTCCGCACCGCCTGCGACACCCGTGGCGCGGCGCCGCGCGCGAATCGCTGAGCCGACGATACGTCGAAGATCCTGCGCGGGGCCGGCGATGTGACAGGACGCGCGGGGGCGCTTAGAGCTATCTTACGGGAGCGTGGCCGGCAGGGGAACGGCGCGCAGGCGCGGGAACGGATCTTGGCCGGACCGATCTTTGCCGGGGGCGCATCCCCGGACCGGGGGCCAGCGCCGGGACTGCTCGGCACCGACGAGGCGCGGCTGCGGCGCCTCCTGGCCGAGATCGGGCGCGGCGACTCAGCGGCCCTGGCCGAACTCTACGACCTGACCAGCCCGAAACTCTTCGGCGTGATCCTGCGTATCCAGCGCGACCGGTCGCTCGCCGAGGACATCCTTCAAGACGCGTATCTACGGATCTGGCAGGCGGCCGGGAGCTACGACCCCGAGGCCGGACGCCCGCTGGCCTGGCTGTGCACGATCGCCCGCAACCGGGCGATCGACGGCCTGCGCCGGAAGGGAGCGGCCGAGGTTCAGGGACCGGTGCGGGACGATGGCGAGGATTGGGTGGCGCGGCTGATGGACCCGCACGACGACGCCGCGGCGTTCCTGGACCGGGACGCGCTCGGAGCCTGCCTGGGCCGGCTGGAGCCGGCGCACCGGGATTGCGTGGTGCTGGCCTATTGCGAGGGCCGCTCCCGGGAGGAGCTGGCCCAGCGCTACGACCGGCCGGTCAACACGATCAAGACCTGGCTGCACCGGGCGCTCGCGTCCCTGAAGACCTGCCTGGAGTCGGTCTCGTGAGCGGCGGTCCCGGCGACCTCACGGGGGACTTCGGCTCGGATCCCGGCCCGGATCCCGACCTGCGCGCGGCCGAGTACGTGCTCGGCACCCTCGACCCGGGGGAGCGGGCCGCGATGGCGCGCGTGCTGGCCACCGATGCCGAAGCGGCGGGCCGGGTCCGGGCCTGGGAGCGGCGGCTGGCGCCCCTGCTGTCCGCGATCCCCTCGGTGGTGCCGTCGCCGCGGGTGCGCGCGGCCCTGCTGCGGGCGCTGCCGGCCGGGTCCGGCGGATCGCCCGATCCGCTCGCCCACGATCCCTTCGCCCATCTGCGCCGGCAGGTCCGGCGCTGGCGGATCGCCACCGCGGGGGCCGGGCTGCTGGCGGCCGGGCTGGCTTTGTTCGTGGCGGTCGGGTCGCGGCCGGAATCGGAGGGCGGCCGCTACCTCGCGGTGGTCCAGGGCGGCGGTGCGCTGCCGGCGCTGATCGTGCGCGTCGACACCCGCACCGGGACCGCCCAGGTCCGGCCGGTCGGGGCCGAGGCGCCCGCGGGACGGAGCCTGGAGCTGTGGTATGTCGGCGCCGAGGGGCCGAAGCCGCTCGGCCTCATCGGGGCCGCGGCGAGCCGGGTGAGCCTGCCGCAGGGCGCGGCGCCGGACGGGGTGCTGGCGGTCTCCGTGGAGCCGCCGGGCGGCTCGCCGAGCGGCCAGCCCACGGGACCGGTGGTCTATACCGGCAAGATGATCGCCGAGTAGGGACCCCGGAGGAGCCCGCGGCGCCGGAGCGGCACCGCGGGCCGTCAGGTCACGAAAGCCGGATCAGGGCGTCAGCACGGCGTTGATCACGTGGATCACGCCGTTCGACTGCATCACGTTCGGGATCGTCACCGTGGCGGTGCCGCCCTTCACGTCGGTGATCAGGACCTTCTTGCCCTGCACCGCCACGGCGAGCGGCTCGCCCTCCACCGTGGTGAGCTGGCCCTGGCCGCCGCCCTTCTTGACGAGCGCCACCAGATCCTGGGCGGTGTAGACGCCCGGGACCACATGGTAGGTCAGGATCTTGGTCAGCGTCGGCTTGTTCTGCGGCTGCACGAGGCTCTCGACCGTGCCCGGCGGCAGCTTGGCGAAGGCGGCGTTGGTGGGCGCGAACACCGTGAACGGGCCGGGGCCGCTCAGCGTGTCGACGAGGCCCGCGGCCTTCACGGCGGCGACCAGCGTGGTGTGGTCCTTTGAGTTGACCGCGTTCTCGACGATCGTCTTGTTGGCGTACATCGGCGCGCCGCCGACCATCGGGTTCTTGGCCTGGGCCGCGCCGGTGGCGCCCAGACCGAGGGCGAGAGCGAAGGCGACGGCCCGGGCCGCGCGCCGGCCGCTGAGAGCGTTGAGCATCTTGTGTTTCCTTCCGTCAGGCATCCCGTGATCGCGCTGTGCTCGGGATTGCGTGGCCGCTTACGGGGCCTCGGGCGGAAAGGTTTCACAGGATCTGACGATCGGCCCCGGTCCGGGCCGGACATGAAAAAACCGCCCGGCGGAGGCCGGGCGGTTCGCCGTCCGGGCGGACGGTGTCGTGGAGAGCCGGGAGCCCCCGCCGCCTTGGCGGCGGGAGACCGGTATTGCGGTCGATCAATACTTGCGGACCAGGGCGGTCGGGACCGGCGAGGCGGGCGCCGGCGAGTACAGCGGCACGATCAGGCGCAGCCAGCCGTCCGTCGAATAGTCGCTGCGGGCGCGGCTGAACGGCGTCGCGGCGATCTGCGCGCCGGTGACCACGTCGCGGGCGATGTAGGCCTGCACGGTGAAGACCTTGAAGTCGTAGCCGATTAGACCACCCAGGGCGAACCTGCCCCGGTTATTGGCTGCCAAGCTAGCCTGGCTGATGTCGAAGTTGTAGGTGCCGTAGCCGACGGCGCCGATCTCGAAGTTGCCGAACTTCTTCGTCGCCGTGAGATCAAAGTTCAGGGCGTCCGAGATGCGAAGCGGACCAATAGCGGCGCCGACCTGGCCGGGGAAGCGGCCGGGCGAGTCGTAGATGTTGGCGGTCAGGTTGGCAGTGATGTTGTAGCCGTCACCCGTGTAGCTGCCGGCCACGCCAAAGCGGTAGGTGTTGGAGGCGAGCTGCCCCAGCACCGGGGTGCCGACCACCCGACCATTAACGACACCGCCATTGATCGAGCCGCGGTCACCGTCGAGGTCGTTCAGGTACGCACCGCCCAGCAAGCTGACGCCGAAGTTGCTGCCGAGATCAAACGCCCAGATGCCGCCGACGAAGGTACCGACGTTGATCGAGATGTCCTTATTGCGCACGCCCGCCGGGTTGCGGGTGAACGCGAACACGGTCGGGGGCGCCACGAGCAGTTCGACGCGGCCGCCGAACGGCACCAGCGGGGTCGACCAGACCAGCACCGGGATGTTGACGGCCGTATCGGGATCGTTCCGGCCGTCGGTGCGGCGGAACGTGAAGGTGTTGATCGCGTAAACGCCCTCGGGCAGCGGCGCGCCGATGGCGAGGCCGACCTGCTCGCCCGGAACCGTCGTGGTCTGCGCCTGAGCGATCGTCGAGGTCATGCCGACCGTGAGCGCGACCGCGCCGGCCGCGAGCCAGTTCTTCATCATTGTTTCATTCCTTCCCAAGGTCTGAAGGCATCCGTCCCGCATTCGGCACTACCCTGCCGGTCTGCTCGCCATCAGCGGCTGCCGGCTTCCGGTCTGCCGAGCGCCCCCACGGAGCCCGCCCGTCTCAACGCTGCTGACTATTCTACAGAGACCTGCGGAATGACAGTGGAATGCTGGTCGAAGCGGCAAAACCGGCCGAACCGTTGCGCAAAAGCCGCATTTTTGCGGCGATGCAACACAGTCCCCAGGATTGAATATCTGAGCCCTGGCCGGCAAAATATCGTTGAACGGTCAAGCTGTTGATGGCGCCACCCCGCGGGAGAATCCGGCAAGCCTGGACGGGCGAACGGGCAGAGGCCCGTCCGGCGCAGGCGGCCGGAAATCCCGGTCCGGACGGCCCGGACCGGGCGCCGGCTCTCCGAATCACCCACCGTTGCCGGCGATCCCGATCGGAATCTCGGTCGTCACCCGGCAGAATCTGCCGATCCGGATCGCGTTGGCGCCTATTCGGCGGCGCTGCGGCGGCCGGTCTGCGGGGCGGGGCGCCGGGCCAGCACCTCGCGCAGGAACCGGCCGGTATGGCTGGCCTTCGAGCGAGCGATCTCCTCCGGCGTGCCGAGCGCCACAACCCGGCCGCCGCCGTCGCCGCCCTCGGGACCCATGTCGACCACCCAGTCGGCGGTCTTGATCACTTCCAGGTTGTGCTCGATCACCACGACCGTGTTGCCCTGGTCGACCAGTTCGTGGAGCACCTCCATGAGCTTGGCCACGTCGTGGAAGTGCAGCCCGGTGGTCGGCTCGTCGAGGATGTAGAGGGTGCGGCCCGTGGCGCGCTTCGACAGCTCCTTGGACAGCTTCACCCGCTGCGCCTCGCCCCCCGACAGGGTGGTCGCCTGCTGGCCGACATGGACGTAGTGCAGGCCGACGCGCTTCAGGGTCTCAAGCTTCTCGCGGATCGCCGGCACCGCCTTGAACAGCTCGGCCGCCTCCTCGACGGTGGAATCGAGCACGTCGGCGATAGACTTGCCGCGGTACTTCACCTCCAGGGTCTCGCGGTCGTAGCGCTTGCCCTTGCACACGTCGCAGGTGACGTAGACGTCCGGCAGGAAGTGCATCTCGATCTTGATGACGCCGTCGCCCGAGCAGGCCTCGCAGCGCCCGCCCTTCACGTTGAACGAGAAGCGCCCCGGCTGGTAGCCGCGGGCCTTGGCCTCGGGCAGGCCCGCGAACCAGTCCCGGATCGGCGTGAACGCGCCGATATAGGTGGCCGGGTTCGAGCGCGGCGTGCGCCCGATCGGCGACTGGTCGATGTCGATGACCTTGTCGAGATGCTCCAGCCCCTCGAGCCGGTCATACGGAGCCGGGTGCTCCAGCGCCCCGTTCAGCTTTTTCGCGACGGCCTTGTACAGGGTGTCGATCACCAGGGTGGACTTGCCGCCGCCCGAGACGCCGGTGATGCAGGTGAAGGTCCCGAGGGGCACCTCGATATCCACGTCCTTGAGGTTGTTGCCCCGGGCGCCGAACACCCCAAGCTTGCCCTTCCGGCCTTTTCGACGCGCAGCGGGCGTGCGCACCGACAGCGCGCCGGTGAGGTACTTGGCCGTGAGCGAGGCCGGGTTGGCCAGCACCTCGGCGGGGGTGCCCTGGGCGATGATCTCGCCGCCATGGATGCCCGCGCCCGGGCCGACATCGACCACGTAGTCGGCCTGCAGGATCGCATCCTCGTCGTGCTCGACCACGATCACCGAATTGCCGAGGTCGCGCAGGCGCTTGAGGGTGCCGAGCAGCCGCTCGTTGTCGCGCTGGTGCAGACCGATCGAGGGCTCGTCCAGCACGTAGAGCACGCCGGTCAGCCCGGAGCCAATCTGCGAGGCCAGCCGGATGCGCTGGCTCTCGCCCCCCGACAGAGAGCCGGAGCCGCGGGCCAGCGTCAGGTATTCGAGGCCGACATCCACCAGGAAGCTGAGCCGGTCGCGGATTTCTTTTAGAATTCTGACCGCGATCTCATTTTGCTTGGCCGTCAACTTCTCCGGCAATTCGGAGAACCAGCGATGGGCTTCCGAAACGGATAGAGCCGTCACGTCGCCGATATCGGCCATGGCGATCTTTACGGCCAGCGCCTCGGGCTTCAGCCGCTTGCCGCCGCAGGACGCGCAGGGCGTCTCGCTCATGAAGCGGCCGATCTCTTCCCGGACGGCGTCCGAGTCGCTTTCCTTGTAGCGGCGCTCCAGGTTCGGGATCACGCCCTCGAACGGCTTGTTGACCGCATACTTGCGCAACCCGTCGTCGTAGGCGAAGCGGATCGCCTGCTTGCCGGAGCCGTACAGCACGACGGCGCGGGCCGCCTCCGGCAGGCTCTGCCAGGGCACGCTGGTCTTGAAGCCGTAATGCTCCGCCAGCGCGTCCAGCGTCTGGCCGTAATACGGCGAGGTCGATTTCGCCCAGGGGCCGATCGCGCCGCGCTTGAGGCTGAGGCCTGCGTCCGAGATCACCAGCTCCGGGTCGATCCGCATCTCGTGGCCGATGCCGCCGCAGGTCGGGCAGGCGCCGAACGGGTTGTTGAACGAGAACAGCCGCGGCTCGATCTCCGCGATGGTGAAGCCCGAGACCGGGCAGGCGAAGCGCGACGAGAACGTGATCGTCCGGGGCTCCTCGCCCTCGGGGGCGTCCGCGAACACGATCTCGCTGATGCCGTCGGCGAGCTCCAGGGCGGTCTCGAACGAATCGGCCAGCCGCGCGGCGATGTCGGCCCGCACCACGATCCGGTCGACCACCACGTCGATGTCGTGCTTGAACTTCTTGTCGAGCTTGGGCGCGTCGTCGATCGCGTAATACTCACCGTCGATCCGCAGCCGCTGAAAACCTTTCTTTTGGTACTCGGCGATTTCCTTGCGGTACTCGCCCTTTCGGCCGCGCACCACCGGAGCGAGCAAATACAGCCGGCTCTTCTCCGGCAGCTCCAGCACCCGATCGACCATCTGCTGGACGGTCTGGCTCTCGATCGGCAGGCCGGTGGCCGGGGAGTACGGGATGCCGACCCGCGCCCAGAGCAGGCGCATGTAGTCGTAGATCTCGGTCACCGTCCCCACGGTGGAGCGGGGGTTTTTCGAGGTGGTCTTCTGCTCGATGGAGATCGCCGGCGAGAGCCCGTCGATCTGGTCGACATCGGGCTTGGACATCATCTCCAGGAACTGGCGGGCATAGGCCGAGAGCGACTCGACGTAGCGGCGCTGCCCCTCGGCGTAGATCGTGTCGAAGGCGAGCGACGACTTGCCCGAGCCCGACAGCCCGGTGAACACCACGAGCTTGTCCCGGGGGATCGTCAGGTCGACGTTCTTGAGATTGTGCTCCCGGGCGCCCCGGACCGTGATCACCCGCCGGTCGGCGGCGGTCGGCTGCGCGGCGTCGAACAGGGCTTCCAGCTTGGCGTCGGTGGCGGCCTCGTTCCGCATGTCGGTGCGGGGGGAGGCGGGCGACGCGGCCTTTTTCATACGCGCGGGTTTGGCCGGGGCCGCTGTCTTCGCGGGCGTTTTGGGCGAAGACGCCGTCACGGGAGCGGGTTTGGGGGCGGCTTTGCTGGCGCCGACGCGGGGTCCGACTCGGGTTCCGGCTTGGGCTTTGGCCATGAGGGCGGCGGTCTTTCGAGGCGTCGACGCGGTCGGGGCTGGCTTGCGCGCGGGTCAGCCGCCGCACCCGCTCATGTCGAGCCCGGAGCGGTCGACGGCAAGGTGGGATCGGCGGGACGCAGGCCCGTCATGCGATGCCCTTGCTAGAACGAAACGCGTACGCCGGCAACCGCTCACCGGAAGCCTGTCGTTTCGCGGCCGGAAAGTCGGGGTTTCCAAAGGGCTTGCGGCCCTTTGGCGGGGTGTCGGGGCGGCGCCCCGATCATCGGGCGAAGCCCGACAGCAGGGCGCTGCCCTGCACCCGCAAAAGGTCCCGGACCTTTTGAATCCAGGACTTCACGCGTCGGCGTTGCGCGCCATGAAGGTGGCGGGGGTGCCGTCCTCGGGGTTCACGAAGATGATGTCGGTGGGCGCCCGCCGCGGGGTGTCGATCGACAGGAACGTCACCGGCTCGTCCGGGGCGATCTCCGGCATCGCGTGCACCGTGCCCTTCTCGAAGAACAAGAGCTGGCCGGGGCCGAACGTCGTCAGGTTCGCGGGGTCGCCCAGCCAGACGGTGCCGCGTCCCGACAGGCAGTACAGGTACTCGTCGCAGGTGGCGTGATAGTGCGGCGGGGTCGGGCGGTAGACCCGGAACACCCGGGCGCTCGCCGCCGCCCGGTCGGTCAGGTAGGTGTCGACCAGGAGCGTCTGCGCGCTGTCGGGCAGAGCCGCCGCCAGCGCCGCCACGTCGAAGAGGCCGGTGCCGGTCTCGGTCATGGCGCCCGCCTCACTGCGAAAAGCCTTCGAGCACGATCTTGCCCTTGGCCCGCCCGCTCTCGATCAGCGCGTGGGCGCGCCGGAGGTTCCGGGCGTCGATCCGCCCGTAATGCTCACCCAGGGTGGTGCGCAGGCGCCCCGCATCCACCAGCCGCGCGATTTCGTCGAGGAGCGCGCCCTGGGCGCCGATGTCGGACGTGCCGAACATCGAGCGGGTGAACATGAACTCCCAGTGCAGCGACAGGCTCTTGCGCTTGAGCAGGGCCACGTCGAGCTGCGCGGGATCGTCGATCAGGGCGAACCGGCCCTGCGGCGCGATCAGCTCGGCGATCTCGGCCAGATGCGCGTCGGTGTTGGTGGTCGAGAACACGAGGCCCGGCGCGCCGAGGCCCAGAGACGCCACCTCGGCGGCCAGCGGCCGAGCGTGGTCGATCACGTGGTGGGCGCCGAGATCCCGGCACCAGGCCGCCGTCTCGGGCCGGGACGCGGTGGCGATCACGGTCAGGTCGGTGAGCTGCCGGGCGAGCTGGATCGCCACCGAGCCGACACCGCCCGCGCCGCCGACGATCAGGATCGCCAGGGCGGCGCCCGGCACCGGCTTGCCGGTGCCTGACTTGCCGGTGTCGAGCCGGTCGAACAGGGCCTCCCAGGCTGTGATCGCGGTGAGCGGCAGGGCCGCGGCCTGCGCCCAGTCGAGGCTGGCGGGCTTGTGCCCGACGATGCGCGCGTCGACGCAATGATATTCGGCGTTGGTCCCCGGCCGGGTGAGGTCGCCCGCGTAGAACACCGCGTCCCCGACGGAAAAGCCCTCGGCCTCCGCACCCGTGGCGACCACGGTGCCGGCGGCGTCCCAGCCCAGAATCTTGACCCCGCCCGCCTCGGGCTCGGCTCGCACGCGGACCTTGGTGTCGACCGGGTTCACCGAGACCGCCTCGACCTTCACCAGCAGGTCACGGGGTCCGGGCTCGGGCCGGGGCAGATCGAAATCGACCAGGGCCTCGGCCTCGGTGATCGGCAGGGATTTTCTGTATCCGACGGCGCGCATCGCAATCTCCTCCGGCTGTCGGGCCAGGAGATGCCGTCCGCCTCCACGGAGCGCAAGTACGCACATAAAACGCCGATAGTGCCAAGAATGATACCGTCCAATGATACCATCCGATGAGACCGTCGAGGCTCCCGCCATGCCCCGCATCCGGGACCATCGCGGCACGTGCAGCCCCGGCTGCGCCGTCGAGGCCACCCTCCGGCTCATCGACGGCAAGTGGAAGGGCGTGATCCTCAACCACCTGCTGGAAGGGACCCTGCGCTTCGCCGCGATTCGCCGGCGGCTGGCGAGCGTGACGCAGCGCATGCTGACGAACCAGCTGCGCGAGATGGAGGCGGACGGCCTGATCGCGCGGAAGGTCTACGCCGAGGTGCCCCCGAAGGTGGAGTACAGCCTGACCGAGCGGGGCCGGTCCCTGGAGCCGGTCATCCACGCGCTGAAGGCATGGGGCGATCGGCATGCCGAACTCGCGGCCGACCTGCAGGCGGATGCGGCGGATACGGTTCGGACTGCCGCCTGATTGTGCATCGCACGCAGCGGCAAGGCCCTGCACCGTAACGGTGTTTTTATATCCGTGCCGGATCATTACGGTTAACGCTGTACCAGTCCGGGTTCCGATGGCCGTCCTCTCCTCGCTCCGCGCCCGCATCCTCGCGGTGGCGCTCGCGCCTTGTCTCGCCTTCGCGGGGGCAGCCGGATGGGCGGTGTCCGATCAGTGGGCGCGGCGCGCCGAGATGGACCGGGTCGAGACCCTGGTCGGCCTCGCCTCGCGGATCAGCGCCTTCGTCCACGAGGGTCAGCGCGAGCGCGGCGCCTCCAGCCTGTTCCTGGGCGCCAAGGGGGCGCAGTTCGGGCCGGAACTCGCGACCCAGCGGAGCCGCACCGACGCGGCTTTGGCCGGGCTCCCCGAGGCGATGGCGGCGGCGACCGCGTTCGGGCCCGCCTTCGCGGCGCGGGCCGAGGGCTTCGCGAAGGTGCTCGCCGGGCTCGCCGCCCAGCGCCGGGAGGTCGACACCCTCGGCGTGAGCGCACCGCAGGCGGTGGCGTTCTACACCGGCCTGATCGGCGAGGGGCTGGGCCTGGTCCGGGCGATGGGCGGGGTGATCGGCGAGGCCGGCATCGCGGCCCGGGCGAACGCCTACGCGGCGTTCCTGGCGATGAAGGAGGCCGCCGGCCAGGAGCGGGCCGCCGCCTCGGCGGTGTTCGCCTCCGGCACCCTGGATCTCCCCGCCACGCGCCGGCTCGCCACGCTCTCGGCCGATCAGGCGACCTACGGCGCCCTGTTCCGGGCCGGGGCCACCGACGGGCAGGCCAGATTGCTGGACGAGGCCGAGGCGACCGAGCCGGCCCGGGAGGTGGCGCGCCTGCGCAAGGCCGCACAGGAGACGCTGCCGGGCACGCCTCTCGCCTTCCGCGACGCGCCGGCCTGGTTCCGGCTCGCCACCCAGCGCATCGACGCCCTGAAGGGGGTCGAGGACCGGCTGACCGCCGACCTGGTCTCCGCCGCCGGCGCGCTGCGGGCCCGGGCCGACGAGATGCTGACGGCCTGGATCGCGGGCGGGCTCGCCCTGTTCGCGCTCTCGGTCGGCTTCGCGTTCTGGCTGGGCACGGCCATCGCCCGGCCCCTGGTCCGGATGGCCCGAGTGCTGACGGCGATCGGCCGGGACGAGCCGGGCGCCGACCTGACGATTCCCGCCGGGGGGCCGCGCGAGGTGCGGGCGATCGCCGGCGCCGCGGTCACGTTCCGCGACAGCGTCGCCGAGCGCCGGCTCGCCCGGGCCGCGCAGCAGCGGCTCGCCGCCGAGACCGCCGCCGCGCAGCGCACGGCCGCCCTGAGCCTCGCCGACAGCTTCGAGCAGCAGGTCGGCGGCATTGTCGAGGCGGTCTCGGCGGCGGCCGAGCAGCTGGAGGCCTCCGCCCACGGCATGGCCCGGTCCGCGCAGGACACCACCGACCTCAGCCGGGCCGTGGCCGGTGCGGCGGACTCGGCCGCCCGCTCGGCCGACACCGTGGCGGCCGCCACCGAGGAGCTCACCGCCTCGGTCCGGGAGATCGGCGTGCAGGTCGGGGCCTCGGCCGACCTCGCGGCCTCGGCCACCCGGGACGCGGACGGCATGGCCGGGGAGGTCCGCCGCCTCGCCCAGGCCGCCGGCAGCATCGGGGAGATCGTCGCGATGATCTCGGACATCGCCGGCCAGACCAACCTGCTGGCGCTCAACGCCACGATCGAGGCGGCCCGGGCCGGGGAGGCCGGCCGCGGCTTCGCGGTGGTCGCCATGGAGGTGAAGAACCTCGCCGGCCAGACCGCGAAGGCCACCGAAGAGATCGCCGCCAAGGTCGCCGAGATCACCGGATCCACGGAGGCCTCAGTCCGGTCGATCGGCGGCATCACCGAGGTGATCCGCAACCTCGCCCGGATCGGGGCCGAGATCGCCGCCATGGTCGAGCAGCAGGGCGCGGCCACCGCCGAGATCGCCCGCACCACCGGTCAGACCTCGCAGGATACCCGCGCGGTCTCGAGCCACATCGCCGGCGTGGGCGACGCGGCGGATATGGCCAGCCACGGCTCGTCCCAGGTGCTGGACGCCGCCAGCGACCTGGCCCGGCAGGCCAGCGCCCTGCGCGGCGCGGTCGGCGATTTTCTGGCCAACGTCCGGGCCGCCTGAGGGCGCCCAACGACCCTCAGGGGCTCCGCCCCCGAACCCCGCCAAAGGGCTGAGCCCTTTGGGATCCCGGGACCGACCTAGGCGAGGCCGAGGTTGAGCAGGCGGTCTGCGTTGCGCCAGAGGGCGGCGTCCAGGGCGTCGTCCGAGAGGCCGAGCGCGCGAAAATCCTCGACGCCCTGGCGCATCGGCCGGAACGGGAACGAGGAACCGAACAGGAACTGGTCCTTCATGAAGCCGTTCGCCGCCTCGACGTAGAGGCCGCCGCCGGGGGCGAACGTGTACATGTCCGGAGAGACGAACACGTTCTCGTTGCGGAAGGCCACGGTCACCATCTCGGCGACATGCGGGTAGAACCCGTGGCAGCACACGATCGGCAGCTTCGGGAAGGTTTTGGCGACCCGGTCCACCGCCAGCGGGTCGTTGAGGCGCAGGTCCGGGGTGGTGGGGCCGGACATCACGAAGGCCGGGACCGCGAGTTTCTCGCACAGCTCGTAGAGCGGCATCAGCCGCTCGTCGTCCGCCCGCATGCCCTCGCGGTAGAAGCCGGCATCGAGGTTGATCCCCTTGAAGCCGAGCTCGGTCACGGCGCGCTTGGCCTCCGCCACAGCGGCCTTGCGGCCGAGCTTCACCGGATCCACCGAGGCGATGCCGATCAGCCGCTTCGGGTCATGCCCGGCGGCCTGCGCGAGGGCGTCGTTCGAGATCCGGACCCCCGGCACCGAGCGGGCGACCATCACGGCGACGTCGATCCCGGCCCCGTCCATCTCGGCCCGGAATCCCTCGATCGTCGCGCCGCGGGTGAAGTGCTCGACCTCGCGGCTGCCGACCCGGGCGTTCAGCCAGCGGGCGACGCCGAATTCCGGCGTATCGGGCTCGGCGCCGAAGAATGTGTGCAGGAAGGTCGGACGGCTGCGCATGTCCACGACAGGCATTTTTTGGGACTCCATGGTTGTGATGTGAGCAAGGTCTGGGGCTGAACGTCGATCGTCGAATCAGATCATGGATTCACAAGGTCGAGACCTTGTGCGGGTGCAGGGCAGAGCCCTGCAAGACTCGCCTGGAAGACTCGGCGGCTCGTCCGCTCAATGCGAGACGGCCTCCAGCACCTTGCCGCGGGTCTCGACCCCGAGGGTGAGGACCAGGAGCGCGGCGATCAGGAAACCGCCGGCGCCGACCTGGAAGGCGGTGGCCGGGCCGTAATCGCGGACCAGCACCGGGACGATCATCGGTCCCAGGATGGCGCCGATCCGCCCGAAGGCCGAGGCGAAGCCGGCCCCCGTGGCCCGGGCCCGGGTCGGGTACAGTTCCGGCGTGTAGGCGTAGAGGCAGCTCCACATGCCGAACATGAAGAACTGCATCACGAAGCCGGCGACGAACAGCCCGGTCACCGCGAGGCCGGCGACGGTCAGCACGGGCTCGCCGCCGGCATTGCCGTACAGCCAGGCCGCGGCCGCGGCGCAGACCAGGAACAGGGCCGTGGTCGGCTTGCGGCCAATCCGCTCCAGCAGCAATGCCGCCGCCGCGAAGCCCGGGATGCCGCCCAGCGTGATCAGGGTCACGAAGCCCACCGATCCGACGATCGAGAAGCCGCGCTCCTTGAGCAGCACCGCGATCCAGGAATTGAGCCCGAAGAAGCCGATCAGCGCGAAGAACCACAGCCCGAAGGCCATCACGGTGCGCATCCGGTAGGCCGGCGCGAACAGGGTCGCCACCGCGCTCAGCCGGGGTGCGGGAACCGCCTCCGCCACCGCGGCGGCGATCTGCGGGGTGACCGGGGGGAGGGGCCGGCCGGTGGCGCGCTCGACCGCGCGCTCCATCGTGGCCATCACCGCCTCGGCCTCCGCATGGCGCCCGGATTCGGCGAGCCAGCGGGGCGATTCGGGCATGGAGCGGCGCACCGCGAGCACCACCAGCGACAGCAGGCCGACCACCACGAAGGCCCAGCGCCAGCCGAGATAGGGCAGCACGAAGAAGCTGATCGCCCCCGACAGCACGTAGCCCACCGCCCAGAACCCCTCCAGGATCGCGATGTATCGGCCGCGCACGGGGGCGGGAACGATCTCCGAGACCATCGCCTGCGCCACCGGCGCCTCGCCGCCGACGCCCGCCCCGATCAGGAACCGGCAGGCCATCAGCACGGGCAGGCTCCAGGCGGTGGCCGCCGCGAGGCTTGCCAGGCCCCAGACCACCATGGTCACCTGGAACACCGCCTTGCGGCCGAACCGGTCGGAGGCGGTGCCGGCGACGATGTTGCCGACGAGCTGGCCCGCGAAGGTCATGGCGGCGAGCTGGCCGGCCTCCGTGGGGCTCAAGCCGAACGCCACCACGATCGAGCCGAGCAGGAAGGTCAGGAGCGCCACGTCGATCTGGTCCACCAGCCAGGCGGACGCGATGACCGCGAAGATCTTGCGCTGGTAGCGCGACATCGGCAGCCGCTCGAGCCGCGCGGCGATGTCGGAGACGACCGGTCGCCCGTCTCCCTGAGCTGTGTCGGCCAGCGGCACGGTGATCCTTCCTCGGCACCCGGACCGCGGCGCCCGCGATCCCGTGCCCGACCCGGTACAGCAGACCCGGCCGTCGGAACAGGCGTGGCGGCGGCCCGGATCGGGCCGACAGCATCGTCTTTTCCCCGAAAGCCGGACACCACCTTTCGGGACGATGCTCTATCTGCCCAGGCGCCCCCGGACACTGGACCCGCGATGGATGATGCACCCTCGGCCGCGCAGCAGCATGGCCGCTACCGCTACAGCGCCCTTCCGGACCGGCCGGTCTACGACTGGCCCGGGGCTAAGCGGCTCGCGGTCTATGTCGGCCTCAACCTCGAGACCTTCGATTTCGGGTCGGGGCTCGGGGCCGAGCTGGCGCCGGGCGGTCCGCAGCCCGACGTGCTCAATTACGGCTGGCGCGACTGGGGCAACCGGGTCGGGGCCTGGCGGCTGCGGGACGCCCTCGACGGTCTCGGCCTGCCCGCCAGCGTGCTGGTCAACAGCCGGCTCTACCGGGACTGCCCGGGCCTGATCGAGGCGTTCCGGGCCCGGGGCGATGAGATCGTCGGCCACGGCCGCACCAATGCCGAGCGGCAGGGCACCCTGTCCGAGACGGAGGAGCGCGCCCTGATCGCCGAGGCCACCGCGATCCTGACCCGGGAGGAGGGCCGGGCGCCGGGCGGCTGGCTCGGGCCCTGGATCTCGCAATCGCGGGTGACGCCGGACCTGCTGGCGGAGGCCGGCTACCGCTACCTCCTCGACTGGTGCCACGACGACCAGCCGACCTGGATGGCGACCCGGGGCGGCGGCCGGATCCTGGCCGTGCCCTATCCGCAGGAACTGAACGACATCCCGGCGATCGTCGCCCGCAAGGAGACCGGCCGAGACTTCGCCGACGCGATCGTCGACGCCTTCGACGAGATGCTGGAACAATCCGCTGCTGCACCCCTGGTGATGGGCATCGCGCTCCATCCCTACATCGTCGGCCAGCCCCACCGGCTGCGGCCCCTGCGGGCGGCGCTCGCGCATATCGCGGCCCACCGGGACCGGATCTGGCTCACCACGGCCGGCGCCATCGCCGCCGCCCTGGATCCACCCACCGGCTGATCCTCAAGGACGGGTTTCCAGAGGGCTCAGCCCTTTGGCGGGGTTCGGGGGCGGAGCCCCTGAGAACGGCGGGCTCCGCCCGCACCCGCAAAAGGTCTCGACCTTTTGAATCCGGAATTTTCGTCGTTCAGTCGGGGATCACGAGGCCGATCGACAGGCACAGGGCGGCTACGGCGGTGAGCGCCACGGCCGCCTGGCGGACCTGATACCAGCGGGCGCTGCGGGCGCGCTCCTCCGGGGTGGCGCCGAGATGCAGCTCGTCGTCGAAACCCTTCACGAAGGATTCGAAGCTCGGAACGGCCCGCCGGGCGAGCCACAGCCACACGCCGACAGCGATCAGGCTGACCGCCCCGCCGCCATACGTAAACGCATCATCCAGCATCCGGCGCACGCCTACTAGCCCACGCCCCCCTCACTGCTGTCTTCTACTGCAAGATGCTGGAATTGCCTAGGTCGCCGGTCCAATTCGACGGGCGCCTTTTTGTTTCAGGACTGTATCTGGGTGCGGTTCAGGCCGGCGGCCGGCCGAGCGCGTACAGCGTGATGGCGGCGGCGTTCGAGACGTTGAGGCTGCGGATCGCCCCCGAGAACGGAATCCGAGCCAGGACGTCACAGCAGGTCCGGGTCCGCTCACGCAGGCCCTTGCCCTCCGCCCCGAGGACGATCACCAGCGGCCGGGCGATGGTGAGGGTGTCGAGGCTCGCCGGCGCGTCGGAATCGAGGCCGATCCGGGTGTAGCCGCGCTCACCCAGCGCGATCAGCGCCTCCGCCAGGTTGCGGACGGTGACGAAGGGGACGTGCTCCAGCCCGCCCGAGGCGGATTTCGCCAGGACCCCGGTGGCGCCTGGCGCGTGCCGTACCGTGGTGACGATGCCGGCGACCCCGAAGGCCGCGGCCGTGCGGACGATCGCCCCGACATTGTGCGGGTCGGTGATCTGGTCCAGCGCCAGCAGCAGGGCGTCGGCCGGCAGGTCGTCGAGGCCGGGGGCGGCCAGGGGCTCGGCCTCGAGATACAGGCCCTGGTGGACCGCATCCGGCCCGAGCAGGCGACCGATCTCGCTGGGCCGCACCAGCTCGGGCGTGATGCGCAGGGCATCGCCGAACTCCTCGGTCAGCCGGGCGGCCGCGTTCTCGGTGGCGAGCAGCCGGTGCAGCCCGCGCTCGGCATTGCCCAGGGCCTGCACCACCGGATGCCAGCCGTAGAGCACGGCCGAGCCGTCGGGTGCGCCGGATTCGGGACGGGGTCCGGATCCTCCCGGGCGGCCGCCGGGCCGGAAGCCGGGTCGCGACCCGAACCGGGGCGGACCGCCCGGGCGGCCGTCGTTGCGACGCCCGGTCATCGGAGCGCGATCGGGGAGGGGAGCATCGGCACGGCCTTCTCTGAATGGGTCGCGCCGAGAAACCGGGCGGCGTCGCCCGCGTCAAGCCGAGGCCCCCCGAAAGACCGCACCGCGGCCGGGCGCACGGTCGATTCCCTCACCCTCTTTCCCGTCCGCACGCCCCCGGTCTGTGGATGGATCGGGTATATTCCCTTCAAACCATGTGATGATCGAGGGAACTCGGTCTGTTCTTCAGAACGAACGAGCGCGCCGTTAAGTAGGAAAAATATCAAGATGGAATCTTTCAGAGAGTCAGTTCGGAAGACTATATGCAGTGGTGATTTCGCCATACAGGCCAAGGATTTGCGTGATGTTTTCGTATCCGACTCTGCGCAGGTGTGCATGCGACTCTGCGCTGTCCCGTATCGGAGTCTGCGCGGATCCGGCCGGTGCGCGTATCGGAGTCTGCGCGGTTCCGTATCGGATTCGGCGCGGATTCCGGGTCGAAGCGGTGGAATGCGGGGACAGAATGCCGGGCCCCCGGCGTATCGAACTCTGCGCAGGTCGGAAGGCCGGGTCAGCCCGTATGGAACTCTGCGCCAGCGCCGCCTCCGGGAAACGGGGCGGGGAAACGAGGCGGGGAAACGGGGCGGGGAAACGGGGCGGGGAAACGGGGATTGCCGGGACAAGCCGGATCCGACGCGAGCCCCGCTCGGCGAATCGTGGCATGGCAGGATCGGGCCGCCCCTCCGCCTTCCGGAGCGGTGGGTCCGCGTGCGGCTCGGGCTGAGGGGCGATGGGCGTCGAGGAAAAAATCGCCGCGATCCACGACGCGGATCTGCGGGCCGAGATCGAGGCGGCACGCGGCGGCTTCCTGTTCGCCCAGATCGTCGAGCACGTGCTGCACCGCCAGCGCGAACGCGACGCCCAGGCCGCCGTTCTCGGGGAGCAGGAGCTCCGCCGTGCCCAGCTGTCGCGCGACCAGCGCCGCCGCGACGCGGTCCGCCTCGTCATCGAGAGCGAGCCGGCCCTGCCGTCGAGCCTGCAGCACATCCACTCGGTGCTGGCTCTGTGTGGCCTGCCCTATCGCGATCCCGGGCCGGTGCGTGAATTCACCCGCACCTACGGACGCAATTCGCTGAGCCTGATGGCCGGGCGGATCAAGGATCCGGAGACCGGCGCGTTCGAACCGCAGGGGCTGCCCTACGGGCCGAAGGCCAGGCTGGTGCTGCTGCACCTCTGCACCGAGGCGGTGCGCCAGCGCAGCCCGACCGTGAAGGTCGCCGAGACGCTCTCGGGCTTCATGCGCGAGATGGGATTCGCCGTCACTGGGGGCGAGCGCGGCACCATCCGGCAGTTCAAGGAGCAGCTCAACCGGCTGGCCGCCTGCACCATGCAGATCGGCCTGTGGGATGGGCGCGACAGCGCCACCACCCTCAACGTCCCGCCGTTCCGCAGCCTGGAATTGTGGAAGCCCCGGGCCGGGGAGGGCGAGGACGAGGCGGGACGGACCGTGCGGTTCGATCCGGAATTCTATGAGACGCTGATCAAGCACGCGCTACCGGTGGACGTGCGGGCGGCCCGGGCCTTCTCCGGCTCGGCGCGCAAGCTCGACCTGCTGTTCTGGACCGGCTACCGGCTGCGGTCCTTGCAGCGCCCGCTGCGGCTGACCTGGACCAACCTGCACGGGCAGTTCGGGGCCGAGAACGCCTCGATCCGCAGCTTCCGACAGGCCTTCAAGGCCGATCTGGCGCATCTGCGCGAGGTGTTCCCGCGCCTGCCGATCGTGCTCGACGATGGCGGCCTGACCCTGCACCCGGCCGATCCGAGCGCCCTGCTGGTCCCGCCGCGCCCGGCCTCGACGAAGGGAACGAAGGCCAGGCGCCAGGGAATTTAGAGCCGCAAAGGGAATGGAACACGACCCGCGCCCTCATATTCCATTCCGGTTCGGCATTCAGTCTCCGAAAGGAATATCAAAACGTATTCCCAATCTGCTTGGAACACGCTACATGTTCCGTCCGGCTGAAGGGAACACGGCATGGGCCTGTCGGAAGACGAGATCGAGGCGCGGCTCGCCACGTTGCGGCGGCAGCGCGAGGCGCTTGACCGGGAGATCGCGGATCTCGTGCTCTACCTGGAACTCGGCCGGCGCCTGAGCGGTGCGGGACGCGATCCGGCCGTTGCCGATCGGGGCGAAAGCGGTGTGGCAGGCCGCACAGCCGCCCGTCCGGCGTCGGAGCCGCGGGCGGTTGCGGCCCGCGACATCCCGGTGGACACCGGTCCGCCGTACACCGCTCGGTTGGTCTCGAATCCGGTCTTGAATCTAGACCAGGCCGGGCCCGAGGCCTGGGACACCGCACCGCCCGCGGCCCGGCCCCTCCCGCTGCGCCAGGAGCCGGACGGAATCCCGCCGGCGATCGCGTTCACGGAGGATGCGGCGGGTGCCCGCCGCTACGGCCGGGCGCTGGTGGAGGCGGCCTGCGGGGCGATCCTGGAGGCGGGCCGGCCGTTGCACGCGGGCGAGATCCTGGAGATCCTCCTGGCCCGCGGCTTTACCCTGCCGGGGCGCGACCCGGTGGCGGCCCTCAACACCCGCCTGTGGAAGCGGGCCGGCGCCGGTGGGCCCCTGCGCCGCGTTGCCGAGGCCACCTACGCCCTGGCCGGGGAGGCGGATGCGTGGTCCGACCAGAGCCACGATCCGGAGCCTTGAGGATGGGACGGGGCCGGCGTCGCCCGGGGATCGGTTGAAACCCGCCGGTCCCGATGCCGTGACGCCGTGCGGGCCGGAGCCGATCCCGGCTGGCCTTGATCCATTTGGGGGACGCGCCACTGGGTCGTGGCCCTGTAGGGTCCCGAATCGGACCGTTACCGGCACGGTTTCGGGACGGACGGCTTGGGGATCGTGAGCCATGCACAGCGACGCGCGATCCCGCTCCGCCGGTCCGGAGGCCGGGCCGTGACCGCGGCTCTCGTCGCGCCGGCCGTGCAGGTCTGCGCCTTCGCGCTGGGCTGTGCGGTGATCCATGCCGCCCGAAGACACGCGGAAATCCTCACCCGGGTGCTCGTCGCCGCCGCGATCGCGGCGGCCGTCCTGGTCCTGCTCGTCGCCTCCCTGGCCTGCGCCCCGGAGGCGGAAGAAGGGGCGGACGTGGGGGCGGACCTGAGCAGTCTCCTGAGCGACCCGTCGGGTCTCAGTTGATCAGGCAGAAGCCGGCGCCGGTGCCGACGCGTCGCTCCTGTGCGCACCAGGGCCTGGGGGCCGCGCGGAGCGCCTCCTTGGGCAGGTCCGCCGGGCTCTTCAGGGACGCGGTGGTCTGGGCGGCCTCGGGCTCCGGGTGACGGAGTGCGAGGCTGTCGAGGCGGATGCGGGGCTCGGCGCCCAGGCTCGCCGCCACCGAGGGGGCGCCGTCGGGCCGATCCTGCGCGGCGGCAGCCCCGGTCAGGACCAGGCAGGCGATCGGGGCTGCGAGGAACCTGAACATCAACGAAGCTCCCTGCCGAGGACGCGCGACCGGCAGATCCCGGGCCGCGGGCCTGCCGGACCGGGGGAGTGTGGCGACGGCATCTTAAGAGGGCGCGAAGATTCAGGCTTAACCGGATGCGAAGATCCGGATCGATGGTCCTATACGGACGGACAAAGTCCTCGGCCCGGCTGGCGATCAATTATCGGCCCGCCAAGACATCCCGGTCGGGACGGACGGGGCCGGCTCCAATTTTTGATGTGACGCGCTCGCTCACGCCGAACCGGTATCCACTTCGGCGGCGCGCGCTCTAAGCCGCGCGCATCCGGTCGCCCGGCAGGGGCGACTGGGCCACCGGCATGTCCGCCTCGGCGATCGGCCGGAACCGTCCGGTGGTGCCGTCATAGGCCAGCAGCGCGCCGGACTCGATCTCGAAGAACCAGCCGTGCAGGCGTAAGGAACCCTTGGCCAGGCCGGCGGCGACGCTCGGATGGGTGCGCAGGTTGGCGAGCTGCACCACGACGTTCTCCAGGGCGAGGGCCCGGTGGCGCTCCTGCGGATCCATCCCCTCGGGATAGGCCTCGCAGACGATGCGCTCGGCGGCCTCGGCGTGGCGCAGCCAGGCCGCGACGCTGGGCATCTTCTTCAGGAGGTCCGGCTTCATCAGGCCGCTCATGGCTCCGCAATCGGAATGGCCGCAGATGACGATGTCGCGCACCCCTAAGGCCACCACGGCGTACTCGATCGCCGAGGAGACGCCGCCGACCACGTCGGAGGCCGGGGGCACGATGTTGCCGGCGTTGCGGCAGACGAACAGGTCGCCCGGCCCGGCCTGGGTGATGTGCTCGGGCGAGACCCGGGAATCCGCGCAGGCGATGATCAGGGCGCTCGGGTGCTGACCGTCGCGCACGAGCTGCTGGTACATCTGGCGCTGGCCCGGGAAGACGCTGCCCTGGAAGCTGGCGATGCCCTGGATGATGCTGTTCACGTGCGGGAGCTCTGCGGCTGGGGATCGGGCTGAGGGTGAGGTTCGGACGGTGGGTGACCCGCGAGAGCCCGGGCGCTGCGCTATCTCGGCACTGCGTCGCGGGTCCGTTCGGGTCCGTGGGAGATGGGGAGGGGCCGCCCGACCGAGGTCCGGGCGGCCCAAAGGGCGCTCAGCGCCGGACGCGGCGCTCGACGTGGCCCGACGCCCAATGCGGATCGACCACGCTGCCGCGCGAGACCGCGGCTCGGGCCCCGTCATGCACCATTGGAGCGCCGAGGAGCTGGCCGCTGCCCACGCGCTGCGAATGCAGGGAGCGCGGATCGTGCGAGGGATCGCTGACATAGGAACTCATGTGACCGCCGCCGGCGGGCTGCCGGCTGCCGCCGCCGCCCTCGCCGGCCTGGGCCGCCATCGGCAGGGCGAGGGCGCCGGCCAGGAGGCCGAGGGTCAGGAAGCGCTGGGTGTTCGTGCGCGTCATTCGAGGCTCCGCCTGTGTTCGTCATGCTGGCTCGGGACACCACGTCCTGTGCCGATGAATCGAACATAGCCGGTGCCGATCGAAGTCGATGTGCGGTCTAACACGGTAGAATAATGTAAAATTTGATCCATTTCACCGATCTATTTGTGCGAAGCCGCACCGCGATGCTGCAATCTCTGTCGAGGCCGGGATTAACCGGCTCCGACCCAGTGTACGCGGCATTCTCGCGGCCGATACGACGCGCGGAAAGCCGTCTCGATCGACGGACGGGGTGGGGAGGGGACGCTTCAGCCCGGATCGGTCGAGGCCGAGCCCGTGCCGGATGTCGCCCACCGGGCCGCCCGTCCGCGGGGACCGAGCCCTGCCGATCTGCCCGAGACCGAGCGAGCGCCGTACGTGATCGTGTTCGCGCACCCTGCGTGCAGGATCATCGGGCGCGCGCGCCGTCTCCGGGGCCGAGCGCAGGTCCGGCCCGTGTGCTCAGCCGCCGAGCAGCGCGTGCGCGGCCCGTACCAGGATCCCGCCCGGCCGACGCAACTCGCCGAGCACCGAAAAATGCTCGGCGCCGGGCACCGGCAGCAGGGGGCCCGGCGCATGGGCCGCCGCCCGCAGGGCGTGCAGGTTGCGGGCATCATGGATCAGGGCCGGCAACTCGCGGCTGCCATAGGCGAGGCAGAGCGGCTTGCCCACCACCGGCAGGCGCAGGGGCGACAGGGTCTCCACCTCCACCTCCGTGAGGTTGAGCTTGTCGTCGAGGGCGGTCTGGCGGATCGGTGCGAGATCGTAGACGCCCGAGATCGCGAGCCCGGCGGCGATCGCCGGGTGGCCGAGATGCAGCGCGGCCAGCAGCCCGCCCGCCGACCAGCCGGCCAGCACCAGCGGGCCGCCGATCCCGTGCGCGGGTCCGTGCGTGCCGATCCAGTCGAGCGCCGCGCCGATCTCGGCCGCGATCCGGGGCAGGCTCGCCTCCGGGGCGAGGGTGTAGCCGACCATCGCCACCGACCAGCCGGCGGCGTTCGGCCCCTCGGCGAAGCAGGCGAATAGCTCCCGGGCGCCGCGCTGCCAGTAGCCGCCGTGGAGGAAGACCAGGGCGGGCGCCGAGCCGTCGCGGGCCGGGTACAGGTCGAGGGCGTTGCGGGGGGCCGGGCCGTACGGGATGTCGAGCCCGGCCGGATGCGCGGCCCGGTAGGCGGCCGAGGCGGCGTCGCGGGCGGCCACCTGGGCGGCGCTGTCGGCGACCGCGCGGGTGTTGTCGTAGCAGGCGCTGCGGGCGTCCCGGTCGAGCTCGGCCCAGCGGCGGCGCGGGTCGGCCGGGGTCGGATCGTCCAGGCGGATCTCGAGAACCATCGAGGGTTGTCTCCCGGCCTCCCGTCACACCATGACAGGCTGCCGGGCAAGGGTCGAGTTCGGTCGTCGAGGCGCTTGGGTCGAAGCGCTTGGTCAGGGCCCGGTGCCGGGATCCTGGGCGCCGATCGCCCGCAGGGCGGCGCGGGCCACCGCGACATCCTGGTCGCTGGCGCCGGAGCCGACCCCGATACCGCCGAGGCAGGCGCCGTCGATCACGATCGGCAGGCCCCCCGGGAGGTTGGTCAGCCGGCCGCCGGTGGCGAGGGCGACCGTCACGGCGAGATCGGCGGGGAGGCGGCCGGTGGGCGCGCCGTTCGAGGCGGCGGTGACCGCCTTGGCCAGGGCGCTCTCCCGCGACAGCAGCTTGGCGCCGTCCATGCGCAGGAAGGCGAGCAGGTTGCCGTCGGCATCGACCAATGCGACGTTTTCCGGCACTCCGATCGTCTCGGCATGGGCGATGGCCGCCTGGAGGGCGGTCAGGGCCGCGGCATGGGTGAGCCGGGCTGCGGGACGGGTGGTGGGACGCATCGCGGGCCTCGGGAGCGGTCTCGGTGGGGGAGGGGGGGAGCGGGTCAGAAGCCGGGCCAGGCCCCCGGGATCGGGCCGCCGTAGCCCCAGCCGGTGAACGGCGGGGCCGCCACCCGCTCCCGGGTAGCCGGGGGCAGGACGCGCGCCAGGGGCCGCGGTTCCTGCCAGACCCGCCAGCCCCGGAGCCGATCGCGCGCGGCCATGCGGGCTAGCGTCGCGTCCATGTCGGATGCCGCACGGTGATGCGGTTCCCGCGGGCGCGGGCGCGGGCGGGCCTCGGCCGGCGCTATCGTCAGCAGCAGCGCAGCCGGCAGGAGGGCCGAGAGGATTGGGACGGGCGCGGGGGGCATGGTTCGGGCTCGGCTGTGCGGGCTCTCCGGCGCCTACGCGGCGCCCGCGCCGCCGGTTCCGGGGACGATCTCCGGGGCAGGGCGGTTTTCGCCGGTCCGGAACGCGCGAAAACCCCGTAGGATGCGGGACGCCCTCCCCCGAGACCATACGAGCCGCCCGATGCCGATCGCCGCTGAAGACTCCGCCGTGCAGGATCCGGTGGCGCTGCTCGAGACCCTCGTGGCCTTCGACACGGTGAGCGCCCGCTCGAACCTGCCCCTGATCGACTGGGCCGAAGGCTATTGTCGCGCTCACGGCGCCGCAGTCGCACGGGTACCCGACGCCACCGGGGCGAAGGCGGCCCTGCTCGTCAGCGTCGGCCCGTTCGAGACGCGGGCCGGCTACGTGCTCTCCGGGCACAGCGACGTGGTGCCGGCCGAGGGCCAGCCCTGGTCGTCGGACCCGTTCGTCCTGCGGGAGGCGGCGGGCCGGCTCTACGGGCGCGGCACCTCGGACATGAAGGGCTTTCTCGCGGTCTGCCTCGCGCTCCTGCCGGAGATGGTGAGGGCCGGGCTCGCGACCCCGCTCCACATCGCGATCTCGTACGACGAGGAGGTCGGCTGCCTCGGGGTGCGCCCGCTGATCGCCCGGATGCTGGAGCGGGGACCGCGCCCGCTGGGCTGCTTCGTCGGCGAGCCCACCGGGATGGACGTGGTGGTCGGGCACAAGGGCAAGTCCGCTTCCCGCCTCACCTTTCGGGGCAAGGCGAGCCATTCGGCCCTGGCGCCGGCGGGCGTCAACGCGGTGGAATACGCCGCCCGCTTCATCGAGCATGTCCGGCTGTCCGCGGAGGCGATCGCCCGGGACGGCGCCCGCGACCCGCTCTACGACGTCCCCCACACCACCGGTCTGTCGAGCGTGGTCCGGGGCGGCTCGGCGCTCAACATCGTGCCGGATGCCTGCAGCGTGGAATTCGAGTACCGGGCGATCGGCGCCGACGATGCCGGGGCGCTGGCGGCGGCCGCGATCGCCTACGCCACCGACACCCTGGCGCCGCTGATGCGGGCGACGGACCCGGCCTGCGGCGTCGCGGTCGAGCCGCTGATCGACTATCCCGGCCTCGACACCGACCCCGAGGCGGCGATCGTGACACTCGCCAAGCGGCTGGCCGGGCGCAACGCCCACAGGAAGGTGTCGTACGGGACAGAGGGCGGGCTGTTCGAGCGGCTGGGCGGCGTGCCGGCGGTGGTGATCGGCCCGGGCTCGATCGCCCGGGCCCACAAGGCCGACGAGTACGTGACCCGGGACGAACTCGCCGCCTGCGCGGACTTCGTCCGGCGGCTGATCCGGGCGTGCCGGGCCTGAATTCGGCGAAGTCTGGCGCGGCCATCCCCGCGCACAGCCTTCGCAGTCTGCCGCTGTCCCGCCGGCCGTTGGGTCTTCCCGCGAAGAAACCTTTGCGCCGCTCGCGGTTTGGAGGAGCGGCAGGCCGTGGAGCCGGCTCGGGAATCGTCGAACAGCACATGGCCAGCCTCAGCGTCGCGATCGCGTTCGGCGTCCGCCTGCTCCTGGTGCTGCTGTTCCTGCCGTTCAGCGCCCTGGACAAGATCCTCAACTTCAAGGGCGCGGTCGGCCAGGCGCGGCAGGCGGTGCACGCCACCGGGCTCGCGACCCTGCTGATCCTGATCGGGCTCGGGGTCGAGATCGGGATGTCGCTGTGCATCCTGACCGGCACCGCCGACCGGGCGGCGGCCTTCGTGCTCGCCGGCTATTGCGGCGTCACCGCGCTGCTGTGGAAGCAATTCTGGGCGCCCGGCGATTTCTGGGCGGGCGGCAAGGGCCGCGAGCTGTTTTGGGATTTTTTGAAGAATTTTGCGCTGGCGGGGGGATTTTTGCTGATCACCTTCGGGACGGGTGCCGGGACGGTGGATAGCTTCTTCGCCGACCCGCTCGCCTCGTCCCACCCCTACGTGGTCCAGGCCCGGCCATAAAATCCGGGTTTCCAAAGGGCCCACGGTCCAGCCCTTTCAAGGTGTCTGGATTGGGCCGCGTTCGGGACGTTTCGCCGACGGGTTCACAGGTCTCCACTTGACGCCAACGCTTTGAAAAATTGGCGCTTTCCCCGCCCCCTTGCGGGGAGGGGTCAGGGGTGGGGGTGGTGCAGGATTGAGCCTAACGGTGCCTTCTGAACCACCCCTACCTCCAGCTCCTCCCCGCAAGGGGAGGAGAGCGCGTCGCGTCTCGCTTGAATTGCTGCGCCAAACACCTTGAAAGGGCTGGGCCCACGGCCCTCTGGCCGGGTTCGGGGCGCGAAGCCCCGAGAGTTCCCGGGCCTCACCCCTTCGGCACGGTGGCGACCATCGAGGGCCGGCCCTCGAACACCGCGGACCAGGCGGCGGTGGCGGGGCGCCCCTCGCGCCAGGCGAGGTCGGGGAAGCGCAGGTCGAGGTAGCCGAGGGCGCAGGCCAGCGCGACCGTGCCGATATCCAGGACCGGCATCTCGGCGACCAGGGTCTCGAACCGGTCGAGCGCCGCCGTGATCTTGGCCACCTGGCCGACCTCCCAGGACTCCCAGCGCCGCTCTTCCGGGCGCAGGACCCGCTCGTAGCGGGTGAGCAGCGCGGCATCGAGCAGGCCATCGGCGAGCGCCTGCCGGGTGAGCGCATCCCAGCGCGCCGGACCCTCGGGGAAGAGGCGTGGGCCGGCCGAGAGGCCGTCGAGATACTCGCAGATCACCCGGCTGTCGTAGAGCGCGGTGCCGTCCTCCAGCACCAGGGCCGGGATCTTGCCGAGCGGGTTGTGGGCGGCGACCTCGGGGGAGGGGCCGGTCGGGGAGGCCCCGGCGGCGGTGACGGCGATCCTGTCGATCAGCCCGGTCTCGTGGGCCAGCACCAGCACCTTGCGGGCATACGGGGAGGCAGGGGAGTAGAAGAGCTTCATCGGACCGTCCCGGTTCGTCATGACGCGTGGTCGAGGCGCTCGGACCTTGCACCCCTGCCGGCCGGAATCCAGCCCTGACGCCCAAACCGGGTTTCCAAAGGGCTCAGCCCTTTGGCGGGGGATCGGGGCGGAGCCCTGATGAGGCAGGGTTTCAGACCGGCAACCGATCACGGACCTTCCGAAACCCCGGTCTTCGACGCGCGATCCGTCTCAGCCGGGATGAAGCGCAGCGTGCCGGCCCGGCGGGTCGGTTGGCCGGTGTCGTTGGTGTGGTTGACCCCGTCCATGACGGGCACGTCGGGGAAGTCGAACGGGCTGACCCCGTCCAGGCACGCCACGTTCACGGCATAGAGGTTCTGGTTCGAGCGCCGCTGGTGGTGCGTGTAGATCCCGCAGCGGGCGCAGAAGAAGTGCTCCGCCGTCCCGGTGTGGAACCGGTAGCGGGTCAGCGCCTCCGCGCCTTGCAGGATTTCGACCCCGCCCGCCTCCGCCATGGCGACGACGGCGCCGCGCATCCGGCAATACGAGCAGGTGCAGCGGCGGATCGAACCGAAGCCCTCGCCGAGGGTCGCCCGGAAGCGCACGGCGCCGCAATGACACTGGCCGGTATGGACGGTCATGGTGCCCGGTCCTGTTCGGATCCCGGCCGCGCCCGGTCCGACGGGACGTGCCGAGATCGACGTCACGTCGGACGTATCGCCGGAATCCGAGCCGGACAATCCATGAAAAGCGCACGCGCCGTGTGAGAAAAGCGCACGCGAAGCTCCGCCGATGCGCGCCGGAGATCGGCAGCAAGGTTTTGAACCGCCAAGCCTTTCTGTCCGCCGCGCCGGCCGGGCGACGCCGGTCAGCTCGCCCGCACCACCACCTCCACGAGGTTGGCGCCGCCGGACCGGATCCCGGCCTCGATCGCCGGGGCGATGTCGGCGGCGCGGGTCACCCGCCGGGACGGCACGCCCATGGAGGTGGCCAGCGCCAGGTAGTCGACGCGCGGGTCGGTGAGGTCCATGGCGATGAAGCGGTTGGCCCGCACCGAGGCGTAGTGCGCCTGGCCCTTCATGAAGTTCTTCAGGATGTTGTACTCGGCGTTGTTGATCACCACGAAGGTGACCGGCAGTTTCTCGTGCGCGGCCGTCCAGAGGGCCTGGGGCGAGTACATCGCGGCGCCGTCGCCGACGACGCAGACCACGGGTGCCCGGTCGATGCCGAGCGAGAAGCCGACCGCGGCCGGCATGCCCCAGCCGAGCACGCCGCCGCGCATCGCCGCGTATTGGTGGGTGGAGGGGCTGTCGAGGAAGGTCCGCAGGTGCGTGAGCGTCGCCGGCGCCTCGTCGATGATCGTGGTCTGCGCCCCCACGGCCCGGGCCACCTCGCGGGCGGCGACGAGCGGCGCGATCACCGGATCGTCGAAGGCGGCGTCGGCCGCGGCGGCGAGCTTGGCCCGCCGCTCGGTCCGGGCCGTCTCCGCCTGGGCGCGCACTGCCGCGTAGGCGGCGGCGCGGTCGGCCACGCGCGGGGCCAGCAGCGGCAGCAGCGCGTTCAGGGAGGCCTGGATGTCGCCCACCGTCGACAGGCTGGTGGCGTAGGTGCGCCCGAGGTCGCGGACATCCGCGGAGAGCTGGAACACCTGCGTCCCCGGCGGTACCGCCGAGACCTCCGAGTAGAGGATGGTGATCAGCGACTTGCCGCCCAGCGCGAACACCGCGTCGTAGCGCCCGAGGATGTCGGCGATGGCGTCGGCCCGGGTCGGCAGGTTGCCGGCCCAGAGCGGGTGGGCGGTGGGGAAGGGGATGTGGGCCGGCCAGGACGAGCCGTAGACCGGCGCGGCCAGCAGGTCGGCGAGGGCCACCGCCTGGGCGGAGGCGTCGGAAGCGTCGATCTCGTCGCCGGCGATCAGGGCCAGACGGCCGGGCGCGATGGCGGCGAGCTTTTCGGCCAGCTTGTCGAGGGAGCCCGCCACCGCCCGCTGGTCGATGGTCGAGGTCTCGCCCGCCGGGGTCGCGGTCATCGCCTCCATCACGTCCATCGGCAGGGACAGGAAGACCGGGCCGGATGGGGCGGCCCCGCAATCGTGGAAGGCACGGCGCAGGAGCACCGGGATTTGGTCCGGGCTGGTGACCTCGCGGGCCCATTTCACCACCGGGTCGGCGATGGCGACGAGATCGCCCATCAGCAGCGGGTCGGAGAGGGCGTGGCGCAGGTCCTGCTGGCCGGCCGTGACCACGAGCGGCGTGCCGCTGACCTGCGCGTTCCACAGCGCGCCCATGCCGTGGCCGAGGCCGCCGGCGGTGTGCAGGTTGAGGAAGGCCGGCCGGCGCGCGCCCTGGGCGTAGCCGTCGGCCATCGCCACCGCGGTCGCCTCCTGCAGGGCGAGGATGTAGCCGATGTCCTGCGCCTCGGTGAGCGCGTCGATCAGCGGCAATTCGGTGGTGCCGGGATTGCCGAAGATGTAGCGCACCCCCTCCGAGCGCAGCACGTCCAGCAGCAGGTCGGCGCCCCTCCGGCTCCCGGCGGCATCCACGGTCTCGATCGACATACGCAACCCTCCTCCGCCCCCCGGCGGAATCCGTGCGATGCTACCGCATGGCCGCGCCGCGACGAAGGCCCGCGGGGCGGAATCGGGTTTCCAAAGGGCGAGCCCTTTGGCGGGTTGTCAGGGCGGAGCCCTGACGAAGCCGAACGCTAGAGTCCGATCGGGAGCAGTCCGGGCGCCAAAGCCGCGGCGGCCCGCGGCCCGTCCTTGACCAGGCGAATCGCCGTGCGGGCGACGCGGTTGCGCAGGCGCCGGGCTCGCCAGAGCGTCCCCGTCTCCACGGCGAGGCCGCGGGCGTACAGGCTGGCGCGCAGGCTGCGGGCGTCGCAGGCCTGCTTGACCGGGTCGGCATAGAACGCCGCGACTTTTTCGCGACCCATCCCCGGCGTGGCGAGCCAGGCCGGCACGTGGACCCGGGCGAGCCGGTCGGCATCGGTCAGCAGCTTGCCGATCCCGGTGCCGGGGATCGGGCAGGCGGTCTGGAAGGCGTCGCCGATCAGCACCAGCCCGTCGCGCTCCACCCCGTCGGCCCGGGCGAGGTCGATCGGCCGGACCTCGAGGGGGCCGGCCACCGACAGGTCCGGACAATGCCGCGCTAGGTGGGGCATCATCGCCCGCAGGGTGGCTTCCGGGTCCCGGCGCAGGGCAGCGACCCAGGGCTCGCCGGGGTCGCGATAGCAGAACAGGTTGGCCCGCATCACGTCCCCGATCGGGAACAGGGTCAGGTAGGCGTCGCGCCCGCCGAACCCCTCGGAGAAGTAGGTCATGGCCGGGAACGGGAAGGCGGCCCGCGGCGCCGCCATATCGAACCCGACGGCCAGGGAGTGGCGCGGGCTCAGCGCCCGCTTGGCGATGCCGGCCTTGGCGAGCAGCGCGTGGCCGAGCCCGGTGGCGAGCACGACGAGGCGCGCCTCGATCCGGCGGCCGTCGCTCAAGGCGAGAATCTGGCGATCCGGCCCGAGCTCGAAATCGGCGACCCGGCCGGGGATCAGCAGTCCCTCGGGCAGGGCGGCCCGGGCGGCCCCGACCAGCACGGGATAATGCGCGCCCCATTCCCGGGCGGCCTCCCGGTAGGCGAGGCGGCCGTAGCGGACCACCGCGACCTCCTCGGTCGCCGTCGTGCACGCGGCCAGAGCCGCCCCGAATCCGAGGCCCTCGAACAGGGCCATCTGGTCGGCCCCGAATTTCTCCGCCCGGAAGTCGCGGCGCGCCGCGCCGCGTTCGGCCTGGGCGTCGATCAGCGTGACCCGGATCCCGGCACGGGCGAGCGCCCCGGCCAGGCAGCTCCCGGCCAGCCCGGCGCCGACCACGGCCACGTCGTAGCTGTCCACCCCGCTGCCCATCGCTGTCATCGCAAAGTCGTCCCGTCCACGGCGCCAGAGTTTGAATGCACGAAACCGCACAGATGGCAGCGATGATGACGCCCGTAAAGCACGTACGTAATCTTTTTAGAGCCTGGAAACATCCGTTTACAGGACGACAACGAAGCTTTCAGACCATCTCATCTTCTGATTGAATCGCCGCACCTTATCCGAATCTCTTGCCCAACCCGGATCTGTGCCGCGCTCACGCCCGCAACTGCGCCACGAAGGCGCGCATGAACGGCGGCAGGCCGTCGAGGTCGCGCAGGCACAGGGTCAGGTCGCGGCGCGCCCAAGGATCCGAGAGCGGCACCACCGCGATGGCGAGCCCTTGCGCGGCCCGGGCGGCGGCGCTCTCGGGCAGCACCGCGAGCCCGACCCGGGCCTCGACCAGGCGGCAGACGGCGTCGAAGCCGCGCAACTGCACCCGCAGGCGCATCGGCCGCCCCTCCCGCACCGCCTGGGCGACGAGGAACCGGCTGATGGCGCTGCGCCGGTCGAGGCCGACGAGGTCGTGGCCGAGCACCTCCACGAAGGCGATGGCGGCGCGCGCCGCCAGGGGATGGTCCCGGGCCGCCACCAGCACGAATCGGTCCTCCCGGAACGGGAAGGTCTGGAGCGAGCCGGTATCGACCGTGCCGGACAGGATGCCGAGATCGGCCGCGCCCTCGGCCACCAGCCCGACGATCTCCTCGGAGGTGCGCTCGTCGATCTCGACGCCGATCCCGGGATGGCCGCCCAGAAAGGCCGAGAGCGCATCGGGCAGGAACTCGGTCAGCGCGTTGGTGTTGGCGAGCACCCGGATCTGCCCGGCCGCACCGCCGGAGAACACCGCCATCTCCTCGCGCAGGCGTTCGACGCCGGCCAGGATCTCGCGGGCATGGGCCAGGAGCGTGCGCCCCGCCGGGGTCGGGCTGACGCCCTGCCGCCCCCGGGTCAGGAGCGCGGCCCCGAGGGAGTCCTCCATGATCCGGATCCGCGTCGAGGCGGCCGCCAGGGCGAGGTTCGCCCGCGCCGCCCCGTGGGTGATCGAGCCGGCCTCGACCACGTGCCGGAACAGGCCGAGATCGGTGAGATCGAACCGCATCATCGCCGAAGGTCCTTCCCAGCAGCGGCGCAATCGGGCGCATCCGTCCCGCAGCGACGGCGCGGGACGGTATCGCCGCCCGGCACGCCTGTCAGCGCCCGGCGGCCGCAGCCACCCCGGCGACCGGAGGATTGCGGCGCGAGATCACGTACAACAGCATCAGCATAGAGATCATAAGTACGTACGTAATAGCCAATATCACTGATAATCGCTCCGTAAATACATATGATCTCTCATTAAAGAGTGCAAGATTTCAATATTGAGCGAATTATACAGCTAAAACATCTGACCTGCAGAACAACATTTTCCGCGAGGGCGAGTCAAAGACCATTTACTCCCCTTTAACGTGCAATATTCCAAATGTATCGCCCTGCCGACGAGACCTTCCACAACTGCGGCGGCAGCCTCACCCGCGATCGTCACCGGATCGGATCATGACCGTTTTGAGCCTTCCGGCCCCGTCTTCGGAGACCCGCGGTTCTCGGCGCCCGCGGGATGCCGTGATTGCGGTCGCGCCCACCGGTGCGGCGCCGACGCCCCGCCCTTCCCGCGCCGGGCCCGTGCCCGTGCCCGCGAAGCGAGACGAGACCCCATGATGGACGCGCTCCTGGTTGACGACAGCGCGACCATGCGCCGGCGCCTGCGCCAGATGCTGGAGGCCAAGCCCGACGTCAGCGTGACCGACTACGCCGATCCGGCCGCCGCCCTCGTGGAGGCGCAGATGCGCGCCTTCGACCTCGTGCTGGTCGATTACCACATGCCGGCGATGGACGGGATCGCGTTCATCCAGCGGATGCGCACCATCCCGCATTACGCCCAGGTGCCGATCGCGATGGTCACCAGCGACATCTCCGACGCGGTGCGGCTCGCCGCCCTGGAGGCGGGGGCGACCGACTTCCTCGACAAGTCGATGCGGGGCGTCGAGCAGACCGTGCGGCTGCGCAACCTGATCCGCCTCGCCAAGGCGGTGCGGCGGCTGGCCGAGCAGGCCGCCTGGCTCGACGGCGAGGTCGAGGCGGCCCTGCGGCACATGCGCGAGCGCGAGGAGGAGATCATCTTCCGCCTGTCGCTGGCCGTCGAGTATCGCGACAACGACACCGGCGACCACACCTGGCGGGTGGCCCGCTACAGCCAGATCGTGGCCGAGGCCCTCGGCCTGCCGGCGGAGCTGTGCCGCAACCTGTACCTCGCCGCGCCGCTGCACGATGTCGGCAAGGTGGCGATCCCGGACGGCATCCTGCTGAAGCCCGGCCGGCTCGACCCGGACGAGTTCGCCCTGATCAAGACGCACGCGACCATCGGCCAGCGCATCCTGGGCGGCAGCACCTCCGAATTGATCCGCCTGGCCGCCGAGATCGCCGAGGCGCATCACGAGAAATGGGACGGCAGCGGCTATCCGAAGGGGCTCGCCGGCACCGCGATCCCCCTGGCGGCCCGGATCGTCGCGGTGGCGGACGTGTTCGATGCCCTGACCACGCAGCGGCCCTACAAGGAGGCGATGTCGTTCGAGGCGGCCCTGGCCTGCATCCGGGCCGATAGCGGCCGCCATTTCGACCCGGCCTGCGTCGAGGCTTTTTGCGCGCGCTGGCCGGACGTGCTCGTGGCCGGTGGGCAGGCGCGGGGCGCGGTCCGGCCGGACGCCCGCGCCGTCACCGAGCCCTGGGCCCGGGTGCCGACGCTGCTCCGCGAGATCGCCGCCGAGACGCCCGTCCTCGCGGGCCGGTTCGTGGACGAAGCCCCCGCCCGCAGACGCCACGGATGACGCCGCGGGAGCGGGCGCCGATCCCAGTTCATCCCTGAAGATCCGTTTCAAGGTGTTTGCGTCAGCGGACTGTCTCGCTTGCCTCACGACGCTTGGTCTTTGCAGAGGCCGTTCTGAGAACAACCCCGTCATCCCGGGCTCGCCTGCGGCGCCCCGGGATGACGGGGTGGATGCGGAAATCTGGGCCTCGGGGAAGGGGAGGATTTCCTTACGCGGTCTCTCTTCCACGTCCGTGCCGTTCCTGCGCCGATCACCCCTGGTGAGGGTCGCGCGCGCGTCATCGGACCTGGGTTGCGATCCAAATCGATTGTTCCCGTTGGGAAAAATCCTTGAATAGGGCCCAATCCAAACACCTTGAAAGGGCCGGGCCTTTCGGGATGAGGCTTCAAACCGTCAGGATGACGCGCCCCGTCGTGCGTCCGCCTTCGAGGTCGGCATGGGCCCGGGCCGCGTCCCGGAGGTCGTATGCGGCCCCGATCGGGCTGATCAGGCCGTCTTGCAGGGCAGCGATCAGGTCGGCGCTGCCGCGGCGATACAGGTCCGGATCGTTGGCGTAGGCGATCACGCTCGGCCGCATCAGGGCGACCGGACGGCCGTTCCCCAGCGTCTCGACTCTGAAGCGCTTGCCCGTGATCCGCGCGGCGCTGGCGTTTCTGGCCCAAGTGATCGGCCTTGGATGTCCGGTGGCGGCGCCGGCGGATTAGCGCATCATCCCGAAAGGGGGTTTCCGGCTTTCGGGAAAAGATGATGCAAAACCAGAGACCGAGCGCCGCGACTCAGAACGCGGTCTCGCCGTAGCCGAGCGGCGTGATGCGGAAGACGAACCGGATCTCGGCCTCGGCATCCGGCAGCGCCAGGGTGCTGACCGGCCCGGTGAGGATCTTGGCCCCGTGCTCGGTGTGGGCTTCGTAGCGGCCGCGAGGGCCGAGCGAGGCCAGCGCGCGCAGGACGTGGCGGGCCGCGCGGGGGCGCCTGGCGCCGTTCTCGCGGAGCCAGACGGACTCGTCCGCGGGCCACACCCGCACGGGGCGCCCGGTGCCGCGCGGCCCGGGCGCGAACGCGTCGAGGACGGCCCGGAGCGTCACGCGCGGACGCCCCAGGCGGCGGCATGGAGCGCCCGAAGGCCGGCCGCCGGGACCGCCGCGCGCATCCGGAGGCCGGACGGGGCCGGATCGATGGCGACGAGCCGGACCAGATCGGCGGCGAGGCGGTTGTAATCCGCGAGGTGCACGCCGTCCGGGTAGAGACCCGTGCGGGCGAGCCCCGAGCCGTCGTCGCGCAGGGCCGCGAACGGGTCGAAGAAGCTGTGGCGGCCCGCCCGGCAGAGCGCTTCGAGGCGGTCCGAGAAGGCCGCGACGGCGGTGGGATCCCGGCCCGTCGCACAGGCGCCGATCGGCGGGATTGCGGCCACGAAGACCTGCGCCGACCAGACCTCCAGGATCCGCAGGATGCGTCGGACCTCGGCCTCGAACCGGCGCTCGGTGGAGGCCCGCTCCGGATGCCGCCAGCGCAGGATGTCGTTGGTGCCGATGATCAGCACCGAGGCCGCGCAGCGAACCGGGAGCCGCAGATCCGCGAGATGGGCCGCGCAATCGGCCGCGGTGCTGCCGCCGATGCCGAGATTGATGCAGGGCCGGCCGCCGAAATCCGGCGTCCCGAGGAACTCGACATGCGAGTTGCCGGCCAGGATCACGCTCTCCGGAGCGGCCTGGCGGAGCGACGCGCGCAGGGCCGGGCCACGCTCGGCCAGGCGGTTTCGGACGCACCGCCCATGCCGCCAATGCCGGGCGGCGGTCGCGATCCAGGGTGCAGGCATGGCGGTCCCGAACAGGCATGAGGGATCGGTCGCGCCGGGGCTGCTGCCCGGGCGCGGGGATGCGGAATGAACCGTGTCGTGACCGTGCCGCCGGCCGGATGTTCTGGTGTTACGGCGGCAGAAACATGTGGTTACTTTCGATCATCGGCATCCTGGCAAGCAGAACTCGACATGACGGCGCGCGATGACTTCGTCCTGCATATGTGGGAATTTTTCACACGTCAACGGCTCAGCTGACGGAACAGCCTTCCGGACTTCACGATCCCGCGCTACGCCGGGGCTCCAACGAGCGGGGGGAGCCAGGATGATCAAGGATCGCGTCTACATCGTCACCGGCGCGGGCTCGGGGCTGGGCGCCGCGGTGGCGTGCAATCTCGTGGCGGCGGGCGCCAGCGTCGTGGTCGCCGACATCGCCCGGGAGGCCGGGGCCGGAGTGGCGGCGGAGCTGGGCGCGCAGGCGCGGTTCGCGGCCACCGACGTCACCAGCGAGGCGGACGGTCAGGCGGCGGTCCAGGCGGCGCTGGACGCGTTCGGGCACCTGCACGGGCTGATCAACTGCGCCGGGATCGCGCCGGGCGAGAAGGTGGTCGGCCGCGACGGTCCGCACCGGCTCGACAGCTTCGCCCGGGCGGTGTCGGTCAACCTGATCGGCACCTTCAACATGATCCGGCTCGCCGCCGCGGCGATCGCCCGGGAGGCGCCCGACGCGGAAGGCGCCCGGGGCGTGATCGTCAACACCGCCTCGATCGCGGCCTTCGACGGCCAGATCGGGCAGGCGGCCTACGCGGCCTCGAAGGGCGGCGTGGTCTCGATGACCCTGCCGATCGCCCGCGAGCTGGCCCGGCACGGCATCCGGGTCGTCACCATCGCGCCGGGCATCTTCGAGACGCCCATGATGACGGGGATGCCGCAGGAGGTGCAGGATGCGCTGGGCCAGAGCGTCCCGTTCCCTCCGCGGCTCGGCCGCCCGTCCGAATACGCCGACCTCGTCCGGCACATCTGCGAGAACCCGATGCTCAACGGCGAGACGATCCGGCTGGACGGGGCGCTGCGGATGCCGCCCCGCTGAACTTTGGTCAGGCCTGGCGACCGCCGACACGCGTGTCGGCTGAACCAATCCTTGTCGCCCGAACGCGAGGCACGTATATTTTCACGTATCACGAGCCCGGGAGGCAGGGATGCGGCGCGCCGAGTTCAAGGGGTCGATCACGACGACGGGACGCTCCGAGGCGCTGCGACTCGACAAGGCGTTGTTCAAGGCGCACCCGGAGTTTCGACAGAAGGCGAAGATCCGGGCTCACGTCATCGGCCCGGGAACGATGCTCGTCACCCTCGATCCCGACACGCCGACGCCGGAGGCCGAGACGGTGGACCGTGACCCCGTCGTGTCGGCCTACCTCGCGTTCCTGGAGCGGGACATGACGGCGCATCCCGAGCGGCTGCACCCCTTCACCGAGGACGAACTCGCGCGTCTGGAGACCCTGACCGGGGGCGTGACCGTGTCCGATGACGACGTGATCCCGGACGACGTCACGCTGTGACGCCGCCCGCGAGCGGCTTCGCCGAGCGCAACGGCTGGAAGCTCTACCGGGCGAGCGCCTTCGTGGCGAGCCTCGCCCCACTCACCGAGGCGGTCGGACGCCTGGCGGAGGCGGACCCGGGCGGCTACGCCGCGCACCCGAAAGCCAAGCTCCTGGCTCGGATTCGTCAGCTCGTCGTCGACGAGATTCCGCGCGATCCGAACGCGCGCGCCTACGCGCTCGGCAACACGCTCGGGCCGGAGCATCGACACTGGCGGCGGGCAAAGTTCCTGCAGCGATTTCGGCTTTTCTTCCGCTTCGACAGCGCGAGCCGCATCATCGTCTACGCCTGGGTCAACGACGAAAACACCCTGCGGAAGGCCGGCTCGCGCAGCGACCCTTACACGGTGTTCGCGCAGCGCCTGAACGCCGGCGATCCCCCCGACGACTGGGAAGACCTGCTCACGGCTGCCCGCGAGGCCGAGACCAAGGCGCAGGATGCCTCTTGAACGGTCCGAGCGCGTCAAATCAAGGGCTTGCGGGCGGCCCCCTTGCAACGCGATCGGGAACGGCTCTAGCCGATCGAGACGCTGGTCAGCAGTCCGGCGGCCCGGCGCACCTCGGTGACGATCAGCTCCTCGCTCGGGCCCTCGATCGGCATGTCGGACAGGATCGCCGCCACATCGCGCTTCACGTCCTCGCGGATTTCCGGGTTCTCCTCGGACAGGCGCCCGATCAGGACGCCCAGGACGATCTCCAAGGCGGACAGTTTCGCGTGCACGCGGGTGAAGTCGTCCAGCGGTTCCGGCTCGTTCGCGTTCATGGGGTGCTCCGTGGGGGTGGCGCCTGCGCCCGGTCTGGGTGACCGCAGGCCTTCAGTTCGGCCGCTCGCCGGCGGGCGGGGTCAGCATCGCTTCGATCTGGTTGATGGCGCTGCGCAGGGCGTCGAAGGCGGGCAGCGGCCCGCGCAGATGCGCCACCACGCGCCGGCGCGTCCGCGACGGGGCGCCCGGTTCGGTCGGCTCGTAGATCTCCATCTCCAGGGTCATCCGCCCGATCCCCGCCCCGACCCCGAAGGCCGAGACGGTCTCGAAATAGACGACCGGCGCCGCGATGCCGCCTCCGACCAGGGACGATGGGCCGGCGTCTGGCGTATCGGGCATGCAGGGTCTCCCGGGATCAGGGCGCCGCACCGTCCGGGTGACGGGCGCCGCGCGAGGCGTCGGGCCAGCCATACGCTCCGGGAGCCGCCATGGTCGATCCCGGACCGGGCTGCGCCGCCGATCCGCTCCCCTGGGCCGGCCCCGGCACGCTGGACTGAGATCGCATGCGTTTGTATGCTTTTCTCAGCGTTCGACCGGCAACGTCGGCTCCCCCGCACCCACGAAATTACCAGAGCGGTGCCCATCCGGGCGGTTCATCAACGGAGCGTCGGGGCTTCACTGAAGACGGCCTGCGACCGATCAAGTCCCGCCCATGAAGCCATACCGCGCCGGCATCGTCGCAATCGCCAAGAACGAGAATCCCTACCTGCTGGAATGGCTCGCCTACCATCTGGCCCTCGGCTTCGAGCATATCTGGGTCTACGACAACGACAGCGACGAGAGCCTGTCACGCCTGGTCGCGAAGGAGGCCCGGCGCCACGTCACCTTCGTGCGCTGGCCGAATGCCCCGGACGGCCGGACGCAGATCAACGCCTACAACCACTATCTGCGGACGTTCGGCGGCACCGTCGAATGGACGGCGGTCCTCGACCTCGACGAGATGATCTGCCTGAAGCAGCACCGCACCATCCTGGACTTCGTGCGGGATTTCGAGGGCGCTACCGGGATCGCGATCAACTGGCGCTTCTTCGGCAGTTCCGGCCATGTCCGGCAAACCGGCGGCCTGATGATGGAGCGGTTCCGCCGGGCCTGTCACGTCGGTGACGAGATCAACGAAGGCGTGAAGAGCCTCCACAGGACCGACACGGTCGCGCTCCTGATGCCGCATTATGCGCTGTACCGCGACAGGGAGCATGTCGTCTCGGCCAAGGGCGCGCGCGTCCCGAACGACTGGTGCATCAAAGTGGATGGGGCCAATTTCGAGGTCGCGCAGATCAACCACTACTTCGTCAAATCGTCGGAGGAATGGCAGGCCAAGATCCGGCGGCACTACCGGTACAGCTCGGACGATCGCGAAGGTTACTTCGAAAAACTCGACCGGAACGAGGTCGAGGACGTCACGATCCTGGCCCATCTGGACGAGACCCGCGCGTGGATCCGCCGCCTGGCGCGAAAGCCGAGCCGTCTCGACGCGGTCAAGGCGGCCCTCAGACTCGCCCGGAAGCCCGGGGCCGGTTCATCCGGGCCGACGCAGCCCGGCGCGTGAGGCGCGCTCAGGCGGCCGCGCTCGCGGTCCAGGCGGCCAGAGCCGCCGCGACGCCGGCGCCGGGCGGGACGGAAAACCCTTCCGCCCGCAGCACCGCCTCCAGGGCGCCCAGGGTGATCAGCACCTTGTGCTTGCGGGCGTTGTAGCCCATCGCGCCGATCCGCCAGACCTTGCCGGCCAGCGGCCCGAAGGCGGTGCCGATCTCGATCTCGAAATCCTCCCGCATCCGCCGCCGCACCGCCTCGCCGTCGATCCCGTCCGGGATGTACAGCGCGGTGACGTTGGTCATCCGGTAGCGGTCGTCGCCGAACACGGTGAGCCCCATCGCCCGGATGCCCGCCGCGACCGCGCCCCCTGCGGCCGCATGCCGGCGGTAGCAGGCCTCCAGCCCCTCGCCCAGCAGCACCCGGGCGCATTCGCGCGCGCCGTACAGCATGGTGGTCGCCTCGGTGTGGTGGTTCAGGCGCTTCTCCGACCAGTAATCCATGATCATGGCGAGGTCGAAGTAGTTCGAGCCGATCCGGGCGCCCAGCCCGTCGTCGATGTCGTCCCGGCGGATGCCGTGCTCGACATGGCGCCGGGAAAAGATCCGCTCGGCCGCCGCCGGCGAGACGGTGATCGGCGACGAACCCGAGGGGCCGCCGAGGCATTTCTGCAGGCCGCCGGTGACCACGTCGACGCCCCAGCGGTCGGAGGCGATTTCCATGCCCCCGATGGTCGCGGTGGCGTCGACATAGGAGAGGGCGCCGGCCCGGCGGCAGAGGTCGCCGAGCCCGTCGAGGGGCTGGGCCATGGTGGTGGAGGTGTCGCCGTGGACGGTGGCCACGACCTTCGGGCCGAAGCGCTCCACCGCGGCGGCGATCGCCTCCAGGGGCACGACCTCGCCCCAGGGCGCGTCCACGGTCTCGACCACGGCGCCGACCCGCTCCAGGATCTCGGTGAGCAGCAGGCCGAACCGGCCGAAATTGACCACCAGCACCCGCTCGCCGGGGGCGACCAGGCTCACCAGGGAGGCCTCGATCCCGGCCCGGGCCGTGCCGTCGACCAGGAAGGTCCAGCGGTTCCCGGTGCCGAAGATCGGGCGGTAGAGCGCCATCACCTCGTTCATGTAGGCGGTCATCTCGGGGTCGAACTGCCCGAGCAGGTCGGCCGACATGGCGCGCAGCACGCGGGGATGGGCATTGACGGGGCCCGGCCCCATCAGGAGCCGCTGGGGCGGGTCGATCTCGCCGATCTGCTCGAGCACGGGCTGGCTTCCTTCGCTGTCGCGCATTCCGGGCGGGGCGACGCAATCCTCTGGCCACGTCGCCTCCGGCCATGGCGCGGTCGAAAGTGCTGCTAGGGATCCGCGGCCTTCCGATCAAGCGGTGTGTTTTTTCCCATTCCCGGAAACCCCTTTCGGGCCTCGGCGTTTCTCGGTCCCACGATCGAACCCGGAAAGGGAAACCCGCCATGATCAACCGCTTCGCCGCCGCGGCCGGCCTGCTCGCGCTCTCGACGAGCCTCGCCCTGGCCCAGACCGCCACCCAGACCGACAGCAATCTCAAGGAATGGCAGGTGGCCAAGGTCGCAAAGGTCGGCCTCGCCCAGGCACTGACCACCGCCCAGGCGCAGGGCGACGAGAAGGGCGGCCGCGCCATCGACGCCGATTTCGAGAAGGCCGGCAGCAAGGACCCGGCGCATTACGCCATCAAGGTCGTCTACCCGAGCGGCAAGCTGGTGGAATACGGCATCAACGCCGATACCGGCGCGCTGTACAAGACCGAGAACCAGCCGATCGAGCGCTACTTCACCCGGCTGAAGCCCGCCGACTTCCAGAACGCCAAGACCTCGCTGAAGGACGCGCTCACCATCGCCGAGCAGAAGGCCGGCGGCGGCAAGGCCTACGAGGCCGAGGTCGAGAAGGACGGCAAGGCGGTCCAGTACGCGATCAAGGTGGCCGGCGCCGACAAGGAGCAGACGGTCAAGGTCGGCCCGGACGGGAAGGTGGTCGACTGAACGACGCGCGGGCTGCGACGGCGATGCGCCGTCGCAGCCCAATCCCATCCGGGGAAAGCCCTGCGGGTATGACCACATTCGCGATCACCGGCTTGGGATATGGCGGCCCCCCATAGATGATGGGCATTTCCGTACGTACACTTATTGCGAAGAGCGCAGAAGGCACGTAAACAGACCCCGTGCCGATCACCTTCGATCCCGCGAAGAGCCGCAGGAATGCCGAAGAGCGCGGCATGCCCTTCGAGTTGGCGGAGGATTTCGAGTTCGACACCGCCGTGATCCGGCAGGACACCCGATTTCCTTATCCGGAGCGGCGTTTCCAGGCGATCGGCCTGATCGGCCGTCGCACCGTCATGCTGGTGTTCACGCCGACCGCGGACGGCTTCCGCGTGATCTCCCTTCGCCCTGCTCACCGCAAGGAACGCGCGCTATGGCTCGCACGTCGCCCCTGACCGATCCGGACGCCCCCATCCTGACGGATGACGCGCTGAACGAAATGCGCCCGGCGCGTGAGGTTCTGACCGCCGAGGAGTTTGCAGCCGTCGCGTCGGTCCGCAAGGCGGGACGCCCGGCATCGGCCAGTCCGAAGGTGCCGGTGACGATCCGGCTCGATTCGGCCATCGTGGACGCGTTCAAGGCGACAGGCCGCGGCTGGCAAACCCGGATGAACGCGATCCTGACCGAGGCGGTGAAGGCCGGCCGCCACGGATAAGCACTCCGCCGCTGCATGGTGTCGCCCCGCCGCCCGGCCGCGGAGCCGGGCGGCCGCCTCGGCGATTGCTCCCGGACGAGACCGCGGACCGGGAGCGCGAACGATGGAATCAGGTACGCAAGACTCCCAGAAAATCCTCGGGACGGCCCAGACCCGGGTCGAGGGACCCGACAAGGTCACGGGCCGGGCGCTCTACGCCTCCGACCGGCCCGGCCCGGAGGCGACCGCCCACGCCGCCCTGGTCACCAGCACCATCGCCCGGGGCCGGATCACCGGGTTCGACCTCGGGGCCGCCCAGCGGGTGCCGGGGGTGCTCGGGATCTTCACGCACCGGGATTTCGCCGGGGCGGTGGCGCCGGTGAAGCACCTGATGGCCGGCGGCTACGCCAACAGCTCGCACCGGCCGCTGGAGTCCGACGCGGTCGCCTATGCCGGCCAGATCGTGGCCCTGGTGGTGGCCGCCACCCAGGAGGCCGCCGAGGAGGCGGCCGGCGCGGTGCGGGTCTCCTACGCGGAAGAGCCCGCCGCCGGCGGCTTCGACGCGCCCGGGGCCGAGACCGTCCGGCTGGCGGATCTCAAGGCGCAGCACGCGGACATCGTCCGGGGCGATGCCGAGGCCGGATGGCGGGACGCCGCGATCCGGGTCGAGGCGCGCTACGAGACCCCGATCCAGCACCACAACCCGATCGAGCTGTTCACCACCCGGGCCGCCTGGGACGGCGACAGGCTCACCGTGCACGAGCCGACCCGCTATGTCGGCGCCGTGCAGCACGGGCTTGCCGCACAGCTCGGCCTCGACCCCGCGCAGGTGCGGGTCGTGTCCGGGTTGATCGGCGGCCATTTCGGCTCGAAATTCGCGCTGTCGCAGCACACGGCCCTGGTCGCCCTGGCGGCCCGGCGTCTCGGGCGAGCGGTCTCGCTCGTCCCGACCCGGCGGCAAGGCTTCACCATCGCCAATTACCGGCCGGAATCGCGCCACGCCATCCGGCTCGGGGCCGAAAGCGACGGCCGGTTCACCGCGCTCGTGCACGAGGCCGAGACGGTCACGTCGCGATTCGACCCGTTCGTCATGGAGGGCGCCGAGGTCACGGCGAGCCTCTATGCCTGCCCGAACATCCGGACCGAGGAGCGGGCGGTGCGGGTCGACCGCAACACCCCGGGGCCGATGCGGGCGCCTCCGGAGGTGCCCTACCTGTTCGCCCTGGAGAGCGCCGTCGACGAGATGGCGGTGGCGCTGGAGATGGACCCGATCGCCCTGCGGCGGCGCAACGATACGGCGGTCGATCCGGTCTCCGGCAAGCCGTTCTCGACGCGGCCACTGATGGCCTGCTTCGATGCCGGGGCGCAGGCCTTCGGCTGGGCGCGCCGGGCGCCGCGCTCGGGGACGATGCGGGACGGTCCCTGGCGCGTCGGACTGGGCTGCGCGGCCTCGGTGCGGCCGGTGAAGATCGCGGCCGCGACCCTGCGGGTGCGGCTGGCTCCGGACGGCAGCGCGGAGGTCGCCTGCGCGCATCACGAGATCGGCAACGGCATCACCACGCTGCTCGCCATGGGGGCGGCCGAGGGGCTCGGCGTGCCGGTGGCGCGGGTCAACGTCCGGCTCGGCGACACGGCGCTGCCGGCGGCCGGCATCTCGGGCGGGTCGAGCACGACGACCAGCCTGATGAACGCCCTGGCGCTCGGCTGCGGCCAGATCCGCGAGACCCTGGCGCAGGCCGCGACGGGGCAGGGCGGCCGCCTCGCCGGCCGGGATCCGGAGACCTTGCGCCTCGCGGATGGGCGGCTCGCCGCGCCGGACGGGAGCGGGATCGCCCTGGCCGAGACGGTCGGCCCCGAGGGCGTCGAGACGCTCGCCGAATTCGTGCCCGCGGGCGGCGACCGGGCGAAGGCGCTGGCGGCCCTGCGGCAGGGCCATATCGGGCTGGCACTCGGCGGCGGTGGCCACGCCGTGTCGTGGGGCTTCGGCGCGCAGTTCGCCGAGGTCCACGTCCATGCCGAGACCGGGGAGATCCGGGTGGCCCGGCTCACCGGCGCCTTCGCGGCGGGGCGGATCCTCAACCCGCTCACCGCCCGGAGCCAGCTCACGGGCGGGATGATCTGGGGCCTCGGCTCGGCGCTTCTGGAGGAGACGGTGCTCGACGGCGCCGCCTACCGCAATCCGGATCTCGCCGAGTATCTCGTCCCGACCTCGGCCGACGCCCCGGAGGTCGAGGCGCTGCTGGTGCCGGACCCCGACGACCAAGTCGACGCCCTCGGCCTCAAGGGCCTCGGTGAGCTCGGCATCATCGGCGTCAACGCGGCCATCGCCAACGCCGTCCACCACGCCACCGGGCGCCGGATCCGCAAGCTGCCGATCCGGCTGGAGGACGTGGCGTGAGGCAGGCGCCGGCGACTACTCCATCGTCGGCGCGAGCTTCTTCACGCTCTGCACGTCCTCGCCGAGCCAGGCCGCGTTCTTGGCGGTGCCGTCGAAGGTCGCGCTCGTCTTGAACAGCTCGTACTTGCCCTCCAGCGCGTAAGGCTTGGAGCGGGACAGCAACTCGGCGACCGTCGCCTTATCCATCGGCTTGAAGGTCTTCACCGCCTCGAAGGCCTGGTCGAGGTCGCGCTGGTTCTGGATGCCGGTGATCACCACCGAGACCGGCAGGTTCAGCGAGAAATGCAGGTATTCCAGCGGCTTGATCGGCGCGTCGGCCTTCAGGATCACCCCGTCGCCAAACGTCTTCATGGCGAGCGGCGCGATGCCCTCGGCCACGAGATGCGGCAGCACAAGATGGCCGAACGAGCGGAAATGCGCGTCCATCACGTTGAGCGGCATCTGGCAGGAATCGAACTGGAAGCCGCGCTCCTGCGCGACGCCCAGCATCTGCAGGTGGATGCGCGGGTCCTTGTGGCCGGTGAAGCCGATATAGCGCAGCTTGCCCTGCTTCTTGGCCTCCAGGAAGCCCTCCATGGCGCCGCCCTCCGCGAAGACGCGGTCCGGGTCGTCGAAGCGCAGGATCTCGTGATGCTGGACGAGGTCGATCCGGTCGGTGCGCAGGCGCAGGAGCGACTGGTCGATCTGCTTGAGCGCCTCCTCCTTGGTCCGCCCGTCCATCTTGGACATCAGGAAGACCTTGTCGCGGTAGCCGCCCTGGGCGAGCGCCGCGCCCATGCGCAGCTCGGAGCGGCCCTCGTTGTAGTCCCAGCAATTGTCCATGAAGGTGATGCCGCGATCGACGCCCTCGTGGATCAGCCGGGTCGCCTCGTCGTCGGTCACCGCGCTCTTGCCGAGATGGAACCCGCCCATCCCGATCGCCGAGATCTTTTCCGAGGTCCGGCCGAAGGTGCGGTAGAGCATCTCGCCCCGGCGCTCGCCCGGATCGGTGATCAGCGGCAGGTCGGCCGGATCCTGCGGCCTTGTGTTCGGAAGCGGCGGGGCGCTCACGGCCGCACCTGCGCTGCCGGCGCCCGTGATTCCCGCGCCGAGCACGGCGCCTTGGAGGAAGCTGCGGCGTTCCATCGGATATCTCCGTTCGGGAGGAATCTGAAGCGCTCGCCGCCGAAGTGGACACCGGTTCGGCGAAAGAGAGCGCGTCGAAACAAGAGGTTCGAGCCGTTCGTGATCGCAGCGCGATCGGGAACGGCTCCAAGTTCGGGCGGTAACGGGTGGCGGGACATCATCGTTCGACCTCCTGGGCGAGGCGGCTCGCCGCGTTGAGCAGGCGCAGGGCGGCGCAGGCCGCCCCGTAGCCGTTGTCGATATTGACCACCGTGATCCCGGGGGCGCAGCTCGCCAGCACCGCGTCGAGGGCCGCGCGGCCGCCCGCGGCGACGCCGTAGCCCACGGAGGTCGGGACCGCGATCACCGCCCCGGCCACGAGGCCGCCGACCACGCTCGGCAGCGCCGCATCCATGCCGGCGGCGACGATCACCACCGGATGCGCCCGGATCTCCTCGAGCCGGGTGGTCAGCCGCCACAGGCCGGCGACGCCGACATCGGCGAACAGCGTCGCGGCCCGGCCGGCATAGCCGAGCGTCCGCAAAGCCTCCCGGGCGACGGGCACGTCCGAGGTGCCGGCCGCCACCACGGCGACCCGGGCCGGACCGGCGACCGGCGGGGCCTGCCCGAACACCGCCGTGCGCGAGACCGGGCAATAGTCGAGCCGCGCCGCAGCCCCGAGCCGGGAGCACTTCTCCGGATCGAGCCGGGTCAGGAGCAGCGAGGCGCCCCGATCTCCGGCAGCCATCAGGATCGCGTCGATCTGCTCGGCACTCTTGCCGGCGCAGAAGATCGCCTCCTCCAGGCCGATCCGCTCCGGCCGGGCGAAGTCGAGGGTGAACTCGTCCGCAACGCTCATGGCCGTGCCGCTCCGACCAGAAAAGCGCTGCCGACCCGGTAGGGTGCGAACCGGACCGGGCCGGACAGCCGCGGCGGCGCGATCTCCCGGATGCCGGCCCCGAGTTTTTCGCGACGCTTCGGGTCGAGGGCGGCGAGGCTGCCGGCGTCGAGCTCCACCACCACGCCCTCGGCGCGCACCCGGCAGCGGACCGCCCGCCTGGCGCCCGTACCGGCATCGAGGGCGCCCCCGACCAGCCGCTCGACCGCGTGGATGAAGCCCAGCGTCTCCGGCTCGATCGGGATGCCGGTCTCGACCCGGCTCGACAGGCAGGGCGCGGACGGCAAGTCCGCCACCGTTCCGAGGCCGAGGTCGCGGGCGAGCGCCCGGACGGCCGCCTTGTCGAGGCCGGCCTCCACGTAGGGGTGGCGCACCCCGTGCTCCCGGGCGGCGTCGAGGCCGGGGCGGTACTCGCCGAGGTCGTCGCGATTGGCGCCGGACAAGATCTGCCTTTCGGTGACGCTCCGGATCGCCCCGTACAGGTTGGTCTTGCAGAAGAAGCAGCGGTTCACGGGGTTGGCCCGGTAGGCCGGGTCGGCGAACTCACCGGCCTCGATCACCCGCAGGTCCCAGCCCTCCCGGGCGGCCTCGGCCCGGACCCGCGCGGTCGCCTCGCCGGGCACGGCCGGGGAGACCGCGTGGACGACAAGCGTCGCCTGTGGCGCCAGCCGGTGGGCGAGGGTGGCCAGCGTCAGGCTGTCGACCCCGCCGCTCACCGCCACCGCGACGGGCCCGAGTTCCGCCAGCACGGCTTCGAGATGCGCGCGCGTCACCGCTCCTCCTTCGTGATCTCTTGCAAAGCGAGGCGCTCGGCCGCGCGGCGCAGGCGCGCCCGGTCGGCCTGGCTCGCCTGGTTCAGGGCGTCGTCGGCCTCGGCCTTGGCGGTGCGTCCGCCCGGCCGGTCGACGACCTTGACCCGGACCGGGCGCCCCTCCGGCGCGACCGTCACGGCCTCGCGGTCGAGCACCGCGCGCGCGACCGCGTGGTGGCGCAGCCCGATCGTGGTGGTCTCGCGGAAGCAGGCCGCGATCGCCGCCTCCAGGCTCTCGGGCTGCACCAGGACCTGAATATGGGCCATCATCCGGCCCTTCTTGCCCAGGACCGGCATCTGCACGACGTCGCGCACGCCGGGCTCCGCGCGCAGGCGGTCGAGGCCCATGGCCAGATCCTCGCCGGATTGGTCGTCGATCTCGAACGCGATGACCGCGACCTCGCCCCGCTCCGACCGGGAGGCGGGCGCGTCGTCCAGCGCCAGCGCGCGCAGGCAATTGCTCAAGCCCGGCAGCACCCTGGTGCCGAAGCCGATGCCGCTGCGCCCGAGCGTGCCGGGGGGCCGGCCGCGCCCGGGCTCGGTGCCGCAGAGATGGCGCAGAATCGCGGCGCCCGTGGGGGTCACGCGCTCGCCCGGGATCCCGTCGTCGAGGGTCGAAAAACCTTCGAGCAGGAGCGTGGTGGCCGGCGCCGGCACCGGCAGCGGCCCGTGCTGGGTCCGGACCCGGCCGGAGCCCAGCGGCAGGGCCGAGACGCTCCAGCTCCGCACGTCCAGCGCGGCGATCAGGTGGGCGGCGGCGACGATGTCGGCGATCGAGTCGAAGGCGCCGACCTCGTGGAACGCCACCGCGTCGACCGCGATGCCGTGGACCCGGGCCTCCGCGTCGGCGAGGTGCCCGAAGATCGCCAGCGCATGGGCCCGGACGGCCGGCGCCAGGTCCGCCCGCGCCAGCTCCGCGCGGATCTCGGACCAGGGCCGGTGGCCGTGCGGCGCCGGATCGTGGGTATGGCTGTGCGGGTGATCGTGCGGGTGAGGCTCGTGATGGTGGTGGGCCGGGTGGCCGCCGTGCCGATGCGGTGCAGGCGGCGCCTCCGCCCCGGGACCCGAGACCGCGAAGCGCAAGCCCTGCAGGATGCCGTCATTGTGGTCGGGCGCCGCGCAGGCGATGCGCGGATCGACGGCCCGCACGCTCGCGCGCACGCCCTCCAGATGCTCGGGAAAGGCATCCAGCAGCGCGGCGGCGAACATGTCGCCGGCCACGCCGCCGAGCGCGTCGAGGTGGATATGCATGTCTGTCGGTCGGCCCGAACCGGAATCCTGATGCCGCTCAGATCGGCCGTCGTCGGCTCAAGGCAAGGGACGCCGCCTCGATCCGGTGACGCGGCGTATCGCCGTCGCCTCACTCGGCCGCGGCGCCCACCGAGTCGGCCATGCGCGCCCGCCGCGTGCCCAGCGGCTGGGGCTCGCCCACCGTCGTGTCCTCGGCGGTCTGGTGCTCCATCTCGGCGTTGAGCTGGGCGCCGGCGAGCACGATCATGGTCGAGATCCAGATCCAGGTCATGAAGCCGATGGCCGCACCGAGCGAGCCGTAGGTCTTGTTGTAGCTGCCGAAATGGGCGACGTACCAGGAGAACAGCAGCGAGGCGACGATCCACAGCACGGCCGCCGCGGCGCCCCCGGGCGTCACCCAGCGCCAGCGCGGCGCGTCCCGGCTCGGGCCGTAGCGGTAGAGCATGGCGAGCCCGAGCAGGACCGCCACGAGCAGCGCCGGCCAGCGCAGCAGGGTCAGCCACCAGGCATCGGTGCCGAGGCCGACATAGGTCAGCACCACCGGCAGCACCACGACCGCGGCCAGGGCCAGGATCAGGAAGGCCAGCGCCCCCGCGGTGAAGCCGAGGGAGACCACGTTGAGCAGGACGAAATTGCGCTTCTCGCGCTCGTTGTAGACGATGTTGAGCGCGTCGAAGACGTGCTTCACGCCGCCATTGGCGCTCCAGACCGACAGGACGATGCTGACGACCAGGCTCAGGCCCAGCGCGGTGTTGCCCTTCTCGTTCAGCCGCTTGACCTGGTCGCCGAGGATGTCGAGGGCGCCCTGGGGCATGATGCCCTGGAGGCTGGCGAGCTGGTCGTTGATGGTCGAGGCGTCGGCCACGAGGCCGTAGCAGGACACCAAAGCCGCCACCGCCGGGAAGATCGCCAGCAGGGTGAAGAAGGTCACCCCCGCCGCGATCAGCGGCAGGCGGTTCTCGCCGATGTCGCGATAGGTGCGCAGCGCGATGTCCTTCCAGCCCTTGGCGGGGATCTCGGCCGGATGCGTGGCACCCCGTCCGCGATCGGCCTCTCTCCGGGCGACCGCCTTCGCGTCGTCGCCCTCGTGCGTGGGCGAAGGCTCGTGCGCCGAGGAACCCGCGAAGGCGGGCCGGGGGCCCGAATCCGTCCGCGGCCCGGTAGGTCCGGCCGCCCGGCGCGGGAACGCGACCAGGCCGACCAGGGCGGTGGCCAGCGCCAGGGTCCAGACCGTCGAGGCCGGCCCCCCGGGGTCGCGGGCCGCGCTGCGGTCTGGATCGGGAGAAGCCATCGATACGCCTCGGCGCGGGGTCACGGATCGCCTGCGAACGGCACCCGACGGGGCCGCGGATCCGACAGGGGAACGCCGCTGTGCACGCCCCGGTTCGCCGTCCAGTTGTAATCCGTGGCGGTATCCGGTCCTCAGTGCCGCACTCTTGCTTGTATTGGACCGGTTTCATCGTCCGCGCGCCGGGTTCTAACCCATGTTGGCGCGAGGGCGGCGCAAGCGCGCCACAAGCGTCTGCAACGGGCACGACCGACCCGTTCGCCGACGCCCGGACCTGATGCCCGACACAGAAGGCCACACCCTGCTCGATCCGGCCCGCGACATCCGGCACGGCCTGCCGGAAGCGGTCCGCAGCCACCTCGGCACCCTGCTCGGCCTCACCTACGACCAGGTCGGCCCGACCCCGGGGGCTGCCTCGGATCGCTTCGCCGACCTGCTGGCGCGCCTCGACGCCGCGCTCGCCAAGGACCAAGATTTAGGCGCGGGCGAGCGGGAGGCCGCGTTCCGGGCCGGCCTGCTGAAGGTGGTGCCGGCCCTGCACCGCTTCGCGGTCTCGTTGACCCGCGACCCGGCCGCGGCCGACGACCTCGTGCAGGATACGCTGCTGCGTGGCTGGCGCGGGCGTACCGGCTTCACCCCCGGCTCCAACCTGGAGGCGTGGCTGTTCACGATCCTGCGCAACGTGTTCTACAGCCAGCACCGCAAGCACGGCCGCGAGGTCGCCGACACCGACGGCAGCTATGCCGAGCGGCTGACCAGCATCCCGGAGCAGGGCGGCCATCTCGACCTCCAGGACGTGCGTGCGGCCCTCGAACGTCTCGCGCCCGTGATGCGCGAGGCGCTGGTCCTCGTGGCGATCGAGAACATGAGCTACGAAGAGGCCGCCGCCGTCATGCAGTGCCAGATCGGCACCGTGAAGAGCCGGGTCTGGCGGGCCCGGGAGCAGCTCGCTCGGATGCTCGGCTATACCGGGGCCGAGATCGGCAACGACGGGGTGATGCTGTCGGTGACCGCGACCTCGGCCTGACGCGGCCTCCACGGTATCCACCGGCGAATACCCCTATCCGACGCGACACCCTCTGTATTCGCCAGAAAATTTGACTTAAGTGAAGGCGCCCGGGGTCATTCCCGGGCGACATAGGGCGAGCTAGGTCGATCCGTCGTCCCGGCTCAGCTCCCGTCGGTGTGACATCCCCCCGATCCACTGACGGGAGCCCCTTTGGGGGGCCCGCCGCCGAAGCAGGCCCCGGCCTGGCGCTCGTAAGCGCGTCCCGTCAAGGGCTTGAGAGCCGTTTCCGAGAACGGCTTCACGGTGCTCGCCTTCAGCGCGACGCGTCTTCGCCCCGGTCCGCGTCGAGCTGCTGCAGCAGTTCCGCCAGCCTCGGATCCAGCGCCTCGTCGATCACCGGATCATAGAGCGCCTGCAGCTGGCGGCCGAGCCGCATCCGCGTCTGCGCGTCGAGGGCCGGGGCGCCGCTGGCGACCGGGAACACCCGCAGGGCCGTGGGGGCGGTCCCGGGCGCGGGTCTCGGGGCGGCACGCTGATGGGCGGGGTATGGCATTCGGTCTACATCGGCCTGAAGCGGCGCGACGGCAACCACCCGGCGCCACGAAGTCTCAGGCATCGTCCTCGGGCGCGAACACCTCGCCCTTCTCGGCCAGCACCGTGTCGGCCTCGTCGTGCGCCAAGATATCGCGAGCCAGCGCATCGGGGTCGGCCCGGCCCACGGTCCCGGCCAGCGCACGCTCCCAATCCAACGGCAGGGGGCCGCCTCCAGCGGTCAGGATCGCGGCGGCGCGGTCGCGCAGTCGCGCCCAGGACACGGCGTCCAGCCCGGCGAGGGCACCCCCGAGGTCGAGTTCGGCGGCAGCCTGCCTGGCGGCGGCCGCCCAGGCGGGTGGCGGTTCGGTCGCAAAGGGGTCGGTCGCAGAGGGGTCGGTCATGGCGGCCTCGCGCAGGGTCTCGGATCCGCCACCGGACATAGCGCGCGGGCTGAAAAAGGTCAGCGCAGCCCGTGGCGGGCGATCTCCTCCGGCACCAGCTCGGCCGCGTCCTGGCGCGCCAGGATGGCGTCGATGGCGATCGGGCGGTCGTCCCAGGCATCGATGCCGACATCGCAGGAGCGGCTGGTATCGGGCAGCCAGCCGTGGCTGTGGCCGTAGAGATGGCGGGTCTCCCGCCACAGGCCGGGCCAGGCCCGGTGCGCGTAATGCGACAGGAACAGGCGGTGCTCCCGGCCCTGCGCATCCGGGACCGAGATCCGGGCGCTGTCGGCGGGTGGCTCGGCCCAGGGCAGGTCGAGCACGCGGTTCGAATCGTGGTTGCCCCGGATGAGGCGCTTGATGCCGTTGAGCTGCGCGAAGATCGCCGCGCAATGCGCCCGGCTCGCCCCCGCGGCGAAGTCGCCGAGATGCCAGAGCGTGTCCTCCGGCCCGACCACGGCGTTCCAGGCGGCGACCAGGGCCGCGTCATGCGCCGCGATGCTGTCGTGGCGCGCGCCGCGGTGGCGCAGGATGTGCGGGTCGCCGAAATGCGTGTCCGCGGTGAAGAAGATCGCCATGGCGCCGAATCCGCGAATCCCGTCCCAATCCACCGTCGCATCCGGCGCCGCTCCGAGGTGGACCGGCGCGGGCGCCCGGCAAGGCTTGCGCGGCATCGCGGCCGCGCCCCGCGGGACGGAGCATCGTCCGGGAGGGGTGCCTCGGGCTTTCGGGACGATGCGACCTATCTGGACCGCGATGCTCGATCCCACAGCCTACGCGCACCTGCTCGACGCCGCCCGCGCACATCCGCTCCTGGAGGCCGCGATCCGGCAGGCCGGCCCGCTCCGGATCGACCCGCCGCCGCATGCCTGCGTGGCCGACCGGCTGTTCGTCGAGGTCGTGAACCAGCAGCTCTCCACCCGGGCTGCGGCGGCGATCTGGACGCGGGTCGAGGCCGCGGCGGCGGCAGCGGGCTCGAGCCCGCGCACGCTGTTCGAGGCCGGCGACCCGGCTCTGCTGCGGGCCTGCGGCATCTCGGGCAACAAGGTCCGCGCCCTCCAGGCGATCGTCGCCGCCGAGGTGGCCGGCCTGCTCGGCCCCGACCTCGCCGGCCTGCCGCAGGCCGAGCGCGCCGCGATCCTGTGCGGCATCCGCGGAATCGGCCCCTGGACCGCCGACATGATCGGCATCTTCCACTTCCAGGACCCCGACATCTGGCCCGCGGGCGACGTCGCGGCGGTGGGCTGCCTGCGCCGGCTCACCGGCGGCACCGACACGCCCGCCCTCGCGGCCCCGTTCGCGCCGTACCGCTCGATCCTGGCCCGCTACCTGTGGCGCATCAAGGACACCGCCCCGGCGGAGCCGCCGAGCCTCCCCGCGGGCCGCCCCCGCGCCGCGGTGAAATCCGGGTGACGGACGCCCCCCGATCGGCTATCCGTTTCGCGGGCGCAGGGCCTGTAGCTCAATGGTTAGAGCCGACCGCTCATAACGGTCTGGTTGCAGGTTCGAGTCCTGCCGGGCCCACCACCTGTTTTGCAAGGTCTCGCAGCAGAACAAGATTTTCGGCCGGCCCCGCACTTGGCTCTCGCCGCCCTGCAGGCCATCGGCAGATCTTCCAAGACCACAGGCCGGATGATCTGCGACCTTGAGACAGCGTCCGCTCGCGAGTCGATCGGAGGGCTTCGGCGTTTCCTCGAAACCCGCACCGAAATCCGGCTGCTCCTGGCCGCACCTTTCGTCCCGCTGGCACGGGGCGCGGCGTAGCCGTGCAAACCATGAGAACTGATCCGATGGGCTCCGACCTGACCGTCTACTACGATGGCGGCTGTCCGCTCTGCCGGGCCGAGATCGGTCACTACCGCCAATGCCGCGGGGCCGAGCGGATCGCCTTCGTCGATGTCGGGCGCAATGCGCCGACGGTGGGCCTCGGGCCGGATCTCGACCGGGGCGACGCGCTGCGGCGCTTCCACGTGCGTGGCGCGGATGGTCGGCTGGTATCGGGGGCGGCGGCGTTTGCGCGGCTGTGGCGTGTCCTGCCGAACTGGCGCTGGCTCGGCCGCCTCGTCGAGCTGCGCGTCTTCGGGCTGCCGCTCGTCCTGCCGCTGGCGGAGGCGGCCTACCGGCTGTCGCTACCCCTGCGGCCGCAACTGGCGCGGCTGATCGCCCGCCGGCAGCACTGAGCCCGCGCCCTAGAATTCCGCGGACGATCGCGGCGGGAACGCGGAGCGGATCTCGGGGCGGGGATGCTCGCCGCCATGGCGACACCGCCCTTGGCCGCTGCGCCGAGCACCGGGAAGACCGACAGGACGCCCGATCAGGCGCTCCGGGCTCTCGAGGACGGCAACACCAATGATCTCACCGACCCGCCACGCCTGCGAGCGCCCACCGTCCCGACATGCGCGAGGCTGCTCGCGGGTGGCCCAGACCCGGTCGGCTCAAACATCCGCCGGAACGCTTCCGCAAAGCCGCGAAAGCTGGCATCCTAAGCCCGTGATCCTCTGGTTGGCCCTTCGGCGGCTGCTTCCGCTTCTGGCGGTTCTGAGCCTCGCCCTGATTCCGGTCGCCGCCCCCGCGGCGGTCGCCGGCATGCATGCGCCGATAGCCCAGGGGAATCAGGCCGTGCCGCATGAGCACGGCCACGCGATGGCCGCGATGGACATGGCCGACGCCGCCATGGCGGCCATGCCGTGCTGCCCGCCCGAGGCTGCGGCGCCGGCGGATCAGCCCGGGGACGGCGCCAAGGGCTGCCTCAAGGGCTGCCCGCTGATGGCCCTGTGCCTCGGCAGCCTCGCCTCCCTGCCGCCCTCCGGGATCGGCCTGCCGGTGCCACTCGCCACCGGGGCGACCGCGTTCGCGCGGCGCGCCGACGGGTTCGCCAGCGTCACCGGGACGCCGCCGCCCGAGCCGCCCCGAGCCTGACCCCGATGCCGCGGGCCGCGACGCCCGCGTGAGGCCGCACGCCCGTGCGGCCGGCCATCGTGGTTCAGGAGATTTTTCGTGACCTTTCAACCTGTTGCCCAATCCTTGGCGCGCGCCCTGGCGGCCGCGCTCGTCGGCGCCGCCCTGTCCGGCCCGGCGCGGGCCGCCCCGGCGGATTACCGGTTCGAGCTCGTCACCCGGGAGGCCAAGGTCGGCGAGGCCGTCCTGACGGTCCGGCTGGTCGACACGCGCAGCGGCCAGCCGGTCACCGACGCGGTGATCTTCGCCAAGCGCATCGACATGGCCCCCGACAGCATGGACGAGATGACCTCGACCCTCGCGCAGCTCCCGTCCACGGAGCCGGGCCTCTACCGGTTCAAGACCAAGCTCACCATGGCGGGCGGCTGGCGGCTGTCGCTGGGGGCGAAGCTCCAGGGCGAGACCGGCACGGTGAGCGACAAGCTCGTCTTCCGGGCCGTCCCATGAGCCGTGCCGTGAGCTGCCCGGCCTGGCTGACCGGGACCCTCGTCGCCGTGGCGGCGGGGGGCCTCGGCTATGGGGCGGGGCGCGTGAGCGACGGCGCGGCGCCCCTGTCCGTCGCACGCGCCTGGGCTGGCTTCGCCGCCGGGCCTCCGGCCGCCGAGCCGAAGGTCTCGGGGCCGGTGGTGTATTACCGGGACCCGGACGGCAAGCCGGTCTACTCCCTGTCGCCGATGATGACCGAGGACGGGCGCCTGTTCCGGGCCGTCCACGCCAGCGAAGATCTCCGCTTCGACCGGCCCGCCGCCGAGGATGGTTCGGGTCGGGCCGGGCCGGGGGAGGGCGACCGGCTAAAAAATCCCGCCCGGACGGTGCGCTACTACCGCAACCCGATGGGCCTGCCCGACACCTCGCCGGTGCCCAAGACGGACCCGATGGGGATGGACTACATCCCGGTCTATGACGGCGACGATCCGGACCCGAGCACCGTCACGGTCTCGCCGGGGCGGATCCAGCGCACCGGCGTGCGCAGCGCCGTGGTCGAGCGCCGGGTCGTGTCCCGGCCGGTCCGGGTGCCGGGCACGGTCGCGCTCGACGAGCGCCGGGTCACCGTGGTGGCGACCCGGGCCGACGCCTATGTCGACCATGTCGAGGACGTCACCACCGGAGACCGGGTCCGGCAGGGCCAGCCCCTGGTCTCGGTCTACGCGCCCGAGATCAACGCCGCCGCCGCGCAGCTGATCGCCAATCCGGGCTTCGACGGCGCCCGCCGGCGAATCCGCAACCTCAACGTCTCGGAGGCGGTGATCGCCGAGATGGAGCGGACCCGGACGGTGCCCCGCGCGATCACCTGGGCCTCCCCGCGCGACGGGCTGGTGCTCGAACGGCGGGCCATCGAGGGCATGAAGGCGGCGGCGGGCGACACCCTGTTCCGGATCGCCGACCTGTCGCGGATCTGGGTCCTGGCCGACGTGCCGGAGCACGACCTCGCCGGCGTACGCGTCGGCCAGGCCGCCACCGTGCGGGTGCCCGGCCGCAGTTTTACCGGCCGGGTCGGGATGATCTACCCGCAGGTGAACCGGGAGACCCGCGCGACCCGCATCCGGATCGAATTGCCGAACCCGGACGGGCTGCTCCTGCCCGACATGTATGCGGATGTGGAGATCGCCACGGGCGCCACCGATCCGGTGGCGGCGGTGCCCGAAGAGGCCGTGCTCGAGACCGGGTCGCGCCAGGCGGTGCTGATCGAGGCCGGGGACGGCCGGTTCGCGCCCCGGGCGGTGGAGATCGGGCGGCGCGGCGACGGCTATGTCGAGATCCGCGCGGGCCTCCGGGCCGGCGAGCGGGTCGTCACCGCGGCCAACTTCCTGATCGACGCCGAGAGCAACCTGAAGGCGGCGCTGGCGAGCCTCGCCGCCCCGCCGGCCGCCGACGGGGAGGGCGGCCGATGATCGCCCGGCTGATCGCCTGGTCGGCGCGCAACCGCGTGCTCGTGCTGATCGCCACCGTCTTCGCGGTGGCGGGGGGCGTCCAGGCCCTGCGCACCCTGCCGCTGGACGCCATCCCGGACCTCTCGGACGTGCAGACCATCGTCTACACCGAGTATCCGGGCCAGGCGCCGCAGGTGGTCGAGGACCAGGTCACCTACCCGCTGACCACCGCCATGCTGACCGTGCCGCGCTCCAAGGTGGTGCGCGGGGTCTCGATGTTCGGGGTCTCGTTCGTCACGATCATCTTCGCGGACGGCACCGACCCGTACTGGGCACGCTCGCGGGTGCTCGAATCCCTCAACGGCCCGGCCAGCCGCCTGCCCGCCGGGGTGATCCCGACGCTCGGGCCCGACGCCACCGGGATCGGCTGGGTCTACCAGTACGTGATCCTGGCCCGGCAGCGGACTTTGGCCGAACTCCGGTCCCTGCAGGATTGGGTGGTCCGGTTCGCGGCCTCGCGCGGGGAGGGGGTGGCGGAGGTCGCCCCGGTGGGCGGCTTCGTCAAGCAGTACAGCGTGATCGTCGATCCGAACCGCCTGCGGGCGCAGGGTATCGGCCTGAACCGCCTGCGCGACGGCATCCGGGCGAGCAACGCCGAGATCGGCGGCCGCACGATCGAGCTGTCCGAGTTCGAGGTGGTGGTGCGCGGCCGGGGCTATCTCAAGGGCACCCAGGATCTCGGCGCCGTCGTGCTCAAGAGCGACAACGGCACGCCGGTGCGGGTGCGCGACGTCGCCCGGGTGGAGATCGGGCCCGACGAGCGGCGCGGGATCGCCGAGCTCGACGGGGCGGGCGAGGTCGCCGGCGGCATCGTCGTGCAGCGCTTCGGGGCGAACGCCCGCGCCGTCATCGCCAGCGTCAAGGATCGTTTGGCCGAGGTCGCCAAGAGCCTACCCGCCGGGACCGAGATCGTGCCGGTCTACGACCGGTCGCAGCTCATCGACGCGGCCATCGCGACGCTGACCCACACCCTGGTCGAGGAATGCGCCATCGTCGCGCTGGTCTGCGTGGTGTTCCTGCTGCACCTGCGCAGCGCGCTGGTGGCGATCCTGATGCTGCCCGTGGCGATCCTGATGGCGTTCTCGGCCATGCGGGCGCTCGGGCTCGGCGCCGACATCATGAGTCTGGGCGGCATCGCCATCGCGGTCGGGGCGATGATCGACGCCGCCATCGTGATGATCGAGAACGCCCACAAGCATTTGGAGCGTGCCCCGCCGGACCGGCCCCGGGCCGAGATCCTGGTCGGGGCGGCCGCCGAGGTCGGCCCGTCCCTGTGCCTGTCGCTCCTGGTCATCACGGTCTCGTTCCTGCCGATCTTCACCCTGGAGAGCCAGGAGGGCCGGCTGTTCGGGCCGCTCGCCTTCACCAAGACCTTCGCGATGGCCGCCGCCGCGCTCCTGTCGGTGACCCTGGTGCCGGCGCTGATGATCCTGTTCGTGCGCGGCCGGATCGTGCCGGAGCACCGCAACCCGGTGAACCGGCTGCTGGTCGGGGCCTACCGGCCGCTGATCGCCGCGGTGCTGCGGGCCCGGACCCTGACGCTCCTCCTGGCCCTCGGGGTGCTGGCCGCCACGCTCTGGCCGGCGCGCCAGCTCGGCTCGGAATTCATGCCCGAACTCAACGAGGGCACGCTGCTCTACATGCCGACCACCCTGCCGGGCCTCTCCGTCACCAAGGCGGCGGAGCTGCTGGCGACCCAGGACCGGATCATCAAGACGTTTCCGGAGGTCGCCTCGGTCTACGGCAAGGCGGGCCGCGCCGGCACCGCGACCGATCCGGCGCCGCTGGAAATGTTCGAGACGATCATCCGGCTCAAAGCCCCGGCGGCGTGGCGGCCCGGCGTGACGCTGGCGAGCCTGCGGGCCGAGATGGACAAGGCGCTGCAGTTTCCCGGCGTGTCCAACGCCTGGACCCAGCCGATCCGCGCCCGGATCGACATGCTCGCCACCGGCATCCGCACCCCCGTGGGGGTCAAGCTGTTCGGCACCGATCTCTCGGCGATGGAATCGGTCGCCCGGGCGGTCGAGGCGGCAATCCGCACGGTGCCGGGCACGACGAGCGCCTATGCCGAGCGGGTCGTGGGCGGCACCTTCCTCGACATCACCCCGGATCGGGAGGCGCTCGGCCGCTACGGCCTCACCGTCGGCGACGTCCAGGACGTGGTCGCCACGGCGCTCGGCGCGGCCACCGTCACCACCACCGTGGAGGGGCGCGAGCGCTACGGCGTCACCGTGCGCTACCCGCGCGCCCTGCGCTCCGACCCGCAGGCGATCGCCAACGACGTCCAGGTGGCGCTGCCCGCCGGCGGGACGGTGCCGCTCGGCGCGGTCGCGTCGATCCAGCTGGCGCGCGGGCCGACCGCGATCCGCACCGAGAACGGTCGGCTCGCGCTCTATCTCTACGTCGACATCGCCGGGCGCGACCTCGGCGGCTACGTCGGAGAGGCGCGGGACGTGGTGGCCCGCGCGGTGCCGCTGCCGGAGGGCATGACGCTGCAATGGAGCGGCCAGTTCGAGGCCCTGGAGCGGGCCGAGGCCCGGCTGCGGATCGTCGTGCCGGCGACCCTGATGGTGATCGTCCTGCTGCTCTACGGGGTGTTCCGCCGGGTGACCGAGACGCTGATCGTGCTGCTGTCGCTGCCCTTCGCGCTGGTCGGCGGCGTCTGGCTGATGTGGGCGATGGGCTTCCACCTGTCGGTCGCCGTGGCGGTGGGCTTCATCGCGCTGGCCGGCGTCGCCGCCGAGACCGGCATCCTGATGCTGGTCTATCTCGACCAGGCGCTGACCGAGCGGCGCGGCGAGGCCATGCGGGAAGGGCGGCCCCTCACCCGCGAGGACCTGCGCGCCGCCATCATGGTCGGGGCGGTGGAGCGGGTCCGCCCGAAGATGATGACCGTGGTGGCGATCATGGCCGGCCTGGTGCCGATCCTGTGGAGCACCGGCGCGGGCTCCGAGGTGATGCAGCGGATCGCCGTACCGATGATCGGCGGCATGGCCTCCTCGACGCTGCTCACCCTGATCGTGATCCCGGCGGTCTACGGCCTGATCAAGGGCCGCGGCCTGCCGGCGGTGGCCGACCTGCCGGATGCGGACGCGGCCCGGGCCGCGGCGTGACGGGACCGCGGCGCGGGCCGCGGTCCCGCACAGGGCTCACGCCGCCTGGATATCCCGCAGGAAGCCGTCGACCTCCTGCTTGACCTTCAGGGATTGGGCGGCCAGCTCGGCCGCGGCGTTCAGCACCTGGGTGGCGGCGCTGCCGGTCTCCCCGGAGGAGGCCAGCACCCGGGCGACGTTCGACGAGACGTCCTGCGTGCCCCTTGCCGCCTCGCCGGCATTGCGCGAGATCTCGCTGGTGGCCGCGGTCTGCTCCACCACCGTCGAGGCGATCGCACCGCTGATCTCGTTGACCGTCGCGATCGTGCGGGCGATCTGCTCGATCGCCTCGGCAGCTTGGCCGGTGGCCGCCTGGATCGCCGCGATCTGGCCGCCGATCTCCTCCGTGGCCTTCGCCGTCTGGCCGGCCAGCTCCTTCACCTCGGACGCCACCACGGCAAAGCCCCGTCCCGCGTCGCCGGCCCGGGCCGCCTCGATGGTCGCGTTCAGCGCCAGCAGGTTGGTCTGCGAGGCGATGCCGGAGATCGTCGTCACCGCGGCGCCGATCTGATCGGCGGCCAGCCGCAGGCTGGCCATGGCGGCGTTGGTCGCCTCGGCCTCGTGGGCGGCGGTGCCGGCGACCTCGCTGGACCGGATCACCTGGCGCTCGATCTCCTGCAGCGACGAGACCATCTCCTCGGCCGCCGCCGCCACGGTCTGGACGTTGGCCGAGGTCTGCTCGGCGGCGGCGCTGGAGGCCACCGCCTGGCTGTTGGTGTTGTCGGCGACCTGGGTCATCGAGCGCGCCGTCGCATCGAGCTCGGTGGCGGCCCCGGTGACGACCTGCAGCGAGGCGGACACGTTCTGCTCGAAGGCCTTGACCAGCTGGTCGACCCGCTCGACCCGGCTCAGGCGGGCGGCCTGCTCGGCGACCTGGGCGGCCTCGAGCTCGGTGCGCGCGATGGCGTTCTGGCGAAAAACGTCCACCGCCTTGGCCATGGCGCCGATCTCGTCGGTGGCATCCTGGGAGGGCACGACGACCCGGGTGTCGCCCTCCGCCAGGCGCTTCATGGCGTCGGTCATGCCGGTGATCGGCCCGATGATGCTGCGGGCGATCACGAAGGCCAGCAGCCCGCCGAGGATGACGGCCAGGCCGACCAGGCCGATCTGCACCCGCTGGGCGCTCGCCACCGTGGCCGCCGTCGCCTCGGCGATCGCGTCGACCGCGACCTTGATCTTGTCCCGCGCCGTCGCACCCACCTGCTCGATCGCCTCCGTGTGCGGCTTGATGCCGGTCTCGAACGCCGTCTTCGCGGTCGCCATCGCCCGGATGGTCACGTCGAAATTGCCGGCATAGGCATCGAGCGCCTCGGTGACGGCCCGGGCCTGCTGCGCGAAGGCGGCCCCGCCCTCACTTCCTTTGAACGCCTCAAGGGCGGCCTTGGCCTTCTCGACAGCGGTGGCGAAGGTGGCAGGCCCCTTCGGGTCGAGGGTGGCCAGGAAGCGCCAGTTGGCGACGCGGACCAGCAGGATGGCGCCCTCGGCGGTCTGGGCGGCGGCGAGGGTCCCCCCCCCGGCATGCACGCGCACCTCCGCCACCAAAAGGTTCGTCGCGCGGGTCAGCGTGTCGCCGCCGGTGAACAGGCCGTCCTTGGCTGCGCTCAGGCTGGTGCCCGCCGCCGCGAGGCGATCCAGTTCCGGCTTCAGGGCCCGGGCGTGATCGCGCGCCTCCGCGTAGAGCCGGCGCCCCTCGTCCGAGAGCGCCAAGGTGACCAAGGCTTCGGTCGTCTGCTCGATCGCCTGCCGGGTCCGTTCCAGAGCGGTGATCTGCTCCGGCTTCGGTGCGAGCCGGCTCTGTTCGGCCTCGCCGGTCAGGTTCGCCGCGAGGCTGTTGAGCGTGAAGACGGACCGGGCGATCGTCTCGAGCCGGCCCCGCGCCGCGTATTGTTCGTTGATGACGGTCTGCTGATAGAACGAATAGATGCCGATGACGGCCGCGATCAATACCAAAAAGCTGAAACCGGCGTACAGCCGAAGGCGGATTCCCAAATTCATCGCGATGTCATCCTATGAAGAATTTAAATTATCTTCGCATACCAAAGGTAAATCTTTCCTGGCGCGTCATGATGATGTCAAGCTTTGCGAAATCGCTACAATGCGACGCATCTAGGTATCTGCATGAAATGTTGTTGCCAAAATTTTTCGATAAATGCTTCGATCCTTTTTGGCGCGTATCGTTCGAGACGAACATAAAACAAAAAAATTCACGCACTGGTCATGCCGGCGCCGATTGCCTTCGGCGCCGAACGCGACGCGATCCTCGCGCCCGCCTCCGCGCATCCGTTTCCGGCGGCCCGGGACGGACCCGCGCCGGACCAGCCGAAGCCCGATTCGCAGGGGCCGGTCCGATCAGGCCCCATCCTGCGCCGGGGCCGCGCCGCGATGCACCCTCCCGAAGCGGGCGTAGAGGGCCGGCAGGACCACCAGGGTCAGCAGGGTCGCGCTGATCAGGCCGCCGATCACCACGGTGGCGAGCGGCCTCTGCACCTCCGCGCCGGTGCCGGTGGCCAGCGCCATCGGGACGAAGCCGAGCGAGGCGACGAGCGCGGTCATGGCGACGGGCCGCAGCCGGGTCAGGGCCCCCTCCAGGATCGCCGCCCGCAGCGGCCGGCCCTCGGCGACGAGCTGCTTGATGAAGCTCAGCATCACCAGGCCGTTCAGCACCGCGACGCCCGAGAGCGCGATGAACCCGACCGCGGCCGGCACCGAGAGCGGCATGCCCCGCAGCCACAGCGCCGCGATGCCGCCGGTGAGCGCCAGCGGCACGGCGCTGAAGACGAGGAGCGCGTCGCGGGCGCTGCCGAGCGCCGAGGTCAGCAGCAGGACAATCAGCCCGAAGCAGACCGGCACCACCAGGGTCAGCCGCCGCCGGGCCGAGGCGAGGTTCTCGAACTGGCCGCCCCAGGTCACGGAGGAGCCGGCCGGCAGCGCGACCTGCTCGGCGACCTTGCCCTGCGCCTCCGCCACCAGCGAGCCGATGTCCCGGCCGCGGACATTGGCGGTGACGACCACGCGCCGCCGGCCGTTCTCCCGCGAGATCTGGTTCGGCCCCTCGGTCACCGAGAAGCTGGCGACCTGGCGCAGCAGCACGGACGCGACCTTGCCGTTCGGCCCCGGGGGCAGGGGGACGGGGAGGTTCTCCAGGGCCTCGCGGTCCTCCCGGACGGCGTCGGTCAGGCGCACCACGATCGGGAAGCGCCGGTCGCCCTCGAACACGAAGCCGGCGTCCCGCCCGCCGATGGCGGCGCCGATCACCTCCTGGATCGCCCCGGTGCTCAGGCCGAGCCGCGCCGCCTCGGTCCGGTCGATTGCGATCTCGAAGACCGGCAGGCCGGCGATCTGCTCGACCTTGACGTCGTCGGCCCCGTCGATGCCGCGCAGGATCCCGGCGATCTGGTTGGCGGTCTTCAGCATCGGCTCGAAGGCGTCGCCGAACACCTTGACGGCGAGGTCGCCCCGGGTCCCGGCGAGCAGCTCGTTGAAGCGCAGCTGGATCGGCTGGGAGAACTCGTAGACGTTGCCGGCGAGCGCGCCCAAAGCCGCCTCGATCTGCACCTGGAGCGCCGCCTTGGTCAGCGTGGGATCGGGCCACGCCGCCTGCGGCTTCAGGATCACGAACGTGTCCGAGGCGTTCGGCGGCATCGGGTCGGAGGCGATCTCGGCGGTGCCGGTCTTCGAGAACACGGTGGCCACCTGCGGGAAGCGCGCGACCGCCTGCTCGACCTTGAGCTGCATCGCCTGCGACTGGGTCAGGGAGGTCGAAGGGATCCGGCTGGCGTTGAGCGCGATGCTCTTCTCGTCCAGCAGCGGGATGAACTCGGTCCCGAGCCGGGCCGCCAGCAGGCCGGCGCCCACGAGCAGAAGCAGGGCCGCCCCCAGGAACGGCGCCGGCGTCCGGATCGCCGCGGTCAGCAGCGGCCGGTAGGCGGCCTTGACGCCCCGGATCAGCGGGTTGTCGGCCTCGCCGACCCGGCCGGTGATCACGATGGCGATCAGCGCCGGCACGAAGGTCAGCGACAGGACGAACGCGCAGGCCAGCGCGAGGATCACGGTCAGCGCCATCGGCTCGAACATCTTGCCCTCGACCCCCGTGAAGGTCAGGAGCGGCGCGTAGACCAGGATGATGATCGCCTGCCCGTAGAGCGACGGGCGGATCATCTCCTCGGCCGAGGCCCGGACCGTCTCCAGGCGCTCCGCCAAGTCGAGCCGGCGCCCCAGCGCGTGCTGGCGCTCGGCGAGGTGGCGGAGCGCGTTCTCGGTGACGATCACCGCCCCGTCGACGATCAGGCCGAAATCCAGGGCGCCGAGGCTCATCAGGTTGGCCGAGATTTTTCCCTCGACCATGCCGGTCACGGTCATCAGCATGGCGACCGGGATCATCAGGGCCGTGATCAGGGCGGCCCGGATGTTGCCCAGCAGCAGGAACAGGATCGCGATCACCAGGGCCGCACCCTCGGCGAGGTTTTGCGCGACCGTGCGGATCGTGGCCTCGACCAGCACGGTCCGGTCGAGCACCGTCTGCACCGCGATGCCGGGGGGCAGGGTGCGGCGGATCTGGTCCAGGCGCGCGGCGACCGCGGCCGCCACCGTGCGGCTGTTCTCGCCGATCCGCATCAGGGCGGTGCCGATCACCGCCTCCCGGCCGTCCGCGCTGCCCGAGCCGGTGCGCAATTCGCGCCCGAAGCGCAGGGTCGCCACGTCCCGGACCCGCACCGGCACGCCGCCGCGGGTGGCGACCACCACGTCGCCGATCGCCTCCAGGCTCTCCAGCCGGCCGGCGGCGCGCACGATGGTGCCCTCGCCGTTATCCTCCAGGTAGCGGGCGCCCTGGTTGGCGTTGTTGGCCTGGAGCGCCCGGGCGACGTCCGCGAAGGACAGGTCGAGGGCGGTCAGCTTCGTCGGGTCGGGCTGGACGTGGTACTGCTTCTCGTAGCCGCCGATGCCGTCGACCCCGGCTACCCCGGGCACGGTCCGGATCTGGGGCCGGATGATCCAGTCCTGGACGGTGCGCAGGTAGGCGGTCTGCTCCAGCTCGGTGGCGAGACTCTGGCCCTCCGGGGTGCGGTAGCTGCCGTCCGGCTGCCAGCCCGGGCTGCCGGCGGGCACGACCGTGCGCGCCCCGGGCGTCGCGTACTGGACCGACCACATGGAGATCTCGCCCAAGCCGGTCGAGATCGGCCCCATATGCGGCTCGGCCCCGGGGGGCAGGTCGCCCTTCACCTGGGACAGGCGCTCGGCGACCTGCTGGCGGGCGAAGTAGATGTCGAGCCGCTCGTCGAAGACCGCGGTGACCTGCGAGAAGCCGTTGCGCGAGAGCGAGCGGGTGTAGTCGAGCCCCTTGATGCCGGCCAGCGCGGTCTCGACCGGGTAGGTCACCTGGCGCTCGATATCGACCGGCGACAGGGCCGGCGCCAGGGTGTTGATCTGCACCTGGTTGTTGGTGATGTCGGGCACCGCGTCGATCGGCAGCCGGGTCAGCGCCGTGGCACCGAAGCCCGCCGCCAGCAGCACGAGGAGCAGGACCAGCCAGCGCTGGCGGATCGAAAGGTCGAGGATGCGGCTCAGCATGTCCGGCGCCTCAATCGTCGTGGCCGGCTTCGGCCTTGCCGAGCTCGGCCTTCAGCAGGAAGGTCTGGCCGACCGCGATGGCCTCGCCCGGCGCGAGCCCGGCGGTGACCGCGTAGGCCTCGTCGTCGGAGCGCCCGAGCTCGACCGGGCGCATGGCGAAGCCCTCCGGGGTCCGGACGAACACCACCCGCGCGCCGGCCACGGTCTGGAGCGCCGCCTTGGGCACCCGGACCGGCACGTCGTCCCGGGCGATCTCGATCTCCGCGGTGACGAAGGTCCCGGGCCGCCAGGCCTGGTCGGCATTGGGCAGGGCGACCACGACCCGGGCCGAGCGGGTCTCCGGGTTGAGGAACGGGCTCACGAAGATCACCCGCCCCTCCGCGCGGCTTTCGCCGCCCTCCCGGGTCGGGGTGACGGTGACCCGGGCGCCCTCCTGGACCTGGGCGAGGTCGAGGGTCGGGACCGACAGCTCGATCCAGACCGTGGAGAGGTCGGCCACCAGGTAGATCTCGGCCGGGTCGCCCTCCTTGCCGACCGCCGAGCCGACATCGACCCGCCGCTCGACTACGCGGCCGGACAGCGGCGCGCGCAGCTCGTAGCGGCGCAGGGTCGAGTGGGTCGGGGTCGCCTCGTCGCGGGTCTGCGCGGCCGCGACCGCGGCGGCGTCGAGCCCCAGCGCCGACAGCTTCTGGCGGGCGAGATCGGCCCGCAGCCGGGTCTCCAGGAACGCCGCCCGGGCGCTCTGGAACGCCGATTCCGAGGCCGAGCGCGAGGCCAGCAGCTTCTGCTGGCGCTCGAAGTTGATGGTCTGGAGTTCGACCTGGACCTGGGCGGTGAGGTACTCGCTCTTGGCGTCGGCGACCTCCCGGCTGTCGAGCACGGCCACGACCTCGTCCTTCCGGACGGAATCGCCCAGGCGCTTGCGCATCTCCGCGACGGTGCCGACCACCCGGGCGGGGACCCGGGCGATCCGGTCGGTGTCGGGGGTGATGGTGCCGGGCACGAGCAGGTGGCGCGCCAGGATCCCGCCGGTCACCGGCGCGACCGTGATGTCCTGGGCCGCCGCCTGCTCGGGGCTCATCCGGATCACGCCGGCCTCGGCATGACGATCCTCGTGCCCAAGATCCTTATGCCCGGCCGGTTCGGGATCCGGTTTGCCGGCGGATCGGGTCAGGCCGATCGCCGCGAGGCTGTCCCGGACGAATCCGGACACGCCGGGAACGGCAGCGCCGATGACGATGCCGGCGGCCAGGAGGACCGCGGTAATAAAAATGCGCATGGGGGCCTGCTCGCGGCCGGGACCGCGGAGCGCCGTGCGGCGGCTCCGATGGTTCCCGTTCAGAGGACGCGTGAGGGCGAACCGGGCACCCGCAAGGGTTCCCGAGTAGGACGCGCACCGACGAGCGGCGGCGTCAGCTCACGCGCGGGGAGGCCGGGGCAGGCGGTCGGGGATGACGGAAGGGAGGGCGCGGACGATCCGGACCGCCACCGGCCGGCCGGGAATCGCCGGCGGCGGCGCAATCGCGGCCTCCAGGGGGGCGGCCTGGTGGCAGCCGCAATGGAGGTGCTCGGTCACGCCGGGATCGACGGCGCTGCCGGCGGCCTCGATGGATGGCCCGACGCTGCGGTCCTGATGGCCGCCCGCATGGAACGCCAGATCCGCCGCGAGGCCGACACCCGGTCCGGCCAAGGACAAGGCCAGCACGAGCGCCAGCATGCGGACGGCGATCGCCCACAAGCCGCGCGCCGAGCGCCCATGCCGAACCCGAAATGCCATCGCGGTTCTTATGGGCGATCCGGCCCCGGGCGCACAAGGGCCACCGCCATCGGCCGGGCCGCGCTGAGGCGCGGGCTCACCCTTTCCATCGGCGAAACCGCCAGCTCCCGCCAAGCCCACCCACAAAAAACCCCGCATCCCCAAAAAGGGGCGCGGGGTGAAGGAGGCACGGTCGTCGGAGCGCGTGGCTCCTGGATCGACCGGTCTTTCGGTCTTTATGGTTAAGGCCGGGTTACCGGGGATTACTTGCCGCTGGGGGCCGCGCCGCTGCCGGTGGCGCCGTTGCCGGTGCTGTTGCTGCCGGCGGGCGAGCCGGCCGTCGAGGTGTTGCCGTTGGGCGTGCTCTGGGCGGCGGCCATCCCGGCGCTGCCGGCGACGAGCGCGAGGGCGAGAAGCGTGGACTGAAGGGTACGGCTGGTCATGAGACGCTCGAACTGAGAAGGGCCGGCCGAGGCCGACAGGACCTGAACAACGGTATCGGCGCCGAGGCTGTTCCCGGCGGCAGCCCCACCCGGGCAGCGCGGGGGTGCCGACGGGCTGGTGGAGCGGGCGGAGATCGGGCGCGGCCCGGAAGCCACGGCTCACGCATCATCCCGAACGGCGGCTGCCGGCTTTCGGGGTGATGCGCAAACGACAACGCCCCGGAAGCTTCCGCTTCCGGGGCGTTGTCGAGCTTGATCGACGCCCGGCCGGAAGGCCGGGCGGTCTTCAAGTCTTAGTACGAGCCGAACTTGTAGTTCAGGCCGGCGCGGACGACGGCGAATTCGTCGTCGCGGCGACCGATCGCGCTGTAGGCGACCGGGACGTTGCTGGCGGCGTTGATCACGAACGCACCCTGGTTGCGGGTGTTGCGATCGATATTGACGTACAGGCCTTCGACCTTGACCGTCACGGCGCTCGACCGGAAGAAGTTCAGGAACGAGTCGACCGGGAGGGCGTATTCCATGCCGCCGCCGACAGCGTAGCCGGTGCGGAAGCTGTCGTTGCCGGCGAAGCCGCCGAACGAACGGTCGGCGCTGCCCGAGCCGTAGGCGAAGCCGCCGGTGCCGTACACCAGGACCCGGTCGAAGGCGTAGCCGATGCGGCCGCGCACGGTGCCGAAGAAGTCGAGGCTCGACAGGCCGCGCGGGTCGGTCACGTAGAGGCCCTGAGCCAGCTGGCCGCCGGTGATGAGGGCGTTGTTCCGGCTGCGGCCGAAGTCGAGGTACTGGGCGTCAGCCTCGATGCCGACGACCACGCCCGAGCCCGGGGTGAACTGATAGTTGTAGCCGACCTGGCCACCGCCCGAGAAACCTTCCTGGTTCCGCTGGCTGAAGTTGGCCGTGGCGGTGCCGGTCGTCGCGAACGCGGCCGGGATCCCGAAGCTGGAGGTGCTGTTGCTGCTGGCGTCGAACGCGTAGCCGGCGTTGATACCGAAATAGGCGCCGGTCCAGGTGAAGACGGGGATGGGGGTGAAGATCGGCGGCGGAGCGGCGCGACGCGGCAGGTCGGCGGCCGAAGCGGCGGCGGTGAGAGCGGTAAAGGCGGCCAACGAGGCCAGAAGCGTCTTCATGACTGGTCTTTCCCCAGCGAATGTTCCTATCGAGCGGGAAATTACCTGGTTTTCCACACTCAAGCTGTATCGCCACGGCCACAGGTGTGGCGGAAGGCAAAGCTCGCGCGATTCGGCCTCCGGCCCGAACCATCCCGCCGCCGGCCCGTTGCCGCCTCACGGTAGCGGAGGCCCCCATGACCAAGCTGTTCATCGCCCAGGTCCGCGACGCGGACGGAGACAAGCCGCTCGTGACGGTGCGGGCCGAGGCCGAGGGCGAGGCGCGCCTGTTCCTGGCGGCCGCCTACCCGGAGGCGGAGATCGCCAGCGTCACCGAGCCGGGCGACTGGACCAGCGACGCCGATACCGGCGCCCGGGCCGGCGACATCCGCGAGCATCCCGGCGCCACCTGGCAGCCGCCCTCCAGCCTGGCGGATTGAAGCCGGCTCAGCACCGATGGCGCGGCAGCGACTTGAAGACAAATGGAGCGATGCGGTTCACCGGTCCTCAGCGCGGATCGCCGAGGCTGGCGTGGTGATGTCCGGCGAGTCCTCACCCCGGCTGTTCGCGGCCGCCGCCGCCCTGACCGGCGCCGCCTTCCTGATGGTCCGCTCGGAGCCGTCCTGGACGGGGGTCCTGGTCGGCCTGTCCTGCCTCGCGCTCTGGGGCCTCGGCACCCTGGCCGCCAAGCCCGGCCGGCCCCGCACCCTGACCAAGCTTTCGCGCCCCGTGGTGCTGGAGGCGGTCGTCGTCGAGACGACCCGGGCCAAGCCGGAGCTGCTGCTGCCGGCCCCGCCGCGCCCAGTCCGTCAGGCCATCGCGGCGCGCCCGACACAACTTCCGGCGGTCCCGAGCCATCGCCAGCGGGTGGTCGAGCGGCACGTGCGCGGCCGGCGGTAGCGTGCGCCAGCCCGCGCGTGGCTTTCGCGGCGAGGCCCGCCGGGGGGCGGCAGTCCTTCGCGTGAACGGTCGCCTGTCCGCGCAGGCTGTGCAGGCCGTCCGACGCGAGCTTCTGCCGCAGCGCCGATGCCGGACGGTCCGCGTTGCCCGCAGCCCAACGAGGAGACCGGCATGGCCGACAAGGCTGACGTGACGACCTACACCATCAAGCAGGCTCTGGCTGCCAAGGTCGAGGACCATATCGAGATCGCGGTTGAGGCCGAGGACGGTACCAAGCTGAAGCTCAAGGCCACCGCCGACCAGCTCGACGCCCTGGTGGGCGACCTGGAGACCATCCTGGACGCGGACGATTCGGATAACGAGGCCGCTTAAAGCGACGGTCGGGGCCGCCGCCCGGATGCGATCGGGCCGGCGGCCCCACGCGACAAGGATACCGCGCTCACCGCTTCGATTCGATGGCCTGCGCATCAAGCAGCGGGATCAGCGGCTCCAGGTCGATGATCGGGCCGCCGATATCGAAGAAGTCGCTCTCGTCGGGCAAAAGCATCTCCTCGTCCTCGCCCCGCCGCCCGAACGGCAAGAGGGAAGAGAGCATCCCGAGGCACAAGGCTCCGGCGATGAGGGCAACCAGAATCGCGACACTCATGGCGGAGCACTCGGACGCAGCGGGCGAGCGGGATCAAGCACCGTCGAGATTAAGACGAAGTTCCTTGGGCACGCAACGCGAAACGCGAGCGGATCACGGTTGCGCCGGAACCTTGTCCTGCTGGTGATCGACCTCGTCGCGCACCCCGTGACCGGCCATCAGGATCTCGGTCATGAACGCCCCGATCGCCGCGACGGTGCAGACCAGAGCCGCGCCGAAGCAGCCGAACAGGACCGACGCGGTCGCCGCATCGCGCATCGCCCCGACGAACAAGGTCAGCACGGCCATCCCGATCAGGCAGGCGCCGAGCGAGGCGAGGACGACGGCGACATCGAGGACGAAGGAGCGCCGCCGCAGAAAGGTCAGCCGGCGGGACAGGCGCGCGCCCTCCGCCTCCGTCGCCTTGACGATCTCCCCCGAGAGCGTGTCGACCTTGTCGGAGATCCGGCCGAGGCGGGTGGAGAACACGTTCAGCAGGGTCGCGAGCGCCGACAGCAGGAAGGCCGGCGCGAGCGCGACCTGGATGATGTGGGCGATGCTGTCGGGCTCGGTGGAGCTCAGGGAGAAGCCGAACATGGGCATCATGCGCGCGGGGGCGGCACGACCGCCCGGCCTTCGGCATCGTCCCGCGCGGCGGCGGATGTTTTCGGACACGGCATGCCGGGAGGGTCACCACAGGATGCCGTGCGAGCGCAACCCGGCGGCCCGCATCGCGGGCTTTGCCGCAATCCTCGCAGGCCGGCCGGCGATCCGAGGTCGGCGGATATCCATGAGCGGTTTACGGCCGGTATCCGAGAGGCAGCGCGCGTAAATTAATCTTAACCGCTAACAACAGTACTCGATGGGCTTGCGGGCCGCCGGCCAGTCGGATCTAACAGGAGCCGAAGCTTCCTGGTTGGTCCTGGGAATGTTCTCGAGCAAACTACAGCCCCGTCAGCCTTCGTGCGGCGGGGTTTTTTGCTGCCGGAAACGTCGAGATACAAATCTTTGGGCCGAAATCGGCTTTCTTGCGCGCGGGATGTGCTCAACCGCACGCGCCCGTCCACCGGTCCGGGGCCCTCGGGAGCCCTGTTGCAGCGCTGCACTATCGCGCTTCCTCAACCTGCCGTTTCTGTCGCCGGGCACACATCCCGCTGAACGGGAGACAGAGGACCCCATGATCAAGAAGCTTCTTCTCGCGAGCGCCGCCACGGCCCTCCTGACCGGCGCCGCCTCGGCCGCCGACCTGCCGCGCCGCGCCGCCCCGCCGCCGGTGTTCACCCCCGTGCCGGTGTTCACCTGGACCGGCGCCTATTTCGGTATCAACGCCGGCTACGCCTTCGACGCCAGCAGCCGCGCCACCAGCACGGTCTTCGGCATCCCCGCCCCCTACGCCACCGTCGGCGGCACCACCGCCACCTTCCGCGACCGCAACCAGGACGGCTTCTCCGGCGGCGCGCAGGTCCGCTACAACTACCAGTTCACCCCGGGCTCGGGCGTGGTCATCGGCATCGAGTCCGACTCCCAGTACCTCGACTGCGGCCGCAACCGGAACAACGCCTTCATCAACGGCGCCGTCCCCCCCGGCTTCACCGTCACCGACCCGCCCGGCCCGTCGGGCCCCCACTCTGTCGGTCCCGTGCCCGGGCGA
>NZ_JAKSYL010000133.1 GCF_022829515.1 Methylobacterium sp. J-048
CGCGGAATGAACCAGCTTAGGATTGCAGCACGATGAAGCTGATCAGCGCGACACCGAGCCCGTATGCCCGCAAGGTGCGGATCGCGCTCGCCGAGAAAGGCATCCCTTTCGACCTGGAGACCGAAGTGCCCTCGCACGGCACGTCCGTGACACCTCAGTATAATCCGCCCGAGAAGCTGCCGGTCCTCATCCTTGAGGAAGGCAGCGCCGTCTACGCGTCGCACTACGTACTTGAGTGGACCGAGGCCCGCCCTGAAGTATGGCTGTTGAGCCGACAGAGGACGGAATCGATGGCCCAACGACCCAAGCCTGAGGAGATCGTGAGCAAGCTGCGTCAGGTCGACGTGCTGGTCGCACACGGACAGAGCGTCGCCGCGTCGACCAGGGCGATGGGAGTGACCGAGGTGACATACGATCGGTCTCGCAGAGCGGTCCAGCGGCTGGAATACGATCAAGCGAACG
>NZ_JAKSYL010000150.1 GCF_022829515.1 Methylobacterium sp. J-048
ACCCCGCCGGGCAAACTGCCGCCCGATCTCACGCCCGTCACCGAGACACGCCCCGCATCGGTTCGCCGCCCGGGGCGATCGCGGCTGAGAGCCACCGACGCGGGCATCGCCCTGCTCTCCGAACCCGCCGGTCAGCCACCGGACGGACCCCCGAGGAGCGCCGCGGGATTGCTCACGAAGCACCGGAGGACAGGTGACGGCTAATGAGCACAAAATAGGAACATTGTCAAGGACGGGGTCGCGTGTTTCGCTTGCTCCGTCATCGCGAGCGTAGCGAAGCGACCCAGGGATCCACCTCATTCCGTGAGCGCGCGCGGCGCTGGGTTGCTTCCCTGCGCTCGCAATGACGGCAAGGGCCGCTGCCAGCCCTTCACCTGAAAACCTCATCACGGCCCCGAAGCGCGCACAAAAAAGGCCGCGGCGGCGCCCTGCCCCCGCGGCCTTCTCGATGGCTCGGCCGATCAGGTCTGCTGCTGCGTCCGGCGGGGCCGCACGGTCCAGCGCTCGAACACGCCGGCCGACTCGTCGGCCTTCCCGTCCTTGGGCTCGGCGGCGGGTTCCGGATGCTGGTGGATCGCCGCGCCGAGCGCCTGGGACAGGCTCTCGATCACGTCGTCGATGCGGGCGTCGCTGTGAATGCTCTCATGGGCGGCGGGCTGGGGCGGGCTCGGCTCCTGCGCCACCGGCGCCGCGTGATGAACAAGCTCCGGAGCGGGAGCCGGCTCCGGCTCGGGATGGTGCTCGGGCTCCGGGGGAGCCTCGGCGACCGGCGCGACCGGGGGCGGCTCGACGGCCTCAGGGATGACCGGTGCCGGTGCGGCGACCGGGGCTGCCGCGGCGGCCGGGGTCACGATCCGGCGCATGGCGCTCATCGCGCCGTCATCGGACGGCTCGCTCGCGCGGGCGCTGCTGCCGTAGCGGCCGAAGCCGAAGCGCGGCTCGATCAGGTCGAGGACCGCGTCGAGCGCCGCGTTGCTCAGCGGCACCTCCTCGGCGGCCGGCACGCCCTGGATGGCCAGCGCCTGGCGCTCGAAGGCCGGCTCGCTGCTGACCTCGCGGCCGAACCAGTTCGGAGCCTGGAAGCCGGCCGCGTCGCCGTCGTTGTCGAAGACGACGCTGATCAGGTCGAGATTGCCGGGGGTGACGTAGCGGTCGATCGTGACCTCGCGGCCGCCGATGGTGACGGCCGTGCGGTCGTAGGCGGCCTTGCCGGGGCAGACGTCGAGCAGCGCGTCGCCGTGGGCGCGCGGCACGTCGGTCCGCTCCTCGGCCGGGATGCCGTCCGGCCCCTTGTTCACCAGCACCAGCTGGCAGACCTGGCCGTCGACCCGCACGTAGGAGCTGCGGCCCCCCTGCGCGGCGAAATGGCCCTCGGTGATCCGGGCGCCGCCCCGCTCCTTGCGGATCAGGCGGACCAGGGATGGCGCGACCAGGAATCGGCGAATGGTGCTCATGAACTCAAAACCCCTCCCGCTTCGTCGGCGGTGCGCCGATCCGGCGGACTGCCCTCAGAGATGCCGGCCTGGATGGAACCGGTAAGTCGATCCGGCCCAGGCGGCGTATAAGCTCGACCGCAGTGCCGTATTGAGTCGTACATACCGCATCCATCGCCAATACCGGACGGCGACACACTGAGACCGTTAAGCGCTAAGCAAAAACACGACGAAATCAAGACCGGAGCACGGGCGCGATTCGCTGAAAACCGCGCCTGTCCCCGATATCCCGTCTTTCGAGCCGAATTTTTCAACCGGCGTTAACCCGGATCCGGGCAGCCTCACGCTGCGGGTTCGAAGGTCATCGCGGCGCCGTTCATGCAATAGCGCAGGCCCGTGGGGGCGGGGCCGTCGTCGAAGACGTGGCCGAGATGGCCGTTGCAGCGGGAACAATGGACCTCGGTCCGGACCATCCAGTGGCTGCGGTCGACGGTGGTCTCGACGGCGCCTTCGAGGGGCTCGAAGAAGCTCGGCCAGCCGGTGCCGGATTCGAACTTGGTGCCCTGCTCGAACAGCGGCTGGCCGCAGCCGACGCAGGTGAAGGTGCCCGGCCGCTTCTCGGCGAGCAGGCAGCTCGTGCCGGCGCGCTCGGTGCCGTGCTCGCGCAGCACCCGGTACTGCTCGGGCGTGAGCGTGGCGCGCCACTCGGCGTCGCTGCGGGTATCGGGGTTGGTGGTCGCGCTGTCAGCCATGAACATCTCCCTTTTCGATGAGAGATATAGGCATCGCGCGCGAGACCCGGCAGTCCCGCAGGCCGGAAAACGGCTGCACCGGCGGCATCCTGTCGCTCACGGTTCAGCGGCTGTGCCGCTACGCCGCCGCCCCGACGGTGTCGGCCATTCGGGCCCGGCGATGGCCCATCGGCAGGGGCGCGCCCGTGGTGGTGTCGCGGGCGGTCTGGTGTTCCAGCTCGGCGTTGATCTCGCCGCCGAGCAGCACGATGGTCGACGAGATCCAGATCCAGGTCATGAAGCCGATCACGGCGCCGAGCGAACCGTAGGTCTCGTTGTAGGTGCCGAAGCTCGCCACGTACCAGGAGAACAACAGGGACGCGATCAGCCAGAGCAGCCCCGCCACGAGGCTGCCGAATCCGACCCAGCGCCAGCGGGCGTGTTCCCGGCTCGGGCCGAACCGGTACAGCACCGAGAGCCCGGCGAGCAGCACCACCAGCACCGCCGGCCAGCGCAGGGCCGCGAGCAGCCACGCGCCCGAGCCGAGGCCGAGGAAGTTCAGCACCACCGGCACCACCACGATCGCGTTGAGCGCGATGATGATGAACATCAGGGCGCCGACCGTGAAGGTCAGCGAGCGGATGTTGAGCCAGAAGAAGTTGCGCTTCTCCTCCTCCTCGTAGACGACGTTCAGCGCGTCGAACATCGCCTTCATGGCGGCGTTGGCGCTCCACAGCGACAGCAGCAGGCTGGTGAAGAAGGTGACGCTGAGCGAGCTGCTGCCCTTGGCGGCGATGCGCTTGATCTGGTCGCCGATCAGCTCGACCGCCCCCGCCGGCAGCACCGCGTGCAGCTGCGCGAGGTGCTCGTTGATCGCGTTGACGTCGGCGAACAGGCCGTAGCAGCTCACCAGCGCGGCGATGGCCGGGAACAGCGACAGCAGGGTGTAGAAGGTCACCCCGGCGGCCACCGCCAGCACCCGGTCCTTGTTGAATTCCAGGTAGACCCGAACCGCGATGTCCTTCCAGCCGGCCCGGGTCATCTCGGCGGGACTGTCGGCGGCGCGGCCGCGCTCGGACTGCGTCGCTGCCGTCAGCTGCGCGGCACGGCCCGCGATCGAGCGCGCGCCGGCATTGACGGCCTTTTTGCGCGCGGGGTCGGCTTCGTCCTGATCTGCTGTCGGCTCCAAAAGCTCGGGCAGGTCCGGCGCACGCCGACGGGCCGGCGTCGCGGCGAGCGCCACCAGGGCCGAGCCGAGCATCAGGATCCAGAGGATCGAGCCGGCATCCGGTTGGGAACTCGGGCGGGGGGGCGACGCGGGCATGATGGTACGAGAGGGCCGTCCGCGCGGAACTGCCGCGCTCGAAGGCTCAAACGTCGCCGAAGCGCGGCCGTTCCGCGCCCGATTTCGGGCACGCGCGGCGCCGACGCGCGTTGTGCATCCTATGCGCGATCAGCCCCGCCTCGGATTCTGCTGCAAGTTCGTCCTGGACGAGCCGCCCGGCACCTACGCCACCCTCAAGGCGGAGCGCGAGGCGACGCTCCACATGAACCTGACCAGCGTGACCATGGCGCATCTCGCCAAGCTGGACCCCGTCGCCAGGCGGGCGAAGCTCGCCGGTCTCGTCGCGCACAACCTCGACGCGTTGGCCCGGCAGATCGCCTGGGTCGGAGCCCGGCCGCCGATCGAGCGCCTGCTGCGCATGGCGAGCAACGTCCTGCCCGGCTACACCCACGCCATCGCGCGCGACATCTACGCCGAACCCGAGGTGGCGGCCCTGGTCGAGCGCGGGCTGGCGGAGGCCGGGGCGCTGGCCCGCCGGCTCGGCGTGCGCCTGAGCTTCCACCCGGGCCCGTTCTGCCTGCTGGCGAGCCGCAACCCGGCGGCCATCGCCAACGGCCTGTCCGAGCTCGATTACCACGCCGAGATCTTCGACCGGATGGGCTACGGCGGCGGCTGGCATCCGCACGGCGCCCACATCAACATCCATGTCGGCGCCGGCGACCCGGGGGTGGCGGGGTTCCGCGAGACCCTGCCCCGGGCGAGCCAGGTGGCGCGCGACCTCGTCACCGTTGAGAACGACGAGAACGTTTTTGGGGTCGAGGCGGTGCTCCAGCTCGCCGACCGCGTGCCGGTGGTGCTCGACCTGCACCATCACTGGGTCCAGAGCGGCGGCGAATACATCGAGCCCGACGATCCCCGCATCGCGCAGGTGCGGGCGTCCTGGCGCGGGGTGCGGCCGGTGGCGCATATCAGCGTCTCGCGCGAGGCGGTCGCGGGCGAATGCGACCCGGATGCCCTGCCCGACTTCCCGGCGCTGCGCGCCGCCGGCCACGCGGTCCGGGACCTCGCCGCCCATTCCGACATGATGTGGAACCGGGCCGTGAACGACCTCGTCGCCCGCCACATGGTCTGGGCCGATTTCGAGATCGAGGCGAAGGCCAAGAACCACGCCTCGACTCAGATCGCCCGGCACATCACCGATCCGGCCCGGGCGGCCCCGATCGCCGCCGAGTGACGGGTAGTCTCGACGCCTTCCGCGGACGGCTGCGCTAGCGCCTTGTTCGCGCATGATGATTTCGGAAAACCGGATTCCACTTTTCCGCGTCATGCGCTAGGCAGCCGGCATGAAGACCGCCGATTGCGACATCCTCATCGTCCCGGGGCTCGGAGGCTCGGACGAGGACCACTGGCAGGCCCGCTGGGCCGGGCGCCTCGCCACCGCGCAGGTGGTCGCCCAGGACGACTGGCACGCGCCGACCCCCGAGGCCTGGTGCGCGCGGATCGCCGAGGCGGTGGCGGCCGCGACCCGGCCGGTGATCCTGATCGCCCACAGCCTCGGCGTCGTCGCCTGCGTCGCGGCGGCGCCGCGCTTCGCCCCGGGTGTGGTGCGCGGCGCCCTGTTCGTGGCCTGCCCGGATGTCGAGGAGGCACCCGACCTGCCCGAAGCGGTGCGCGCCTTCGCACCGATGCCCCGGGACCCCCTGCCCTTCCCTTCGCTCCTCGTCGCCAGCCGCACCGATCCGTATTGCACCTACGACCGGGCCGACGATTTCGCCCATAGCTGGGGCTCTCTGACGGTCGATGCCGGTGAATCGGGCCACATCAACGTCGCCAGCGGCCACGGGCCGTGGCCCGAGGGGCTGATGCGGCTCGCCGGGTTCATGAAGGGGCTGTAGGACGGACCGCGTCGGGAATTGCACAGGGGCGGGCGCGCGCTTACGCTGCCGATATGGTCTCCCCGGATCGCACCGCCCGTCCGTTGTCGCAGCTCGGCCCGGATTCTCGCGCCGTCCCCGTCGCGGCACCGGCAGACCCACTCACCGACGCCGTTGACGCCTGGCAGCGCGCCGAGATTGAGGCCGCCCTGCGGGAGGCCGAGGCCGGTGATTTCGCCAGCGACGATGAGGTTGCGGCGGCGTTCGGCCTTCCGGCACCGGTGTTCCGTTAACGCGTCGTTTACCCTCGCGGCCTCCAGTGTCGGCTTGGGCGGACCTTCGCCCCGAAGGCGCCCCTGGAGAGCACCGTGACGCGTAAAGAGCTTCTGGAACGACTCGACGCGGTCCAGGCCGCCCTCGGCCCCCGGGCCCACATCAACTTCAACAGCTCGCTGTTCAACGACGTCGCGCTCCTGAAGCGCATCGAGGCCTTCGAGGCGAAGGTCGGCGAGGTCGAGAAGCCCAAGGTCGCCGACTACACCGGCAACATGTTCACACGCATCGCCAATCGCCGCGCCGCCACGGCCGCCGCCAAATAGCCGGTCCGGCCTATTTTGATTCGGGCTCTGCCGCGCGCAGCAGCTCGCCCGCCACGTCGGCGAGGCGCGGCGGGGCTTCGCGCACGAAGGGCAGCGGCCGGCAGACATTGAGCGCGGCCAGCCCGAATCGGGCGGTCATCAGCCCGTTGAGCACGCCCTCGCCCAGCTTGGCCGAGACCCGGGCGGCGATCCCAAGCCCCAGCACCTGCTGCATCACGCTCTCGCCCACCGCCATCCCGCCGGTGATGGTGAGATGCGCCACAGCGGCCCGCGCCAGCCGCAGGAAGCCCAGGAAGCCCGGGCGGCCGCCGTAGATGGCGGCGATCCGGCGTAGCAGCCGGACGGCGGCGAACACTACGAACGCCACGTCGACGATCGCCCGCGGGCTGAGCGCCGTGACCGCCGAAACCTGCTTGGCGGCGGTCGCGATGGCGTTGCGTGCCTGCCGGTCGAGGCCGGCCAGCAGCTCGTGCTCGGCCAGCCCGATCCGGTCGTCCACGTCGAGGATCGCGTCGGCCGCCGCGTCGATCCGGGCGCGGCCCGGGGCCAGGACCTCGCGGTCGGCGTAGAAGGCCGAGAGCGCCTGCACCACCGCCTGCGCGCCGGTATGGTCGCGGGTGGCGAGCGCATCGACCGCCGATTGCCGCAGCCGCTCGATCTTCCGCTCCCGCCGCAGCCCGGCCAGCTCCCGGACGACGATCGCCAGGAGCGCCAGCCCGGCGAGACCCAGCAGGGCGAGCGCCACCCAGCCGAGCCAGGGCGCGGCCTGGAACAGGTCGGCGATCATCCGCTCGACCGACAGCCCGATCCCCAGCGAGACCAGCCCCCCGGCCGCCGACAGGAACAGCGCCCCCCAGGGCGAGCGCCGGCGCGGCGCCACCGGCACCGCGACGCCGTCGGCCGCATCGACGATCTCGAACGGCTCCTCGACGATCCGGGCCTGCTCCGGCCGGGCCGCGAGCGGCGTCGTGGTCACGCCGGGACCCGGCGGCGGCTCGGGATTGATCCGGAAGGCGCGGGGTTTCTGGCCTGAGGACATGGCTTACGGCCTCCAGAGAGGTGTTTTCGGTTTTGCCCTCACGGCTGTTGGCGTGTCAGGCGACAAATGAGGGCCGCGGTCGAATGCACGCGCACGTCCCTCCCCCGCAGAGGGGGGAGGGATGGCACGCGCGATGTCCGGACCGGGCGTCTCGCCGAGCCTCGGAGGAACCGGAACGCGTTGTGTGAGCCTCACGGCCAGCGCCAGCAGGCACCATCTCCCTTCACCCGAGCCTGTCGCCGATCAGAAACTGCATCGCCCGGTCGAGGCGGATCTGCGGCAGGTGGCCGGGGCGGCCGAGGCCGTCCGGGCGGATCAGCGGCGGGCGGAAGCGGGGGAAGCGGAGCGAGCCCGGGGCGACGGCGCCCTCCAGCACGGCTTCCGCACGGGCCGGCAGCTCGCCCGGGAACACCGCGGCCTCGCTGTTGCCGTCGAACACCTCGTCGCCCACCGTCTCGCCGGCCTCCGGCGTCCCGGCGACCGCGCGTAAAATCTCGGGGCCGTCATGGACCGTGGTCTCGCGGGTGGCGCGCACGGACGCGAGCGCCACGGTGCCGACCCGGGCGCCTGCGGCCTCGGTCCGGCGCATCGAGCGGGAGACGAGCAGGCGCAACAGCGCGTCGAGCCGGTCGTGGCTGGTCTGGTGGAGATGGTCGGCCTTGGTGGCGGCGAACAGCACCCGGTCGGCCCGGGGCGCGAACAGCTTCGACAGCACCGTGTTGCGGCCGATGTTGAGGCTGAGCAGCACCGCGTCCAGCGCCTCCTCCAGCTCGGCCAGGGCGGTGGCCCCGGCATCGACGGCGGCGAGCACGTCCACCAGCACGAGCTGCCGATCGACCCGCTGGAAATGGTCGCGGAAGAACGGCGTGACGACCTTGGCCTTGTAGGCCTCGAAGCGCCGCTCCATCAGCCCGGCGAGGCTGTCGGGGGCGATGCTGCCGGTGAGATTGTCCAGCGGCGCGAAGGTCAAAGCCGGCGAGCCCGCGAGGTCGCCGGGCATCAGGAAGCGCCCTGGCGGCGTCGTGGCGACCGATTCCGGGCCGGCGCGCAGGGCCGCCAGATAGGCCTTGAACGCGTCGCTGGCCCGCTCGGCTGCGACCTCGTCGAGGGGGCCGTTGGGATCGAAGCTCTTGAGCGCCTCGAGCCACGGCGCCGCCACCGCGCTCCGGCCCGGCCGGCGGGTGCCGTTGATCGTGGCCCGCGACCAGGCGGTGTAGCTGGTCTCGATCAGCGCGAGGTCGAGCAGCCATTCGCCCGGGTAATCGACCACGTCGAGCATCAGGGTCGCGGGGCCGCTGCGCCAGCCGGCGGCGCGCTCGTAGGCGATCTCCAGGCGGAACTGGCTGATCCGGTCGGTGGAGCGCGGCCAGCGCCTGGCCTCGGTCAGCGTCGCGAAATGCTCCTCGAAGGGAAAGCGCGGCACGTCGTCGTCGGGTTGCGGCACCAGACGGGCGCGGCGCAGGCGGCCCTCCTGCGCGGGGGCGAAGGCCGGCAGGGCGTGCGCCTCCACGAGGTGGTGGATCAGCGCCGTCGTGAACACGGTCTTGCCCGAGCGCGCGAGCCCGGTGACCCCGAGCCGCAAGGTCGGCTGGATCAGCAGGTCGTGCGAGGCTTCGGCGAAGGCTTTGACGGCCGAGCCGGCGCGTGCGGCAAGGTCGGTCAGGGGCACGGGCGGGCTCGTCGTCTCGGGAAACAGGCCGGGCACAGGTGGCGCGGTTCGGGCCGAACCGCAAGGCTTGGCCGGCTCGGGGTTTCCAAAGGGCTTTGCCCTTTGGCGGGGTTCGGGGGCGGAGCCCCTGAGACTTGCAGGGTTCCACTCTGCACCCGCAAAAGGTTTTCGACCCAGCGCTTTCAAGGTGTTTGGCGCAGCAATTCAGGCGAGACGCGACGCGCTCTCCTCCCCCTTGCGGGGAGGAGCTGGAGGTGGGGGTGGTTCAGAAGGCACCGTTAGGCTCGATCCTGCACCACCCCCACCCCTGACCCCTCCCCGCAAGGAGGCGGGGAAAGCGCCAGCTTTTTCAAAGCGTTGGCGTCACGTGCAGACGTGTGAACCCGTTGGCGAAACGTCCCGAACGCGACCCATCCCAACACCCTGAAAGGGCTGAGTCCGAGACCTTTTGAAACCGGGACTTTACGGGGCGGGCTTCAGCCGGGCGATGGCGGCCTCGACGAGGTCCGGGCCGGCCCGGAGCGTGCCGAGCTCCACCGCCGACATCGCCAGCATCACCGGCGCCAGATTGGGCCGCGGCGCCCCGTCCGGCCCGAACAGGTCGAGGTCGTCGCCGGGCTTCAGCCCGACGCTGCCGCTGATCCGCGCGGCATAGGCCTGGATCCGGCCCTCGTCGCCGATGCAGAGCGGTGCCGGCAGGCGCAGGTCGAGCAGGGGCAGCCCAGCGGCGATGGCCGGCAGCAGCGCCGATTCCGCGACCATCCGGTCCGGACTCGGCACCTTGCGATCGAGGAGCGCCGCGGGATCGGCGGCACGGGCCATGGTCGCCCGGCCGGGCTCGGCCGCGATCCCGGCGGCGATGTCGGGCACCGGCTGGAGCGTCGCGACGCGCGACACGCGGGCGGGGGCCGGACGCGCGACGGGCCGCCGTCCCGCCATCCGGGCGAGCGGGGACCAGGGCTGCACCCGCAGGGCCCTGGCCCGCGCCCGCGGCACGCCGCCGGGTCGGTGGGCGGCGAGGAAGCGGGCGCGCAGCGTCCGGCCGAGCCCCCGGGGTGCCAGGGTCGCCGACACGGCGGGCGTCGAGACGCCCCGACCCACCCGGGCCGCCGTGGCGACCCGGCACTCGGCCGGCGCCCAGCGGCGTACGATGGCGAGCGCGTTGCGCCGGTTGAAATCGCGAAAGTAGCGGCGCAGCAGGCTCGCGGCGGCGTCCGCCCCGTCCGCCATCGTGGCGAAGGCGGTGTGGCCCTCGGCATCGGCCCCGATCTCCCCCGACCAGCGGGCGGACTTGATGCACCAGCCGTTGTTGAGCCGGACGCAGCGGGCGACGTAGGGCGGGTCCTCGGCGAGCTGCGCTGTCAGTGCCAGGGACCGCGGCAGCAGGAATTCGCCGGCCTGTTCGTGCCAGTTGGATACCGACCGGGTGGCGGGATCGAAGCGCGGCGGCGCAGCCTCGGCCCGGGCGATTGCTGCCGGCGGCGCGGCCAGGAGCGCGGCGGCCCGGTTTTCCAGGATGGGCGTCAGGCTCGCCAGCAGGACGAGGGCGTTCAGCAGCACGCGGGCGGGCTCCGGCCGTCTCGATTCTCCGTGAGCCCGCGCACCCTCACGGGTTCAGCACCTTCAGCGCCGCCTCGTGCAGGCGCGGGTCGCCCGCCGCCACGATGCGGCCGCCGTTGGCCGCCGAGCCGCCGTCCCAGGCCGTGACCCGGCCGCCGGCGCCCTCGACGATCGGGATCAGCGCGACGATGTCGTAGGGCTTCAGGCCGGCCTCGACCACGAGGTCGATCTGGCCGGCCGCCAGCATGCAATAGGCGTAGCAATCGGCACCGTAGCGGGACATCCGCACCTGACCCTCCAGGGCGCGGAAGCGCTCGGCCTCGTCGCCGTCGGCGAACAGGCGCGGGTCGGTGGTCGCCAGGATCGCCTGGCCGAGATCGGCGCAGCGTCGGGTGCGCAGGGTGCGCTCGCCCGCCGGGCCGCGCAGGCGGGCGTGGCGGCCGTCGCCGGTGAAGCGCTCGCCGAGATAGGGCTGATGCATCAGCCCGCGCACCGGCACGCCGGTGCGGGTGAGGCCGATCAGCGTGCCCCAGGTCGGCAGGCCGGCGATGAAGGCGCGCGTGCCGTCGATCGGGTCGAGCACCCAGACGCATTCGGCGTCCAGCCGCTCCGCGCCGAATTCCTCGCCCAGGATGCCGTGGCCGGGAAAGGTTTTCCCGATCATCGCCCGGAGCACCACCTCGGCGGCCCGGTCCGCCTCGGTGACCGGATCGAACGGTGCGCCGCCCCGCGCCTTGTCGTCGAGGCCGAACGGGGCGCGGAAGAACGGCAGGATCGCCTGGCCGGACGCGTCCGCGAGTTCGTCCATGAACCGCCCGAGTTCGACGACGCTCATCGGCCCTGTCCCCTGCTCTGCCCGCGACCCGTCCGGTAATCCGGCTGGTGCGCGACGAAACCGGGGCGGCCCCCCGGCCGTCAAGCCCCCTCCGCTCATGCGTCGGCCGGTTCCGGCGCGCGCGCCGCTCGGTCGGCCCCCGGGGCGGCGGCGATATCGGCCTGGACCGCGGCCAGCACCGCCTCGATCGCCTCGCGCAGGGAGGCGACCTGCCCGGCGGCATCCGTCGCGCCCACCTTGGCCCGGGCCACCCGCTCCGACTGGCCGTTCTGGGCGAGCCACAGGCCGAGCAGGACCGGCACCCCCGGCATTCGCTCCTGCAGGCGCCCGACCAGCCGGCGCAGATGCGTCGGCTCGCCGGTCAGGGCCAGCGAGACCACGCAGGCCATCCGGGCAGCGCCCGGCTCGAACCGGCCGATCCGCGCCGACGACGCGTCCGAGAACGGCACCGTGCGGATGCCGATGCCGCGCTTCTCCAGGATCTGGGCCAGGATCGCGGCCGCAGCCTCGTCGAGGAAACCGCGGCCGGAGACGCACAGCACCGCGCCCTGGCGGCTCCAGGCTTCCGGCAGGGTCTCGGGCGCGGGGCCGATCGGCATGGGGCTGCAGGCTTGCTCGGTCCCCTCGCCCGCCGTCTCGGTGCCTGCGTCGCTGCGGCCGGACAGGTCGGCGATCAGCTCGCCCAGGGCGGTGCGCATGGCGCCCTTCTGCTGGGCGGTCAGCACGCCGCGCGCGGCGTCGCGGGCGGCGAGTTCGAGGCCCTTGAGCACGACCTCGTCGTAATAGGACGACAGCGAGCATTGCTGCAGGATCAGCTCGGCATGGCCGAGCACCTCCTCGGAATCGCCCGCCAGGATGCGCTGGTAGAAGTTCTGCACCGGCGTCAGCGCCGGCCGGTCGCCGAACAGCACGTCGAGGAATTCGAGGTGCTCGACATGGCGCCCCAGCACCACCAGGCAGACGGTGAGCGGCGTCGACAGAAGCAGGCCGACGGGCCCCCACAGCCAGGTCCAGAACAGGGCCGAGACCAGCACCGCGAACGGCGAGAGCCCGGTGGACTGGCCGTAGACGATCGGCTCGAACACCTGGCCGGTGAGCGGCTCCAGGATCAGGAACAGGATCGTCACCGCGATCATCATGTTCCAGCCGGGATCGACCGCGGCGGCCAGGACGATCGGCAGGAGCGCCGACAGGAACGCCCCGATATACGGCACGAACCGCATCAGGCCGGAGAAAATCGCCCAAAGTACCGGGTTCGGCACGCCGATGACGTAGAGGCCGATCCCGATCACGACCCCGAAGGCGGTGTTGAGGGCGAGCTGCACCACGAAGTAGCGGCTGAGGCGCCCCGCGGCATCGTCGATCGCCCCGGTGGTGCGGTGCAGGTCGCTCGACCCCGCGAGCCGGATCATCCGGTCGCGCAGGTCCTCGCGCTGCATCAGGACGAACAGCAGCACCACGAACACGATGCCCACCGTGGCCAGCGGCTGCAGGACCGGCGACAGCAGGGTGCCGAGCATCTCCAGCGGCCCCGGCTGGGTCGAGGCCACCTCGACCACGACGGGCTTCTGTCCGGGTTTGGCGGGGTCCAGCCCGGGTGCGGGCTCGGGCGGCTTGGCTGCGGCTTGGGGCGCTTCTTGGGCCGGCTCCTTGGCCTGTTCCTGGCCGCCGGTATGGAGCGCCCGGCCGATATTGGCGACGTAGTCGGTGATGTGGCCCACCGGCGAGGTGCGCAGTCCCTCGATCTTGCGCTCGATGGTGGCCCGGTAGCGCGGGATATCGTCCACGAGGTCGGCCGCCTGGATGCCGATCAGGGTCCCCAGGGCGCCCACGATGCCGAGCGTCAGCAGGACGCTCACGCCCACCGCCACCAGCCGCGGCAGCCGAAGGCGTCGCAGACGGCTCACCAGCGGTGTCAGCACGAAGGACAGGAGCAGCGCGATCGCGATCGGGATGAAGATCTCGCGGCCGAAATACAGGATCGCCACGATGGTGGCCCCGACCAGGATCGGCGACGCCATCGTGGCCCGCGGGGTCTCGGCCGCGGCGACCCGGGTCGGACGCGGCGGAACCAGCGCCTGTCCAGGCTGCACCCCGACCGGGGTTTTGGTACCCATGCTGCGATCCACGCCCCGAACGCCACAGGCGGGCGCCCGCCGGGGTCGCGGGGCCTCGCGGCAGGGGAACGGCACGGGGCCGGAAAACGATCCCGCGCCGGTCGCGTATCCGTGAAGGGGCTTCAGCGGCGGAGCGTCGGACTCATGCAGTGGTCGGGGCCGCGCGTCGGAACTGTAGGCGGCGGCCCTCAGAAGATTGCGCGCCAGGCGCGGTCACGGCATGCCCGGATAAAGCGCAGGTCCCCTCTCCCGTGCGGGAGAGGGGGCGCGTCGAGCCTCGCGAGCGACTGCGTCTGAAGATTTTGTGTCGGTCTAAGCGCGGCATCGCCCGGCGGCGGTCCCGATGCCAGCGCACGGGCCGCTGCGAGCAGCTCAAGCGGGTCGAGCGCCGGCCCGGGCGTTCCAGTCGTCGCGCCAGAGGAAGTGCACGAACGCGTCAATGTCGGTCCGCTGCCGTCTTACGCCCCCTGCAAACCGGCCCGGGCCACCTCGCCGACATCCTTGAGCTCCGGGAGCGACCAGCACATCCGCATCACCCGCTTGGCCTGGGCCTCCGGCAGCACGCCGGCGGCGAGGTCGGTGAACTTCGCCTCGAGCTGCGCGTCCGACATCGGCGTCTCGACGCTGCCGATCGCGTGCTCGATCCGGCGGTGGAAGCTCCGCCCATCGGTGAGCGTCACGGTCATGTCGACCTGCGCGGCGTCGATGCCCGGGGTGATCACCGGCACCACCTTCTGGCGCAGCGCCACGACGCGCGGGTCGTTCACCGCCCGGTCGCTGAACTGCTTCTCGCCGCCCGCGCCCTCCACCAGCGCGATCGCGGCGGCGTGGTAGATGCTGAACTTGCCCTCCAGGCCGGTCTTCGGCGCGGTCTTGCCGGTCAGTTCCAGCACCAGCGGGTGCACCTTGAGGTCGACCCGGGCGATGTCGTCGGGCCGGACATGGTCCTGGTCGCGGATCTGCACGCCGGCGTCGATCGTCGGGTGCATGACGATGCCGCAGGCGAACGGCTTGTAGGTGTTGAGCAGGGCCTCGTAGCGGGTGCCCAGCCCGTCGGTGATCTCGGACCAGTCCTGCTTGGTCGAGATGGTGTTGGCCCAGCCGCGCTTGGCCTCGATCATGCCGTCCGACGAGGTGAACCCCTTGGCCGCCAGGATCGCCGCGAACAGGCCGTTCGAGGCCGCCCGGCCCGGGTTGAAGCTCTTGTTCATCGAGCCGAACGATTCGCGCAGGCCCACCGGCTGCGAGGCGGCGAGCCCCAGCGCGTAAACCATCTGCGGCTCGGTGAGCCCCATCAGCTTGCCGACGGCCGCCGCGGCGCCGAACGGCCCGCAGGTGCCGGTGATGTGCCAGCCGGCATCGTAATGGTTCGGGTAGACGGCGTTGCCGATCCGGCACTCGGTCTCGATCCCGACCACCAGCGCGTCGAGGAAGTCCGTTCCCGAGACCGGCTTCATCTGGGCATAGGCCAGGATCGCCGAGGCGACCGGGCCGGCCGGGTGGATGATCGTCTTGAGATGGGTGTCGTCGAAGTCGAAGATGTGGCTCGCCACGCCGCTGAGGAAGGCGGCGTTCATGATGTCGAACCGCTCCGCCCGGCCGAACAGACCGGCCTGCGGCGGCCCCGAGAACGGCTGCAGCGCCGAGACCGCCACGTCCACGGTCTCGTGGTGCGAGCCGCCGATCGCCACGCCGACCCAGTTGAGGAAGCTGCGCACGCCCTCGCGGCGGACGTTTTCGGGCAGGGTGTCGTAGGACGAGGCCAGGATCCACTGCGCCAGGATTTTCGTGACGGGCGGCGGCGCCTTGGCGGCCGGCTTCGCGGCCTCGGCGGCCTGTGCGCCTTCGAGGCCCGGTGCGGCCAGGGCGAGCCCTGCGGCGCCGATGAGCGAGCGGCGATTCATGGTCATGGCGTTCTCCCGTCGAGCCGGCCGCGCGCGGCGGGCCCTGTTGGTCGACACCATACTGAATAAGGTGGTGGTCCGTCAGCGGGTGCCTTTACAGCCTCGCTCAGATGAAGCCTGCTCTTAAGGGAAGCCCTACGGCAGACCGTTTCCGCGCGCGCACCGCCCTTTCCCGGACACCTGGAACGTCAGTGGAAGGTGATCCGGGACCCAGCGGAAAAAGCGCCGTGCAACGGCACCTTTCAAGCCAACACGGACGCTACGCGTCGTCTTGCGCTAGGTCCCGGGTCGCATGCCGCTGGCGCTGCATGCGCCCGGGAAAGGGCCGCGTTTCCTGTGCCGGCGGCGAAGCGTCGTCCCTCACACCAGGACCGGCAGCGCCTCCTGCTCGCCGACCTCGAAAACCCGGCGGTAGCGGGCGATCTCGTCGGCCGGTCCCTGGGCCTTGGTCGGGTTGTCGGAGAGCTTGACCGTCGGGCGGCCGTTGGCCGCCATGACCTTGCAGACCACGGATACCGGATCGAGCTTGCCGTCCGGCAGGAGACCGCGAAAATCGTTGGTGAGCAGGGTGCCCCAGCCGTAGCCGATGCGCATGCGGCCGTGGAAATGGCCGTGGATGCGCTCGATCTCGTCGATGTCGAGCCCGTCGGAGAAAATCGCGAGTTTTTCCCCGGGATCGTATCCGCGATCCTGCCAGAACCGGATCACCTCCTCGCCCCCCGCGATCGGGTCCTTCGAATCGATGCGGATCCCGGTCCAGTCGCTCACCCAGTCCGGGGCGTTGGCCAGGAACCCGGTGGTGCCGTAGGTGTCGGGCAGGATCACCCGCAGGTTGCCGTCGTAATCTTCCTGCCAGTCGGCCAGCACCGCGTAGGGCGCGGCGGCGAGCGCCGCATCGTCCCCGGCCAGCGCCGCGTAGACCATCGGCAGTTCGTGGGCGTTGGTGCCCACCGGCTCGACCTCCTGCCGGGCCGCGATCAGGCAGTTCGAGGTGCCCAGGAACGCGCCGCCCAACCCCTCGGCCATCGCCTGCACGCACCAATCCTGCCAGAGGAAGCCGTGGCGCCGCCGTGTGCCGAAATCCGCCACCGACAGGTCGGGCAGCGTCTGCAGCCGCTGGATCTTCTCCCAGACCCGGGTCATCGCCCGGGCGTAGAGCACCTGCAGGTCGAGCTTGCCGAGCCCCTTCAGCACGGCGCGTGCCCGCAACTCGTTCAGGATCGCCAGCGCCGGGACCTCCCACATCGTGGTCTCGATCCAGGGGCCGTGGAAGGTCAGCTCGTACTGGCCGTCATGGACCGCGAGCTCGTACTCGGGCAGCTGAAAACCCTCGAACCACGCCACGAATTCGGGGCCGAGGATCCGTCCCTGGCCGCGGAACACGTTGCCGCGCAGCCAGGTCACCTCGCCCTTGCTGAGCCGGAGGCTGCGGGCATGGTCAAGCTGCTCGCGCAGCAGCCCGGCATCGACCTCGTCGGCGATGCGGATGCGCTTGGTGCGGTTGGTGATCCCGAAGGTGGTGTCGATCTGCGGGTGCCGGCGCAGGATCGTCTGCGCCATCAGCAGCTTGTAGAAATCGGTGTCGAGCAGCGACCGCACGATCGGGTCGATGCGGAAGCTGTGATCGTAGACCCGCTTCGCCAGATCAATCATGTGTTTCGGACTCGTCCGCGCGTCTCACGGCGCAGAGCGCATGCCGGGCGCGGCCGCGTCAAGAAGAAGGGCGGCCCGTCCCTACGACGCGCCGCCCCCCGTTACCCACGTCGCCAAATCACAAAGCCAAGTCACAAAAGATCAGGCGAGGTCGACCTTCTTGGTGTCGGTCTTGGGGCTCTCGCCGGTGAGCGAGGCCTTCACGTAGCCGTAGAGGTGCAGCATCGTGCTGTTGGGGCTGTCCCAGTACTCGCCCTTCTCCGGATGGACGCGGATCAGCGCGACCTCGGGATCGTTCTTGCCGTTGGGGAACCAGGTCTTCAGGCTCTCATTCCACTTCGCGTCGATCTTGGCCTGATCGCGCACGATCTCGGCCTTGCCGGCCACCGACACGTAGGTCTGGCTCGACGGGTCGGAATAGGCCAGGTTCACCTGGTTGTCCTTGCTGATCTCGGTGGTCTTGGGCGAGTGCAGCTTGGTGAAGAACCACAGATCGCCGTTCTCGTCGGCGTCGTTGTTCCACATCGGGCGGCTGTTGAGCGTCCCCTCGGCATCGACCGTGGTCATCATGGCGATCTTCACGTCCTTGACCAGCTCGAACAGCTTCTTGGCGCCCTCGTGGTCGCGGTGGTTGCCCTGATGCATGAAACCGATCTCCTTGCTGTCGCCGAGGTGGCGTTCGAGTCGCGCGGGCGGACCCCTCCGGTGAGGCGCCGCCCGCAAGTCGCCTCGACAACGGGCGAAGGCCCGCTTGGTTCAGGCGGTGTCGGGATGGGGGCGAACGGGCGATGGAGAGCCGGTCGGGGCCTGGCGGTGCTCATCGGATCGGCCTGGCCGGCGGCCGCGACTTCTCCGGGCCGCGCGCCGGCCGCGTCCATATCGCGCGCGCGAAGCGCCTGCGCGGCCCGCTCGGCTGCCGCCGCGTCCGCCACGGCTTCGACCAGCGCGGCGACGGTAGCGTGGTGCGGGGGCCGATGGAGGAATGCAATCTGATCGCGGTTCCGCTGGGCGGCGGTGACACCGGGGGCACAATTCACGAATCGCGATTGCCAAACAGCATCTCGATCTCAGCCATCGGCTTGAACAGACGGCGGGGCTGATCCGGCAGCCGAAGGAAGTCATGGCGTTCGTAGAACGAGGCCGCTCCTTCATCCTTCGCGTCGACCACCACCGCCAGGGAGGCCGTCTCGCTCCTGAGGCAGCGCAGCAGCGCATCCAAGAGGAGAAGCGTGCCGAACCCCTTGCCGCGCCGCGTCGCATCGACCGCCAGCCGGCCGAGCAACGTCGCCGGCAGGACAGGGTAGCGCGGCAGTTTCCTAACGAACGCCGCCGGCAATTCGGCAGCCCGGATCGCGGTGTTGGCGAGGGTGTAGAAGCCCAGGATGGCGGGTTCCGGAGGCTCCAGCAGGACATAGGGTGCCGCCACCCGGCGGCGCGCATCCTGACCGGCCTGCGAGCGGAGATAGCGATCGAGGGCATCGACGCCGCACGCGAAGCGGGACCGATCGTGCCGCCCGGCATCGAAGAACTCGATGGCCGGCCTTGCGCCGACGGTCACGTCTCCGAGCCACCCATCAGCGTTCGGTACGTGGCGACGCGATCCCGCATCCGCTCACTGGGTTCGCGCGGCGCGAGAAGCGCCTCCACGAAGGCGCGGGAATCCCGAACGCTGAGCTGGATTACCTCATGCTCCGCGATGGCGCGCTTGGCGGCATCCTGGACGCTCGTCAGGACGAAGTCGGTGATGCTGCGTCCTTCGAGCGCTGCGGCATGCGCGACGAGGGCCTTCTGCTCCGCCGTCACGCGGGCCTCCAAGCGATCGGCTCGTCGCCGGATCTTCGGGCTGCCTTCCGACCGTCGAGCGTTGCGCATCGCCATCTCCATACTGGCCCGGAATGTACGGCCGGTGGCCGGCAATTTCGAGGGAAAACCGCTACGCGTCGCGGACCGTGGGGGATCTCGATAGCCGGGGCGGGGTCTGGTGTTCTCACGGCGCTCGGTTACATGCAGCGGGTATTAGACCTGCTTGCTCCCGGGGGAGGACGATTTGGCGATTACCCGCGACGACGTGCTGCGCGCGCTCCAATCCGTCACCGTCGATGCCGCCGGCACCACCCTGCCCGGCTCCGGGCGGCTGTCCCAGGTCGTGGTCGATCCGAGCAACCGGGTGATGTTCTCCATCCTGGTCGATCCGAGCGAGGCCGAGCGGTTCGAGCCGGTGCGGCGGCAGGCTGAGGGCTGCGTCCTGCAGATGCCGGGCGTCTCCGGCGTGTTCGCGAGCCTGACCTCCGAGCGCGGTCCGGGCATGCCGGCCCAGAGCGACGCCCCGCCCCGCCCGGTGACGCCGCCGCCGGTCGCGCCGCCGCGGCCGGGCGCGCCCCCGAACCAGGGGCCGCAGATCGCCGGCGTGCGCCACATCGTGGCGGTCGCCTCCGGCAAGGGTGGCGTCGGCAAGTCAACCACCGCCTGCAACCTCGCCCTCGCCCTCCAGGCGCAGGGCCTCAAGGTCGGCCTGCTCGATGCCGACATCTACGGGCCGTCGGTGCCAAAACTGTTCGGCCTGTCGGGCAAGCCCACCGTGGTCGACAACAAGGCCATGGAGCCGATGGTCGGCTACGGCCTGAAGGTCATGTCGATCGGCTTCCTGATCGAGCCCGAGACGGCGATGATCTGGCGCGGGCCGATGGTGCAGTCGGCCATCACCCAGATGCTGCGCGACGTGCTGTGGGGCGAACTCGATGTGCTCATCGTCGACATGCCGCCGGGCACCGGCGACGCGCAGCTCACCATGGCCCAGGCGACGCCGCTGTCCGGCGCCGTCATCGTCTCGACGCCCCAGGACCTCGCGCTGATCGATGCCCGCCGGGGCGTGACCATGTTCAAGAAGGTCGCGGTCCCGATCCTCGGGGTGATCGAGAACATGGCGACCTTCGTCTGCCCGAATTGCGGCCACGCCTCGCACATCTTCGGGCATGGCGGCGCCCGCATCGAGGCGCAGCGCCTCGGCGTGCCGTTCCTCGGCGAGGTGCCCCTCGACATGACGATCCGGGAGACCTCGGATTCCGGCAGGCCCGTGGTGGCGACCGATCCGGACGGCCCGCACGCCAAGATCTACCGCGACATCGCCGCGTCTCTGTGGGCGAACCTCTCGAGCGCCCCGGCCGGGCGCACCGCGCCCAAGATCGTCTTCGAGTGATTGTTTCTTGGTCGACCGCCCGCAGATCCTAGGCCTGATCCTGGCCGGCGGCCTCGGCCGGCGGATGGGCGGCACCGACAAGCCGCTGATGCGGCTGGGCGGGCGGACGCTGCTGGAGCGCGTGGTCGAGCGCCTCTGCCCGCAATGCGGGGCGGGGCTCGCACTCAGCGCCAACGGCGATCCGGCCCGGTTCGCCGGGTTTCCGGGGCCGGTGCTACCCGACACGGTGCCGGGTTTCCCGGGTCCGCTCGCCGGCCTTCTCGCGGGGCTCGACCACGCCGCCGCGCATCATCCGGTCGTGACCCATGTCCTGAGCGTGCCCGGGGACGCGCCATTCCTGCCGGGCGATCTCGCCGTGCGGCTCGGATCGGCGCAGAAGGACGCGCCGATCGCGCTCGCCGCCTCGGGCGGGCGCGAGCACTACACCGTGGCGCTCTGGCCGGTCGGGCTGCGGGACGATCTGCGCCGCGCGCTGGGTGAGCGGGACGAGCGGCGGGTGGGGGCGTTCATCGCGCGTCATGGCGCGGCCATCGTGGAATGGCCCATCGGGCGGGTCGATCCGTTCCTGAACGTCAACACGCCGGAGGATCTGGCCACGGCAGCAGAACTCGAATTCAAGCCAGAACTTGCAGACCGTGCTTCCGAACGACTGCCAGAAGCTTGAGCGCGGTGCCGCTGGGCTTCTTGGCGCCGGTTTCCCACTTCTCCACAGTGCTCTCGCTGGTGTTGAGATAGCGGGCGAAGTCCGGCTGGCTGACGTTGAGGCTCTCGCGCAACTGCTTGATCTGCGCGGGCTCGATCGCTGGCGGCACGGCGAGGCAGATCTCGTCGAAGCTGCGCATCGTTACCGCATCGGTCACGCCAACCGCGCGCAAGGCCATCGCGGTCGCATGGATCGACTCGAAGGCGTCGCTCTTAAAGGCCCGTTTCCCGGTCATCGCAGATCTCCGTGATGTGGCCGGCCGCAATGAGCCGCGCAATGTCGGCATCCGTTGTCCTGCCGAGGTCCTTGGCGAGCAAGCGAAACGCCTTCAGCTCGTTGTCTTCGATGTTGGCGCGATCCTTTTTCGCGAACAGGTACTGATAGAGCCAGTAATGACCGATCTTGGCCAGTATGACGCTCCGGTGCATGTTTTTGTTCAAGCGCTTCTTGAAGACACCGCCGCCGAGATCGTCAGCCTGGCCGTGCTCGACCTCCAGGATCGCCGCGCACAAGTCTCGATCGGCGATATGAGCTTTCCGCGCCGTCTTGGCGAACCAAGCCGTCTTGAAGGTTCGCGCGCGTCTGCGAGATTCGGACACGGACGAAGCGTAGCGTTCCGTGCCGATGCTGCAAAGCTGAGACTCCGCAGCGCAGCCGACACGCCCCGATCTTCCGGGGCCGGCCGCCCACGCTCGCGATCATCGCGGACACGGGCGGCCAGGTCTGAAATTAAGCCGCCTCGCCCACGCTCGCCTTGACGATCTTGTCCGGGGAGCGCGGCGGCTCGCCCTTGTTGATCGTGTCGACCACGTCCATGCCCTCCACGACCTGGCCCCAGACCGTGTACTGCTTGTCGAGGAAGCGGGCGTCGTCGAAGCAGATGAAGAACTGCGAGTTCGCCGAGTGCGGGAAGTTGGTGCGGGCCATCGAGCAGGTGCCGCGCACGTGCGGCTCGGCGTTAAACTCGGCCTTCAGGTCCGGCAGCTCTGAGCCGCCCGAGCCGGTGCCGGTCGGGTCGCCGGTCTGGGCCATGAAGTTCTCGATCACCCGGTGGAACGGCACGCCGTCGTAGAAGCCCTGGGCCGCCAGCGTCTTGATCCGCTCGACATGGCCCGGGGCGAGGTCGGGGCGCAGCGCGATCACGACGCGGCCCTTGGTGGTCTCGAGGATGAGGGTTTCGGTGTCGGCCATGGTAGGTCCTTCCAGTTGGTGGGAATGTAGCGGCGCCCGCCCGATCCGGCGAGCGCGGCGAAACGGTCAGGCCGGCGGGCGGTAGACGAACCGCAGGGCCACCGGCCGCCCCGCGATCGCCCGGCCGAGGCCCGGGGTGATCTTGGCCGGCGTGCAGCCGGCGAGCGCGTCCAGGGTCGCCCGCATCAGGCTGCCGCGCTGGCCGCGCGCGAACCCCGCCGCGTAGGTGATCCGCGGCGGGCCGATCAGGCTGCCGTCGCGCCGCAGCGACAGCCGTGCGGTGATCTCGACGTCGTCGGACCCCGCTTCCGGCCGGCCGAGGCCGGCGGGCGGCTGCCAGCAGGCCGCCAGCACCAGATAGAGTTCGGCCAGGGTGTCGGCCGCCCGGGCCGGACGATGCGCGAGCGGCACCGCGACGGTGCCCCGCAGGGTCTGCGGCAGGCTCAGCGGATAGCCGCCCCCGGGCTCGTACGCGTAGCCGCCATAGGCATAGAATCCGTCATAGGCGCGCGCCGCCGCCGGGGCGAGGGCGAGCGCGCCGAGGACGGCCAGCCGGCGCCACATCGGCGGGCGCTACTTCGCCTTCTCGGCGAGCGTCATGCGGACGATCTTGTCCGGGTCCTGCACGGCGCCGCCCAGCGCGCCAGGGGCGGCCTTCTTGATCCTGTCGAGCACGTCGAGCCCGTCCGTGACGTTGCCCACGACGGTGTATTGCTTGTTCAGGAACGGCGCGTCGCCGAGGCAGATGAAGAACTGCGAGTTGGCCGAGTTCGGGTCCGACGAGCGCGCCATGCCCACGGTGCCGCGGCGGAACTCGGCGGTCTGCGAGAACTCGCCCGGGATGTTCGGCAGGCTGGAGCCGCCGGTGCCGTTGCCCTTCGGGTCGCCGGTCTGCGCCATGAAGCCGTCGATCACCCGGTGGAACTTCAGGCCGTCGTAGAAGCCCTGGGAGACCAGCGTCTTGATCTGCTTCACGTGCTTCGGAGCGAGGTCCGGCCGCAGCATGATCGTGATGCGCCCGTCCTTGGTCTCGAGATAGACCGTGTTGGCGTCGGCGGCCCGGGCGGCCGGGACGGAGCCGAGCGTGAGGGCGAGCGCGAGGAGGGCGTGGCGGCGGTTCATCGGGTTCCTTCCAGAAACGTCAGGGGATCAGGCGGTGGCGGCGAAGCGCTGCCGGAGGCGGTCGGCGACGGCCGCGGGCACGAAGGGCGAGACGTCCCCGCCCATGCCGGCGATCTGGCGCACCAGCGTCGCGGTGATCGGGCGCGCCTGCGTCGAGGCGGGCAGGAACACGGTCTGCACCCCGGGCGCCATGGCGCCGTTCATGCCGGCGAGCTGCATCTCGTAGTCGAGATCCGTGCCGTCGCGCAGGCCGCGGATGAAGATCGAAGCCCCACAGCGCCGTGCCGCCGAGACCGCGAGGTCCGCGAACGTCGCGATCTCCAGCGTCGCGCCCTCGGCCTGCGCCACCGGCCCGCAGGTCTCGGCGAGCAGGGCGGCGCGCTCCTCGGCCGAGAACAGCGGCGCCTTGCCGGGATGGACGCCGATGGCGATCACGAGGCGGTCCACCAGCCGGCAGGCCTGGCGGACCACGTCGAGATGGCCGTTCGTGACCGGATCGAACGAGCCGGCATAGAGGGCGGTGCGGGTCATCGAGGCCCGACCTAGAGCATTTTTGCGCGGGACGGAACCTCGGGGTGCGCGGGCCGAAGCCTCACACCGCCTCGGCGCCGTCCTCCGGACCAGCTTCGGGGCCGCCCTCGATGCCGCCGTCCAGGCCGCCCTCGGCGCCGGCTTCGGTCTCGTCCTCGCCCACGATGTGCTCCACCGACACGACCTTCTCGTCCTTGGCGGTGTTGAACACGGTCACGCCCTGCGAGGCGCGGCCGACGATGCGGATGTCGTCCACCGGCACCCGGATCAGCTGGCCGCGGTCGGTGACCAGCATGATCTGGTCCGTGGCCTCGACCGGGAAGGAGCCGACGAGGCTGCCGTTGCGGTCGTTGACCCGCATGGCCGTGATGCCCTTGCCGCCGCGGCCCGAGGTCCGGTACTCGAACGACGAGGAGCGCTTGCCGTAGCCTCGCTCGGACAGGGTGAGCACGTATTGCTCGGCCGCGCCCATCTCGGCGTAGCGCTCCTGGGAGATCGCGGCGGCCTCGGTGCTGCCCTCCTCGGCCTCCACCTCGACGCCCTCCTCCTGTTCGCCGGTGACGGCCCGGCGCATCTTCAGGTAGCCGGTCCGCTCCTCGGCGCTGGCGTCGAAGGCGTTCAGGATCGTCATCGAGATGACCCGGTCGTCCTTGGCCAGGAGGATGCCGCGCACGCCGGTCGAATCGCGGCCCTTGAACACGCGCACGTCCTCCACGGGGAAGCGGATGCACTGCCCCATCGCCGTGGTCAGCAGCACGTTCTGGTCCGGCCGGCAGATCTCAACATGGACGATGTGGTCGCCCGGATCGAGCTTCATGGCGATCTTGCCGTTGCGGTTCACCTGGACGAAGTCCGACAGCTTGTTGCGCCGGACGTTGCCGCTGGCGGTGGCGAACATCACGTCGAGGGTCTCCCAGGACGCCTCGTCCTCGGGCAGCGGCATGATCGTGGTGATGCGCTCGGAGGTGTCCTGCAATTGCAGGATGTTCACCAGCGCCTTGCCGCGGGCGTTCGGGGCGGCCATCGGCAGGCGCCAGACCTTCTCCTTGTAGGCCTGGCCCTGGCTGGAGAAGAACAGCACCGGCGTGTGGGTGTTGGCCACGAACAGGCGGGTGACGAAATCCTCGTCGCGGGTCGCCATGCCCGAACGGCCCTTCCCGCCCCGGCGCTGGGCCCGGTAGGTCGAGAGCGGCACGCGCTTGACGTAGCCGGCATGGGACACGGTCACCACCATGTCCTCGCGGGCGATCAGGTCCTCGTCGTCGACGCTCGAATCGTAATCGACGATCTCGGTCCGGCGCGGCGTGGCGAATTGCTGCCGCACCTCGAGGAGTTCGTCCTTCACGATCGTCTGGATGCGGGCGCGCGAGCGCAGGATGTCGAGATAGTCGGCGATCTCGTCGGCCAGGGTCTTCAACTCGTCGCCGACCTCGTCGCGGCCGAGCGCCGTGAGGCGCTGCAGGCGCAGGTCGAGGATGGCGCGGGCCTGGGTCTCGGACAGGCGGTAGGTGCCGTCCTCGGCGACCCGGTGGCGCGGGTCGTCCACCAGCGCGATCAGCGGCGCGATGTCATGGGCCGGCCAGTCGCGGCCCATCAGGGCCTCGCGGGCCGTGTTCGGATCGGGCGAGGTGCGGATCAGCCGGATCACCTCGTCGATATTGGCGACCGCGATGGCTAGGCCGCACAACACGTGGGCGCGCTCCCGGGCTTTGCCGAGCAGGAACTTGGTGCGCCGGGAGACGACCTCCTCGCGGAAGTCCACGAAGGCCTGGAGCAGGTCTTTCAGGTTCATCAGCTCCGGCCGGCCGCCGTTGAGGGCGACCATGTTGCAGCCGAAGGAGGATTGCAGCGGCGTGAACCGGTAGAGCTGGTTCAGCACCACCTCGGCCATGGCGTCGCGCTTGATCTCGACCACGATGCGCATGCCGCTGCGGTCGGATTCGTCGCGCAGGTCCGAGATGCCCTCGACCCGCTTCTCCTTCACGAGCTCGGCGATCTTCTCGACCAGCGTCGCCTTGTTCACCTGATACGGGATCTCGGTGAAGATCAGAGCCTCGCGCTCCTTGCGCAGCTCTTCGACATGCGACTTGGCGCGCATGATCACCGAGCCGCGGCCGGTGGCGTAGGCCAGCCGGGTGCCGGCCCGGCCGAGGATCATGCCGCCGGTGGGGAAGTCCGGCCCGGGGACGATCTCGGTGAGCTGCTCGATGGTGAGCCCCGGATCGTCGATCAGCGCCATGCAGGCGTCGATCAGCTCGCCGAGATTGTGCGGCGGGATGTTGGTCGCCATGCCGACCGCGATGCCGCCGGCGCCGTTGGCCAGGAGGTTCGGGAACCGGGCCGGGAGGACCTTGGGCTCCTCCCGCGATTCGTCGTAGTTCGGCTGGAAGTCGACGGTGTTCTTGTCGATGTCGGACAGGAGCGCGGTGGCGGGCTTGGCCAGGCGCGATTCGGTGTAGCGCATGGCCGCCGGCGGATCGCCGTCGACCGAGCCGAAATTGCCCTGCCCGTCGATCAGCATCAGGCGCATGGAGAAGTCCTGCGCCATCCGCACCAAGGCGTCGTAGATCGATTGGTCGCCGTGCGGGTGGTAGAGACCGATCACGTCGCCGACGATGCGCGCCGACTTGACGTATTTCCGCTCCGGCAGGTGCCCGGATTCGAAGGCGGAATACAGGATGCGGCGGTGCACCGGCTTCAGGCCATCGCGCGCGTCGGGAAGCGCGCGGCTCACGATCACGCTCATGGCGTAATCGAGGTAGGAGCGGCGCATCTCGTCGGTGATGGAGACGGGGCGAATGTCGCTGGCGGGCGGGGTGGTGCCCGTCGGATCGGTCTCGGCCAAGGAAGTACCCGTTATCAGGCCCGGAGGGGCGGTGCTGGCGACCGTCCCGGTGACGCGCGGAGCGCCCGGACGGCCTTGCGGAACAGCAGTGATATCAGGTGGTTAAATAAGCTTTTCCGCGCCCGCGCACAAGGCTGCGCCCCGGACCGTTCCGGCCGGGGCGCGGGCTGCACGCTTCAGTAGAACGTCGGGTGCCGCGGGCCGAAATGGCGGCGATACGCGATGGGCCGCCGGTGCCCGTGGTGACGGTGCCAATGGTGGCGGCGGTGCCAGAAATGGCGCCGGTGATGCCAGTGGCGCCGCCAATGATGGTGCCGGTGCCAGTGGCGTCGGTAGTGCCAGCGGGCGAGCTGCACCGCCGGAGCGGGCGCCGCAGCCTCGGCGGCGGCCGGGACCGGCAGGGGCGCCGCCCGCGCGGGGGCGCCGGCAAGGCCCCCGATCAGCGCGGCGAGCAGGACCAGGATAGGCCAGGGTCGCATCGTCTCTCTCCCGTGTGAGCCCCCGGCGGCGCGCAGCCGATCCGGGCCGGCACGAACCGCGCGCCGCAGGCAGGAACCGCCAAGGTCGGCAAACGGTTCGATCCGCTCTGACTGCGCAGACGGACAGGGTTACCGGGACCTCCTGTCTCGTTTCCCTTGCGCGCGGCGCCGGAAAACCCAATTCGGGCGGCAGCACTCCCGTTTCCCGCGCTGTCCAAGAGCCTCCATGCCGTTCGCCCTTCCTAACGCCCTCCGAGCCTTCTTGCCGCGCCGCTTCCGCGACCGTCGCCCGCGGGTCGCCGTGGTCCGGCTCTCCGGCACGATCGGGGCGGTCTCGCCGATCCGCCCGGGACTCTCGATCGGCGGCGTGGCGGGCAGCCTGGAGCGGGCCTTCACGATGCCCGGCATCAAGGCGGTGGCGATCGTGATCAACTCGCCGGGCGGCGCGCCGGCGCAGTCGCACCTGATCCACCGCCGCATCCGGGCGCTGGCCGAGGAGAAGAAGCTCCCGGTCGTGGCCTTCGTGGAGGATGTCGCGGCGTCGGGCGGCTACATGATCGCCTGCGCGGCCGACGAGATCGTCGCCGACCCGACCTCGATCGTCGGGTCGATCGGCGTGGTCTCCGCCGGCTTCGGTTTCCAGGGCCTCCTGGAGAAGATCGGCGTCGAGCGCCGGGTGCACACCCAGGGCGAGGCGAAGTCGATGCTCGACCCGTTCCGCCCGGAGGACCCGGCCGACGTGGAGCGCCTGAAGCGCCTCCAGGCCGACATCCAGGACCTGTTCACCGGCCTCGTCACATCCCGGCGCCCGACCCTGTCGACATCCGAAAACCTGTTCACCGGCGCGGTCTGGACCGGCCGCCAGGCGCTGCCCCTCGGGCTGGTCGACGCGCTCGGCGACGTGCGTTCGACCATGCGGGCGCGCTTCGGCGACACGGTCGACCTGCGGCTCGTCGCCGAGGCCAGAGGCGGGCTCCTGTCCCGCCTGCTGCGCCGGGGCGGGGCGCCCGGCGGGATCGCCGAGGGCGCGATGGCCGCGCTGGAGGAGCGCGCCGCCTTCGCCCGCTTCGGGCTGTGACGCCGGGGCGTCGATTCTTCGACACGCGCAGGGTGCGGGCTCGTCTCCCTGGGCGACCCGCGATTGACGCATAATCAAAGATTGCACGGGTTATAATGATATCTCGGCGTGCATCTATAGGGTCGAGTTTGCATGCTTGATGCCCAGATAAGCATAAAACGGGCAAAAAGCTCACAGTTGTCATAAATATTTGTTTTAAAACCGATGTATATTGTATTGATTGGGCGCAGGCGTTGCCTTGATTCAATTTTATTAATCTGTATGATGTCAACAATAGAGCAATTTTGATTTCGGTGACTAAATTGTTCAATCGGCGTAAGCAGCATACGCCCGTCGAAACGGCGGCGCCGCAGGATGGTGTCTTTGCACCCTCAGGGGATTACTCCTCGGATACTCCGGCCGAATACATGCGTGTTTTGGATGCGGATGCCAGCTTGTCTGGTATCGACGACGCCTCGTTCCGGTTCGGGGATACCGCAGCCGCCCTCGTGATCGCCTATCTCTCGCCGCATGTCGATTTCCGGAGAATCGTCACGCAACTCGCCGCCAAGGCGGGGACCACGCCGGTCGTCGCCGTGACGACGGCGGGCGAATTGTCCAATCCGGCGGCTCGCGCTTGTACCATCCCGCGCCCGAGACCTGGGGGACCGTGGTCGTCCAGGTGCTCTCGGCCGGGCTCGTCGGCCGGGTGAGCATCCACAGCGTCCCCCTCAACAGCGAAGACATCCGTTCCGGGCGCGTCGCCCTGACGCGCGACGAGCGGGTCGGACGGATTTCGACGGCCCTGAAGGCGATCGACCTTCCCTTCCCGGTCAACTACGCCGACACATTGGCCCTGACCTTCATCGACGGTCTCGCCGTGAGCGAGGAATACGTGATGGAGGCGATCTACCAGGTCGGACGCTTTCCCTGTCCGTTCGTGGGCGGTTCCGCCGCCGGAAAGTTCGATCTGGTCCAGACACTGATCTTCGATGGACAGAAGGTGCTGGAGAACCACGCCGTCTTCTGTTTTCTGAAGATGCGGCCCGGCAAGCGCTACAGCATCTTCAAGACCCAAAACTTCCGCAAGTCGGATCTGTCCTTCACGGTGGTCGATGCCGTCGCCGAGACGCGAACCGTCCGGGCCATCATCGATCCGAAAACGGGCGACGTCGTGCCGTTCGTCGCGGCGCTGAGCAAGGCGCTCGCGGCGAAGCCGACCGACCTGCTGGCACGCTTGGGCAAGCGAACCTTCGGGATCGATATCGAGGGCGAGCTGTTCGTGCGTTCGGTGGGCGTGATCGACGTGGAGACCGGCTCCGTCTCATTCTACTGCGACATCAACATCGGCGACGAGCTGTTCCTCCTCGATGCGAACGACTTCGTGGGCGAGACGCAGAAGGCGATCGCGGCCTTCCTGCGCGACAAGCCGAATCCGGTTGGCGCCATCCTCAACGATTGCATGCTGCGCCGGGTCAACAATCCGGAGCAACTGGCCGACATGGCCGGCCTGTGGGACATGCCGGCTGCGGGCTTCTCGACCTTCGGCGAACTGTACGGGATCAACATCAATCAGACGCTCTCGGCGATCGTGTTCTTCGACCCCGGCGACGCGTCGTTCCATGACCCGATGATGGATATCTTTCCCGTGCATTACGGGCGGTACCAAAACTATTTTACGCTCTGCCGCCTCAACCGGCTGCAGATCCTCAATCGGCTCCGATCGGACATCATCGGCAACATCACGAGCTATCTCGATTTCATCGGCACCATCGAGAGCTCGCTGCAAGAGGTGACCGGCATCACCGCGCTGATGGACGGCATCCGCCGCACGATCCTGGCCCACGGGGCGCAGGGGAGTACGAACGGTGACAACGCCGCCCTGCTCGCGGACGAGTTTCGCGCCCTCAACGACGCCATGACCGGACTGCGCGCGGTGCTCGGCGTGATCGGCGGGATCACCGGCCAGACCAACCTCCTGGCTCTGAACGCGACCATCGAGGCGGCCCGCGCGGGATCGGCCGGACAGGGATTCGGCGTGGTCGCCGGGGAGGTCAAGAAACTCGCCGGCGATACCAGGACGATCCTCAAGCGATCCGAGGGCTCGATCAGCGACATGGAGGTGTCCCTCTCGAAGCTCGGCGGCATCATCGCCGACACGCGGCAGGCCTTCGCCTCCGAGGCACAGCGCTACAAGGAGACGATCGGCGAGGTGGAAAACATTTTCGTGCATTCGGACGTGATCGAACGGTCCCTCGGCGGCCTCAGCGGCGCCATCAAGCAGCAGCGAGAGCTGACCGACAAGATCAAGCAGAACATCGGCCTGCTTCGGGCCCTGGATCGCTGAAACCCTCGACCCTGCCGCACCCTTCGTCGCGTCCGGAGCGTGCACCGCAATCCCGACCGCGGGGGCGACGCGAGGTGGGATCGGTCCGGAATGATACGGCCGCCGCTCGATCGAAGCGGAAGCCAAGCGGGGTTCCGTCAGCGCTCTCTGACGCCGAACCGGCCTTCACGTCGGCGGCGAGCGCTCGCGCAGGCATGCAGGGAGGCGCATTCGCCCGTCCGCTGCCCGGACAGGCAACGAACACGGGTAACCGGTTCATCCTGTGCGCTACGCGGCCACCTGCGCGAGAAACCGTTCGATCTCCCCTTCGAGGTCGGCCGCGACCGTGTCGACGCTCTGAGCCGCCACGGTCACCGTGGCCGCCATCCGGGCGGAACGCTTCGCGGCATCGGCTACCGTGATCAGTCCGGCGGCGATCACCTCGGTGGCGCCGGCCGTATCGGCGACGTTGCGCGAGATCTCCGCGGTCGCCGCGCCCTGGGCCGTGACCGAGATGGCGATCCCGCCCGTGGTCTCGCGGACCGTCCGCATGCGCGCGCCCATCTGGCCGATCGCCGCCACGGTCGCCGCCGTCGAGGATTCCACCGCGGCGATCTGGCCGCCGATCTCCTCCGTGGCCCGAGCGGTCTGGTCCGCCAGCGCCTTCACCTCGGCGGCCACGACCGCGAAGCCCCTGCCGGCCTCACCTGCCCGGGAGGCTTCGATCGTGGCGTTCAGCGCCAGCAGGTTGGTCTGGCCGGCGATCTGGCGGATCAGCCCGACGACGTCGCCGATGCGGCCCACGGCAACGGACAGCGCGCCGATCTTCGTGCTCATCGCGTCCGCTTCCGCCGACGCATCGGCCACCAGCGATTCGGCCTTGTCGAGCTGCGTGCCGATCTCGCCGATCGAGGCGGACAATTCCTCGGCCGCGCTCGCCACCGTCTGAATCCTGGCCGAGGTCTCGTGGGAGCTCCGCTCGGTCTTCGCCACGGCGACCTCGGCCTCGGCGGAGCTGGCCACCATCTCGTCGGCCCGCATGCGCATCTCGCCGGTGCTCGTGGTCAGCGAATCCTTGAGCACCACCACCTGACCGCGGAACGCCTCGATGGCGTGGTCGAGATCCGCCCGGCGCCGTGCCACGTCCGCCGCCGCCGCGCTCTGCCTCTGCTCGAGGTCCCGCGTCCGCAGGCCGACGCTGCGCAGCACTTCGAGGGACCGGGCGACGGTGCCGATCTCGTCGCCGCGCTGGGCATGGGGGATCGCGGTCTCCAGATCGCCCGTCGCCAGCGCTTCGATCCGGGCGGAGATCGCGGTGAAGGGCCGGAACAGGCGCGGCGCGATCAGCCCGATCAGCGCGCAGGCGAGCACCGCGATGGCCAGGGCGGCGATGCTGACGGTTGTCATCGTCCCCGTATAGGCGTCGAAATACATCTCGATCGGCAGGCCGATGAACAGGATGCCGTTGACCGTCCCGGCCGCATCCACGGTCGGCTGGTACACCGTGTAGAAGCGGCGCCCGAACAGGGTCGCCGGGCCCTCGTAGGTCTGGCCGGCATGCATCGCGGCCTGGGCCGGGTGATCCGCCGCGAGATTGGTGCCCACGGCGCGGGTGCCGTCTTCGCGGCGCACGGTGGTCTGGCGTCGCACGAAGGTGTTGGAGGCCGGCTCGTAGCTGAAGACCGTGGCGACGCCGCCGGAATAGGCCACCGCGTCGTCCGGGACGGTCGCGTCCGCGAAGTCCGAAAGGCTCGGCGTCACCACCCTGGCAACCCGCGAGCCCGTCAGGTCAGCCTTCGTCCCGGGCACGTGCCCGGCCATCAGGAGCGCTAGCGTGCGCAGGTTGTGCTCGCCGTTGGTGCGCTGCTGCTGCTCCATCTGCGACCAGGTCTGATGGGAAACGGTGATCCAGAGTGCCGCCGTCGTCAGCGCGACCGCGAGCATCGCAAGGAGAATCACCTTCGTGGACAGCATCATCGCGTGCAGCGACAGACGGCGGTGAATCATGGGCCTGATCCGATTGAGAGCACCTCACGAAACGCCCCGGACCCCAAAGCTTTTTCTCCGCGCAGGACGGCGGAGAGGGCGTTTTGTGAGACGTTCTTCGGCATACGCTCCACCGCCGCGATCGTCGGTCGACCCTGTCGTCAGCGCATCGTCCTGGATACCGGATCCAGGACGATGCGCCGGGTCTTCGGTTTTGGTGCGTCTCTTTCCGAACGGCGGCGATCAGCTTTCGGAAGGAGACTCTCGAAGTCACTTTATCTATCGAACTTGTATCTCAGATGCGAGGCACCGTCCGCGCCGTTTCAGCTGCGCCCGGACCGTCGCGCCGAGACCCGGGCCAGAGCGGCGAGGTCCTTCTCGCCGTCGCCGTGGCTGATCGCTTCGATCAGCCCGTCGCGCAGGACGCTGGCAAACGGCATCGGCACGCCCGCGCCCTCCGCCGCCTGGAGGGCCAGCCGCACGTCCTTGGCGCCGAGCTTCAGGCCGAAGCCCGGCGGCTCGTAGCGGTTCTGGGCGATCGAGGCGCCGTAGCCCTTGTAGACCGGCGAGGCGAACAGCGTGTTGGTCATCAGGTCGAGGAAGTCGGCGCCCGCGACCCCGTGGCCCTTGGTGAGCGCGCAGGCCTCACCCATGGCCTCGATCGCCGAGATCAGCATGAAGTTGCCGGCGAGCTTGACCGCGTTCGCCCGCGACGGCGCGTCGCCGAAGGGCCAGATCCTGGCGCCCATGGCGTCGAGCAGCGGCGCGGCCCGCTCCAGCGCGGCCGCATCGCCGGCCGCCACGATGTTGAGCTTGCCCGCCTCGGCCACGTCGGGCCGCCCGAAGACCGGCGCGGAGACGTAAGGAACGCCGGCCCGCTCGTGCACGGCGGTGAGCTGCCTGGCCAGCGCCACCGAGATCGTGCTCATGCCGATATGCAGGCCGGGGCGCTCGGGCCGGTCGAGCAGGCCGCCCGCCACGATCACCGCCTCCAGCGCCGCGTCGTCGGCCAGCATGGTGACGACCGCATCCCCGGCAAACGCCTCCGCGGCGCTCGCCACCGGGGTCACGCCCTCGATGCCGCGGGCGCCCTCGGGCGAGCGGTTCCAGGCCCGGACCCGGTGGCCCGCCCGCGCGAGGTTGGCCGCCATGCCGCGGCCCATCCGCCCCAATCCGATGAATCCGACGTCCATGCCGTGCTCCTCGACGCGATCTGCCGCCATGCCGTATGGATCACCCGGACCGGGTTTCAACGGCGCCAGCGGGGATTTGCGCGGAACGCCGAGCGTGGCAAGCTGGATCGATGGCGCGCAATTGCATTGCAGACATTCCCGGCCTGCGGGTCGGCCACGCCAGCGACCTCCGGATCGCCAGCGGGGTCACCGCGATCCTGTTCGACGCCCCCGTCATCGCCTCGGTGGACGTGCGCGGCGGCGGCCCGGGCACCCGCGAGACCGACCTGCTCGATCCCGAGCGCACGGTGGAGCGGATCGACGCCCTGGTGCTCTCGGGCGGCTCGGTCTTCGGGCTCGACGCCGCCGCCGGCGTGACCGCCTGGCTCGCCGAGGCCGGGCGCGGCTTTCCGGTCGGCCCGATGCGGGTGCCGATCGTGCCGGGCGCGATCCTGTTCGACCTGCTCAACGGCGGCGACAAGGACTGGGGCCGCTACCCGCCCTATCGCGAGCTGGGTTTTCTGGCCGCCGCCGCCGCGTCGGACGACTTCGCCCTCGGCTCCGTGGGGGCCGGCACGGGCGCGCGCACCGGGCGCCTGAAGGGCGGGGTCGGCTCGGCCTCGGCGACCGTGCCGGGCACCGGTTTCTCGGTCGGCGCGTTGGCGGCGGTCAACGCCTTCGGCAATGCGACCATCGGCGACGGGCCGCATTTCTGGGCCGCGCCGTTCGAGCAGGCGGACGAATTCGGCGGCCTCGGCTCGCTCGCCCGGGTGCCGGCCGACGCCCTCGCCTTCCCGGCCCGGACGCTGCCCGGCGCGGCGACGACGCTCGCGGTGGTCGCCACCGACGCGGCCCTGACCAAGGCCCAATGCCGGCGCCTCGCGGTGGCCGCGCAGGACGGCCTCGCCCGCGCCCTGGTGCCGGCCCATACGCCCCTCGACGGCGACCTCGTCTTCGCGGTCGCGACCGGCGCCGTGCCGCTGGCCGACCCGGTGGCCGATCTCGCCCGCCTGGGCGACGCCGCCGCGCGGGTGCTGGCGCGGAGTGTGGCGCGCGGGGTCTATTGCGCGACGAGCCTGCCGGGCTACGCGGCGGTGGCGCCGCTGTCGATCATGGGCCTGCCGCCGGCCTGGCGGGATCTGTTTGGCGGAGCATGAGCCCGGCGCGGGCGCTGCGCCGATGCGATGGTCAGATCTCCCCGCGCGCATCCGCGATCAGCTGCGCCAGCCCGGCATCGACCTCCTCGCCGAGCATCTTGCGCTCGGCGTCGGTGAGATCCTTGGCCCAGCTGGTGCCGCCAAAGCCCTCCGCGCAGCGCGCCCGCTCGGAGGCGATGTAGGCCTCGGTCTCGGCGGGCTGCGTCTTCATCGCGTGGACGAGGCCGAACCACGCTGCCCGCTCCACCACCGCCAGCCGCGCCCGCAGGCGGATCGCCGCCGCCTTGTCCGGATCGATCCCGTTGTCGCTCATGGTGTCTCTCCCACATCGTTCTCGGCGAGCCGCTCGATCAGGCCCTGGAGCCGGCCCGGGACCGGCTCGGCGGTCGAGCGCGCGTAGAGCACCCGCAACTGCCGGCCGATCTCGGCGAGGCTCATGGAGCCCTTGGCGATCACCCGGTCGGCGTGGGCGCCGAGGCTCGCCTTCTCGGCGCTGGTGATCTCCTTGGCGGTGAGCACCACCACCGGCACGTCGCCGTCCGGCCGGGCGCGCAGGGCCCGCAGGAAGCTGAACCCGTCCATCTCGGGCATCATCAGGTCGAGCAGGATCAGACTCGGGCGCGTCTGGCTGACCCGCTCCAGGGCGATCCGGCCGTTCTCGGCCTCGTCCACGGTCCAGCCTTCGCGGCCCAGCGACCGGCGCAGGCGCTCGCGGGCATCCGGGTCGTCGTCGACCACGAGGACGCGCGCCTCCCCGGGCCCTTCCGGGCGGTAGCGCTCCATCATGCCCTTCAGCCGGTCCCAGTCGATCGGCTTGACGAAGTAGTCGGTGGCGCCGAGCGCCTGGCCGAGCCCCTGCTCGGCCACCACCGAGGTCATGATCACCGGCGTGCCGGCGAGATCCGGATCGTTGCGCACGGCGTGCAGCACCGCCCAGCCGTCCATGCGCGGCATCTCGACATCGAGCAGGATCGCCCGCGGCTTGAGCGCCCGGGCGAGCGTCAGGCCGGCACGCCCGTCATTGGCGGTGCGGACGTGGAATCCCTCGCGCTCGAGGAAGCGCTGGAGCAGCTCCCGGGCGGCCGGGTCGTCGTCCACCAGCAGGACCGTCTCGTGCTGCTCGTGCGGCTCGACCGCGGCCGCCGCGGCCTCGGCGGCGATCTCCTGCGGCTCGTCCTCGGCCTTGAGCACCGCGGGCAGGCGGACCGTGAAGGTCGCGCCCTGCCCTTCCGTGCTGGTCACGGCGATGTCGCCGCCCATGGTCTGGCAGAACGCCCGGGTGATCGCGAGGCCGAGGCCGGTGCCGCCGAACTGGCGCGTGGTCGACTCGTCGGCCTGCACGAAGCGCTCGAACAGGCGGCCGATCTGCTCCTGGCTCAGCCCGATGCCGGTATCGGTCACCGCGAAGGACAGCCAGTCCGCCCCGTCCTCCCGGTGGCGGCGCACCGCCAGGGTGACGGTCCCCGTCTCGGTGAACTTGGCGGCGTTGCCGATCAGGTTCAGGAGGCACTGGCGGATCTTGGTCTGGTCCTGGTGCATCGCGCCCAGCTCGGCACCGTCCGCGTCGAGGACGAAGCGGTTGCCCTTCTTCTCCACCAGCGAACCGGTGGCGTCGGAGACGTCCCGGAGCAGGTCCGACACCGAAAACGTCTCGGCCGAGGCGGTCATGCGCCCGGCCTCGATCTTGGAGATGTCGAGCACGTCGTTGATCAGCGACAGCAGGTGCCGGGCCGCCGCCTCGATCTTGCGCAGGTCCGGCAGCAGGGCGGCCTGGCCGATATCCTCCAGCTCCTCGCCGAGCATCTCCGAATAGCCGATCACCGCCGAGAGCGGGGTGCGCAGCTCGTGGCTCATGTTGGCGATGAACTGGCTTTTCGCCCGGTTGGCGGCTTCCGCCGCCTGGCGCGCCCGCTCGACCGCCTCCTCGGCCTCCTTGCGGTCGGTGACGTCGACGCAGGTGCCGACCCATTCCCGCAGGGTGCCGTCCTCGGCGAGCACGGGCACGCCGCGCACCTCCATGGTGCGCCACGCGCCGTCGTAGCGGAGCAGGCGATACTCGACCTCGTAGGGCTTGCGCGCCTCGACGCAGGCGGCCCAGGCATCGGCGGCGTGGCCCCGGTCGTCGGGATGGACCGCGTCGACCCAGCCCCAGCCCTGGTAAGCCTCCTCGCTCTGGCCGGTATAGGTGCTCCAGCGGACCTGGGGCGGCATCAGCTCGCCCACCGCGTTGGTGTTCCAGATCACCGCCGCGGAGGCGTCCACCAGGGCCCGGAAGCGCTGCTCGGAATCGCGCAGGCGGTCCTCGACGGCGCGGCGGCGGGAGATGTCGGTGTTGGTGCCGTACCAGCGCAGGATGTTGCCCGCCGCGTCCCGGTGCGGCAGGGCCTTGGACAGGAACCAGCGGTAGATCCCGTCCTTGCCGCGCAGCGGGAACGTGTCTTCCCAGGACTGGCCGAGCATGATCGCCGCCCGGAAGCGCTCGGTCACGGCCTCGACGTGGTCGGGATGGTGGACGGCGCGCCAGCCCCAGCCGCGCATCTCCTCCAGGGTGCTGCCCGTGTAGTCGTACCAGCGTTGGTTGTACCAAACGATGGTCCCGTCGGCCTCGGCGATCCAGGCGAGCTGCGGCAGCGTCTCGGCGAGATTCCTGTAATCGGCATCGGTGACGACGCCTCGGCCGCCCTCGGATTCGCTCATCGGCCCGCCGGTATCCCGTCTCGCGCGCCCCGCGGGGCGCATGGACTGCCTTATACACGCATCGGGTCGGGATCCGACCGGACCTCGACCACAGGTTCGACCGGCCGCCGGCCGCGCAGCGCGTCGACGCTGTAGAGGGCGAGCGCCGCCCAGATCAGGACGAACATCGCCGCCCGGGGCGGTTCCACGTGCTCGCCATAGGCCAGGACGCTCAGGCCGAGCAGGCAGGTCGGGGCGACGTATTGCAGCAGGCCCAGCGTGGTCAGGCGCAGGCGTACCGCGGCGGCGGCGAACCAGATCAGCGGGAGCGCGGTGGTCACCCCCGTCAGCATCAGCAGCGCGAGGCTTTTGGGCTCCGCCGGCAGGAACGGCTCGGGCGAGAACACGAGCCACAGGATCGCCAGCGGCAGGAGCAGCAGGGTCTCGGCCAGGAACCCGACCAGCGCGTCGACCCCGACGATCTTTCGGACGAGCCCGTAGAGCGCAAAGCTCACCGCGAGCGACAGCGACAGGGCCGGCAACTCCCCCGCCCACAGGACCGCGACCGCGACGCCCACCGCCGCGATCCCCACCGCCACGGCCTGCAGCGGCCGCAGCCGCTCGCCGAGCACGATGCGCCCGAACGCCACGCTGACCAGGGGATTGATGTAGTAGCCCAGGCTCGCGTCGAGCAGGTGCCCGCGGTCGATCGCGTAGAGGTAGAGCAGCCAGTTCACCCCGATCATCGCGGCCGAGACCGCCAGCAGGGCGTGGCGGCGGCACAGGGGCAGCGGCAGGTTGAGGCGCCTGCGCGACGCGAGCGCCAGGGCCAGCGCACCGGCGAACAGGCTCGACCAGACGATCCGCTCGGCCAGGATGTGGTTCGGGCCGAAGGCCCCGAGCATACGGAAATGCACCGGGACCAGCAGGCCCCAGCTCAGATAGGCGGCGAGCGCGTAGACGAGGCCCACAGTGTCCTCCCGGTCGACCCGCCGATCGGACCCGGGCGAGCGGACGGTGCCGAGGCTTTACGCCCGGCCGCCCCCGCCCGACAGGGGGGGCGGTGCAGGGCTGACATCCCGGGCGGACGGAGGCGGTTCGGCGACGGGCTCAGGCGGCCCGGATCGTCGCCAGGAAGCGGCCGACCTCGCCGCTGAGATGCTCGGACTGGCGCGACAGCTCGGAGGCCGCGTCGAGCACCTGGCCCGCCGCCCTGCCGGTCTCCTCGGCGGCCGAGGCCACGCCGACGATGGTGCTGGTCACCGCGCCGGTACCCTGCGCCGCCTGTCCGACGTTGCGCACGATCCCCTGGGTCGCCGCGCCCTGCTCCTCGACCGCGGCCGCGATGGAGGTCGCCACCGTCTCGATCTCCCGGATCCGGTTGGTGATCCCCGCGATGACCGAGACGGCCGCGCCGGTGGATCTCTGGATCTGGCCGATCTGCCCGGCGACCTCTTCCGTGGCCTTTGCGGTCTGGTTGGCCAATTCCTTCACCTCGGCGGCGACCACCGCGAAGCCGCGACCCGCCTCTCCGGCCCGGGCGGCCTCGATGGTGGCGTTGAGGGCCAGCAGGTTGGTCTGGGCCGCGATGTCGGTGATCAACCTGACGACGTCCCCGACCTTGGCGGCGGCGGCGCTGAGTTCCTGCACCAGGGTCGCGGTCTGGTCGGCCTCGGACACCGCGCCCTGGGCGAGCTTGGCCGAACCATCGACCTGCCGGCCGATCTCCTGGACCGACGAGCCCAGCTCCTCGGCCGCGCTCGCCACGGTGTTGACGTTGGAGGCGGCCTCCTCGGCCGCGGCCGCCACGGTGGTGGATTGGCTGGCGGTCTGCGTGGCGGTGGCGGTCATGGTCTGGGCGGTGGCCTGCAATTCGGTCGCCGAGGACGAGACCTGGCCGATGATCCGGCCGACCGTGCCCTGGAAGCCGTCGGCGAGGTCCAGCATGGCCCGGCGGCGCGCCTCCGCGGCCGCCTCGTCGGCCAGCCGCCGGATCTCGGCCTGCTCGGCGGCCTTCTGGGCCACCAGCGCCTTGATGCCCTCCACGGCCCGGCCGATCAGGCCGATCTCGTCGCCGCGCCGTGCTTCGGGGATCTCGGCGTCGATCTCCCCGTCCGCCATGCGCCGCAGAACGGCCGTCAGCCGGTGGATCGGGCGCGTCACGCCGAAGACCACGACCAGGATACCGCCGACGATGCCCGCCGCGATGCCGAGGAGCGACACGTTCAGCAGCAGGGAGCGCGTCGCGTTGGTCTCGGTGGTCAGGTCGTCGGACCGCTTCTGGACCGAAGCATCGATATCGCGCACCAGTGAGCGGACGGACGCGATCAGTTCCGTCCGGAGGGGGTCTGCCGTCCGATGTGCCAGCGTCAACGTTTCGGCGATCTGGCCCTTGGCGGTCAGGTCGCGGATGTCGCGGATGATCCGGGCATAGGCGTCGAACTGCGTCGCAACGCGGTCCATGCGCTCACGGAAGACCGGGGCGTCCTGACGTGCGCCTTCGAGCAGCTTTGTCGCTTCCGGCACGATGACGTCGGCGCTGTCGAGGCTGTCGAGGGTGTCGCCGGCGCGGCTCCCCTCCGGCGTGCCGGCTTCGGCTACGGCGCGGAAAGCGACGTAGCTGAGGTGCATGACGCTGCGGTTCACGCGCGCCATCTTGACGGCCGCCCTGGCATCCTGCGCGAGCAGGCTCGTGTACGCATCGTCGATCGCTGCAATCTTTTGAGACGTATACCAGGCACATCCGAAAAATATCACGCTAATAATAGCAATGATTGAAATAAGTTTTGGCGTGATGCCAATATTAGAGATCGATTTCATGGCACAACCTGCGTGCTGCTTGCAATGATCGTACTATCATAGCGCATATTAAATTTTTTCCTCATCATAAAAATATTATTGATCAGAATCGAGAATAAATTGCACGTGATCCGGCGCATTCACTTATTATTGAACTGGGAAAAGCAAAAAATTTGCATTATTTATTGAAATCGACAAGTATAATTGCATCGTTATTTTAATTTCATCTGTATTTTTGCCGCCCCGCGACGGCCGGACCGCAGGTCGCGCGCCGGGGTCGGTCAGGGTGCGATCCAGCCGCCGGTCCAGCCGGCTAGAACCCTCCGCCAAGCCCCCCGGCGATGGCCGCGGCGGTCGAGATAGAGGAAGTCCAGGCGCTCGGCCCGCACCACCACGGCGGCGAAGTGCGGTCGGCCGAGCGTGGCCGCGGTCTCCTCGTCCGGCAGCGTGTAGGCGCCGCCCGTGGGCAGGGCCGTGCCCGGCGCGGGGTCGGCGCCGTAGCAGACCCGGCTCATCGCCCGGGAGCCCGCCCAGGCGGCTTCCGCGACGGCGTCGTCGGTATGGAGCACCGCCCGGCCCTCGATCCGGATCTGGATCTTGGCGGGTGCGTCGTAGGCTGTGAGCGCGCAGGCGGGATTCGCCCCGATCTCGGCGGCCTTGTCGGAGCGGCGGTCGCAGTGGAACCGGAGCGTGCCGGCGTCGGGATCGGCGGCGCGCAGCACCACGGTCCGCAGCCGCGGGCCGCCCCCGGGCCCGAGGGTCGCCAGCACCGGCAGGTGGAACCCGCTCCGACCCTGCGCGGCGCCCTCTGCCAGGAGCCGCCACAGCTCGCCGAAGGTGGCGTCGAGGTCGTCGTAGAAATCCGGCAGGGGTGCGCGGGTCATGCGGTGCCGCCCCGCCGCCGCTGGCGCTCGCGAAAGATCAGCGCGAGGTTGCGCAGATAGATGCCGGTGGACAGGCCCTGGCCGATGATGATCACCGGCTCCCGGCGGACGAACCCGTAGACCAGGGTCATCAGCCCGCCCAGGATCGACAGGAACCAGAACGAGAGCGGCATCACGCTCCGCCCGGCCCGCTCGCTGGCGATCCATTGCAGGATGAAGCGCGAGCCGAACACCATCTGGGCGACGATGCCGAACACCACCCAGAAATCGAGCCGGGTGACGAACACGTCGTAGAAATAGTCCGGCAGATCGTGGGCGAGCTGGATCAGCATCCGACATCCTGGTCTGCGGGCGCGGCGGCCGGAGCGAAGAGTTCCTGCGGCTGCGGATCGGCCCGCTTGCGCCGGATCAGCCACCAGACCCCGGCGAGGTCGAGGAGCCCGACCCAAAGGCGGTCGAACAGGCCGTAATTCGAGAGTCCGGTGAGCCGGGGCCGGTCGATCACGTCGTGGTGGACCACAAGAAATCCCTCGCGCACCACCAGGGCCGGCATGAACCGGTGCAGGGCGTCGAAATAGGGCAGCCGGAGATACACGGCGCGGCGAAACACTTTTAAGCCGCAGCCGGTGTCGCGGGTGGCGTCCTTCAGGATGCGCCCGCGCACCCCGTTGGCGATGCGCGATTGCAGCATCTTGAAGCGCCCGTCCTTGCGCCCGCGCCGCTGCCCCTGGGCGAGGCCGGCTTGCGCGCCGCCCGCCTCCAGGGCGGCGAGCAGGGCCGGGATGAAGGCCGGGTCGTTCTGGCCGTCGCCGTCGAGGGTCGCGACGATCGGCGCCCGCGCCGCCAGGACGCCGCTGCGCACCGCCGCCGACTGACCGCCGCCCCGCGCGTGCCGCACCACCCGCAGCCACGGCCGGCCGGCGCGGGCCGCCGCCAGGGCGACCGGCGTGGCGTCGGTGGAGCCGTCGTCGACGTAGATCAGCTCGAAGCCGAGGGGCGCGCAGGCGGCCTCGATCTCGGCCACCAGGGGGGCGATGTTGCCGGCCTCGTTCTTCACCGGCACGACGACGCTGAGGTTCGGGGCGCCGGTCATGGGGCCACCGCGTAGGCGGTCACGAACACCCGCCGGCCGGTATTGAGGTTGAAACCCTCGACCTCGGCGAGCGGCGCGGGCGCACCCCGCGCCACCGGCCAGGCGGCGTTGAAGTCGTCCCGGTCCCGGGCCTCGACGAACAGCAGCCGGCAGCCGCCCGCCTCCAGGAACTGCCTAGCGGCGGCGCCGTCCGGCGGCAGGGCGAGGTCGGTGCCGGTGAGGAAGACGAGGCTCGGCTCCCGGTAGCCGAGGCTCGCGACCTGCGGGTTCGGGCAGCTCATCCGGTCGCGCAGGGCGGCCAGCCGCGGCGAGACCTTCAGGGCCGGGAGCGCACGCTGCGCCACGCCCAGCACCGCCGGCCCGAGCAGGCAGGAGGCGACGATTCCGAGCACCAGGGCGCGCTCGGGCCTGCCGCCCGCGAAGGCCATCCAGGCCAGAGCCGCGACCGCGCAGGCGGCAGCGAGCAGCGGCAGCGCGGTCCAGGGGAGCGTATGGCTGTCCAGCCGCCAGCCGGCCAGGCACAGGCCGAGCGTCAGGCCCACGGGGATCGCCGGCACCAGCAGGGCGGTCGCCCGCGCGCCCCGCAGACGCGGGTCGAGGGCGCCGCGCGAGAGGGCCAGGGCGGTGAGGATCGCGAGCCACGGCATCAGCGGCAGGACATAATGGGGCAGCTTGGTCGGCACCGCCTCGAAGACCAGCCAGGCCGGCAGCACCGCCGCGATCAGGAACGCGAAGGCCGGCTCGCGCCGGGCGCGCCAGGCGAGCGGCAGGCTCATCGCCGCGAAGGCCGCGCCCGGCCAGAAGGTCGCGAAGAACGCCAGCGTGTAGGCCCCCGGGGGCGCCCAGTGGCGCTCGGCCGCGCCGCCAACCTTGCCGAGCATGTCGTGCCCGACCGCCTCGGCGTAGAAGGCGCCGCCGCTCTTCCAGGCGATCGCCGCGAACCACGGCGCCACCAGCAGCAGCGTCAGCGCCAGCCCCGCCCATGGCTTCAGGGCGAGCAGCCAGCGGCCCGAGCGCGCGACCACCGACAGGATCAGCGCCGGCAGCACGACGAACAGCGGCACCATCGGCCCCTTGACCAGGATGCCGAGCGCCATCCCCAGCCAGAAGGCCGGGAAGACCGCGCGGCCCACGGTTCCGCTGGCCCGGTATGCCAGCCACACCCGGGCGAGCGCCCCGAGGCTGGCGGTGGCGCAGGCGGCGAGCAGGGCGTCGGTCTTGGCGAGATGCGCCTCGGCCGCGAGCATCAGCCCGGCGCCGTACAGGGCGGCGGCCAGCAGCGCGAGGCGGCGGGGCAGGAACGCCAGGGCCGCCCAGTAGGCGAGCAGCACCGAAGCGGTGGCGCCGATCAGCGACGGGATCCGGTACAGGGCGATCTGCCGGCGTGCGTCGGGGACGCCGAGCGCCTCACCCGCCGCCACCGCGGCGGCCTGCGCCCAGTAGATCCCGACCGGCTTCTTGTGCCGGGCCTCCCCCTGGAAGCGGATGTCGACGAGGTCGCCGCTCTCCAGCATCTGCTTCGAGGCCTGGGCGAAGCGCGGCTCGTCCCGGTCCATCGGCTGCAGCGAGATCTGGCCGGGCAGGAACAGCAGCAGGCACAAAGCCAGCAGGGCCAGGACGGCGCGGGCATGGGTCAGGCTCAGCGCGTCGAGCCCGCGGCCGGTCCGGTCGACAGAGGCGAGGCGCGGGACGCCGTCGGCGGAGAGGCTCGTGCTCATGCCCGGCCGGTCAATCAGGATCGGACGGGAAGGTCAAATGCGCCGTCATCCCTCCGTCATCGCGCGCGACGACGGCGCAGGCCGTCAGGACGCCGCCCGCAGGCGGGCGAAGCCGGCGTCGAGATCGGCCTGGAGGTCGGCGATGTCCTCCAGCCCGATGTGGAAGCGCAGGGCCGGGCCGCCCGGGGCCCACTGGGTGGCGGTCCGGTAGCCGGCGCAGTCGAACGGGATCACCAGGCTCTCGAAGCCGCCCCAGGAAAAACCCATCCCGAACAGCTCCAGCCCGTCCAGCATGGCGGCGACCGCGGCCTCGGGCACCGGCTTGAGGATCACCCCGAACAACCCGGAGGCGCCGGCAAAGTCGCGCTTCCAGATCGCGTGGCCGGGATCCTCCGGCAGCCCGGGATGCAGCACCCGCAGCACCTCCGGCCGCGCCTGAAACCAGCGGGCCATCTCCAGCCCGACGCGTCCGTGCTCGCGCAGGCGCAGCGCCATGGTCCGCATGCCCCGGAGCGCCAGGAAGATGTCCTCGGCACCGGCGCAGGGGGCAAGATGATCGAAGGTGCGCCGCAGTGCCGGGTAATACGCGGCGTTGGCCGAGGCCAGGCCGATCAGAAGGTCGGACCCGCCGCTCAGGTACTTGGTCCCCGCCTCGACCGCGATGTCGACCCCGCGCGCGTGGGGCGGGAACAGCAGCGGCGTCGCCCAGGTGTTGTCCATGATCACGCAGGCGCCCTGCGCATGCGCGACCTCCGCGATCGCCGGGACGTCCTGCATCTCGAAGCTCTGCGAGCCGGGCGCCTCGACCAGCACCGCCTTGGTGTTCGGGCGCATCAGCTCCGCGATGCCGGCCCCCACGGTCGGGTCGTAATAAGTGACCGCGACGCCGAACCGGGCCAGGACGCCGTCGCAGAACTGCCGGGTCGGGCGGTAGGCCGAGTCGGTCACCAGCAGGTGATCGCCGGCCGAGACCGCGGCCATCAGGGCGACGGTCAGTGCCGAGAGACCCGAGGGCGTCACCACCGTGCCGGCGGCGCCGGCGAGTTCGGTCCAGGCGTCGGTGAGCGAGTCCATCGTGGGCGTCGCCGAGGTGCCGTAATTGTAGCGCCCGCGCCGGTGCTTGATCGCGTCGTAGGTCGGGTAGAGCACGGTCGAGCCGCGATAGATCGGCGTGTTGACGAAGCCGTGCTGCGCGCCCGGATCCCGGCCCGCATGGACGAGGCAAGTCGCCGCCCCGAATGTTTGCTTCGACTCGGGCTTGGGCGTCAGGGACATTGGGGCTCGACGATCGCGTTGCGCTGCAATGCACGAAGCCCGCCGGTTCGGGCGAGGTCAAGCCTGAGGCGCGATCGAGAGGCTTTCTCGGCCGACACGGAGGTTGTGCATTCCGTTGGAACTCTGGGACGCACCGGACGGCTGTCAAACCCGCTTTGTCATTCCGGGGCGCCGCAGGCGAGCCCGGAATCCAGAGCCGCTGACAGTGCAAAGTTCTGATCGACCTGCGGTTCTGGATTCCAGGTTCCGCTATGCGGCTCCGGAATGACGCGGTGGTTTGAAGGTACGCTGCCCTTTTCACACCGTGCGGAAGCGATAGTTTCAACGACGCCCGCCAGGAGTATCGCCGTGGACATGCTGACCTATCGGGGCTTCTCAGCCCGCGTCGAATTCGACGCCGAGGATGGGCTGCTCTTCGGCCAGATCGCCCATATCAACGACGTCATCAGCTTCCACGGCGAGAGCAGACGCGCGCTCGAGGCCGCGTTCCGCGAAGCGGTCGACGATTATATCGCGCTGCGCCCACCCGGTCCCACCGCTCACGGCTTCTCCGCCGGATCTGAGGTGGCGGCCTCCTCGTAAGCTTGCATCCAGCCGGCATGCTCTTCGGAGCCCTCCGGATAGGGACATTCGCTCGCCGGCTTACCGTAGAGGCGGGCGTTGCGGCCCTGGATGAACGGGCTGTCGCTCGCGGTGGCCTGGACGTTCGTCAATATCGCCTCCCGAACATTGGCACCCATCCCGGACACATGGGGTGAGCTTCGTTAACGGGCCGGCGGGTAATCTGTTGCCGTCTCAAGTCGCGTTCCGGGTCGTCTGCGTGCGTATCCTGCGTTCTCTCTTCGGCGGCGTCCTCGTGCTGGTCTCGACGGCGATCGTCGCCCTCGTCAGCGCCGACCGGCTCGCCCATCTGGCGCCGCCGGCCGTGGTGCGCGCCGCCCAGGCCGAGCCCTCGGCGACCGGGTCGCTCCCGGCGCCGGTGAAGGCTGCGCCGGCCCCGAAGGCGGCCGTGCCCAGCATCCCGAACGGCTTCGACACCGAGCGGCTCAACGCCCTGATGCGCGGCGACCCGATCCTGCCGCGGCGCTGAGCGCGTTCGGAGCTGCGCGCCCCGACACCCCCGCCAAAGGGCCGCAGGCCCTTTGGGAACCCGTTACCGGGCGGTGCGGAACACCTGCAGGTCGAGGTCGCGGACCTTCTTGCGCAGGGTGTTGCGGTTGACCCCCAGCAGCTCCGCCGCGCGGATCTGGTTGCCCCGCGTGGCCGCCAAAGCCGCGCCGATCAGCGGGCCTTCGATCTCCCGCAGGATCCGGTGATAGAGCCCGGGCGGCGGCAGCGTGTCCCGGTAGCCCGAGAAATAATCCGACAGGTGGCGCTCCACCGCGCTGGACAGGCTCTCGGATTCGCCATTGGCCTTGCGGGCGCTGCCGTTGGCCGAGGCCGGGGCGGCGAGCGGCAGGGTGTCGAGCTCGGCCTCGATCACCGGGCCGGTGATGGTCTCCTGCGGATAGAGCGCGGCCAGCCGCCGGACCAGGTTCTCCAGCTCGCGGACGTTGCCGGGCCAGCGGTAGCGCTTGAGCCGCTCCATGGCGTCGCCGTCAAGCGACTTGCGGGTCAGGCCCTCGCGCTCGACCAGCACGAAGAAGTGGCGGATCAGGTCCGGCACGTCCTCGGACCGCTCCCGCAGGGCCGGCAGCCGCAGCGGCACGACGTTGAGGCGGAAGAACAGGTCCTCGCGGAAAATGCCCTGCTGGATCGAGATCCGCAGGTCCTTGTTGGTCGCCGCGATGATCCGGACGTTGGTCTTGATCGGAACCCGCCCGCCGACCGTGGTGTACTCGCCCTGCTGGAGCACGCGCAGCAGCCGGGTCTGGGCCTCCATCGGCATGTCGCCGATCTCGTCGAGGAACAGCGTGCCGCCCTCGGCCTGCTCGAACCGGCCGGCCGAGCGCTGGAGCGCGCCCGTGAAGGCGCCCTTCTCGTGGCCGAACAGCTCGGACTCGATCAGGTCGCGCGGGATCGCGGCCATGTTGACCGGCACGAACGGGCCGGTGCGGCGGCGGCCGTAATCGTGCAGCGCCCGGGCGACCAGCTCCTTGCCGGTGCCGGACTCGCCGGTGATCATCACGGTGAGGTCGGTGGGCATCAGCCGGGCGAGCGCCCGGTAGATCTCCTGCATGGCGGGCGAGCGCCCGACCAGCGGGATGTCCTCGTTGTCGGGCGGCGCGCCGGCCGCGGGCGCCCCGCGGGGCCGCGACAGCGCGCGGCCCACGATGGCGATCAGCTCCTTCAGGTCGAAGGGTTTCGGCAGGTACTCGTAGGCGCCCCGCTCCGAGGCGCGGATCGCCGTCATGAAGGTGTTCTGCGCGCTCATGACGATGATCGGCAGTTCCGGCCGCACCCGCTTGATGCGGGGCAGCAGGTCGAACACGTTCTCGTCCGGCATCACCACGTCGGTGATGACGAGGTCGCCCTCGCCCTGCGCGACCCAGCGCCAGAGGGTGGCGCAATTGCCCGTCGAGCGGACTTCGTAGCCGGCCCGGGACAGTGCCTGGTTCAGCACCGTGCGGATGGCGGCGTCGTCGTCGGCGACGATGATGTGGCCGTTCGGCATGACTCTCTACTCAGACCTCCGGCCGGGTGGCCGAAACACAAGGCGACATCACGGATCGACCGCCGATTCGCGCCCGTCGCGGGCGCTGGACATCGGCAGGAGGATGCGGAACGTCGTGCGGCGGGGGGCGGGATCGCACTCGACGATGCCTCCGTGGTCGCCGACGATCTTGGCCACCAATGCAAGTCCGAGGCCGGAGCCCTGGGCCTTGGTGGTCACGAACGGGTCGAACAGGTCGGGCAGCAGCTCGGCCGAGATGCCCGGACCGTTGTCGCGGATCGCGACCTCGATCGGCAGGCTGACCCGCTCGCGCGAGCCCGGCACCTGCAGGCGCAGGCCGGTGCGGAACGCCGTGGACAGGGTGATCTCGCCCTCGACCGCGTCGGGGCCGATCGCCTCGGCGGCGTTCTTCACGAGGTTCAGGATCACCTGGATCAACTGGTCGCGGCTGCCGAGCACCGGCGGCAGCGACGGATCGTAGGTCTCGACGAAGCGGATATGGCGCGCGAACCCCGACTGCGCCGAGCGCTTCACCTGATCGAGCACCCCGTGGACGTTGACGGCGCCGCGATCGGACGGGCGCTCGTCGCCGAACAGCTCCATCCGCTCGACGATGCGGACGATCCGGTCGGATTCGTCGCAGATCAGCCGGGTGAGCATCCGGTCCTCCTCGGCGCCGGTGCCCTCCAGGAGCTGCGCGGCGCCGCGGATGCCGGCGAGCGGGTTCTTGATCTCGTGGGCCAGCATCGCGCCGAGCGCCACCATCGAGCGCGCGGCGCCGCGGTGGGTGAGCTGGCGGTTCATCTTGTCGGCGATGGTGCGCTCCTGGAGCATCATCACCACGGCGTCGTCGTCGTCGGCGAGCGGCGTCGCGAACACGTCGACGCTGCGCTCCAGGCCGAGGCGGGGCTGGGTCAGCTCGACCCGGTACTCGCTGACGCTGGCGCGGCGGCGCCGGACCTCGGCCACGAGCGCGATGATCGGCGAGGCGAACGGGATGATGTCGCGCAGGCGGCGGCGCTGCATCAGGCGCGCGGAATAGTCGAAGAACGCCTCCGCGGCGTGGTTGCAATGGAGGATCCGCTCGTCGCCGCCGATGGTCAGGACCGGCAGCGGCAGGGCGTTGAGCACGGCCTCCCCGGCCGGGGCGCGCCGGCCGCCGGGATCGTGCGGAAAGGCGTCCTCGCTCACGCGGCCTCCCGGACGATCTCGGCAACCCCGAACGCGCGGGCGAGCAACGCCAGCGCCACCTCGGGATCGGTTGTGGTGAGGAGCGCGGTGCGCTCGGCCGGCTCCAGCGCCCCGCCGGTCTCGGCATAGGCGGCCAGATGCTTGCGGGCGTGGCGCACGCCCATGCGGAGGCCGTAGAGCGACAGCAGGCCGGCGTAATGCGCGGCCGCCAGCGCGGCCTGCTCGGCCCGGGACGGCGGCTCCGCGGGACGGCCGGTGAGCGCCGCCGCCACCTGTCCGACCAGCCAGGGCCGCCCGGTGGCCGCCCGCCCGATCATCACCCCGGCCGCGCCGGAGGCCGCGAGGCACGCCCGAGCGCTTGCGAGGTCGACGACGTCGCCGTTGGCGATCACCGGGATCGACAAAGCCTCGACCACGGGGCGGATCGCGGCCCAGTCGGCCACGCCGGTGTAGAATTGCTGCCGGGTCCGGCCGTGGACGGTGACGGCGTTGAGCCCGAGCCGCTCGGCCCGGGTCGCGAGATCGACGGCGTTGCGGGTGGCGTCGTCCCAGCCCAGCCGCATCTTGACGGTGACCGGCACCGATACCGCGCCGCGCACGGCCGCGAGCAGCCGCTCGGCATGGTCGAGGTCGCGCATCAGCGCCGAGCCCGAGGCGATCCCGGTGACGATCTTGGCCGGGCAGCCCATGTTCACGTCGATCACGTCGGCCCCGCCCGCCTCGGCGAGCCGGGCGGCCTCGGCCATGGGCTCTGCCTCGCAGCCGGCGAGCTGGACCACGTGCAGGTCGACGCCCGAGCCGTCCGCCCGCAGGGTCGCCTCGCCGGCGCCGCGGGCGAACTCGCGCGCCGCCACCATCTCGGACACCACCGCGTCGGCGCCGCACCGTAGGGCGATCCGGCGCATATGCAGGTCGGTGACTCCCGACAGGGGCGCGAGCAGGCAGAGCGGGGCGGAAGAATCCCCCCTACCTGCCGTTCGTCCCCCGCGCAGCGCGCTTAAATAATGATCAGTCGCCATTCTGCACAACAATGAGGCAAATGCGGTCCGCTGGCAAGCGGGGGCCGCGCGTTGATTTCGCGCCCTCCCCCGCTTAAACGACGGGCACCCTCACCGGCAGAGGTTCGGCAGCACGGCAGGCCCGCGCGCCCGCTGCCGTCCGCTTCCCGGTCTCCACGAGTTCGCCGCCCATGCCCGCCACCGGCACGCCTGCCACCGGACCCGTCGAGACGGGGTCCGGCGTCGCCGCGGTGGTGGTCGCGGCTGGCCGCGGCATCCGCATCGGCGGCGGCACCCCCAAGCAGTACCGCAGGGTCGGCGGCCAAGCGGTCCTGACCCGGACGCTCGCCGCGCTGGCCGCCCAGGACGCGATCGACCGGATCCAGCCCGTGATCGCCGCCGACGCCGCGGATTTCTTCCTCAGCTGCCTGGACGAGCTCGCTCCCGAACTCCGAACAAAAATCGGCGCCCCGGTCGAGGGCGGGGCGACTCGCCAGCTCTCGGTTCGCGCCGGGCTCGAAGCCCTGGCGGCCGGCGCGGCGCCGGAGATCGTGCTGGTCCACGACGCCGCCCGCCCCTATGTCGACGCCGCCCTGATCGCCCGGGCGATCGCGGCCGGGCGCGACCACGGCGCCGCGGTGCCCGGCGTGCCGGTGACCGACACGGTCAAGCGCGTCGCCGAGATCGCCCCCGGCATCGGCCGGGTGCACGAGACCCCGCCTCGGGAGCATCTCCGCGCGGTCCAGACCCCCCAGGCCTTCGCCTTCGCGCCGCTGCTCGGCGCCCATCGCGACGCCGCCGTGCAAGGCCTCGACGGCTTCACCGATGACGGGGCGCTCGCCGAATGGGCGGGCTTGCCGGTGGTGGTGTTCGTCGGCGACATCGCCAACCGCAAGATCACCCAGCCCGCCGACCTGATCGAGGCGGACCGGGCCTTCGCGTCCGACCCATCCGAATTACCCGCGCCCGGAGCCCGCGCCATGACCGCCTACGTCACCCGCCTCGGCACCGGCTTCGACGTCCACGCCTTCACGTCCGGCGACCATGTCTGGCTCGGCGGCATCAAGATCCCGGCCGATCGCGGCGTGCTCGCGCATTCCGACGGCGACGTGGCGCTGCACGCGCTCACCGACGCGCTGCTCGGCGCCATCGCGGACGGCGATATCGGCACCCATTTCCCGCCCTCCGACGAGCGCTGGCGCGGTGCTTCGTCCGACCAGTTCCTGGCCCATGCCTGCGGGCTGGTCCGGGCGCGGGGCGGCCGGATCGACCACCTCGACATCACGGTGCTCGCCGAGGCGCCGCGGATCGGCCAGCACCGGGAGGCGATCCGCGCCCGCATTGCCGCCATCGCCGGCGTGCCGCTGACCGCCGTCTCGATCAAGGCGACCACCACGGAAAAACTCGGCTTCGTCGGCCGCGCCGAGGGCCTCGCCGCCCAGGCCGCCGCCACGATCCGCCTGCCCGAGGAGGACGGCCCCGCGCTCGACGCCGAGGCCGAGACTGCGATGCGGCAGGGGTGAGGGGCGCCGACGCTTTCCTCCCCCCCTTTGCGGGGAGGGAAGACGAGCGTGGATCCTGCCTCTGCCCTTATGCGCCTGTCACGGTTCGCGACCGCTTGGCGTGGGCGGAAGCCCGGCCAACCAGCTATGCCGGCTGGCGCGCCCCACAAGGTCTATCCCACTCACTCCCTCATCCGGAGGTGTGAGCGCAGCGAGCCTCGAAGGAGCCCTCCAGAGATCGCGCGGCCGGCTGGAGGCCTCCTTCGAGGCCTTCGCTTCGCTCCGTCGCCTCAGGATGAGGGGATTGGTTGGAGGGGCGCCAGTCGTGACCAGGCGAATCCCCTCTCAAAAAAGAAAATCACGCCGCCCGCAGCAGCAGCGCGATCGCCGCGATGGCGAGCACGGCCAGCGTCAGCAAAATCCCGCCGCCCCGGCAGGCGAACTGGCGGGGGGAGTTGGGCGCGGCGAACATGCCGATCGGGTGGAGGATGCGGCCGACCAGCAGGGCGATCAGAAGCCCCTGGACGAGGCCGTGGCCGCTACCGCCGGCTTCGAGCAGGCCGACCAGGATCAGCGCCAGCGGGACATATTCCGAAAAATTGGCGTGCGAGCGGACCCGCTTGAGCATGGATTCGTCGCCGCCGTCCCCGAACAGGACGTTGCCGGCGACGCGTGATCCCATCACCCAGCCGGACAGGCCGAGATACACGAGGGCGAGCAGCGCAGCGTAGAAGGCCGTGGTCGCGGGGAAGATCATCGGGTTGGGGTCTCCTGTTGGGGCGGCCGGTCCTTGAGCCGGGGCCTACCTTGCGGCACAACACGAGATAGGGCGCTCCGGCCCAGGGCGAGCCTCGCGCGATGATCGACGACACGGAGCTTCTCGAACGCGCCGAGGCGCTGGTCGCGGCCTACGCGGCGGCCGGGCGGACGATCGTCACCGCCGAATCCTGCACCGGCGGCCTGGTGGCGGGGCTGCTCACCGCGGTGCCCGGGTCCTCGGCCGTCCTGGAGCGCGGCTACGTCACCTACTCGAACGAGGCCAAGGCGGAAGCGATCGGGGTGCCGATGGACCTGATCCAGCGGTACGGCGCCGTCAGCGAGGACGTGGCCCGGGCCATGGCCTGCGGAGCGCTGTCCGCCTCGCGCGCCGCGGTCGCGGTGGCGATCACCGGCATCGCCGGCCCCGGCGGCGGCAGTGCCGACAAGCCGGTCGGGCTGGTGCATTTCGGTCTGGCCCAGCGCGAGGGCGGACGCCGCCACCTGGAGCGGCGCTACGGCGATCTCGGCCGTGGACAGATCCGCCGCGCGGCGGTTGCCGACGCGCTCGGCCTGCTCGAAGGGGCGCTGGCGGACTGATCCATTCGCAGGGAGGGTCCGATGGACAGCCTGAAGACCCAGCTCTGCATCGTCGGCGGCGGCCCGGCCGGGATGATGGCCGGCCTGCTCTTCGCCCGGGCCGGGATCGGCGTGACGGTTCTGGAGAAGCACGGGGATTTCCTGCGCGACTTCCGCGGCGACACGATCCACCCCTCCACCCTCGACCTGATGGACGAGCTGGGCCTCGCCGAGCGCTTCCGCGCCCTCCCCCAGCGGCGGGTCGAGAGCTTCTCGGGGGTCGTGGACGGCCGGAGCTACCGGGTCGCCGATTTCAGCCGGCTGCCGACCCGCAACCGCTTCCTGTCCTTCATGCCGCAATGGGACTTTTTGGATTTTCTGGCCGGTGAGGCGGAGCACTATCCGGGTTTCCGGCTGATCCGCCGGACCGAGGCCCGCGACCTCATCGAGGCGGAGGGCCGGATCGCGGGCGTGCGGGCCGAGGGGCCGGACGGGCCGATGGAGATCCGGGCCGACCTCGTGCTCTGCGCGGACGGGCGCCACTCGGCGATGCGCGAACGCGCCGGCTTCGTGCCCCGGGCCTTCGGGGCGCCGATCGACGTGCTGTGGTTCCGCCTGCCCCGCCGGGACGGCGACCCGGAGGCGGCGGCCGGCCGGTTCGGGCCCGGGCGCATCCTGATCACGCTGGACCGGGGCGACACCTGGCAATGCGCCTACGTGGTCCCGAAGGGCGGCGACGCGGCGCTCCGCGCCAAGGGGCTGCCGGCCTTCCGGGCGGCGGTCGCCGAGATCGCGCCGTTCCTGGCCGACCGCACCGAGGCCATCGCCGACTGGGAGGCCGTCAAGCTCCTGACCGTCACCGTCGACCGGCTGGCGCGCTGGCACCGTCCCGGCCTGCTCTGCATCGGCGATGCCGCCCACGCGATGTCGCCGGTCGGCGGGGTCGGCATCAACCTGGCGATCCAGGACGCGGTGGCGGCGGCTAACATCCTGGCCGGGCCCCTGCGGGCGGGGCCGGTCGCCGAGGCCGACCTCGCCCGCGTTCAGGCCCGGCGGCTCTTTCCGGTCCGGGCCACGCAGGCGCTGCAACGGATGATCCAGGCTCGGGTGATCGCCACCGCGCTCAGGGCCGACGCGCCGTTCCGGGCGCCGCTGGCCCTGCGCATCCTCGACCGGCTGCCGATGCTCCAGGCCCTGCCCGCCCGGATGATCGGGATGGGCGTGCGGCCGGAGCATGTGTCCGCCCCGGTCCAGAGCTGACGTGTTCAGACGGTGCCGTACATCCGGTCCGCCCGCCCCTCGAAGGCGTCGGTGAACTTGCGGAAGGCGCGGTCGAACATCGTGCCCATCAGGAGCCCGAGGGTCCGACTCTTGAACTCATAGGTGATGAAGAAGTCGACGGCGCAACCGCCGTTCGGCGCCTCCTTGAACGACCAGCGGTTCTCGAGGTGCCGGAACGGGCCGTCGATATACTCGGCGACGATCTTGTGGTGGCCTGGATCGAGGCTGACCCGGGTGGTGAAGCGCTCGCGGATCGCCTTGTAGCCGACCCCCATCTCGGCGATCAGCACCTGCCCGCCCTCCGGCATATCCTGGCGGCGGATCACCCGCAGGGATTCGCACAGCGGCAGGAATTCCGGGTAGCGCTCCACATCGGCCACGAGATCGTACATCTGCTGCGGCGAATGCCGCACCGTACGGGTAACCCGGAAAGACGGCATTTCTGTTCCGACGTGCTCAGGCCGAGAGGGCGGGGGCGTGCGAGGCAGCATGCTTGGCGAGCCGGGCCGCCTGAAGCTTGGCAAAGTCCTCGCCGGCATGGTGCGACGAGCGGGTGAGCGGCGTGGCCGAGACCAGCAGGAAACCCTTGGCGTAGGCAGTGGTCTCGTAGGTCTTGAACTCGTCGGGCGGCACGAAGCGCACCACCTCGTGGTGCTTCTTCGACGGCTGCAGGTACTGGCCGATGGTGAGGAAGTCGACCTCGGCGGAGCGCAGGTCGTCCATGAGCTGGAGCACCTCGTTGCGCTCCTCGCCGAGCCCGACCATGATGCCGGACTTGGTGAAGATCGTCGGGTCGAGTTCCTTCACGCGCTGCAGCAGCCGCACCGAGTGGAAGTAGCGGGCGCCCGGCCGCACCGTCAGGTACTTGGCCGGCACCGTTTCCAGGTTGTGGTTGAACACGTCGGGCTTGGCCGCGACCACCACCTCCAGGGCGCCGTCCTTGCGCAGGAAGTCGGGGGTGAGGATCTCCACGGTGGTGCCGGGGCTCGCCCGGCGGATCGCCGCGATGGTCCGGGCGAAATGCTGGGCGCCGCCGTCCTTCAGGTCGTCCCGGTCCACCGAGGTGATCACCACGTGGTGGAGGCCGAGCTTGGCCACCGAGTCGCCGATCTTTTCGGGCTCCAGGGCGTCCAGCGCGTTGGGCAGACCGGTGCGGACGTTGCAGAAGGCGCAGGCCCGCGTGCAGGTGTCGCCCATGATCATGAAGGTGGCGTGCCGCTTCTCCCAGCACTCGCCGATATTCGGGCAGCCGGCCTCCTCGCAGACCGTGACCAGGCCGTGCTCGCGCACGATCTTCTGGGTCTCGGTCCAGGCCTTTGAGCCCGGCGCCTTGACCCGGATCCAGTCCGGCTTCTTGGCCTGGACCGGCTGGTCCGGCCGGTGCGCCTTCTCGGGGTGGCGCAGGCGCGCGGAGCGCGGATCGTTCTTCAGGATGTCGAGGACGACGGCCATAGGTCGAGGGCTGCCACACCGCGGGGAAGCGCCCGGAGGCGCGGTCGTTCAGAGAGGACTGACTTAGAGGTTCTACCGCCCTCCCGCAAACCGGCGCGACGCTGCAGCGCGCCTTCGCGCAGACAGCTTGTCCGACGACTCAACGCCCAGCCGAAGCCAGATCTTCAACGGTGAGGGAATCATCCCTATGATGCATCCCGATCGAAGGGGCCTTCTAGAATGGGCAAGCCGAGTCAGCACGTTTCGCCGAGTGGATCGCGCTGGAGCCTCCGCCGTGCAGGGGCTGCGAAGGCGTCGAAGACCTTCGAGACCCAGGCGGAGGCGATCGCGAAGGGCCGCGAGGTCGCGCGCAAGCAGAGGACCATTTTGTTCATCCATGGTCCGGATGGTCGGATCCGCGAGCGCGACTCCTACAGGGCCGAGTCCGGCCAGCCGAATGGCTGACCGTGGCCGAAGCTGCCTTTGAGCGCTCGGTTTTCATCAACTGTCCCTTCGACGAAGCCTACGAACCGATCCTGCAGGCCATCCTCTTCTGTGTGGTCTACCTCGGCTTCAGTCCGAGGATCGCGCGGGAACGGAACGACTCCGCGGAGGTGCGGCTGGAGAAGATTACGGACCTGATCGAGGCCTGCAAATTCTCCATCCACGATCTCAGTCGCGCACAGGCGACCACGGCCGGAGAATACTATCGTCTCAACATGCCGTTCGAGTACGGGATCGATTGGGCGTGCCGGCGATGGTTCGGTTCAGGCCGGGACGCGAAACGGTTGCTCGTCTTGGAAGAGAAGCCGTACCGCTACCAAGCATCCATCTCCGATATATCAGGTTCGGATATTCAGTATCATCAAGCGGATTATCAGATCGCCGTTCGGAAAGTTCGCAATTGGCTTGTCAGTGAAGCCGGCATCGCGGCGCCCGGCGCGGCCCGGATCCTCGCTCACTACGCCGACTTTCAGGGCTGGTACGATGAGAAGCGGCACACCGATGGCTTCTCGGCGGCAGACATCGCGGATTACACGACACCGGAGCTGCTGCAGGCTATGCTTGATTGGGTGAGCCTCGGCCAGCCGATCGTTTTCGACTGAGCCCCTGCAAAACGCGGACGCATCGGATGCGCGCCCGCATCCCGTGATCCGCTCAGATCCCGAGCCCCCGCACCAGCAGCCCGGCCAGGACCGCCCCGATCACCGGGCCCGCCACCGGGATCAGCGCGTAGCCCCAGTCGGACGAGCCTTTTCCGGCGATCGGCAGCACCGCGTGGGCGAGGCGCGGCCCGAGGTCGCGGGCGGGGTTGATGGCGTAGCCGGTGGTGCCGCCGAGCGAGAGGCCGATACCCCAGACCAGCATGCCGACCATGTAGGGCGCGACCCCGCGCGGGATCGCCCCGGACGCGCCGAGCGTGTTGGTCACCAGCGCCGAGATCGTCAGGATCAGGAAGAAGGTGGCGATGATCTCGGAGGTCCAGTTGGCCTTGGCGTCCCGGATCGCCGGGCCGGTGCAGAAGCAGGCGAGCTTCAGGTCCTGCTCGGGCGTCGCCGCCCAGTGCGGCAGGTAATGGAGCCAGACGATCGCGGCGCCCGCGAAGGCGCCGAGCGTCTGCGCCGGGATGTAGATCGCGAGCTTGGAAAAATCCCCGGAACTGATGGCGCCGGCCACGGTGACGGCGGGGTTGAGATGCGCGTCCGGGCTGCCGGTGGCGGTGGCGACGAAGATTCCGGCCAGCACGCCGAAGGCCCAGCCGGCCGTGATCGCGATCCAGCCGGCGCTCTCCGCCTTGGACTGCTTGAGCAGGGCGCCGGCGACGACGCCGTCTCCCAGCACGATCAGCGTCATCGTGCCGAGGAATTCACCCAGGAATGGCGATGTCATGGTTTGATCTCCCCCGGTTGCTGCTTATTGTAAGATTTTACAGCTTGTTCGAGCGTGTAATGCTGAGAGATGATTGTCGATATCTATCGATCTTCCAATCTCTTCCCTCATCCTGAGGTGCCGGAGCGCAGCGGAGGCCTCGAAGGAGCCCTCCAGCCGGACCTGCGATCCCTGGAGCCCTCCTTCGAGGCTGCTGCGCAGCACCTCAGGATGAGGTCGCGGGTAGGCGTGATCCGGCCCGAAGGCCCTCACCTCAATCCTCGTCGAGCTTCCAGTCGAAGGAGCGCTGCACCGCCCGGCCCCAGGCGGCGGCGATCTTTTCGCGTTGGCCGGCATCCATCTTCGGGGTCCAGCGCTTGTCGACGCCCCAGTTGCGCTTGAGGTCGTCGAGGCCCTTCCAGTAACCGACCGCGAGGCCGGCCGCGTAGGCGGCGCCGAGCGCCGTGGTCTCGGAGACTTTCGGGCGCACCACCGGCACGTCGAGCATGTCGGCCTGGAACTGCATCAGCGTGTTGTTGGCGACCATGCCGCCGTCGGCGCGCAGCTCCTTGACCGGAATCCCGGAATCCTGGGCCATCGCCTGGAGCACCTCGTGGGTCTGGAAGGCGGTCGCCTCCAGCACCGAGCGGGCGATGTGGCCGCGGTTGACGTAGCGGGTCAGGCCGATGATCAGCCCGCGGGCGCCCTCGTTCCAGTGCGGCGCGTAGAGGCCCGAAAAGGCCGGCACGAAGTAGACGCCGCCATTGTCCTCCACGGTGGTGGCGAGCGTCTCGACCTCGGCCGAATCCTTGATCATGTGGAGGTTGTCGCGCAGCCACTGCACCAGGGCGCCGGTGATCGCGATCGAGCCCTCCAGCGCGTAGGCCGGCTTCTGGCCGTCGAGGCGGTAGGCCAGGGTGGTAATGAGGCCGGCCTTCGACGGGATCGGCGTGTCGCCGGTGTTCATCAGCGCGAAGCAGCCGGTGCCGTAGGTGTTCTTGGCTTCGCCCGGACTGAAGCAGGTCTGCCCGAACAGGGCCGCCTGCTGGTCGCCCAGGATGCCGGCGATCGGTACGCCGGCGAACGGCGCCTTGGTCTCGCCGTAGACCTCGCTGGAGGACACGATTTTCGGCAGCATCGCCCGCGGGATGCCGAAGGTCGCCAGCATGCCGTCGTCCCAGTCCAGGGATTTCAGCGACATCAGCTGCGTGCGGCTGGCATTGGTCACGTCGGTGACGTGCAGCCCGCCCTCGATGCCGCCGGTGAGGTTCCAGACCAGCCAAGTGTCGATGTTGCCGAACAGCACGTCGCCGGACTCGGCCCGCTCGCGGGCGCCTTCGACATGGTCCAGAAGCCATCGCAGCTTGAGACCGGAAAAATAACTCGCCAGGGGCAGGCCGGTGAGGTCGCGGAACCGGTCGCGGCCGCCGTCGCGGGCGAATTCGGAGACCAGCCGGTCGTTGCGGGTATCCTGCCAGACCAGGGCGTTGTGCAGCGGCTTGCCGGTGCGGCGGTCCCAGATCAGCGTGGTCTCGCGCTGGTTGGTGATGCCGACGGCCGCAAGGTCGGTGGGCTGGAGGCCGGCTTTTTCCAGGGCCTCGCGCATCACGCCCTGCGTCTTGGTCCAGATCTCGGCGGCGTCGTGCTCGACATGGCCGGGGGCCGGATAGATCTGTGCGTGCTCGGCCTGGGCCAGCGCGATGACGCTGCCCTCGCGATCGAACACCATGAAGCGGCTGCTCGTGGTGCCCTGGTCGATGGCCCCGACGTAACGGCTCATCGTTCCCTCCCTGAGTTATGCCTGACCGGTCTCGCGCCGGCTCGGGTTCGACACAATCATGCAGCCTCGGCCTTGCGGTCGAGGTAGGCGGCAAGCCGTGCGGCGCTCTCCGGGCCGGTGCGCAGGCCGAGCTTCGAGCGGCGCCAGAGGATGTCCTCGGCGGTGACCGCCCATTCCTCGGCGCGCAGGTAATCGACCTCGGCCGCCGTGAGGCCGCCGTCGAACACCTCGCCGAGATCGGCCATGGAGCGCGCGGTCCCGACGATCTCGCGGGCCTTGGTCCCGTAGGCGCGGGCGAGGCGTCGCGCGGTCTCGGCTGGCAGGAAAGGTTTTTCCGCCTGAAGCTTGGCCAGGAAAGAATCGAAGTCGGCGTCCGGCATGGCGCCGCCGGGCAGCACCGCGTCGCCGGTCCAGGCCGGCTTGAGGCCCGGGAAGAACGGCTTGAGCTTCTCGATCGCGTGCTCGGCGAGCCGCCGGTAGGTGGTGATCTTGCCGCCGAACACCGACAGCACCGCCGCCTTGCCGCCCTGGTCCTCCACGTCGAGGACGTAGTCGCGGGTCACCGCGGAGGCGTTCTCGGCCGCGTCGTCGTAGAGCGGGCGCACGCCCGAATAGCTCCAGACCACGTCGGCCGGGGTGATGCGCGTGTCGAACGAGCGGTTGATGCAGCCGCAGAGGTAATCGGTCTCCTCGGGGGAAATCGAGACCGGCCCTGGCTCGCCGTCATAGGGCACGTCGGTGGTGCCGATCAGCGTGAAGTCGCGCTCGTAGGGGATCGCGAAGATGATCCGCTTGTCCGGCTGCTGCAGGATGTAGGCCTGGTCCCCCGGGAACAGGCGCTTGACCACGATGTGGCTGCCCTTGATCAGGCGCACCGCCGCACGGCTGTTGATGCCCAGCGTGCCGCCGAGCGTCGCGCTCACCCACGGGCCGGCGGCGTTGACCACCGCCTTCGCCCGGACATTGTGCTCGGCGCCGGTGCGCTCATCGCGCAAAGTGGCGACCCAGCCGTCACCCTCGCGCCGGGCCGAGACGACGCCGGTGCGGGTCAGCACCGTGGCGCCGCGCTCGCGGGCATCCATGGCGTTGAGCACGACCAGGCGGCTGTCCTCGACCCAGCAGTCGGAATAGACGAAGCCGCGGGTCAGCCGCTTCTGCAGCGGCGCGCCGTAGGGCGATCTGCGCAGGTCCACCGATGTCGAGCCCGGCAGCGTCCGCAGCCGCGCGAGATGGTCGTACAGGAACAGGCCGAGCCGCAGCATCCAGGCCGGACGCAGGCCCTCGTCGTGGGGCAGCACGAAGCGCAGGGGCCAGATCACGTGGGGCGCCTGCCGAAGCAGCCGCTCGCGCTCGGCCAAAGCCTCGCGGACCAGGCGGAACTCGTAATATTCGAGGTAGCGCAGGCCGCCGTGGATCAGCTTCGTCGAGGACGAGGAGGTGAAGCCGGCCAGATCCCCGCGCTCGGCCAGCAGGACCGACAAGCCGCGGCCCGCCGCGTCGCGCGCGATCCCGGTGCCGTTGATGCCGCCGCCGATGACCAGGAGGTCGTAGGCGTCGGACGGCTCGCGCTGGCGCTGTGCAGCCGGCATTGTTCCTCCTCTCCCGCCCTGGATGGCGGGTTCAGGACATATTGAGCCGCCTGTCGATTTTCGCAAGCGAAAAAACGCATGTTCGTTACGGTTCGTCCTCGGCCACCGCCAGGGTGACGCCCTGGCGCTCGATCATCGCAACGATCTCCGGCGGCGGCATCCGGTCGGTGAAGAACGTGTCGACCTGGTCCAGGCGTCCGACCTGCACCATCGGCCGGCGGGTGAACTTGGTATGGTCGGCGACGAGAAAAGTCTTACGGGCATGGGCCAGGATGGTCTGCGTCGCCCGCACCTCCTCGTAATCGTAGTCGAGCAGGGCGCCGTCGGCATCGATGCCGCTGATGCCGATCACCGCCACGTCGACCCGGAACTGGCTGAGCGTGTCGCAGGTGAGCTGGCCCAGCACCGCGCCGTCGCGGTTGCGTACGGTGCCGCCGGCCACGACGATGTGGAATTCCGTGGCCTCGGCGAGCGACAGGGCGACGTTGAGGTTGTTGGTGATCACGCTGAGGTCGTCGTGCCGGGTCAGCTCGCGGGCCACGGCCTCGGGCGTCGTGCCGATATTGACGAAGACCGAGCAATGCGACGGGATCCGGCTGGCAGCCAACCGGCCGATCCGGGTCTTTTCCGGCAGCAGGGTCACCCGGCGGTCGGCGTAGTCGATGTTCTCGACGCTGGACGGCAGCCCGCCCCCGCCCCGGTAGCGCTCCAGCTTTCCCTCGGCGCTCAACTCGTTGAGATCGCGCCGGATCGTCTGGACCGTGACGCCGAACTGCGCGGCGAGGGCCTCGATGGTGACGAAGCCCCGCTGGCGCACGGACGCCACGATGGCGCTGCGCCGCCCCTCGACCCCGGTCACCTCGACCCTGTCCTCGGATCTCCGGTCGAGCGGTCGTGACATCGGGTCTCCTGGCGTTTCCTCGCGCCACGATACGGGCGCGGATGTTCGTTTTCGAACATCTTGAGGGTGCGGCGGGTTTCGCAAGAGAGTGAACCGGCCAGGGCGGTGGGGCAACCGGATGGGGCGCGCAAAGGATTGGAACCGCACAGGTGGCGGCCTTGGCAGCGTCTTCGACTTGTGCAGGCCGCCGGACTCACACGATGCCGGACGTGGCGCGGGTTCTCTCTCCCGTGCGGGAGAGGGACAGGGTGAGGGGACAGGTTTGTCTGGAAAGGGCGTATCCCTCACCCCAACCCTCTCCCGCACGGGCTACCGGATTCACACTTCTCTCCCGAACGCCAAGGTTCTGAAAGAAAGGCGCGTTTCCCCTCCCCCTTGCGGGGAGGGGTCAGGGGTGGGGGTGGTCCAGAAGGCACCGCTGCGCTCGGTCCTGCACCACCCCCACCTCCAACTCCTCCCCGCAAGGGGGAGGAGAGCGCGTCTCGGCCAGGGTTGTGTGAATATCGTAGCCCGCACGGGAGAGGGGGCGCGTCGCGACCTGCAAAACCGATTGTGCGACCATCGTAGCCCGCCTCGACCGGATCCGGGCCGCGACCGAAAAACCCAACAAAAAAGGCCTGCCGCGAAAGCGACAGGCCCGATCGTCCGGTGACGCCGCTTGGCGGCGGTCCCGGCCGGATCACATCTGGTGGTGACGCATCCGGCGGTGATGCTTCATCATCCGCTTGTGCTTCATGCGCTTGCGCATCATCGGACGCTCGGTCGGGGCCATGGTGCCCCGCTCCATGGCGGCGGCTTCACCGGCGCGCTCCATGCCGCCGCGGGGACCGCCGGCCTGGGCGCCGGAATTGTTGTAGGGCGCGTTGCCCTGGGCATAGGCGGAGCCCGCGAGCAGCGTCAGCGACGCGGCGGCCAACAGTAGCTTCTTCATGATCAATCCCTGGCGTAGACGGTCGCAGACGATGCGCCGCCCGTCGTCTGGGTGGTGCCGCTGCGTCGGAAAATAAGCGGCTCAGAGGAGACTTGGTTCCCCGACCCCGCGTTTCGGAGGTGGATGATTGCTTGCCGGGGGCCGACGGCCTATCTCGCGCCCTGTCCCGGCGCGACCGCGATCGGGATGCGTTCGGGAGGGGCGGCTTTGGCCAGCAGCGGTTCGGCCTATCTGCTCCTCGACGTCGCCGGCACGCCCTGCGCCCTGCCCCGCGCCGCGGTCTCCGAGATCCTGCCGCTGCCGGACCTGCACAATCCCCCCGCCACCGGCGGCTGGCTCGCCGGCTTCCTCAACCTCGGCGGCGCGCCGATCCCGGTGATCGATCTGGCGCCGCTGCTGGGCCTGCGCCCGGCCGCCTCGGCGCCGGGGCTGTACGCGCATCTGGTGCTGACCCGGGACGATGCGCTCGCCTACCTGGTCGACCGCGCCGCCGATCTGGTGATCGTGCCGGACTCCGCGATCCGGCCGGCCGAGGAGGCCGGGACCCTCAACGGCTGCGTGGCGGCCGAGCTCGTGATCGGCGACCGGCTCGTCCACGCCCTCGCCCCCGACGGCCTGTTGACCGCCCAGGAGCGGGCCCGAGTCGCGGCGCTGACGCAGGCCGCCGCCGAGCGCCTGGCCGCCCTGCCGCCCTCCGCCTGATCCCGCGATGCGGCGCCCAGTCCCTCCCCGCCCCGATCCGGGCGACGACCCGGCCTATGCCGCGCTGAAGGCGCGGATCATCGCGCGCACCGGCCACCATTATTACATCGACAAGGACGAGCTCCTGATCGAGCGCCTGCGCCGGCGCTTCCGCGCCATTTCGGTCGCCAATTGCGCGGCCTACAGCCAGGTGCTGGCCGACCGGTCCCGGGGCGAGGCGGAATGGGCCAATCTCGAGGCCGAGATCACCGTCGGTGAGACCTTCTTCTTCCGCTACGCCGAGCAGTTCCAGGCCCTGCGCGAGACCATCCTGCCGGCGCTGATCGCGGCGCGCAGCCTCGACCGCACCCTGCGGATCTGGAGCGCCGGCTGCTCCACCGGCGCCGAGCCCTATTCCCTGGCGATCCTGGTCCGCGAGGCCCTGGGCGATGCCCTGCCCGACTGGCGGATCGTGATCCTGGGCACCGATATCAGCGTCGAGGCGCTGGCGACCGCCCGGGCGGCCGAGTACGGGCGCTGGGCCCTGCGGACCATGCCGCCGGAGGACCGGCTGCGCTACTTCACGCGCCTGCCCCCCGCCCCCGGGATCCGCCGGGAGGGCGGCTACGCCCTGCGGCCGGAATTCCGCGCGCTGGTGCGGTTCGAGCGCGGCAACCTCCTGAGCCTGGTCGAACCGAAGCTGCCGCCCGGCGAGGGCTTCGACCTGATCCTGTGCCGCAACGTGCTGATCTATTTCGAGGCCGAAACAGTGGCCGCGGTGGTGCGCGGCCTCGGCCGCCGACTTCGGCCGGAGGGCTGGATGCTGCTCGGCCATGCCGAGCCGAACCCGACCTTTTCGGGGTTCCTCGATCCGGTCAGCCTGCCGGGCACCGTGGCCTACCGCCGCCTCGGCGACGCGGCAGCACCGGTGCTGCGGCCGGCCTCGCCCGCCGTCGAGCCGGTGCCGCCGCCGCGCGTCCGGGCCGTGGAAGAGCCCCGCGCGGCGCTCGAGACCGTCGTCGCGACCCTGGCCCAGCCGCGCGCTCCCGTGGCGGACGCGCTGCCGCGGGCCGAGGCGGCGCCTGCCGACGCGCCGGAGGGCGACCTCGCGCAGATCCGGGCGCTCGCCGATTCCGGGGAGACCGGCGCCGCCTGGCGGGTGCTGCGCGGCGCCCTCGCCCGCGACCCGACCGATCCGGCGCTGCGCTTCTACGAGGGCCTGCTCGCCCACACGCTGGGCCGGGACGCCGAGGCCGAGCGGGCGCTGCGGGCGGCGCTCTACCTCGACCGGGGCTTCGTGATGGCGCATTACCATCTCGGCCTGCTGCTCATCGGGCTCGACCGGCCCGACGAGGCGGCCCGCGCCCTCGACAACGCCATCGCGCTCAGCCAAGCGCTGGGGCCGAACACGCTCCTGCTCGAGGGCGACGGCGCGGCGGCCGGCGAGATCGCCGCCGGGGCGGCCGCGGCCCGCGCCGGGCTCGGCGCGGATGCTGGAACCGGGAGTCCCTGATGGACGCGCCCCAGAGCGCACCGAAGCACGGCGCCCGGCCCAGGACCGGGCGGGACATCCGGGCCGCGCGCGCCGCGTCCCTGGCGCGGCGGAGCGCCGCCGCGGCGGGGCCGGAGACCGGGATCGACCACCTCGTCTGCGCCTGCGGGGCCGAGCGCTTCGGGATCCCGCTCGCCGCGGTCGCGCAGGTTCTGCCGATGCGCCCGTCCACGCCGATGCCCGGGGCGGTGCCGGCCCTGCTCGGCCTGATCGCCCTGTCTGGCCGGATCGTCGGCGTCGTCGGCCTCGCCCGGGCGCTCGGCCGGCCGGAAGCCCCGCCCGAGGGCGAGAGCGGGGGCGGCCATCTCGTCGTGCTGCGCGGCGGCCAGCCGCAAGCCGTCGCCCTGGCGGTGGACCGGGTGCTGGGGATCGCCGCCGCCCCGGGACCCTCCGCCGCAGGGATTGCGGAGGATGCCGATCCCGCCGGGTTGGGCAACGCGGCCGCTTCGGGGTATGCCCCCGCTTCGGCCCGCGACGGCCGACCGGATTTCGTCGTCGTCGACCTCCCCCGCCTCCTGCGCCGCGTGCTGCCCTAAGTCCTGTCCGCGCGCCCTTCCACCGGAGACAGCCCCGACCGTGACGTTCTCGATCGGAAGACGCATCCTCCTCGGCTTCGTGGCCGTCACGGTGGTGATCGTGGCGCTCGGCTTCTACGCGCTGGAGCAGATCGGGGCGGTGCGCGACACCACCGACGCCATCGTCCGGCGCGACATGGCGGTGCTGCGCCAGCTCGACGACCTCGGCAACCAGGCCCGGGATCTCGGGCTCCTGCGCCGCAGCGCCGTGATCGCGATGCTGTCCCAGGCGCAGGGACGGCCGGCGCGCACCGAGGACACCCTCGCCGCGTGGCGCAGGACCGCCGCCGAGGTCGAGACCGGCCTCGCCGCCACGGCGCAGCTCGCCGGCCAGTACCGGACGCAATCGGTCACCCCCGAGCGCAACGCCGCCTGGGACCGGATCGCCACGGCTACCGCCGAGGTGCAGCGCTCCTTCCGGGAGGTCCGGACCGTGAGCGACGCGCAATTCGCCGCCATCGCCCAGCAGGATCTCCCCGCCGTCGAGGCGCGCAACGACGAGATCGGCCGCCTGCAGGCGCCGTTCCTGGGCGGCATCACCAACCTGCGCACCCTGCTCGACGGCAGCATGGCCCTGGGGCAGCGCGCCGCCCACGAGGTCTACGAGCGCTCGCGCCTGTCGATCTACCTGACGCTCGCCGCCGCCGTGCTGCTGGCGATGCTGGTCACCTGGATGATCCGCCGGGCGGTGGTGCGCCCGCTGGAGACCGTGATGGCCTTCGTCGAGCGGGTCGGCGACGGCGACCTGTCGGGGAAGCCCCGCCGGCGAGGCCATGACGACGCTGATGACCGGCGGCTCCCCGGAGACCGTCATCGCCCGCTACCGCGAGCATGTGGCACACAACACCAAGCGCCTGACCGCGGCGGCCTGACCGGCGCGCCCTCCCGGGCGACAAATCC
>NZ_JAKSYL010000152.1 GCF_022829515.1 Methylobacterium sp. J-048
CCCGCACCCGCTGCACCAGCTCGCCGACCAGGCCGCGGGCGGTCTTGCCTTCGGCGGCCGCCCGCCAGGTCAGGCCGATCCGGTGGGAGAGCGCGTCCCGGGCGAGCTCGGTGACGTCCTCCGGGGTGACGTAGTCCCGGCCCCGCAGCCAAGCCCGGGCCTTGCCGGCCATCATCAGCGCGAGCGTGCCGCGCGGCGAGGCGGGGTGCTCGATCATCGCCCGCAGGTCCGGCGCCGCCGCGTCGGTTCGGGTCGCCGCCACCAGGCGGACCAGGTAGTCCTTGAGCGCCGGCGACACGTAGGTGGCGAGCGCGGCCTCCCGGGCGGCGCGCACGTCAGCGAGCGACAGGCGCACCGGCATCGCCTCGACATGGTGGGTGATCTCGCCCTCCACGAGGTCGAGGATCGCCCGCTCGGTGGCCTCGTCGGGCATCTCGACCACGACGTGCAGCAGGAAGCGGTCGAGCTGCGCCTCCGGCAGCGGGAAGGTGCCGGCATGCTCGATCGGGTTCTGGGTCGCCACGACCATGAACGGGTCGGCGAGCGGGTGGGTCGATCCCGAGACCGTGATCTGCCCCTCGGCCATCGCCTCAAGCAGCGCCGACTGCACCTTGGGCGGCGCGCGGTTGACCTCGTCCACCAGCACCAGGGCGTGGAACAGGGGGCCCTGCAGGAACTCGAAGCTGCCGCTGTCCTGGCGCCAGACGGTGGTGCCGGTGAGGTCGGCCGGCATCAGGTCCGGGGTGCACTGGATGCGCGCGAACGAGCCGTCGAGCCCGTCGGCCAGCCGCTTGACCGCGCGGGTCTTGGCCAGGCCGGGCGCGCCCTCGATCAGCAGGTGGCCGCCGGTCAGCAGGCCGATCAGCAGGCGCTCGACCAGGCCGGCGCTGCCGATCAGGCCGCGCTCCAGCCCGTCGCGGAGCGCCATGACCCGCCCGTGCAGGGCCGCATCCGGGGTGAGAGCGGCGGGCCGGCTTTCGGCGAGGGCGCCGCTCATGCGGGAAACGCGCGTGCGCGGAGACAAACTCCTGCCCCGGGGGCCGTGTCCTGCATCCTGCACGTCTCCTCGGCCGGGTCCCGTCTTCTCAGGGGATCCTCAGGTTGAAGCCGGTGTGCCCGTTGCCCGGTGGGGCCGTCAATCCCGGGCGGTTCCGCCTTTGGTCCCCCCGGCCGGGCCATGATGTCACGGTTTCGTCACCTCTCGCCTCGCAAGAGACGCCCGATGACCAGCTACGCCGCCTTCCCCGAAGAACTGAAATCCGCCATCGGCCTGATCGTGGCCTTCGTGCTGGGCACGGCGATCGGGGCCGAGCGGCAGTACCGGCAGCGCACGGCGGGGCTGCGCACGGCGGTGCTGGTGGCGATCGGCGCCTCGGCCTTCGTCGATCTCGGCATGCGGCTGACCGGCCCGGACGGCGGGGTCCGCACGGTGGCCTACGTGATCTCCGGCATCGGCTTCCTGGGGGCCGGCGTGATCATGAAGGAGGGGATGAACGTGCGCGGCCTCAACACGGCCGCCACCCTGTGGTGCTCCGCGGCCGTGGGGGCGTTCTGCGGCGCCGACCTACCGCTGGAGGCGGTGTTCGTCACCGTCACAGTGCTGACCTGCAACACCGCGCTTCGGCCGCTGGTGAACGCCATCAACCGCGCGCCGATCCGCGAATCCTCGACCGAGGCGACCTACGAGGTCCAGGTGACCACCGCGCCCGGCGAGGCCGGACCCGCCCAGGACCTGCTGGTCGAACGCCTGGAGGCGGCGAACTATCCCGTCAGCAGCGTCGAGGTAGAGGAGCGCGGCGAGGGCGCGGTCGACGTGGTCGCGACGCTCACCGCCAGCGCCGTCAAGGCGGACGAGCTGGATGCCGTCACGGCCGATCTCGCCAAGGTTCCGGGCATCCGCCATGCCACCTGGTCGGTCCAGACCGCCGATTGATTTTTTGGGATTTTTTGGGATTTTGCGTGGCGCCGAGCGGGAGCCGGTGCGCCTGCGCGGCCCGATGGAGACCGGTCAGCGCGGCGGCGCGAGGGGACGGGTGCGGCGCTCGATCACCACGGTCGGGCGGGTGCGGCGCTCGACCACGACGGTACGCGGCGCCCGGCTCGGGCTGGCATGGGTCAGTATCCGCTCGGGGACGCGCTCCGGCTTGGCCTTCTTGGCCGCCAGGACATGCGGGCGGACCTCGTCGACCGGCAGCCCGATCAGGCCGGCGGCGATCTCGACCTGCTGCTCGACATCGTCGGCGAGGTCCTGGGCGGCGGCGACCGCCTCGTTCACCGTCGGCGGCTCGCGGCGCACGCGGATCGGCGGCAGGTCGGCGAAGCTCTTCTGCGTCTTCTTCACGGGGCGACTCGCGGTCATCATGGGTCAGACATAGCGCCTTCCGCGCCGGTTGTGCAGTGCATCATAATCGGCGGCCGCACGTCCGGGGAACATGCCTTGCATGGAAATATCGCATACGGCATGCCATCGCTCTGATTTTCCAGGGCGGAAATCATCCGGCGCCCTTCGGCTTCGCGCTGCGGCATAATAGCGCGTGCCCGCGCAGGTCGCCATGGGTCTCGCGATCCACAGCGTCGTCCGAACCGGGCAGCGACCGTGCGGGTATCCTCCCGAGGCGCGGTTTCCGGATTTCGAAACGCGACGATGCGATAGGCTCGCTCGCCATGACCGAATCGCTCGATCCCCGCCTCACCCCAGCACGGCCGGACATCGCCGACATCCGCCTGCGCGGCCGGGTCATAGCGGAGCGCTTCGTCGCCGCCACGCCGCGTCGGGTCGTAACGCCCGCCGCGCCGCTGCGCCGGGCGCCGTCGCCGGAGGCCGGGCTCGACACCGAGGCGCTCCTCGGCGATGCCGTGGATGTTTACGCCGAACGGGACGGGTTCGCCTTCGTGCAGCTCGTCCGGGACGGCTATGTCGGCTACCTGCCGGTCGAGTGCCTGGGTGCCGCCGAGCCCGAGCCAACCTATCGGGTTACGGCGTTGCGCACCTTCCTGTATCCCGAGCCCGACCTGAAGCGCCCGGTGCATGGGCATCTCAGCCTGGGCGCGCGCCTCGTGGTCAGCGGGGAGGCGGGGGCCTACCTGGAAACCCCCGGCGGCTATGTCTACGCGAGCCATTGCGCCCCGCTGGCGCAGCACGAGCCCGATTACGTGGCCACGGCCGAGCGGCTCAACGGGATTCCCTATCTCTGGGGCGGCCGCACCAGCCTCGGGCTCGATTGCTCCGGCCTCGTGCAGCTCTGCCTCGACGCCGCCGGTCTGCCCTGCCCCCGCGACGCCGACATGCAGGAGCGGTCTTTAGGCCAAGCGCTGCCGCTCACCTTCGAGGGCTTGCGCCGGGGCGATTTCGTGTTCTGGCGCGGCCATGTCGGGCTGATGCGCGACCCCGAGACGCTGATCCACGCCAACGGCCATCATATGGCGGTGGCGGTCGAGCCGCTGGCCGGCGCGGTCGCGCGGATCCGGGAGAACAGTTTTGGGGCCGTCACGGGGATCCGGAGACGCTGAGTTCACGGATCCGGGCGCCCCGGGTCCAAATCGCGCGGCAAACGTGCTACAGAGGCGCTCCGCGGTCGTCTTCCTGCCCGGTTCGCAGTCCAGGACCGTTGACAGGACAGCCCCGCCCTCGCCACATCGCCGCCATGACCGCAGACCTCGCGTCCCTCGCGCCCGTTCAGGGCACCACCGGCAAGCCGCCGCTGGAGATTCTGCTCTGTGCCCCACGCGGCTTCTGCGCCGGCGTGGTGCGGGCCATCGACGTGGTCGAGCGGGCTCTCGCCCTCTACGGGCCGCCCGTCTACGTCCGGCACGAGATCGTCCACAACAAGTACGTGGTCGAAAGCCTGAAGCGGAAGGGCGCGGTGTTCGTGCGCGAGCTCGACGAGGTGCCCGACAGCGGCGCCCCGGTGATCTTTTCCGCTCACGGTGTCGCGAAGACGGTTCCGGCCAACGCCGATTCCCGCGGGCTCACCACCATCGACGCCACCTGCCCGCTGGTGACAAAAGTCCACCGCGAGGCCGAGATCCACCACAAGCGCGGCCGCCACGTGCTGCTGGTCGGCCATTCCGGCCATCCCGAGGTGGTCGGCACCATGGGCCAGCTGCCCAAGGGCTCGATCACCCTGGTGGAGGACCTGGATCAGATCCAGGCCCTGACGCCGGAGAACCCGGACAACCTGGCCTGGGTCACCCAGACGACCCTGTCGGTCGATGACACCCGCCACATCGTCGACGCGCTCAAGAAAAAATTCCCGACCATCACCGGGCCGCACAAGGACGACATCTGCTACGCCACCACCAACCGCCAGGAAGCGGTGAAGCAGGTGGCCCCGCTGGTGGACGCCCTGATCGTGGTCGGCTCCTCGAACTCCTCGAACTCGCAGCGCCTGCGCGAGGTCGCCGAGCGCGTCGGCTGCCCGATCACTCGCCTCGTGCTGCGCGCCGAGGAGATCGACTGGCCGGCCTTCGAGGGCATCCGCAAGCTCGGCCTCACCGCCGGCGCCTCGGCCCCTGAAGTGCTGGTCGAAGAGATCATCGAGGCCTTCGCGGCCCGCTACGACGTGATCGTCGACACGGTCTCGACGGTGGTCGAGGACATGGTCTTCCCGCTTCCGCGCGAGCTGCGCAGCGAAGCCGCCGAGTAGGTTCTTCCAACCCACACCCTCATCCTGAGGTGCCCGGAGATCGAAGATCGGCGGGCCTCGAAGGAGGGCTCCAGATCCCGCCCCGATCCCTGGAAGCCTCC
>NZ_JAKSYL010000154.1 GCF_022829515.1 Methylobacterium sp. J-048
ACCACCGCGAAGCCGCGGCCGTGCTCGCCGGCACGCGCCGCCTCGACGGCGGCGTTGAGGGCCAGCAGATCGGTCTGCCGGGCGATCTCCTGCACGATGGTGATCTTCTGGGCGATGGTCTGCATGGCATCGACCGCCTTCCCGACCGCGGCACCGCTGGCCTCGGCGTCCTGCGCCGACTGACGCGCGATCGCCTCGGTCTGGCTGGCGTTCTGGGCGTTCTGCTTCACGTTGGCGGCCATCTCCTC
>NZ_JAKSYL010000158.1 GCF_022829515.1 Methylobacterium sp. J-048
GCTCGCCCTGCCGGATGAGAACAGCACCGAGGAAGTCGACGCCGACGTGCTGGAGCAGAACGCCCTCAACCTCCAGCAGACGGTGCAGGATTTCGGCGTGCGCGGCGACATCCTGGCGGTGCGCCCCGGCCCGGTCGTGACCCTCTACGAGCTGGAGCCGGCGCCCGGCACCAAGTCGAGCCGCGTGATCGGCCTGTCGGACGACATCGCCCGCTCGATGTCGGCGGTCTCGGCCCGCGTGGCGGTCGTCCCCGGCCGCAACGTCATCGGTATCGAGTTGCCGAACGACACCCGCGAGACGGTCTATCTCCGCGAACTGCTCTCAGCCCCGGATTTCTCCGAGAGCAAGCACAAGCTCGCCCTGTGCCTCGGCAAGAACATCGGCGGCGAGCCGATCATTGCCGACCTCGCCCGGATGCCCCACCTGCTGGTCGCCGGCACCACCGGCTCGGGCAAGTCCGTGGCGATCAACACCATGATCCTCAGCCTGCTCTACCGGCTCAAGCCGGAGGAGTGCCGCCTGATCATGGTCGATCCGAAGATGCTGGAGCTGTCGGTCTATGACGGCATCCCGCACCTGCTCTCCCCGGTCGTGACCGACCCCAAGAAGGCGGTCATCGCCCTCAAATGGGCCGTGCGCGAGATGGAGGAGCGCTACAAGAAGATGGCCAAGATCGCCGTCCGGAACATCGACGGCTACAACGGCCGGATGAAGGAGGCCCGCGAGCGCGGCGAGGTCATCACCCGCACGATCCAGACCGGGTTCAACCGCGAGACCGGCGAGGCGGTGTTCGAGCAGGAGGCGATGGACCTGTCGGCGCTGCCCTACATCGTGATCGTGGTCGACGAGATGGCCGACCTGATGATGGTGGCCGGCAAGGACATCGAGGGGGCGATCCAGCGCCTCGCCCAGATGGCGCGCGCGGCCGGCATCCACCTGATCATGGCCACGCAACGCCCGTCGGTGGACGTGATCACCGGCACGATCAAGGCGAACTTCCCGACCCGCATCAGCTTCCAGGTCACCAGCAAGATCGACTCGCGGACCATTCTCGGCGAGATGGGCGCGGAGCAGCTGCTCGGTCAGGGCGACATGCTGTTCATGGCCGGCGGCGGGCGTACCACGCGCGTGCACGGGCCGTTCTGCTCGGACAGCGAGGTCGAGAGCGTGGTCGCCCACCTG
>NZ_JAKSYL010000159.1 GCF_022829515.1 Methylobacterium sp. J-048
GAAGATCACCATCGTGCAGGAGATCGCCCGGCAGACCGATCTGCTGGCCCTCAACGCCGCCGTCGAGGCGGCGCGTTCCGGCGAGCACGGCCGCGGCTTCGGGGGGGTCGCGTCGGAGGGGAGGAAGCTCGACGATGGTGCGCAGGAGGCCGCTCGCCCTGCGTGGCCAGCTCGTCCGAGGTCGCCGGGCCCTGCTCGGGGGCGCTGGCGTTCTGCTGGGTCACCTTGTCGAGCTGCTGGATCGCCTGGTTGATCTGCGCCGACCCGACATCCTGCTCCCGGCACGCCGCCGAGATCTCCTCGACCAGCAGCGCGGTCTTGCGGATGTCCGGCACCAGCCGTCCGAGCATCTCACCGGCCTGCTGGGCCGCCTTCACCGTGTCGGACGACAGCGTGCCGATCTCGGTGGCCGCCGCCTGCGAGCGCTCGGCGAGCCTGCGCACCTCCGAGGCGACCACCGCGAAGCCGCGGCCGTGCTCGCCGGCACGCGCCGCCTCGACGGCGGCGTTGAGGGCCAGCAGATCGGTCTGCCGGGCGATCTCCTGCACGATGGTGATCTTCTGGGCGATGGTCTGCATGGCATCGACCGCCTTC
>NZ_JAKSYL010000162.1 GCF_022829515.1 Methylobacterium sp. J-048
CAGGTCTTGAACTTCAGTAGGCGTGCGCTGCGGGGATTTGCACCCACCCCCCTGAGGAATGGATCCCTTCCGGGCCAGGCGCAGCCAAGCGGTCCACTCGGCCGAGACGATGCGGACGATGTTCGGCAGGTTGCGAAACCCCGTGACGGGGCGCTCCTCGACCGTGACCAGCCCGAGCTTGCGCGCCTCGCGGATAGCATTGCGCACGGTGGTCTCGGACACGCCCACGATCGCCGCAACGTGGCCCACGGCCAGCCGGCAGTCGCCCCGGCGCGCGGTCTCGGCGGCGACGAGGGCGAGCACGCCTTGCTCGGCGTGGGTGAACTTGGCGGCGAGACCGAGCGGCATACGGCCAGAGGCGGCCCAGCGGCGGCGGCGCTCCATCGAGGCGCCTGTACGTGGCCGGGAGCCAACGCCGGGCCTCCTGGGGCTGCTATGGGGTTTTTCGGAGCTTTCCGAATAAGCAGCGCTCGCCGGTTCGGGCGAGCTCCCGAAAATACGGGAGCGGGAATTTCCCCCGGATCGGGGGAGAAGTGTCCGCGCCTCGATCAACCCGGACAGCGCTTCGGCCTCGGCCTCCGTGACCTTCCCGTCCCCGTAGGCGCGCCACAGCAGCGCCGTCACTTGGGGCAGGGTGATTCGGGTCGCGGCCTCGATGGCACGCCTCAACTCGTCGGCAAACATGGTCCTCGGCCCCGTGAAAGGGCCGCAACAGGTCGTTCCGGGCCGCCGCAGAGGCGTCCGGTCCACAAGGCAAAGCCTCATCGTCGCGGGAATTGGCGTTCCCGCTTGACGCCTGGGGGCGTCTCGTGGCTTGTGGGGATTGGAAACCGGCCCCCACAGGCCACTTAGATTTTCGACGGGCTCCTCGTTTGGCGACGGGGGGCCCGTTGGCTTTTCAGGGGTCGACTTGCGGCGGCTGTGTCTCCTGATGGTGCCGGCGACTCGCACAGAGCGCGCGCCAGCCGGACATGGCATCTCGGCCGGGTCGTACCGTTAAGTCAACGTCAGGGATTGATCAGCGCGACCATGCATGCCGAACT
>NZ_JAKSYL010000167.1 GCF_022829515.1 Methylobacterium sp. J-048
GCGTGATCGAGGCGCTGGCGGAGGCGATGTGCCTACACGGCATCCCGGAACACATCCGCTGCGACAATGGTCCCGAGATGATCTCCAAGGCGCTGCGCAAATGGGTCGCCAAAACTGGCTCACAGATCCAGTACATCGCACGACAAACTTGCGTCGAACCGCACATTTTTCATGCCGCGCAGGCTTCAAAATATCAAGCCCTGCACAGATCCGAGTCGAATCGCTGCAAGTGCGGTGTTCTTAGTTATCCGTTAGTTGGTTTTGTTAAATCGGCGCTGCAAGACTGCCGGATCGGCAGTCTATAGATCGATAACAGAACGATCGCAGAGCGGCCGGTACACCTGTCCGGGCGACC
>NZ_JAKSYL010000284.1 GCF_022829515.1 Methylobacterium sp. J-048
CAGGGCGCGATCTACAACCTCGTGAGCGGCTTGGCCGGCAGCAACCCGTTCGGCTCGAACGCGGTTGGCACGCCCGGCACCCGGTTCTACCAGCTGAGCCAGGCCCTGCGTGATACCTACCAGTTCGTGGCCGGTGCGAGCCTGATCTGGTCGCCGGTCAAAGACCTCGATATCGGCGTGGAAGGCTTGTACACGCAGATCGGCCTGAAGAATGGCCGGGCGATCGACCTCGATAAGAGTCCGACGGCCTACGCTAACATTGCCGGTATCAACGCCGGTACTTTTGCGGTCCGTACCGCGACGCAGGACGCGGTCTCACAGGTCCGCTTCCGCGTCCAGCGCGACTTCTAAGCCGCAAAGGCGGCGCCGGGGACGATCCCGGTGCCGCACCCCGTGCTCCACGGATCTCAAGGCCCAGCCCTCGGCTGGGCCTTTTTCGTTGCGGACGGGCCTGGGGAGCCTGGGCACCGCAGCCCGCCTGCAATGCCCGCCACGCAGACTCCGCGTCGGCGCAGGCCTGAGCGCGGAACCGCTTGGGCCGGGCGAGGGCGTCGAAACAGGCACTGAGAACCCAGCCCTTTCAAGGTGTTGGGCTGAGAGCCAGGACACGGCGTCGGGCCGGTCTGCGCGGCCCTTTTCCGGGGCGCATGCAGCGCCAGCGGAATGCGACCCGGACCCAGCACACGACGGCGCGCAGCGTCCGCCTGATCAACCCGCGCCGTTGGCGCGGCGCTTCGTGTGCTGGGTCCCAGATCAGGTTCCGCTTCGCTTCACCTGTCCGGGGAAAGGGCGCGCGTGATCTGCTCAGAGGCGATGATCCCACGACGCGCATCTGGCCAGACACCTTGAAAGGGCTGGCTGAGAACCCTTCCCGATTGCAGCGCGATCGATGGCGGTTCCGGCACCCGTCCCGACCCCCGCCCGCCGGCTCGCAGCAGCCTTCCAGTCTGAGATACGAATCGAGGCGTCGGCCGGCCGACGCGTGCATCAGGCGCCCCAGGGTCCTGACGGCGCCAGGCGGCGTCCAAGGCCGATAAAGGCAGGCGCCCGGGCGTGACCCCGACGGCCTTCCGCCCCCGTCTGCACGAAGGTCTCTGGTCGGCCGCCCTGGCCCCGCGCACCGATGCACCGCCGGCATCCGCGCCACCACTTCGTCTCGAACCTGATCCCATCGGAGCACCCTGCGGCCCCGACTCGGGCGCGCTGCCGCGGCGCTGAAACCAGGGGCGCCTCCCGAATCGCGGCGCCGATTCGTTCGAATCACCGCCGCGCCGGCCTTCGTGCTCGCTGCGTTCGGGCGCTGGGAAACCGAAAGCCGACGGCTCCGTTCCGGCGTCGGGTGCTGTCGCCCTGTCGATGCCGGCAGTCGTTCGCCGCGGCAGGGTCTCTGCCCGTTGCGGGCGGTCGACCTAAACTAAAATCTCCACCAGCGGATACATATCGATGGGCATGCAAAATAAATAATCGGCACCTATTTAGTATATACCTCGATATATGAATCAATATGTCTATAAAATACTTATATGACGTTGCGATCGTGCAACAACATTGAGCAATCATTGTCGATATATAAAATCGATGTTGCTCATATACGCAGCGACCCATCATATGAAACCGCATAGAGGCATCTCGGACACGGGGTATCTCTAAAATCTGCTATCAAAATTGCAGATTGAAACAAAAATAGACGCTGCGATGACCCGATAAACCGGGATCGTTGTGGTTATCGGGTCTAGAAGCTTTGGAGATATTTATGAAGCTCTTGAAGAGCTCGCTGCTCGGCTCAGCCGCCGCCTTCGCGGCGGTCGGAGCAGCCCATGCCGCCGACCTGCCGGTCAAGAAGGCCGCGCCGATCGAGTACGTCCGCGTCTGCACCGCTTTCGGCGCCGGCTTCTTTTACATCCCGGGCACCGACACCTGCCTGCGCGTTTCCGGCCGCGCCCGGTTCGAGGGCGGCTATATGGGCAGCAACTCCCGCAGGAGCGGGGATGGTGGCGACACATCGGGCTACCAGGGCCGCCTGCGCATCAACCTCGATGCCCGCACCCAGACCGCCTACGGCACCCTGCGCGCCTTCGTGCGCCTCGATGCCGGCAGCCGCACCGGCTATTCGGGTATCGGCCGGTCCGGTACCCAGGAGCGCATCGGCCAAGCCTACGGCGGCACCGGCGTCGATCAGGCCGGTCGCGATCAGCAATACGTGAACGTCGACAAGGCGTTCATCCAGTTCGCCGGCCTGACCGCCGGCCGCGCGTCGTCGTTCTTCGACTTCTACGCCCACGACTTCGAGATCACGAGCAACACCGCGGGTTCGGACATCGCCTCAACCAACCTGTTCGCCTACACGGCGACCTTCGGCAACGGCCTGTCGGCGACCCTGTCGGTGGAAGACCCGGTCTTCCGCCGCACGCCGATTTTCGCGCCGTCGGGCGGCACCGCCCCGGTCAGCCCCGTCTTCGTCGGCTACACCAGGGGCGCGCCGTCCAGCTTCTCCAACATCGACACCATCCAGCGCGAGCGTCTGCCCGACTTCGTCGGCGCCCTGCGCCTCGATCAGGCCTGGGGCTCGGCTCAGCTGTCGGCTGCCACGCATGAGTTGAACGTCGGCAATATCGCGCTCGGCGCTCCCACCGGTACCGGCACCCCTGTCAATCTCGCGCACACCAACAGCGTCCAGGGCTGGGCGGTGCAGGGTGGCCTAAAGGTGAATGCACCGTTCGTTGCGCCGGGCGACGCCCTGTACTTGCAGGGTGCCTACGGTGATGGTGCGCAGCTCTACACAGGCTATTCCGCGTTCAGCGGCTCCTACTTGCAAAATGCTGCGACGATCCAGGGCCAGAAGCTCAACCAGTTCTTCTCGGACGCGACGATCAATCCGTTCACCGGCCAGTTGCAGACATCGCAGAGCTTCACCGCGGTCGCGTCGTACCTGCACTACTGGACCCCGGAATGGCGTTCGGCCTTCTTCGGCTCCTATGGCGAGCAGAGCTTCTCGCGGAGCGCCCGCCTCGCCCAGGGCGCGGCCTATGCCCTTGTGAGCCCGACCGTTGCGACCGGCATCAATGCCGTCGGCGTGCCGGGCACCCGGTTCTACCAGCTGAGCCAAGCGCTGCGCGACACCTACCAGTTCGTTGCCGGCGCGAGCCTGATCTGGTCGCCGGTGAAGGACCTCGATATCGGCGTCGAGGGCCTCTACACGCAACTCGGCCTGAAGCGTGGCCGGGCGATCGACCAGGACAAGAGCCCGACTGCCTACGCGAACGTCGCGGGCATCAACGCCGGCACCTTCGTGCCGCGCACCGCGACGCAGGATTCGATCTCGCAGGTCCGCTTCCGCGTCCAGCGCGACTTCTGATTTGACACATCGGTGCCGGGGCTTCTGTCCCGGCCCCTTTCCCCGTGCATGTCGCCTTCCAAGGCCCGGTTCCGCGCCGGGCCTTTTTTGTTGCGAGCGTTCTTCCGCTGACCGGTCGCCCCCGATCTCCCGCCGCCTTCGGCCTCCGCGCAGAACAATACTCTGCAACGTGCAGAATATACCTGGCGTATGGGCGGAATTATCATCAAAAATTGAGGCTGTTGATGAAACGATTGCAGCATTATTTGCTCGGCTCAGCCGCCGCTTTCGCCGCGATCGGAGCCGCCCACGCCGCCGACCTGCCGGTGAGGAAAGCAGCGCCGATCGAATATGTCCGCGTCTGCTCGGCCTACGGCGCCGGATTCTTCTACATCCCCGGCACCGACACCTGCCTGCGCGTGTCCGGCCGCGCCCGATTCGAGGGCGGCTACATCACCGCCTATACCCGGCAGGCCGGCACCAACAGCGGCGACACGTCGGGCTACCGGGGGGTTGGCGCGCTTCAACCTGGATGCCCGCACCCAGACAGCCTACGGCACCCTGCGCGCCTTCGTGCGTCTCGATGCCGGCAGCCGGGCCGGCGCGGCCGGCGTCGGCCGATCCGGCACCCAGGAGCGCATCGGCCTCGCCTACGTCGCCACCGGCGTCGATCAGGTCGGCCGGGTGCAACAGGTCATGAATGTCGACAAGGCGTTCATCCAGTTCGCGGGGCTCACCGCCGGCCGCGCCGCGTCGTTCTTCGACTTCTACGCCCACGATTTCGAGATGTCGGGCAGCACCGCCGGCTCGGATGTCGCCTCGACCAACCTGCTCGCCTACACGGCGACTTTCGGCGGCGGCGTCTCGGCGACCCTGTCGGTGGAAGACCCGGTCTTCCGGCGCACGCCGATCTTCGCGCCCTCGGGCGGCGCCGCGCCGGTCAGCCCCGTTTTCGTCGGCTATACCCGCGGTGTACCGTCGAGCTTCGCCAACGTCGACAGCATTCAGCGTGAGCGCCTGCCCGACTTCGTCGGCGTCCTGCGCCTCGACCAGGCCTGGGGCTCGGCTCAAGTATCGGCCGCGATGCATGAGCTGAACGTCGGCACTCTCACGCTCGGCACCGGCGCGAACGCCGCCGTCGCGCGCACCAACAGCGTCCAGGCATGGGCGGTGCAGGGCGGTCTGAAGGTCAACGTGCCGTTCGTCGCGGCGGGCGACGCTCTGTACCTGCAGGGCGCCTATGGCGACGGTGCGCAGTTCTATACGGGCTACTCCGCGTTCAGCGGTTCGGCTTCACCGAACGCCGCCACGATCCAGGGCCAGAAATTCAACCAGTACTTCTCGGACGCGACGATCAACCCGTTCACCGGCCAGTTGCAGACCTCGCAGAGCGTCACCGCAGTCGCGTCGTATCTGCATTATTGGTCGCCGGACTGGCGCTCGGCCTTCTTCGGCTCCTACGGCGAGCAGAGTTTCTCCCGGAGCGCCCGGCTCGCCCAGGGCGCGGCCTATGGTCTTGTGGGTCCGGGCGTCATCACCGGTAACAACGCTGTCGGCGCGCCGGGCACCCGGTTCTACCAGCTGAGCCAGGCGCTGCGCGACACCTACCAGTTCGTCGCCGGTGCGAGCTTGATCTGGTCGCCTGTTAAGGACCTCGATATCGGCGTCGAGGGCTACTACACGCAGATCGGCCTGAACCGTGGCCGGACGATCGACCAGGACAAGAGCCCGACCGCCTACGCCAACGTCGCGAATATCAACGCCGGCACCTTCGTGCCGCGCACCGCGACGCAGGACTCGGTCTTGCAGATCCGCTTCCGCGTCCAGCGCGACTTCTGATCCGACGGACCGGTGCCGGGGCGTCAGGCCCGGCACTGGCTTCGTGCATCTCGCCTTCCAAGGCCCGGCCCCGCGCCGGGCCTTTTTGTTGCGGGCGTTATCGAGACCGCCGCTTATCGCGCTCCCGCGCCCCGTTATCCGTCTCGATCTCTGACCGCCTTTGGTCCGCCAGCACGGCTCCATGGCCCGCTGCCCGGCCGTTGGGATGGTCAGGGGCGCTCGCTGCGCAGGCGATGCCGCGCATCGCCGCTTCCGAGTCGATGCGCGGCATCGGCCCAAGACGTGACGGCCGGATTCGGAATCCGCGCGCCGCCGAAGCCCAATGGGATCGACAGCGCTTTCGAGTGGATCGATGGCCGATACGATTCGCCGGCGAGGATCTGCGTGGCGGTTTCTCGTGTCGATTCCCGCGCCATCAGTGCCTGCAGCCTGAGGGCTAGCGAGGATGTGGGTCCGATAGCGACGGAAGGCGCGCGCCGGCTCGCAAGCCGATCGCGTCGTCTGCAGACCCGTCATGATCCACGAACTGGCGCGGTATTTTTGAATTGACGACGGCAGTAACACAACTAAGCACGCAATAAAAATAATAAGTTCGAAGATCTTCGCAAATTTACTTCGTAATAATCAGTAGCTTGCCTGTTGTTTGTTTGCAACAAAACCAAAATTGCAAGGTCCCTCTCCAGAATGACCGTTGCCCCCTAAAGATCTACGATGCAGGATAATCATCTAAGTTCGCGTCATATGTGGCGGGATCAAGAATAAACATTTTTTCAAAACGCATAATGAGAGAAAAACGTTTGGCAGGAGGAGCGTCCCGAGAAGCGGTGCCGTTGTCGGCGTCAAACATCGGGGGATGTTGATGAGTTTGTTGGATCGTTTCTGGCTCGGTTCTGCTGCGGCCTTCGTTGTGATCGGAGCCGCTCCGGCTGCCGACCTGCCGGTAAAAAAGGCCGCGCCGATCGAATATGTTCGCGTCTGCACCACCCACGGCGTCGCGTTCTTCTACATACCCGGTACCGATACCTGCCTGCGCATCTCCGGCCGTACCCGGTTCGAGGGCAACTATCAGACGACCTACTCGCGCCAAGCCGGCAACGGCGACACTGCGGGCTATCGAGGGCTGTTGCGCTTCAATCTCGATGCCCGCACCCGGACCGACTTGGGCACCCTGCGCGCCTTGGTGCGCCTCGATGCCGGTTCCCGCACCGGTCTCATCCATTCCGGCACTCAACTGCGCATCGGGCATTCTTACGCCGCTACCGGGGTCGACGAGGCGGGCCGCGCACAGCAGCATGTGAATGTCGACAAGGCGTTCATCCAGTTCGCCGGTCTGACCGCCGGTCGTGCGGCTTCTTACTTCGACTTTTACGCCCACGACTTCGAGGTGTACGGCGCTACCTCCGGCTCGGATACGTCGTCGACCAATCTGCTCGCCTACACGGCCACCTTCGGCAACGGCTTCTCGACGACCCTGTCGGTCGAAGATCCGGTCTACCGCCGCACGCCGGTCTTCGCGCCGTATTCGATCACGGCCACGACTCCGGTCAGCCCCGTCTTCGTCGGATACGCCGGCGGCCTGCCGTCCCGCTACGGCACCGTCGACAGCATCCAGCGCTCCCGGCTGCCCGATTTCGTCGGTGCCCTGCGCCTCGATCAAGATTGGGGTTCCGCCCAGATCTCGGCCGCCACGCACGAGATCAACGTCGGCAACCTGAGTACCGCCGTGGCCGAAAGCGCCGGTGGTGTGGTCACCGGGATCTCACACACCAACTCGGTCCAGGGCTGGGCGGTGCAAGGTGGCGTGAAGGTGAACGCGCCATTCATCGCCCTGGGCGATGCCCTCTATCTGCAGGGCGCCTACGGCAACGGAGCACAGACCTATGTCGGCTATTGCATGATTGCCGGCTGCTACGCGCAGGCCAATACCGGATTCGGAGGACAGAAATTCGTGCAGTCCTTCGCCGATGCGACGATCAACCCGTTCACCGGTCAGCTCCAGACATCGACCAGCTTCTCTGCGGTCGCGTCGTATCTGCATTATTGGTCGCCGGACTGGCGCTCGGCCGTCTTCGGCTCCTATGGCGAGCAGGATTTCTCGGGCGGTGCCCGCTTGGCGCAGGGCGCGGCCTACAGCCTCGTGAGCCCGAACGCTGCCGTCTCCTTCGGCGCCAACGCCGTCGGCGTGCCGGGCAGCCGGCTCTACCAGCTGAGCCAGGCGCTGCGCGACACCTACCAGTATGTTGTCGGTGCGAGCTTGATCTGGTCGCCGGTGAGAGATCTCGATATCGGCGTCGAGGGTTTCTACACCCAGGTTGGCGTGAAGAGCGGCCGGGTGATCGACTCCGACAAGAGCCCGACCGCCTACACCAACGTCGCCGGCATCAACACCGGCAGCTTCGTGCCGCGGACCGCGACGCAGGACTCGGTCTCGCAGATCCGCTTCCGCGTCCAGCGCGATTTCTGATCCGACGGACCGGTGCCGGGGCTTCAAGCCCGGCACCGGCTTCGTGCATCTCGACGTCCAAGGCCCGGCCCCGCGCCGGGCCTTTTTGTTGCGGGTTCCGCCGCGAACGCCCGTCGTCCGCGATCCAGAGCCGCTTCGGCTTCGGTCCACGCCAGGCTCGATCGCCGCCTGAGCCTGCGAAGGCGTCACATTGGGGCGGGTGTGTGCAACGGCCGGCATGCTGTGATCAAACAATAAACACACGATCTAATTCATTTTGCCTCAATGGATAAGGTAAAACATCGACTTGAGATCAATTGAATCGGCAAACATATTGCGCATTAAACTGATAATTTTGTTTGTTGCACGTCTGCAACAACATCATAATTGTTCCATCACGTGCTTGAATGCGCATTGCTAGCTAAAAAATTGGATCGCACAATGGATTGTGAAAGATGAGTCTTGGACAATCCGCTCCAGAAAAATCTTCCGCTTAAAATATAAAAATAATAATAGCCTGCGATTGGCAGGGAAATGGGAAGCGTTGCCGCCGTCGGCTTCAAACTTCTGGGGGTCTTGATGCATTTGTTGAAGCGTTTCTTGCTGGGATCCGTCGCCGCACTCGCCGCGGCCGGATCCGCCCACGCCGCCGACCTGCCGGTAAAGAAGGCCGCGCCGATCGAGTACGTCCGCGTCTGCACCGCCTTCGGCGCCGGCTTCCTCTACATCCCGGGCACCGACACCTGCCTGCGCATCTCGGGCCGGGCCCGGTTCGAGGGGGCCTACCAGACCTCGTCCAGCCGCCAGCCGGGCGCTGCCGGCGACACGTCGGGCTATCGGGGGCTGGCGCGCTTCAACCTGGATGCCCGCACCCAGACCGCCTACGGCACCCTGCGCGCCTTCGTACGCCTCGATGCCGCCTCGCGCACGGGCGTCATCCATTCCGGAACGATGCTGCGGATCGGCCAAGCCTACGCCGCCACCGGCGTCGACGAGCGGGGCCGCGCGGAGCAATACGTGAACGTCGACAAGGCGTTCATCCAGTTCGCCGGCCTGACCGCCGGTCGCGCGTCCTCGTTCTACGACTTCTACGCCCACGATTTCGAATTCTACGGCGCCACCTCGGGCTCCGACAATTCATCCACCAACCTGCTCGCCTACACGGCCACCTTCGGCAACGGCCTGTCGGCGACCCTGTCGGTGGAAGACCCGGTCTTCACCCGTTCGCCGGTCTTCTCGCCGTCTGCGAACGCGGCCACCCCCGTCTTCGTCGGCTACACCGACGGCCGGCCGTCCCGCTACGGCAACGTCGACACCGTCCAGCGCTCGCGGCTGCCCGACTTCGTCGGCGCCCTGCGGGTCGACCAGGCCTGGGGCTCGGCCCAGCTCTCGGCCGCCACGCACGAGATCAATGTCGGCAACCTGAGCACCGCGACGCCTGCGGGCGCGGGCGGCGTGCTCACTGGGATCCGGCACGCCAATTCGGTCCAGGGCTGGGGCGTGCAGGGCGGCGTGAAGTTCAACCTGCCATCGATCGCCCCGGGGGACACCCTCTACCTGCAGGGCGCTTACGCTAACGGCGCGCAGAGCTATGCCGGCTATTGCATGATCGCTGGCTGCTACGCGCAGTCCAACACCGGCTTCGACACCCAGAAGTTCGAGCAGTACTTCGCGGACGCGTCGGTCAACCCGTTCACCGGCCAGTTGCAGACATCGACCAGCTTCTCGGCGGTGGCGTCGTACCTGCATTACTGGTCGCCGGAATGGCGCTCGGCCCTGTTCGGCTCCTACGGCGAGCAGGATTTCTCGGCCGGTGCCCGCCTGGCCCAGGGTGCGCTGTTCAGCTTGGTGAACCCGAACGGCGCCAACAGCTTCAGCACGAATGGCGTCGGTGTGCCCGGCACCCGGTTCTACCAGCTGAGCCAGGCGCTGCGGGACACCTACCAGTACGTGGTCGGCGGCAGCCTGATCTGGTCGCCGGTGGCCGATCTCGATATCGGCGTCGAGGCGTTCTACACCCAGGTCGGCGTGAAGAGCGGCCGGGTGATCGACCTCGACAAGGGCCCGGGTGCCTACGGTGCCGTTGCTGCCATCAACAACGGCAGCTTCGTGCCACGCACCGCGACGCAGGATTCGATGACGCAGGTCCGCTTCCGCGTTCAGCGCGACTTCTGATCCGACCGGCCGGCCCCGATCTTGGGGTCGGCCCCGTGCATCGCGACCGCACCGGCCCGGCCTCGCGCCGGGCCGGTGCGCGTCGGGCATCCGCGTGCCGTGATTGACAAGCCGGCTTGATCCCCGCCTCCAATACAGGTTGCACGCTTTGTTCCGCGGATCGCGTTGCCGGTCTCCGCGGGCGCTGATACGCCGGACTCGACTTTATCTCCGCCGACCGTGCGGCCCAGGTCGCGACCGTCGGGGCGGCCGGGGCCACGCGGCGAAGGCCGGAACGGCCCGCGCGTGGTCGGAAGTCCGGAGGAAGCCGATGACCAGTACCGCCTCGACCAGCCCCGTGCCGGCCCCCGTCGAATCGCCCATCGTCGAGCGCCGCGCGTCGCGATTCTGGCCGGAGGGCTGGTGGCGCCTCGTCGACATGAAGATCGGCATCATCCCGCTGCCGCTCTACGTGATCGTGGCGATCCTGCTGGTGGTCCTGGTCCAAGAGGGCGAGGTCAAGCCGGACGGGCCGACCATGATCGCCGTGCTGGTGATGGGCGGCTTCACCTGCGCCGAGATCGGCAAGCGCATCCCGATCCTGCGCAACATCGGGGCGGGTGCGATCTTCGCGACCTTCATCCCCTCGGCGCTGGTCTATTACAAGCTGGTGCCGCCGCAGATGGAGAAGGCGATCTTCGATTTCACGAAGTTCACCAACTTCCTCTACATCTACATCGCCACGATCATCGTCGGCTCGATCCTCGGCATGGACCGGGACGTCCTGATCAAGGGCTTCCTCAAGATCTTCGCGCCGCTCGCAATCGGCTCGGTGGTGGCGGCGATCGTCGGGACGCTGGTCGGCACGGCCCTGGGGCTCGGCCCCTACAAGACCTTCTTCTTCATCGTCGTGCCGATCATGGCCGGCGGCGTCGGCGAGGGCGCGATCCCGCTCTCGATCGGCTACGCGGCGATCCTCGGCCAGCAGCAGGGCCTCGTCTTCGCCCAGGTGCTGCCGCCGGTGATGCTGGGCTCGCTCACCGCGATCATCTTCGCCGGCACCCTCAACGCCGTCGGCAAGCGCTACCCGCATCTCACCGGCGAGGGCCGGCTCCAGCCCGGCGCGGAGGGCATGGAATCGAGCGACGCCCAGGCCCGATCCGAGGCGGCGAGGGGCCAGATCGATGCCGCCACGATCGGCGCGGCCGGGCTCACGGCCATCACCCTGTACCTGCTCGGGGTCATCGCGCACCACCTGGTCGGCCTGCCGGCGCCGGTGGCGATGCTGTTCCTGGCGGTGTTCGCCAAGCTCGGCAGCGCCGTATCGCCCCATCTCCAGGCCGGCGGCTTCGTGGTCTACAAGTTCGTCCAGGTCTCGATGACCTACCCGCTGCTCTTCGCCATCGGGGTGGCGCTCACGCCCTGGAACGAGCTGATGGCGGCGTTTACCCTGGTGAACCTGATCACCATCGTGTCGACGGTGGCCACGCTGATGGTCACCGGCTTCTTCGTCGGCCGCGCGCTCGGGATGTACCCGATCGAGACCGCCATCGTGAACGCCTGCCACAGCGGCCAGGGCGGCACCGGCGACGTGGCGATCCTCACGGCGGCCAACCGCATGGCGCTGATGCCGTTCGCCCAGATCGCCACCCGGATCGGCGGCGCCCTGACCGTGACCGGGACGATCCTCGCGATGAAATGGATCGGGGTCTGAGCGTGAAAGCGAGAGCGTTGCATCATGGCCGGTGATCCGGGCGCCGTCGGGGCGACCCTGCAATCCAGGATCGGGGCGATCCTCCGCGCCACGAGCGGCAACTTCCTGGAGATGTTCGACTTCTTCCTGTTCGGGTTCTACGCCAGTTCCATCGCGCGGGCGTTCTTCCCCTCGGGCAACGAGACCACCGAGCTGCTCCTGACCTTCGGGACGTTCTGGCTCGGCGCGCTGATGCGGCCCCTCGGGGCGATCGTGCTCGGCGCCTATATCGACCGGATCGGGCGTCGGAAGGGGCTGATCGTCACCCTGGCGATCATGGCGAGCGGAACGGTGCTGATCGCGTTCTGCCCGAGCTACGGGACGATCGGCATCGCCGCGCCCCTGATCGTGCTGGCCGGGCGCCTGCTGCAGGGTTTTTCCGCCGGCGTCGAGATCGGCGGCGTCTCGATCTACCTGTTCGAGATCGCCACGCCCGGACGAAAGGGCTTCTACACCTCGTTCCAGTCGGCGAGCCAGCAGGTAGCGATCCTGTTCGCGGCCGTGATCGGCTACGGTCTCAATGCTTACCTGACCAAGCAGCAGATCGGCGATTTCGGCTGGCGCATCCCGTTCTTCATCGGCTGCCTGATCGTGCCGTTCATCTTCTTCATCCGGCGCTCCCTGCAGGAGACCCAGGAATTCGCCCGGCGGACCCACCATCCGAGCACGCGCGAGATCCTCACCACGGTGGCGGCCAATTGGCGGATCGTGCTGCTCGGCATGATGCTGTCGACCATGACCACGGTGACCTTCTACATGATCACCGTCTACACCCCGACCTTCGGCAAGACCGTCCTCAAGCTCACCGAGACCGACAGCCTGATCGTCACCCTGTGCGTGGCGATCACCAACTTCATCTGGCTGCCTGTGGGCGGCGCACTCTCGGACGCGGTCGGGCGCAAGCCGGTGCTGCTGACGATCTCGATCCTGTCGCTGCTCACCACCTACCCGGCCCTGCACTGGCTGGTGGCCGACCCGACCTTTGCCAAGATGCTCGGCGTCGAGCTGTGGCTGTCGTTCTTCTTCGGGGTCTACAACGGCGCGATGATCGTCTCGCTGTCCGAGGTCGTGCCGGCGCATGTGCGGGCCAGCGGCTTCTCCCTGGCCTACAGCCTCGCCACGGCCTTGTTCGGCACCGCGACCCCGATGGTCTCGACCTATCTGATCGACCAGACCGGCGACCGGGCGGCGCCGAGCTACTGGCTGATGGCGGCGGCCGCCTGCGGGATCGTTGCGACGCTCGCCCTGTTCCGGGGCGGCCCGCGGGAGGCGCGGATTCCGGCTCACGCCTGAGGGCGGGGGCTACACCCCCTGCCAGATCCGGATCCGCGCCTTGAAGGCGGCCCGGATATGCGCCCGCGCCGCCGCCTCGGCACCGTCGCCGTCATGGTCCCGGATCGCCGCGACGATCGCGGCGTGCTCGTCGAGCGATTCGCCGGCGCGCTCGGGCGCGGCGAGGGTCGTGGCGCCGGGCAGCAGCACCAGCGACAGGCGCATCGTCTCCAGGGTGGCTTGCAGGAACCGGTTGCGGGCCGCCGCGTGGATCTGCCGGTGGAACAGCCGGTTGCTTCGGGCGAGCGCCGTTGCATCCCCGGTCAACGTCCGGTCGCGAACAATCATCTCCTCCAGGATCTCGGTCTCGACCGCGCTGGCATGGATCGCGGCGAGCCGGGCCGCCGTACCCTCCAGAACCGCGCGCAGGTCGTAGAGCTCGCTGACCTGCCCGTAATCGAGCTGTGCCACGCTGGCGCCCCGGTGGGGCTCGTGCGCGACGAGTCCCTGCGCCTCCAGGCGGCCCAGCGCCTCGCGCACCGGCGTGCGGCTGATCGCGAACCGCTCGGCCAGCTCGGCCTCGCGCAGGCGGCTGCCGGGGGCGAGTTCGCCTTCCTCGATCGCCTGCAGCAGCCGTTCATAGGCGGCGGCTCCGTTGGAGCGCTCCGATTCGCTCGCCTTCATACCCGGCTCTCCTTGAGCGTGGCCATAGCGCGAAACGCAGCTGCGCGGAACACTTGCCGCCAATTGCATGCGAGCGTATACAATCGAGGAGCGAGTTCATATGGTGGAGGCGGCGATGCAGGATCGGCAGGCGGGACCCTTCGATGTCGTGGTGGTCGGCTCCGGCAACGCCGCCATGAGCGCGGGCCTCGCCGCCCTGGAGCGCGACGCCTCGGTGCTGATGATCGAGAAGGCGGAGCCGGACCTCGCCGGCGGCAACACCGCCTACACGGCCGGCGCCATGCGCTTCGTCTACCAGGGCAACGACGACCTGATCCCGCTCTTGGCCGACCCGGACGATCCGCGCCTGCCGCGCACGGATTTCGGTGCCTACACGGCCCAGACCTTCGAGTCCGACCTGCTCGGCTTCAACGACGGACGGCCGCTCTCGCGCGAGCAGCGCATCCTGATCGACGAGAGCGGGGCGGCCCTGCGCTGGCTCTCGACCCAGGGCGTGAAGTTCGAGCCGATCTATTCGCGGCAATCCTTCGAGAAGGACGGGCGCTTCGTGTTCTGGGGCGGCCTGACGCTCGCCACCCACGACGAGGGGTTCGGGCTCGCCCGGGCCGAGCTGGAGGCCTTCACCAAGGCCGGCGGCGAAATCCGCTACGGCTGCCCGGCCACCGGGCTGATCGTCGAGGCGGGCCGCGTCGTCGGTGTGGAGACGCCCCAGGGCGCGGTCCGGGCCAAGGCCGTGGTCCTGGCCTGCGGCGGCTTCGAATCGAACCCCGAGCTGCGCACTCGCTTCATCGGTGACGGCTGGGACAAGGCTCGGGTCCGCGGCACGCCGCACAACCGCGGCGACGGGCTGGAGATGGCGCTGGCGCTCGGCGCCAAGCCGCACGGCTTCTACGGCGGCTGCCACGCCACGCCGATGGACCTGCACACCCCCGATTACGGCAATCTCGGCCTGCCCCACGGCGAGCGCAAGCACTACCGCAAGATCTGCTATTTTTTGGGCCTCATGTTGAATGCTGACGGGCAGCGGTTCGTTGACGAGGGCAAGAACTTCCGCAACTACACCTATGCCCAGTTCGGCCGCTCGATCATGGAGCAGCCCGGCCACGTCGCCTGGCAGATCTTCGATGCCAAGGTCGATCACCTGCTCTACAGCGAGTACCGGTTCCACGACGCCCATTTCGCCGAGGCCGACACGCTCGACGGTCTCCTGGACAAGCTCGACGGCATCGACCGCGCGGCGGCCAAGCGCACCATCGCGGCGTTCAACGAAGCCGTGGACGGCACCGTGCCGTTCGACCCCACCGTGAAGGACGGCCGCGGCACCAAGGGGCTCCCCCTGCCGAAGTCGAACTGGGCGCAGGCGATCGAGACCGGGCCGTTCAAGGCTTACCCGGTCACCGGCGGCATCACCTTCACGTATGGCGGCGTCGAGGTCGGGGAGGGCGGCGGCGTCCGGCGCGAGGACGGCAGCGAGATCCCCGGACTCTACGCCTGCGGCGAGATGGTCGGCGGCGTGTTCTTCAACGGCTATCCCGGCGGCTCGGGCCTCACCTCCGGCGTCGTCTTCGGGCGGCGGGCGGGCTACGGCGCTGCCGCAGCTGTGCGGGGGGCGTAGGCTTCCGCCGCCTACCGTCATTGCGAGCGGAGCGAAGCAACCTAGGGAAACACCACGTTCGGAAATCGTGCGCTGCACTGGGTTGCTTCGCTGCGCTCGCAATGACGGCGCGTGTCATCGCTCGCCAGCGTCGCACGCCCCTGTCCCGGTCCTTCGCGCGCGCGTACAAGGCGCTCCATGTCAGACCGGCAGGCCGTCTTCACCATCACCCGGGGCGTCCCGTTCCTGCCGACGCTGGCCGAGGCGCTGCTGTCCGGCCGGCTGGTCGGGCCGGTGGCGGAGGATCCGCTGGCGCTGGCCGCGGTCACGATCTACCTGCCGACCCGGCGAGCGGCGCGGGCGCTGGGCGCCATCCTCGCCGACCGGCTCGGCCGCCGGGCGCATGAGCGCGGCGCGCCGGGCTACGCGGCCCTGCTGCCCCGGATGATCCCCCTGGGTGAGGCCGACGAGGCGGAGCTCGACCTCGCCTCCGAGCCGCTGCTCGAGGACAACGATCCGCTCAGCACGCCGATGCCGCCCCTGGAGCGCCGGCTGATCTTGGCCCGCCTGGTCCAGGCCTGGGCGAAGTCGGTGGACCGCACGCTGCTGCCGCTGGATGCCGAGGTGCCGTTCCTGGTGCCGTCCTCCCCCGCGGACGCGGTCGGGCTCGCGGGCGATCTCGAGCGGCTGATGGATGCGCTCACCGTCGAGGGCCTGCCCTGGTCGGAGATCGGCGCCGCCGTCGAGGCCGAGTATTCCCGCTATTTCGGCCTGACCTTGGATTTCGTGAAGATCGCCGCCGAGAACTGGCCCAAGCTCCTGGCCGAGCGCGGCCTGTCCGATCCGGTCGCCCGCGCCCGCGGCCTCGTGCTCGCTGAGGGCCAGCGCCTGGCGCGGACGGCCCCGACGGACCCTGTCATCGTCGCCGGCTCGCTCGGCTCCGTGCCTGCCACCGCCCGGCTGATCGCGGCCGTGGCGAAGCTGCCCCGGGGCGCCGTGGTGCTGCCCGGGCTCGATCTCGACCTCGACGAGGCTGGCTGGTCCGGCATCGACACCGGCGAGGGTTTTTCGCGCATGATCGCCCACGGACATCCCCAGGCGGTGCTGCACCGGCTGCTCGGCCCGGACAATCTCAGCCTGTCGCGGTCGGATGTCGTCGCGCTGGGGGATCCCGATGCCGGACGGGCGGCCCGGGCCGCTTTGCTGTCGCAGGCCCTGCGCCCGGCCGACACCACCGACGCCTGGGCTGATCTCGACCCGGACAAGCGCGACGCGATCGCCGAGGCCGGCCTGGCGGGCCTGGCCCTCGCCGAGGCCGCCGATGAGCGTGAGGAGGCTTTGGTCGCGGCGCTCGCCCTGCGCGAGACCCTTCAGGTGCGCGGCGCCACCGCGGCCCTGGTCACGCCGGATCGCGGGCTCGCCGGCCGGGTCGCCGTCGAACTCCTGCGCTGGGGCATCGTCGCCGAGGACTCGGCCGGGCTGGCGCTCGCCGGAAGCCCGGCGGGGCGGCTCGCCCGGCTCACCGCGGAGCTGGCCGCCGACCTCGCCCGCAACCAGGCCGAGGCAATCCCGGCCCGGCTGATCGCGCTGCTCTCGCACCCGATGGTCCGCCTCGGCCTGCCCCGGTCCGACGTGGTGCGCGGTGCCGCCGCCCTGGAGATCGGGCTGCTGCGCGGCCCCGTCCCGGCCCCGGGTTTTTCCGGGCTGCGCAATGCGCTGGCGGCCGAGCGGGTCGGGCCGCTGGAGCGCCGCCCCCGGGCCAAGCGCCGCCTGAAGGATATTGATTGGGATCTCGCCGCTGACCTGCTCGCCCGGCTGGAGCAGGTCTTCTCCGAGTTCCCCGGCGCGGAGGGCGCGGGCGAATGCGATCTCGTCGCCACCGCCGCCCGGCACCGCGCCGCCTGCGATTGGCTGCTCGACGGCCCGGAGGATGCCCCCGAGGAGGCTGAGGACGGCTCCCTGTCCTGCCTCGACGCCCTGTTCGACGATCTGGAGATGGCCGAGCCCGGGCTGATGCCGGGGCGGTTCGACGATTACGCGACCTTCTTCACGTCGCTCGCCCGGGAGCGCCTGGTCGGCTGCTCCGGCGAGGCGCCGCATCCGCGCCTGCGCATCCTCGGCCTGCTGGAGGCGCGGCTGCTGTCGGTGGACCGGGTGGTGCTCGGCGGGCTCGACGAGGGCGTCTGGCCGGTGCGGACCCTGACCGACGCATTCCTCAACCGGCCGATGCGCGAGCGGGTCGGCCTCAACCCGCCCGAGCGGCGCATCGGCCAGATGGCGCACGACTTCGTGCAGGCGCTCGGCTGCCGCGACGCGGTGATCACCCGGGCGCTCAAGCGCGAGGGCTCGCCGACCGTGCCGTCGCGCCTGATCCAGCGTCTGCGCGCGCTTGCCGGCGATGCCCGCTGGGAGGCGGTGCTGGAGGCCGGACGGCGCTTCACCGGCCTCGCCGCCAGCCTCGACGCGGCCCCGCCCGAGAAGCGGCTGAAGCGCCCGGCGCCGCGGCCGGACCCGGCCCTGTTCCCGCGCTCGCTCAGCGTCACCGAGATCGAGACGCTGGTGCGCGATCCCTACAGCATCTTCGCCCGCCACGTGCTCGGGCTCGATCCCCTGGAGCCGCTGGCGGCGGCGCCGAGCGTCGCCACCCGCGGTTCGCTGGTCCACGACGTCTTCGCTGAATTTGCCAGCCGCCATCCGCAAGACCTGCCCCAGGATCCCGAGCAGCGCCTGCTCAACCTCGCCGTGAACGCCTTCGCGACGATCGAAGCGGAGTATCCGGAGCTCTACGCCGAGTGGTGGCCGCGCTACGAGCGCATGGCCGGCGCCTATCTCGCCTGGGAAGCGCAGCGCCGGCCCGGCTTGCGCCGCATCCACCCGGAGGTGTCCGGGCGCTGGGTGATCCCCCTAGGCCGCGAGAGCTTCACCCTGCGCGCCCGGGCCGACCGGATCGAGATGCGCCCGGACGGCAGCGCCTGCATCGTCGATTACAAGACTGGCACGCCGCCCTCGGCGAAGATGATCTTTTCGGGGTTTTCGCCGCAGCTCACCCTGGAGGCGGCGATGCTGATGCACGGCGCCTTCGACGGCCTGCCGCCGGTGAAGACGACGCCGGACCTGCTCTACGTCCACGCCTCGGGCGGTCGGAAACCGTTCGTCCCGGCCCCTGTGAAGCCTCCGCGCGGCGAGGAGCGCAGCGTCGACGCGATCGTGGCCGAGCACGCCACCCGCCTGAGGGGGCTGGTGGCCCGCTTCCTCACCGGCGAGGCCGCCTACACGGCCCGGCCCTACCCGCAATATGCCAGCCAGTACGGCGCCTACGACCACCTGGCGCGGGTGCTCGAATGGTCGCTGGGCGGGGAGGAGGGTGGGGAGTAGCGGCGTTCCTACCGACACCGTTCCTATCCCACCCGCGCCCTCATCCTGAGGCGCCGGAGCGTAGTGGAGGCCTCGAAGGAGCCCTCCAGCCAGCCCCGCGATTTATGGAGGGCTCCTTCGAGGCGGCTGCGCCGCACCTCAGGATGAGGGGGTGGGTGAGAGGTGACGGGGCGGGGGAGGGGCTCCGTCCCCAAGTCTTAAAAGAAAGCCTGCAGCCCGGTCTGCGCGCGGCCCAAAATCAGCGCGTGGACGTCGTGGGTGCCCTCGTAGGTGTTGACCGTCTCGAGGTTCTGGGCGTGGCGCATCACGTGGTACTCGCCCATGATGCCGTTGCCGCCGTGCATGTCGCGGGCGGTGCGGGCGATGTCGAGGGCCTTGCCGCAATTGTTGCGCTTGATCAGCGAGATCATCTCCGGGGCCATCCGGCCCTCATCCATCAGCCGCCCGACCCGCAGCGAGGCCTGGAGGCCCAGCGTGATCTCGGTCTGCATGTCGGCGAGCTTTTTCTGGATCAATTGCGTCTGGGCGAGCGGCCGGCCGAACTGCTTGCGCTCCAGGGTGTAGTTGCGCGCCCGGTGCCAGCAATCCTCGGCCGCGCCCATGGCGCCCCAGGAGATGCCGTAGCGCGCACGGTTGAGGCAGCCGAACGGACCTTTGAGACCCGAAACGTTGGGGAGCAGCGCGTCCTCGCCGACCTCGACGCCCTCCATGACGATCTCGCCGGTGGTGGAGGCGCGTAAAGACAGCTTGCCCTTCAGGGTCGGGGCGGAGAGGCCCGTCATGCCCTTCTCGAGGACGAAGCCCCGGATCGCGCCGTCATGCGCGTCGGACTTCGCCCAGACCACGAACACGTCCGCGAAGGGGGCGTTCGAGATCCACATCTTGGCGCCCGAGATCCGGTAGCCGCCGTCGATCTTTTCCGCCTTGGTCTTCATCCCGGCGGGATCGGAGCCCGCATCCGGCTCGGTCAGGCCGAAGCAGCCGATCCACTCGCCCGAGGCGAGCTTCGGCAGGAATTTCTGGCGCTGTTCCTCCGAGCCGTAGGCGTGGATCGGGTACATCACCAGGGAGGATTGCACGCTCATCATCGAGCGGTAGCCGGAATCCACCGCCTCGACCGCCCGCGCCACCAGGCCGTAGGCGACGTAGGAGGCGCCGGCGCAGCCGTATTCCTCGGGCAGGGTCACGCCGAGAAGGCCCAATTCGCCCATCTTCCGGAACAGGCCGGGATCGGTCTTCTCCTCGGCATAGGCCTCGACGATGCCGGGCAGGAGCTGCTCCTGCGCAAAGCTCTGGGCGACGTCGCGGATCGCCCGCTCGTCCTCGGTGAGCTGGTCGTCCAGCAGGAACGGGTCCTCCCAGACGAAGCGGGCAGAGGCCGGGGCCGACGGGGAGGCGCTGCCCGGGGGGCGCATCGGAGCGTTCATGGGATTTCCTCGCCTGCAGGGTGTGGCGGGCTTCGGCCCCGCGCTTGGCGTCACCCTAGACCCACACGGCCTGCGGTCCAACGCGCCCGGTGACGCTGGGCTTCGAGCGTCACGCCCGGCCGAGGATCGTCAGCCAGAGGAGCGTCGTCAGCGGGGCCATCAGGGTCGAGACCAGCACCGAGGCCGCGACCATCCCGGTCTCGGTCCGGTAGCGGGCCGCCAGCAGGTAGGCGTTGATCCCCACCGGCATCGCGGCGAACAGGGTGGCGACGCCCGCATAAGCCGGCGGCATCGCGAAGACGTGGAAGGCGAGCACCCACACGGCCAGCGGATGCAGCAGGTTCTTCAGGCTCGCGATCACCAGCGCACCCTTCAGGTCGAACAGCACCCGGTAGCGCTTGAGCCCGGCGCCGAGCGCCACCAGCGCGCAGGTCGAGGCGGTGCCGGCGAAGGCGTCGATCAGGGCCTTGGGGATGCCTGTCGGGGTGACGCCGAGACTCTTCATCGCCATGCCGATGAGCAGAGCCACGAAGATCGGGTTCTTGAGCAGCACCAGGGCGAGGCCGCGGATGCGCGCCAGCACCGGCAGGCCGGAATCGGATTCGATCAGGAAGGTCGCGCAGCCCATCATCAGCGGCAGATGGACCGCGAGCAGCATGAACAGCGGGAAGGCGCCGTCCTCGCCGTAGGCCTGGAGGATCATCGGCACGCCGACGAACACGGTGTTCGATTGGCTCGCCGCGAAGCCGTGCAGGATCGCGCCGCGCCGCTCGATCCCGGCCCGCCGCCTTGCGATCAGCGTGCCGACGAACCAGGACAGGCCGGCCCCGCCGAAATACGCGGCCCAGTAGGTCCAGGCGATCTCGCCGGTCATCCCCGGCCGGGTCAGCGTGGCGACGATCAGGGCCGGCACCGCGACGGCGAAGACGTATTCCGACAGGCCGTCGCTCACCTTGTCGGAGAGCAGCCCCGCGAGCGCCGCGCCCCAGCCGATCAGGACGATCCCGAAGATCGGGGCGATGATGGCGAGGGCGTTCACGGATCCGGCGGGGCTGGGATTGGAAAGGGCTCGTCCAGGCGCATAGCATGGCGGCGCAGGCGTTTGCGCAGATTCACGGAGCATCCGGGGCATGCCACGAGACAGCGAATCCGAAATTCATCGAGCTGCCGCGGGCGGCTACAATGCACAGGCGGCCGCCTACGTCACGGGCCGGCCCGATTACCCCGCGGCCGTGGCAGACTAGCTCACCACGGATCTGGATCTTCGCCCGGGTCGTTCCGTGCTCGATCTCGGATCGGGCACCGGCAAATTCCTGCCTTACTTGCGGGCGACCGGCGCGACGATTGTGGCGGTGGAACCGGTCGCCGCGATGCGCGCGCAACTTGCGATCCAGCATCCCGACATGGCCGTGCATGCGGGGACCGCGGAGGCCATCCCGCTGGACTCGGGGAGCCTCGACGCGGTCGTCTGCGCCCAATCCTTCCACTGGTTCGCCAATGCAGGGGCACTTGCCGAGATAGCCCGGGTCCTGCGCCCCGGCGGCCGGCTTGGTCTAATCTGGAACGCGCGCGACGAGTCGGTATCCTGGGTCGCCGCTCTGTCGCGGATCACGGATCCCCACGAGGGCGGCGCGCCGCGCTACCGCACCGGCGCGTGGCGGACCCTGTTTCCTGCTCCCGGCTTCGGCCCCCTGCGCGAATGCCACTGGCCGCATGCGCATCGCGGGGCGCCTGAAACCGTGATCGTCGACCGCACCTTCTCAGTGAGCTTTATCGCGGCCTTGCCGGACCCGGAGCGCGCAGGCATCGCTGCGGCGGTGCGGGCGCTCGTCGCCGACGCCCCCGAACTCGCCGGCAAGGATGTCGTCGCGTTCCCCTACGTGACGGCCGCGTTCAGCTGCGTGCGATCCTGACGCCGGGTGGCGTCGCCGCAGCCTACTTGTTCTCCAGGACCTCGATCGGGTTCGTGCGCTGGGTCGCGGGCGGTTCCTTGGTGATGCTGGCGCCGCCTTCCCGCTGCGCCTTGACGTCCTTGGGCGAGCCCGGGCCGCCCACTGCCGTACCGCCCTGGCCGGACTGGGTCGGCACGGAGCCGGAGGCCAGTTCCAGGCAGGTCACCATCTCGACATAGGACGGGTAGCCGCCGGCCTTGAACTGGTTCTCGCACTGGCGCTTGGCCGCGGAGGTGTAGCTGCCCCAGTGGCTCTCGGCCTCGCGCTTGGCCTCGCGCTCGGAGCGGAGGCAGCCGTCGTAGTTGGCTTGGTCGCTGATCGAGGTGTTGGCGACCTGCGCCGACTTGCAGGTCGTCTCCACGTCGAGGTTCGGCACCGTGTCGGCCCGGGCGGATCCGGAGGCGAGGGCCAGGGCGAGGAGCGCGAGCGCCCCGGGGACGGAGGCACGGAAGGGGACGGGCATGGTCGTCAGGCTCGCGGTCTGTGGCGATGGTCGCCGGCGGATTTGCCGGCACAACGCGCCAGGACGGCCTTCGGCACCACGCGCGCTCATCAGTCTCCATGCGCGCTGCGCAGCGCTTGGTCGAGGTCGCCGTACAGGTCCTCGGTGTCCTCGAGACCGGTGGACAGGCGCAACAGGTCCGGCGGGCAGGGGCTACCCGGCCCCTCGACCGAGGCCCGGTGCTCGATCAGGCTCTCGACGCCGCCCAGCGAGGTCGCGCGCTTCCACAGCCGCACCCGCGCCGCTGTGGCGATCGCCCCGGCCTCGCCGCCCGTCACCCGGATCGACAGCATGAAGCCGAAGCCGTCCTGCATCTGCCGGCGCGCCACCGCGTGCCCGGGATCGTCGGGCAGGCCCGGATAGAGGACGTGGCTCACAAGTGGATGCCCGTTCAGGCGCTCGGCGAGCTGCAGGGCGCCGGCCGATTGCGCCGCCGCCCGCAGGTGCAGGGTCCGCAGCGACCGCATCAGCAGATAGGCCTCGAACGGGCCGAGGATCCCGCCGCTCCCGGCCCGGATCCCGCGGATCCGCTCCCAGAACGCGTCCGCCTTGGCTCCGGCGAGCACGCCCGCCACCACGTCGGAATGGCCGTTCAGGATCTTGGTGCCGGAATGCATCACGATGTCGGCGCCGAGCTCCAGCGGGCGGGTATGCACCGGAGAGGCCGCCGTGGAATCGACCGCCAGCCGCGCCCCGGCCGCGTGGGCGATCTCGGCGGCGGCCGCGATGTCGGTCACGGTCCAGAGCGGGTTGCCGGGGGTCTCGATCCAGACGAGCTTGGTCCGGCCGGGCTCGATCGCGGCACGCAGGGCGGCGGTGTCGTCGGTATCCACGAAGGTCAGGCCCAGCCCGCGCCGGGGCGCCTCCTCGCGCAGCCAGCGCTTGAGCGCCCAGTACATGACGGTGCCGGCGACGACGTGGTCGCCCGGCTCCAGGGCGCCGAATACGGCGGTCGCCGCCGCCATGCCGGAGCCGAACAGCAGGGCGCCGGCCTGCGCGCCCTCCAGCATCGCCAGGACGCTTTCCGCCTCGCGCACCGTGGCGTTGTCGGGCCGGGCGTAGCAATAGCCCGAGGAGTAGCCGTTGTCGGGATCGCGGATGAAGGTGGTGGAGAGGTGCAGCGGCATCACCACCGCGCGGGTCTCGGGCTCGATCCGGCCCATGGCCTGCGCGGCGAGGCTGCGGCGGGAGAACCCGGTCGGCGTACCGTTGCCGGTATCCGTATCCCGGTGAGGCGCGTTAGGGTCTGACATCTGGCGATTCCGGCGGATGGAAGCAGGCGCGTGCCACGGCGCACGGGCCCCTGCAACCTGCGCCCTGACCCTGGATCCTCTTGCCCGAAGGCCGGCATCCATCTTTCGGGATGATGCTTGAGCGGAGAACGACCGACGATGCTTGCCGCGACACAAGTCCCTGTCCGTCCGGCCCTGCCGCGCTGGCTCCGGCTGGCGGCCGCGATCGTGCCGGTGATGATCACCGCCTCGATCGGGTCGGCCGCGACCCAGGCCGAGATCCCGGGCTGGTATGCGGGTCTGAACAAGCCGTTCTTCAACCCGCCGAACTGGGTCTTTCCGGTGGCCTGGACCCTGCTCTACACGATGATCGCCGTCGCGCTGTGGCGGCTGCTCGGCGCCATGCCGCGCACCGGGCCGAGCCGCGAGGGCTGGTGGCTGGCGCTGGCCGCCTTCCTGGTCCAGCTGGCGCTGAACGCCGCCTGGACGCCGGTGTTCTTCAGCGCCCACGCGATCGGCGCCGGGCTGATCGTGGTGGCGATGCTGCTGGTCATGGTGCTGTGGACCATCCGCCTGTCCTGGCGGTTCGACCGGGTTGCGGCCTGGCTGCTCGTGCCCTACGGCGCCTGGGTGGCGTTCGCGACCTTGCTCAACGCCGCGATCCTGCGGCTGAATTGAAGGGGCCGCTCAGTGCGGGCTCTTGGTCAGCGCGACGATCGCGCCGACGACCACGATCGTCTGGAAGCCGATCGCCGAAAGCACCCACTTCAGGATTTCGTACCTCGTGTCGGCGATCTCGGTTCTGAGATCCGAGCGCACGAGGGAAATCTCTGACTTGAGTTCCGATCTCAAAAGTGCGGATTCCGCATTGAGATCGGACCGAACCAACGCGGTGTCCGTACCAAGCTCAGATTTCAGAAGGCCGAGTTCGGCTTTGAGATCGACCTTGGTCACCAGCGTCGACAGGTCGGCTTCGTGGGCGTCGCGCAGGACACCGGTCATAGCCTCAGCCTGGACGTCCGAAAAACCGGCCGCCTGAAGCTTCCGTGCGATTGCCAGCGTGTCGAGGGAGACGAGGCTCATGGAATCGAAGGTAGCACGCAGGACATGCGTTTGCAGTCGATTCGCTCTCGGTCTCGATGCCGCCGTCAGCTCCCGCTGCTCGTGGTCTCGTCGCCCGCCGGCTTGCCGTCGTCCCGGGCGCGGTGGAGCATGAAGATCGCGAGCACCATCGTGAGGATGAGGCCGGCCAGCACGCCGAGCTCGATCATCGAGGCGTTGAACAAAGCCTGCTTCTCCTGGGACCAGTCCTTGGCGTGGGTGATCTCCGAGGATTGCAGGGTGATCACCAGCACCCGCCGGATCGAGGCGATCAGGCCGACGATCAGGAACGGCTCGCAGGTCAGCTTGCCCGACCGCATCGAGACCCGCACCGTGTGCAGGATCTCGATCAGCATCAGTAGGAACAGCAGCCGGTCGATCACCTCCAGGATCTTCTCGGCACCCCCGAGCGCCCGCAGGGCCTCCCAGGTCAGCCCGGCGGCATCGATCAGCGCGGTGAGCGCGGTGATCGCCAGGAGCAGGCCCAGCGCGGCGTAGATCGTGTGCTCGGTGTGGAGGAAGATCCCACTGGCGATCCGCGTCAGGGGCCCTTGCTGTTCGTCGTCCCTGTCGGCCATCGTGCAACGTCCCCCGGTAAAGCAGTGACAACAGGCTAAGGCCTCACGCCGGGCGTGCCCATGACCAGGTTAGAGTCACGCCCCGGCAGACGATACCTGTCTTTCGGGGGGATGCTTCAGTGGAAGAACGGCAGCGCATGCGGCGCAAGGTAGCCGAACCCGAGCAACGCCGCTCCGGCCAATCCCAAAAAACCGCCGGCGAAGACCAGGATGGCGATGCCGGTGATGACCTCGGCCGAGGCCAGGACGATGCCGATCTGGAAGGCCGCCGAGGCCAATTCGTAATGGTGGTAGCGCAGCAGCGACAGATCGCGCCGCTCCTCCGAGGCCCGGGCCTTCGCGGTCAGCTCCTTGCGGCCCTCGCCGGTGGCGGGCTCGGATTCCCAGCGCGCCAGGGTCTTGGCCCACTCGGCGCGCTTGGCCGCGATCGCGTCCTGGTTCGGGCCGGGCGGCATCAGGGCCAGCGCCTCGTCGGCGGTCTTGAGCACCGTCGAGCGGATCGTGCGCGCCTGGAAATAGGCCCATTGGTTGGCGGCCTCGACGTTCGAGCCGATGGATTCCGTCTGGGCGGCCTTGCCCAGGGTCTCGCTGAAGGCGAGGAACAAAGCCAGGATCGAGATCAGCAGCGCCACGCGCTTGTTCGAGCCCTCGATCGCCCCGTGACCACCCGACATTGTTTCGCGAGTCCCTGTTGATTCGTCGACCGGAGTCACAGCCCATCGCGGGGCCGTGCGCAATGCGGCGGCGCCTGCTTGAAAACCTATTCCGCGGCGATCCGCGGCGGCAGCGCCCGGCCGTCATTGGCCGGATGCCGCGCCTCGCTGTAGCCCGGCTCGTCCTGCGGGTCGTCGCGCTCGCCCACGAAGCGGCCGAACAGCCGTCCGAGCAGGCGCGAGAGATCGTCCATCAGCACGAAGATCGCCGGCACGAACACCAGCGACAGCACGGTCGAGACGATCAACCCGCCGATCACCGCCACCGCCATCGGGGCGCGGAACTCGCCGCCGATGCCGAACGCCATGGCGGACGGCACCATGCCGGCGGCCATCGCGATGGTGGTCATCACGATCGGCCGGGCGCGCTTGCGGCCGGCATCGACGATCGCGGTGGTGCGGTCGACCCCGGCGCGGATCTGCTCGACGGCGAAGTCGACCAGCATGATCGCGTTCTTGGTGACCACGCCCATCAGCATCAGGATGCCGATCACCACCGGCATCGAGATCGGCATGTGGCAAATCAAGAGCGCCAGGATCGCGCCGCCGATGGAGAGCGGCAGCGAGAACAGGATGGTGAGCGGCTGCAGGAAGTTGCCGAACAGCAGGATCAGCACGCCGAACACCATCATCAGGCCGGCGCCCATGGCGAGCGCGAAGCCCTCGAACACCTCGCCCATCACCTCGGCGTCGCCGGTCTGGCTGATCGTGACGCCCGGCGGCAGGTTCTTGGCGGTGGGCAGATTCATGACCTGGCCGATCAGCTCGGCCAGCGCGTCGGTGCCCTGCATGTCGCCCTCGATGGCGACGCGCACCGAGCGGTCGTAGCGGTCGATGCCGGTGGGGCCCTGGCCGAGGCTGATATCGGCCACCGTCGCCAGCGGAACGGCGGCGCCGCCCTTCACCGGGACCTTCAGGGTCTCGAGCTCGGACAGCCGGCCGCGCAGACTATCGGGCAGCTGCACCCGGATCGGCACCTGCCGGTCGGTGGCGTTGAACTTGGCGAGGTTCATGCCGATGTCGCCGATCGTCCCGACCCGCACGGTCTCGGCGATGGTGTCGGTGGAGACGCCGAGATCGGCCGCGACCCCGGGCTTGGGGCGGATACGGATCTCGGTCCGGTCCAGCGGCGCCGTCGACATAACATTGACGAGGTGCGGGATCTGGGCGGCCTCGCGCTGGAGCTTGGCCGCGACATCGGCCACCACGGCCTTGTCGGGGCCGGCGATGATCAGCGCCATGTCGCGCTGGCCGCTCTCGCGCAGGGCCCAGAACCGGATGTCGGGCTCCTCGCGCAGGATCGCGGCGACTTCGGCATCGACCTGCTTCTGGGTGCGCGCGCGGGCGTTCTTCGGCGTGAGGTTGATGGTCAGCGTCGCGAGCCGCACTTCCTTCTTGCCGGGCAATTGCCGGCCGCCGTCCACGAACACGCTCTTCACCTCGGGCAGCGCCCGGATCTTCTGCTCGATCGCGTCGCTGAGCTTCACCGTGTCGGGCAACCGGGCGCCCGGGGGCAGTTCCAGCACGAACAGGGTGCGGGCCTGGTCCTCCGCCGGCAGGAAGCCCGCCGGCAGCAGGCCCGTCGAGGCGATCGAGCCGGCAAAGCACGCGATGCCGAGGATCAGCGTGATGAACTTGTGCCGCACCGACCACGCCACCAGCCGCGTGTAGCCCCGCATCACGACCCCGTCGGTCGTGTGGTCGGGGCCGTGGTCGCGCAGGAAGTAGGCGGCGAGCAGCGGCGTGATCAGCCGCGCCACCAGCAGCGACATGAACACCGCGGCCGCGATGGTCAGGCCGAACTGCTTGAAATACTGGCCGGCGATGCCGCCCATGAACGAGACCGGCGAGAAGATCGCGATGATCGTCGCCGTGATGGCGATGACCGCGAGCCCGATCTCGTCGGCGGCTTCGAGCGACGCGCGGTAGGGCGATTTCCCCATCCGCATGTGCCGGACGATGTTCTCGATCTCCACGATCGCGTCGTCCACCAGGATGCCGGTGACCAGCGTGATCGCCAGCAGGCTCACGGCGTTGAGCGAGAAGCCCAGCGCGCTCATCACCCAGAAGGTCGGCAGCACGGAGAGCGGCAGCGCCACCGCGGCGATCAGCGTCGCGCGCCAGTCGCGCAGGAACAGCAGCACCACGACCACCGCCAGGGCCGCGCCTTCGATCAGGCCCATCATGGCCGAGTGGTAGTTGCCGATGGTGTTGACGACGCTGGTGTCGATCAGGTCGAAGCGCACGTCCGGATTGGCCTCGTGGAGCGCCGCGATCTTCTTGGCGATCCCCACCGAGACGTCGGCGTCGCTGGCACCGCTGGCCCGGGAGACCGCGAAGGCCACCACCGGCTCGCCGTTGAAGCGCGCGAAGGTGCGCGGCTCCTCCGCGGTGTCCGACAAGGTCGCCAGCTCGTCGAGCCTGACCTTGCGGTTGCCCGGCACCACGATCGAGGTCTTGGCCAGGGTGTCGAGGCTGGCCGAGGCGGCGAGCGCGCGGATCGACTGCTCCTGGCCGCCGACCTCGCCGCGACCGCCCGCCATGTCGGCGGAGGTCAGGCGCAGCTGCCGGTTCACGTCCGCCGCGGTGATGCCGAGCGCCAGCAACCGGTCGGGCTTGAGCGTCACCCGGATCTCCCGGGCGACGCCGCCGAGCCGCTCGACGCCGCCGACGCCCTTCACGCTCTGCAGGCCCCGGGCGACCACGTCGTCCACGAACCACGACAGGTCCTCGGGCGTCATGGCGGGCGCGGAGGCGCCGTAGATCATGATCGGCAGGCCGGCGATCTCGACCCGGGAGACGATCGGCTCGTCGATGGTCCGCGGCAGGTTCTGGCGGATCTTGGCGATGGCGTCCTTGACGTCGTTGGTCGCCCGATCCTGGTTCACCTCCAGGCGGAACTCGATCGTGGTGGTCGAGATGCCCTCGGTGATGGTCGACAGGATGTGCTTGACGCCCTTCACCCCGGCGATCGAGTCCTCGACCCACTTGGTGACCTGGGTCTGCAACTCGGCCGGCGCCGCGCCCGACTGGGTGATCGTCACCGAGACGATCGGGATGTCGATGTTCGGGAACCGGGTGATCGGCAGGGCGCGGAAGCTCACCAGCCCGAGGATCATCAGGACCAGGAACAGCACCACCGAAGGCAGCGGCTTCCGGATCGCCCAGGCGGAGACGTTGAGGCGCATGACTCGTGTCCTACCGCGGGGCCGCGTCGGCCATGGGCGGGCTGGCGGGGGCGCTCATGGGCGTGCTGCCCCCCGGCGCGGAGACCGCCCGCACCCGGTCGCCGTCGCGCAGGAAGCTGCCCGCCCGCGCCACGACGCTCTCGCCGGCCGCGACGCCCGACTGGAGTTCCGTATAGCCCTCGGACGACAGGCCCGGGGTGACGGCGCGCGCCTCGACGCGCCCGTCCCTGGCCACCAGCACGCTGGCCTGGCCGTCCGCCGCGTAGAGCAGGCTGGAGACCGGGACCGCGATGCCCTCCCGGCGCGCCACCTCGACGGTGCCGCGGGCGAAGGCGCCGATGCGCAGGGCCGGATCGTCGGTGAGGCGGATGCGGACCTTGCCGAGCCGGGTCGCCCGGTCGACCTCCGGATAGACCCGTCGGACCTTGCCGCGCAGCTGGCGGCCGTCGTCGAGATCGAGGCTGGCCGGATCGCCGACCGCGATGCGGGCGAGCGAGGTCTCGGGCACCTCGCCCTCCAGCTCGATCTCGCCGCGGGCGATCAGCCGGAACAGCGGCTCCCCGGCGGACGTGACGGAAGCGCCGACCCGGGCGGTGCGGCGGTTGACGATGCCGGCCTCCGGGGCGCGGATGTCGGTGCGGGCCCGGCGCAGGGCGATCTCGGACCCGGCCGCCCGCGCGGTGGCGAGGTCGGCCTCGGCCGATTGCAGGCCGCCTTTGGCTGCGGCCAGGCGGCCCTCGGCCCCCTGCGCCGCCGAGACGCGCTGCTCCAGCACGGCCGCGGTGGCGTTGCCGGTCTTGGCCAGCGACTGGGCTCGTTCCAGCGACTGCTTGGCCTCGACATTGGCGGCCTCGGCCTGGACGATCTGGCTCTTGGCCTGGACGATGGCCGCCTCGGCCCGGGCGACCGCGGCGACGTTCGAGGCCTCCTGGGTGACGATCATCTCCTGGGACAGGCGCGCGAGCACCTGGCCCTTGGTGACGCGGTCCCCCTCCTCGACCAGCAATTCGGTGATGCGCAGGCCCTCGACCTCCGGTGCGACCAGGATCTCGTCCCGGGGGACCAGCGTGCCGGTGACGACGGCGCGCTCCACGATCTCGCGGCGCTGGGCCGGGACGACCGTGACGGCCGGCGCGATGGCGGCGGCGTCGGGAACCGCGGCGGTCTCGACGGCGCGCGCGGGCGTGGCAGCGAGGAGCGCGAGCCCGCACAGGAGGTAGAGGTGGGACGCGCGCCCGGAACATGTCGGCAAAACGGAAGCCTCGCTGGCGGCTCTGTAATGTGGTCGTGCCTCTCCGTCGCTGGGCAGATCGGCGTTTTCATGGCGCGAGAACGCGCGTTCACGTCAGAATAGCGGCTCGGTCGGGTTCCGTCCCAGGACCGGGAGCCGCAGGTCGTCCGTAACCCGAAAGAGTCGGTGTTTACGTCCATTGACCTGCAACCGACTGCGCAAGACGCCGTTATTAGATCACTGGTCTTCGTGCGGCCGGGGAGGGGTCAATGAGCATCTTTCAGATCAAGCAGGTGAAGAGCGGCGCCGTGGTCTGGACGGGGGCGGCCGACGACGAGCAGACGGCGCTCGACGCCATGGCCCGCGAGGCCGGGTATCGCGACTTCTCGGCCCTGCCGGACACGATCCGCGCCAACGGGCTCGAGGCCGCCAAGCTGGACCTGATTTCTTAAGACAATCTTCGCCATCGCGAAGACACCGGCCGGCGTCCGTCTTCGATGACGGGCGCCTTTTCGTGCGGGTTCGGTGAGGATCAGGGCACGGGCTGAAGAGCCTTGAGGGCACCGTTCAGCCAGCGCCAGACCGTGCGGTCGATGGCGATGGGAAAGTCCTTGCCCAGGATGCCCAGAAGCTCGCGGTATCGGCCGACGCGCAAGCAACCGCCCGATCGTATCGAGCCCGACCCCGGCCTCGCGCAGCGCGTGGATCAGGTCGGGCTTGGCCACATCCGCCTCGGTGTAGACCCGGTAGTTCGACGCGGATCGCAGGGTCGGCGGCAGCAGGCCCTTGTCCGAGTAGAACCGGATCCGCCGCACCGGTTGCCCGGAGAGGCGCGCCAGATCACCGATCGTGTACGTCTTCGCTCCCATGGCGACTCGATTACGGGTTCCACCACGTGGAGGGTCAAGGCCGGTGCGCACGGCCCGCGATCGGAGGTGCGTCACCGTCATTGCGAGCGCAGCGAAGCAACCCAGGGAAACGCCACGTTCGGGGAGCGCGCGCTGCACTGGGTCGCTTCGCTGCGCTCGCGATGACGGGGTGGGACGTTCGACCGAGCTATCTGATCGGAGACAAGAACACTGCCGATCGGTGCGTCTCAGGCGTGGTCGCGTTGCCGAATCAAGTTTTCGATCGCCGCCGCGCAATCCTGGACCGCGCTCGGCCGGTGCAGGCTGCGGATCACCGCTGGGTCGAGGGCCAGTCCGGCGCGCACCAACCCGGGCCAGGCCTCGGTGCTGGGCCAGCCCGGATGCACGACGGCGGCGCCGAGCTTTCGCAACGCCTCGGCCTTCTCGGTCTGCTCGCCGTAGGCCCGCTCCTCGGGCAGGCAGACGAACCGCTTGGCTTGGCCCGCGGCGAGGGCCACCAGCCCGTCGCCGCCGCCGCCGACCAGCAGGGCCGCCCGGGCGACGCGGGCCTCCACGTCGTCGACCCAGCCGTGCAGGTGCAGGTTCTCCGGGACTTCGCCGGCGCCCGAGACGGGGCCGAGCACATGCCAGGGCCGCTCCGGCACGGCGCGGGCCGCCGCGGCCAGCTCGGCCAGGTCGCCCCCCGCGCCGCCGCGGCCGAACACCACCAGGATGTCGTCGCCGGCCTGCGCGGCCGCCTGCGCCGGGGCGCCCAGGAAGCCGGCATAATGCGTCTTGGCGCGGATCCAGTCCGGCACGCCCGCACCGTCGAGGGCTTCGGGGAAGGGCGCGAGCAGGCGCGCGGCGCTGCGGAAGGCCTCACAATGCGGCCGGTCGGTCCGGGTACCGGCGAGGCGCACCACCAGGGTCGGGACCGACAGCAGCCGCGCCAGCAGCGCGATCTCCACCGAGACGTCGACGACGATCAGCGCCGGATTCGTCCGGGCGGCCCATTCGGCGATGCGCGCCATCCGGGTGCGCACGCCCGGATGGTTCAGGGGCGCGTAGTGCAGCGCCTCCGGCCGCTCGGCCTCGCCGTCCCGGCCGTCGAACGCCGCTCCGCCGAGGGGCCGGTCGTCCGGCAGGTCGAGCACGTCGAGGCCGCTCGTATCGAACTCCGCCAGGGTGCCGATCAGCGTGCACGGCCGGGGCAGGGCGGCCGCGACCGCGCGGGCACGCTGGAGATGGCCGGCGCCCTGGTGGTGGACGTACCAGCCGATCCCGCGGGTCACGCGGCCTCCCGCAGGGACAGAGCGAGGGCGTCGAGGTCGGCCAGCGCCCGGTCGAGGGGGCATTCCCGGGCCGGCCGTGAGCGCGATTCGAGGAGGCGGTCGGCTCGCTCCACGAAGGCGATGTCGTTGGGGCAATCGCCCAGGGCGGCCAACTCGTCGGCACGGAGCCCGAGCCGGGCACAGGCCTCGGACCGGGCCGGCCCGGCGAGGGGGAACGCCCGGCGCAGCGCAGCCCGGCGCAGGACCAGAGCCTGCCAATGGGCCGCCTCGGGCAAGAGGTAGGGTTCGCCGGCCAGCACCCGGGCGCGGCGCGCCATCTCGGTGGCCATGCCGCCCGAGACCCGGCCCTGGTGGCGGGCCGAGACCATCACGCGCACGTCCGGGCAGTGGCGCAGGCGGGCGCCCCCCGCGCGCAGCAGCCCGACCAGGGCGTTGTCTTCCCCGCAGGGCAGGGGCGGCAGCCCGCCGACCGCGCGGTAGAGCGCCACCGGAACGGCGAGGCTCGCACCGGTATGGTCGCCGTGGCGCGGGGCCGGGTCGTGCGGCGGCGGATCGAGGATATCCTCCAGGCGCCGGACCCCGGCCCAGTAGCGCTCGATCCGCGCGTGCAGGTCGGCGAGCCGCGGATCGGCGGCGCCGTCCGCGTCGATCACCAGGCGGCCGCCGACCACGTCCGCGCCGCGCAAAGCCGCCAGGTTCGCCGCGACCCAGTCGGCCGGCACGCGCGCATCGGCGTCGGTGGTGAGCAGGATCCCGTCCGGGCCGGTCTCGGCGTCGAGCCAGTCGGCACCGGCTTCGAGGGCCATGCGCCGGGCGGTGCCGACATGGGCCTGCGCGCCCTCCAGCGCCGCCTCGATCACCCGCAGTCTCAGGGCCGCGAGCGCGCCCGATTCCTCCTGGGCGCGGATCGCCGCGACCGTGCGGTCGGTGCAGTTGTTGGCGATCACCACCACCCGCAGCGGCGCCTCGGCCGAGAAGCCGTTCTGCCGGGCCAGCGTGGCGAGCAGGATCGGCAGCCGCTCTTCCTCGTTGCGCGCGGGGATGCAGACGACGCAAGGCCGGGCGATCGGGGCGGCGGTTGCGAGGGGCATAGCGGTTTTCCCAACCTCATCGTCGCGAACGCAAGACGCGGCGCATTTCCCTGTTTCGCAAAGGTGCGGTCCCCGCAGATACGAGGGGGGCACGTTCGCAGGCCGGGCGCATCCCTAAGCTTCCGTAGGCGGTATGATGCCTGCACAACGCTTCGTTCAGGCCACAACGTACCCCCTCTCCCGTGCGGGAGAGGGTTGGGGTGAGGGATCAGGTTTCTCCGGAGCGGTCGCATCCCTCACCCGGCTCTCTGCGAGAGCAGACCTCTCCCGCACGGGAGAGGGGGCCCGCGCCTTGTCCCGAAAGGTGTAAAGCCACTCGCCCTGCCGGGAGAGCGGTCCGCACTGCTTTCGTTTACGCCCGCCCCCCGGCTACCCGCAGCGTCGGCCGTGCCCGCTCGGCGCAGCGCGCCATCACGGCATCGTAGGTCTCGAGATAGCGCTCGGTCATGGCGGCGGCGTCATAGAGCGCCTCGGCCCGGTCGCGGCAGGCGCGGCGCGACAGGCCGGCCGCCTCGCGGATCGCCACCGACAGGTCGTGCGAATCGTCCGGCCGCGCCAGGCGGCCGCAATGCGCGTCGAGGATGTCGGGCATCGCGCCCCGGCGGAAGGCGGCCACCGGCGTGCCGCAGGCCAAAGCCTCGGCGACCACGAGGCCGAACGGCTCCTCCCAGCGTGGCGAGACGATCGCCACCCGGGCGCGGCCGATATGGTGCGCGAGGTCCCGGTGCGAGAGGTGCCCGAGATGGGTCAGGTCCGGCCCGAGCCGCGGGGCGATCTCGGCCGCCCAGTAGCCGGGATTGAGCTTCGGCCCGGCAAATCGCAGCGGCAAGCCGGCCGCGCGGGCGGCGTCGATGGCGAGGTGGAGCCCCTTCTCGGGCACGATCCGGCCGGACCAGAACACGAAGGGCGGATCGTCGGGCGCGTCGGAATACGCGAAGGTCGAGAGGTCGACGCCGTTATCGACCACTTGGGCGCCCGGCACGAGGGATTGCCATTCCTGCGCGAGCGACGGCGACACCGCCAGGAAGGCCATGTCGGGATCGGCCACCTCCACGCCCGAGACCAGGGCGTCGAAGGGCGGCGTGTGCAGCACCGTGACCCAGGGCAGGCCGAGCCGGGCGCTCAGCTGCAGGGGCAGGGCGTGTAGGGAATTGTTGTGCACGAGGTCGAAGCCGCCGGCCGCGACCATCTCCATCATCCGCCGGTAGGCGTCGTACTCGGCTGCGTCGATCGCCTCCTCGCGCTCGGGATCCGCCAGGGCGTCGCCGGTCGGGTCGCACAGCATCACCGGATCGAGTGCCGGGTCCGAGCCGCAGCTCGCGAACAGGGTCACATCGTGCCCGTGCCGCTTCAACGCCACGGTGAGGAGATGGGTATGCATCTCCAGACCGCCGGCATAGGGCTGGCCGATCGGGTACTTCAGATGTGCCAGGACAGCGATCTTCACGCGTGCACCGAATCCGGTTGTGTGGGGATCTTTGCCGGCCGCAGCGGAGCGAGAGGAATTTCGTCCGCAGCGAGCGTGGCGGGTATCATGCCCATCTTTTCTTCATCAAGCGTTGCGTCATCGAGGCCGGGAGCGACGACGGACGCAGCGCGTTCCTACCCTCATAAGGGCCGCGGTCTGAACCGATGATGATCGAGACGACAGGTCGGCCATTCAGCCGGGTGCGCCATCCGGCCTGGGTGCGCCTGACCCACTGGACCGGCGCGGCCGCGACCCTGGCGCTGATGGTCAGCGGCACCGCGATCCTGCTGGCCCTGCCGAAGCTGTTCTGGGGCGAGACCGGGGCCAACGACGCGCCGGCCTGGATCACCCTGCCGCTGCCGGTCGATCTCGAGCAGACCGGCTGGGCGCGCAACCTTCATTTCCTGGCCGCCTGGATTTTTGTCCTCAACGGCGCCGCCTATCTGGGTCTCGCCCTGCTGCGCGGGCACCTGCGCCGGCGCCTGCTGCCGGAGCCGGCCGAGATCCGGCCGCGGGCGCTTCTGGGCGAGGTTCGGGCGCATCTGCGCCTGCGCGGCGGCGCGCCGCCCAACGGCCGCTACAACGCGCTCCAGAAGATCGCCTATCTGGTCGTCCTCCTGCTGCTGGCGCCGCTGATGCTGCTCACCGGCCTGACCCTGTCGCCCGGCGTCACCGCGGCCTGGCCGGAGCTGTTCACCCTGTTCGGCGGCCGGCAATCGGCCCGGACGATCCACTTCCTGTCGGCCTTCGGGATGGTCGCGTTCCTGGCCATTCACATCTGGCAGGTGCTGGCCAACCGGCCGGTGGACCTGATGCGCGGCATGACCGTCGGGCGCACCGGCAACCCGGAGGAGACCCGATGAGCGCGCTGACCCGTCGCCGCCTGATCCTCGGGACCGCCGGATTCGGCGCGGCCGGCCTCGTCGGCGGCTGCGATCCCGGCGCGCCGCAGCTGCGCCCCAACCCCTACGGCCTGAGCGACTGGCTGACCTTCGCGGGGCAGCGGTTTTTGCTGGCGCGCCAGCCGCTCGCCCGGGAATTCGGGCCCGAGGCGATCTCGGCTTTGTTCCCGACGATCAACACCACCGACCCGGACGACCCGGCCTATCGCCGCTCGAAGGCCCTGGGCTTCTCGGACTGGCGCCTGCCGGTCACGGGCCTCGTCGAGCGGCCGGGGGCGTTCTCGCTCGCCGAGCTGAAGGCGATGCCGGCGCGCACGCAGATCACGCTTCATTCCTGCGAGCAGGGCTGGTCGGCGATCGGCCAGTGGACGGGCGTGCCGCTGTCCCAGGTGCTCGCCGCCGCCGGGATGCGCCCGGAGGCGCGCTACGTGGTGATCCGCACCGTCGACGGCTGGTGGGACAGCTACGACCTGTTCGATGCCCTGCACCCCCAGACGATCCTGGCCTACGGCATGAATGGCTCCGACCTGCCGGTGGCCCACGGTGCGCCTTTGCGCCTGCGGGTGGAGCGCCAGCTCGGCTACAAGTCCTTGAAATACCTCGCCAGCATCGAGGCTGTGGACCGGGTCGACGGCATCGGCCACGGCCGCGGCAGCATGGTCGCGGGCCTCGGATTCAGCTGGTACGCTGGCATCTGAGCCGCCCGTCGCGCGGCGGGCAAGGGGACGAGGCTTGGCGGCGATGGATCTCACGATCGGTCTGAGCACGTTCGCGGTCGGCGCCGCGGCGCTGGCGGTGGTCACGTTGGCGGCCGGCGTGAAGATGATCCCGCAGGGCTACGTCTACACGGTCGAGCGGTTCGGCCGCTACGCCCGCACTCTGGAATCCGGCCTCGGCCTGATCATCCCGTTCGTCGAGCGCATCGGCCGGCGGGTCAACGTGATGGAGCAGGTGGTCGACGTCCCGAGCCAGCAGGCCTTCACCCGCGACAATGCCGGCGTGACCATCGACGCGGTGGTGTTCTACCAGGTGCTCGATGCGGCGCGGGCCTCCTACGAGGTCTCGAACCTCGACCTCGCCATGACCACCCTGACCATGACCAACATCCGCACCGTGGTCGGCTCGATGGACCTCGACCAGCTCCTCGCCCACCGGGACGAGATCAACGAGCGCCTGCTGCGGGTGATGGATGCGGCGGCCTCGCCCTGGGGCGTGAAGATGAACCGCATCGAGATCAAGGACATCGTGCCCCCGGCCGACCTCGCCGGCGCCATGGCCCGGCAGATGAAGGCCGAGCGCGAGAAGCGCGCCTCGATCCTGGAGGCGGAGGGCCAGCGGGCCGCCGACATCCTGCGGGCGGAGGGGCGCAAGCAATCGGCGATCCTGGAGGCGGAAGGCCGCCGCGAGGCCGCGTTCCGCGATGCCGAGGCCCGCGAGCGCTCCGCCGAGGCCGAGGCGGCGGCGACCGGGATGCTCAGCCGGGCGATCGCCGAGGGGGACATCGCGGCTGCCAATTTTTTGGTGGCGGAGAAATACGTCGACGCGGTGCGGGCGCTCGCCACCGCGCCGAACCAGCGCGTCGTGGTGGTGCCGATCGAGGCGGCGGCGTTGGCCGGCACCCTGGGCGGCATCGGCGAGCTCACCCGCGCGGTGTTCGGCGAGGCGAGCCCGCCCCGGCGCGCGGGCACGCCGCCCAACGTCGCGCCGCGGACCTGAGCCATGGCCGATCCGCTGGCGATCCTGGCGGCCCTCGGGCCGGCCTGGAGCTGGGTGATCGCCGGCTTGGTCCTGGCCGGCGCCGAGATCGTCGCGCCGGGGGTGTTCCTGATCTGGTTCGGCCTCGCGGCGCTGGCGACCGGCCTCGCCGCCGCGCTGATCCCGATGCCGTGGCAGGGCCAGACCCTGCTGTTCGCCGGCCTCGCCGTCGCCCTGGTCGGGATCGCCACCCGCCTGCACCGCCGCGCCGGCGCTCACACGCCGATCCTTAACCGCGCCGACCGCGGCCTGATCGGCCGCGAGGGCGTGCTCGCCGAGCCGATCGTCCAGGGCACCGGCCGCATCCGCTTCGACGATACCCTGTGGCGGATCGAAGGACCGGACCTGCCGGCCGGGGCGCGGGTGCGGGTGGCCGGGCTTGCCGGGACGGTGCTGCGGGTGGAGGCGGTGTGAGGGGCGCGCTGGGCGCTGCCGGGCGGGTTTGTTGAGGACTGCTTTCGACTCTTCAGCGACGCTAGGAAGGTCTGCTTCCGACGTATCCGCTTGTCCGATTACAGGACATTGCAGGATGCCGATCGGCCCGCTATAAACTGAACACAATGGTTCAGTTTTTGGCAGCGCACCTCGATGCCTCTTTCGCCGCTCTATCGGACGCGACGCGTCGGGGCGTTCTGGAGCAGCTTGGGCGTGCCGATGCTTCGATCACGGAGCTTGCAGACGCATTCTGCATGACCCTGACAGGCATGAAAAAGCACGTCGGCGTCTTGGAGCGGGCGGGGCTGGTCACGACGCAGAAGGTCGGACGCGTGCGCACCTGCAAGCTAGGCCGCAGCATGCTCGCGGAAGAGACGGCCTGGATCGAAGAATACCGCCGGCTTTGGTCTTCGCGTTTCGACGCGTTGGATCAGGTCGTCGAGGAACTGAAGCAGAGGGAGACGTTCGATGGACGCAGGTCAACGGAGTGATCCCGCCGCTGGGAAGGCCCGTACGACGGTGGAGCGGGCATCGGATAAGGAACTTGTCGTCACGCGAACCATCGATGGTCCGGCTTGCCTCGTGTTTGAAGCATGGACCAAGCCCGAGCTGTTCCAGCAATGGTGGGCGCCCAAATCGTTCGGCCTCTCCTTGATCTCATTCGAGGCCGACATTCGCACAGGCGGAACGTATCGGCTGGTGACGGGCCATCCTTCCTCGGAGCAGCCCATGGCGTTCTTCGGTCGATACATCGAAGTGACCCCGCATGCCCGCCTGGTCTGGACCAACGACGAAGGCGGCGAGGATGGCGCCGTTACAACGGTGACCTTCGAGGAAAAGGATGGCGCGACACAAGTCGTCGTGCAGGAGCGCTACCCCTCGAAGGAAGCGCTCGACGAGGCCTTGGCCTCTGGAAGCACCAGCGGGTGGGGCGAGCAGTTCGAGCAGCTGGACCACCTGATCGTCGGCCTGGACGCGGAGGCCTGACAGCTAAGGGGGTGCGCTTTCCCGTTCGTCAGCGGAACGAACGAGCCCTCCCGGACAAGTCGTGCACCGGCTCCCTACGAAGAAATCGGATCGCAGACGCAACAACCACTTCGGGGCGAACGGCCAGGGTCCGGGATAGCCATCCAAAGCAGCCTCCTCTGGGACCTAAGGCCCGAGGTCTCGACCAAACGCTGCAACCGCCCGCGCTGCATGGATGAACTGTCCGGCCCCACACGCGTCCGTCGAGCCCGGGCGGTAGGCTCTCGCCGATCCAGATTCCCCTACCCGAACGCCCCGACCTCGTGCTGGATCATCCCCGAGATCTCGCGCACCTGGTCGAACAGGCGGCGGATCGGCTGGAACAGGTTGGCGTGCTCGGCCTCGTAGGTGCCGACATCCCGGGGACCGGCGGGCTCGCCGAAGTTGAGGCCGAGCGTCGGGTCCGGGGTGACCGGGAAGATCTCGTCGAGAAGCTTCAGGCAGCCGTCGATGTCGAGGCGCAGGAAGCGCTCCAGCAACTGCTCGCGGGAGATGCCCGCCTGCGGGCGGAAGCCCGGAATGTGCACCGCCAGGAACCAGATCCGGTGGATCAGCGCGAGCCGCAGGGCGTGCAGCAGGGTCAGCCGGGCCGACATGCCGGGCAGGTCCGGGGCCGCGGTGGTGAGCGCCAGCCAGTCGCGGGTCAGGCGGCCGAACAGGCCGCGCAGCGAAGCAGCGAGGTCGAGGCGCTCCAGGGCGCCGGCGATCACCACCAGCTCGTCCCGGCGGAAATCTTTCTGGGTGCGGCGGGCCCGCTCCAGCCAGACCGCCGGGTCGAGGGTGTCGATATAGGCGCGCAGCACGTCGAGATCGCCCGCCGCCGCCGCGTGCTGGACCAGCCGGAACGCCCGTGAGAACCGGACCGAATCCCGGCGCATGTCGCGGAACAGGTCGGGGCCGCGCTGGGCGGCCCGGCCGATCCCGTGGAGGGAGTTCGCCAAAAAACCGAGCTGGTGCAGGATCGCGTTGTTGGGGATCGCCCGCATCTGGCGAGGATGGGTGACGCGGGCCGGGCCGCCATTGTCGGTCTGGCGCGCCACCGGGCGGGAGCCGGTGCGGTCGATCAGGCTCGGGCCGAAGGTGCCGAGCAAGGCGGCGTAGCCGGCATCGTCGACCAGGGCCTCCATGTCCTGCCGGGCGGCGGTGAAGAATTCCAGGGCGAAGTCCGGCTCCGAATAGATCGGGTCGTCCTTGACGTCGCCGCCCGCGGCGGCGTCGTTCAGGGCATAGTCGGAAAAGCTGTCGTCCTCGGCGATGTCGAGGGCGTAGACGTGCTCGGCGATGCGGGCGACGCTGGCCTGGGCCAGGGCCTCGGTGCCGTAGAGCAGGTAGCCGTCGGTGCCCTGGAAGCTCGATTCGAGCCGCACCTTGAGGCCGGCCTTGCGGGCGCGGTCGCGGGCATCCTCGGGGGCCAGGTAGGCGAGGCGGTCGCGCAGCGAGGTCGGGTGGGCGCCGCGGCCGATCGATTCGCCGTGGGTGTCGAAGATCGCGAGCTCGACATCGGCCAGGCCGTTCTGGACCAGCATCTCGGTGATGCGCAGGCGCAGCCGCTCGATCCAGAAGGTCGCGGCGAGCTGGCCGACATAGCGGCCCGAATCCGAGTAGCCGAACTGCACGGTCAGCCGGCCGATCCGCTTGAGGTACTGGCGCCAATGCGGGTTGCGCAGCGCATCGTCGAGCACCCGGATGCCTTGCTCCAGGGCGCTCGCGGTCTCGAACAGGGGCGTGATCTCGAGCTTGTCGGCGATGCCGTAATGGCGCGCGAGCCACAGGGCGGCGAGCAGGGTGTAGCCGGTCTCGGTCTCGGCGATCAGGAACCGCACCGGATGGGTGCCGTCCACATGCTTGAGGATCTGGGCGATGGTCATCATCAGCCGGGCGGCCGAGGCTCGCTCGGCGGCGAGCGCGCCGAAATCCACCGCCACCGGGCGGACGTCGTTCAGGAGCGTGTGGATGGTCGCGAGATGCGAGCGGCGCTGGGCCGAGTCGGTGGGTTCGCCTTCGAGGTCGATCACCCGGCGCACGGCGTTGTGGATCTGGCTGGCGTTCAGCCGGAAATGCGGCAGGGCGTTCGACAGGCCGTGTGTGGCGACGCCCGAGCGCAGGATCGCGATCGCCCGCTTGTCGGACTCGTCGGCTTTCTCCAGCGCCGCGGTGAGGCCGGCCACCAGGGCGCCGGCATCGGTCTGGGCGCGCTCGCGCTCGATGATCAGCGCCAGGGCGAAGCGGTGGACCGATTCGAGCGACGGCTTGTCGCCGAGCCGGGGCGCGACCGCAAGCTGGCGGTTGACCGCGGCGAGCGCCCCCTCGGCGAGGCCCCGGACCTCCCGGCAGGCGGGGCTGTCGGGCAGGTCGCGCATCACCCGGTCGAACTGCATGCGCTTGGAGATCAGCCGGTAGCGCAGGGTGTCCCACCAGCCGATATCGGTGCGCCCGTCGGTGTCGCAGCCGACCCAGCTGGCGATGGCGAAGGGGCGGGGCGTCAGCGCGGTCCAGCCATCCGGCCAGCGAGCGCGGGCGGCGTCGAGCAGGGCGCCGTTGAACGCGTCCAGCGCGAGCCGGCCGTTATTGGCCGCCGCGCAGGCCTGCTCGAACTCCGCATCCAGGGTGATCGGCGCGTCCGGCCGGGTCGAGAGGGCGGCGGCGCGGGCGATCAGGTCGGCCCGGGCCTCGGCGTTCGGCAGGCTCGCGGCCTGGGCGAGCAGGCCCGCCACGACTTTCGGCATGCCGAAGGTCGGGTGGGCGGTGAACACCACCGCGAAGGCGGTGCGGTGAATGAAGGCCGCGAACGCCTCGACGCTCCCGGGCGCGGCGGCGACGAGGCGCGCGGGGGTCGCGGCCTGCGGGTCGGCCGGGCCGGCCTCCAACCCGACATAGCCGCGCAGACGCTCGGCCCGGGCCGCGAGGGCCGCGGCGCGCAGGCGCACGAACAGGCCGTCTAGGTCCCCCGCCGCGATCTCGTTGCGGTCGAACCGGCGGGTGATCGCCAGGGTCACGGCCAGGACGGGGTTGCGGAACGGGTCCTCCCGGGCCTGCTCCCGGGCGCTCTCGATCAGCCCGAGGAGGTGGCTCTCCAGTTCCTCGGGCTCGCGGCTCGGCTCATGCTGCATCGATCGATCCCGGTTCCGGCCTGCGCGCGTCTTAACGCTACACGCAAGGCGTGTTCCACGCATGACGGGGTGACGGGACTCCTGCGGGCGTCTAGAGCTTCACGCCTGATGGAGCGCCTGCTGATCATCCTGGCCGTGCTGATCTGTGTCGTGGCCGGAGTCGCGGTCATCGGCATGTCGGCCCGCAGCCGACGCGAGCCCCTGCGCATGGGCGCCGAACTCGACGCCGAGGACGAGCACCTGCTGATCGGTCCGGTCGGCCCGTCCCCAAGCCTGATCGACCGCGACGCCGAGGTGCTCGACCCGCGCCTGCTGGATGTGGAGACGTTCGACCTGGAACCGATCGCAGCCCCCGAGCGGACGAAGCGGATCGAACCGCCGCGTTCCGCAAACTCGGATTCCGGACGATGAGGATTGGGCTTCCCGGCGCGGCGGCAATGCTGACGCTCGCCCTCCTGGCCACCCCAGCGGCGGTCGCGGCACCGGCTCCGCCGTCCCCGGGCGCGCCGCCCGCGGTCCAGGGCGCTCCCGCGCCGGCCGAGCCCGCGCCAGATCCCAATCCGGCCGCCGCGCCGCCGGTCGAGCAGCCCTGCGGGGCCCGGGCGGCGCGCTACGAGGGCGGCAAAGGGTTCACCATGGTGGTCACCCGGGCCGGGCATGTGAAGACGACGAACCCGCTCCGGCCGCTCACCCCGGAGGTGAACGAGGTCCTGCAAGTCGTGATCGCCGGCAAGGTCGCCACGGCGTACGGGCCGGATTTCTCGACCCTGCGGCGCGGCACCGCCCCGGCCGCCATCGAGGCGATGCTGGGCGGCCCGATCCATTGGCAGCCGGCCCTGCCGACCCTGCCGGATCCGATCGCCATCGTCACCGAGGAGGGGGCGACCCTGGCGCAACTCGCCTTCCGCGTCTGCGAGGATCTCCCCGCCGTCAAGGCGGCGCCGAAACCCCAGGCCAAGAAGAAGGCCCCGGCCAAGCGCCCCGCCGCCAAGCCGGCCGAGAAGGCGCCCCCGGGCTTCTCCGTGCCCCAGGGGGCGATCGCCGAGTAGGCAATGCAAGACCTTTCGCAGCAGGCGGAAACGATCTGCGCTGCCGCGGTTCCGAATCTGGCGCGGGTCCCCTCACCCGTGCGGGAGAGGGGGCCGTTGCGGGCCGCCGCGCCCGAAAAAATTACTTCTGCTTGGCGATGATCTTGTCCTTGATGCCGTCGTAGACACCCTGCGGGATGATCTTCTTGGCCACGAGGTCGTCCTTGCCGCGATAGGGCCGGCCCTTGATGATCGCAGCGGCGCGGGCGGCACCGATGCCCGGCAGGGCGTCGAGCTCGGCGGCGCTGGCGCTGTTGAGGTCGATCAGGGCGCCCTTGGCGGCGTTCGGCGGCCCGGCCACCGGCGCGCTCGGGGCGGTCGGCCTGGCGGGCGCGGTGGGGGTCGCGGGGCTCGAGGTCTGGGGCGCCTGCGCCCAGGCGGGCGCCGCCGCGAGGCTCGACAGCAGGGCGAGGATGGCGAAGGTCTTTTTGGAGGAAGCCATGGCGTTTCTCCCGAGGGGTCGGCCCGCTGCGCGGCGCCGTCTCACCCGATGTGGGTCCGGCGACTTGAACCCGGGCTTAACGGTTGTGTCGCCGCACCTCTAGCCACGGGCGGGCGCCGACGCTATAAGCGCGCCCTCATCCGTATCCCGCGGTGTGCGAGGCGATCCTCGATCGAGGAGCCGCCCGCGCGCCGCTTTGCCCGCGGCATCACGAAGGATTTTTGCCATGGCCGTTCCGAAGCGCAAGACCTCCCCCTCCCGCCGCGGCATGCGCCGCTCGGCCGACGCCCTCAAGGCGCCGACCTATGTCGAGGACAAGGATTCGGGCGAGCTGCGCCGTCCCCACCATATCGACCTGAAGACCGGCATGTATCGCGGCCGCCAGGTGCTGAAGGTGAAGTCCGCCGAGGCGTAAGCTTCGGAGTCGGTTCGGGACCTGGGACATCCCGGTCTCGGCCTCGTCCTGAGGTGCGCGCGCGAAGCGGGCGCCTCGAAGGATCTTTCCAGACGCCGTAGAGATCCCTGGACCCCTCTTTCGAGGCCTGCTGATGCGGTCACCTCAGGATGAGGGGAGGGAATGGGATGTGCGTTCAGGCCCGCATCCCGCTTACCGTCATTGCCAGCGCAGCGAAGCAACCTAGGGCAGCGCGCGCTCTGCGGACGTGGCGGATCCCTGGGTTGCTTCGCTGCGCTCGCAATGACGGCACAGGCCGCCAAAAACCATCAGGCCAGCCGGCGCGCGGTCTCCGCGTAGCGCGCCGCAGCCGCCCGGGTCCGTTCCAGCCGCGACGGCCTGAGGGTCGGATCGCTGGCGATCAGCAGTTGCGCGACGAAGCCCGCCGAGGCGCGGCCTCCCTCGAATCGGTCCGTCGCCACGATCGTCGCGCGCGCCTCGCGCCGTCCGCCATCCAGCACCACCAGCGCCCGGACCGGCGGGATCTCCTCGACGGACCCGACCTGGCCCGTAACAGCGCCCGCTTGCCGCGCGGGCCTGCTCCAGGTTGCACCGGTCCGGCCGACAGTCCCAATCCGCGCCATCGCGACACCCTCCGCACGTTGCCGTGCCCGTGTTGCAAACGTGGGACCGCCGTTAAGGGTTCGTCAACTTATCGAAAACGCTTAGAAGCGCCGGTGATGATTGGTTTTGGCACAGCCAATGTCACTTTTTGGCGAGGTCCTCGAGCCGCTGCTGCATCTCCAGCATCTGCCGCTTGAGATCGTCGAGTTCGCCGCCGGCATAGGAGGCCGGGGCGGCCGGCGGGGCAGGGGGCTGCGTCCCGCCGGCGGGCGGCGCGAAGCCGGTGAACATCTTCATGGCATCGCCGAAGAAGGTCATGTTGGTGCGCACCGATTGCTCGATCGCGTTCTGGAACGCCGCCGGCCCGAAGCTGTGGGCGAATTTCTCGCGCAGGCCGTCCTGGTCCTTGGCGAAGTTCGCCATCGAGAATTCCAGGAAGCTCGGCACCATGGTGCGCATGCTGTCGCCGTAGAAGCGGATCAGCTGGCGCAGGAACGCCACCGGCAGCAGGTTCTCGGCGCCGGCCTTGTTCTCCTGCTCGAAGATGATCTGCGTCAGCACCGACCGGGTGATGTCGTCGCCCGCGCGCGCGTCGTAGACGACGAAATCCTCGCCGTTCTGGACCATCGTGGCGAGGTCCTCCAGCGTCACGTAGGTCGAGGTGCCGGTGTGATAGAGCCGTCGGTTCGCGTATTTCTTGATGACGGTCTGGGTGGCCTTGACGGTATCCGCCATCGGGAACGGCCTTTCTGGACTCGGGACTCAAGGGGCGTCTCAGGCACACGCGATGCGGCCCGGCGGGGATCGTCTTCGCGCCCGCAGCACGATCCTTAAAGCCTTACACGGGCGCAGAAAACAGCAAACTGCGCCTCTTCAACGCAGAATAATGCCGGGTGCCGGCCTGCGCACAGGCCATTTCAGTCTCTCCGCCGCGTCATCGGGCCGTTTTCAGGCAGGAACGTCGATCCTTGACTTCGCCGACCTCAGGCCCTTCATCGCGGGACAGGCTTTAGAGCGCGCCCGGATCGAGGGAGGCGCGCCGGCTCGTGAGAGGAGAACGTTCACATGGCAGGCAGCGAAGAGATCGTCATCGTCGGGGCGGCGCGCACGGCGGTCGGCTCGTTCGGGGGCGCCTTCGGGGCGGTTCCGGCCCACGACCTCGGTGCCACCGCGATCAAGGCCGCCCTGGAGCGGGCCAACGTGTCCCCGGATGACGTGGACGAGGTGATCTTCGGCCAGGTGCTCACCGCGGGCGCCGGGCAGAACCCGGCCCGCCAGGCCGCGATCAAGGCCGGCATCCCCGAGAAGGCCACCGCCTGGGGCCTCAACCAGGTTTGCGGCTCGGGCCTGCGCACCGTCGCCATCGGCATGCAGCAGATCGCCAACGGCGACGCCACCGTGATCGTGGCCGGCGGCCAGGAATCGATGTCGCTCTCGCCCCACGCCCAGTACCTGCGCGGCGGCCAGAAGATGGGCGACATCAAGCTCGTCGACACGATGATCAAGGACGGGCTCTGGGACGCCTTCAACGGCTACCACATGGGCCAGACCGCCGAGAACGTCGCCCAGGCCTTCCAGCTCACCCGCGAGGAGCAGGACCAGTTCGCCACCCGCTCGCAGAACAAGGCCGAGGCCGCCCGCAAGGAAGGCCGCTTCAAGGACGAGATCGTCCCGGTGACGATCCCCGGCAAGAAGGGCGACACCATCGTCGACACCGACGAGTACATCCGCGACGGCGCCACCATCGAGGCGATGGCCAAGCTGAAGCCGGCCTTCTCCAAGGAGGGCACGGTGACGGCCGCCAACGCGTCCGGCCTGAACGACGGCGCCGCGGCTTTGGTGCTGATGTCGGCCTCCGAGGCCGAGCGGCGCGGGCTGACCACGCTCGCCAAGATCAAGTCCTGGGCGACCGCCGGCGTCGATCCGAAGGTGATGGGCACGGGCCCGATCCCGGCCTCCCGCAAGGCCCTGGAGAAAGCCGGCTGGAAGCCCTCCGACCTCGACCTGATCGAGGCCAACGAGGCCTTCGCGGCTCAGGCGCTGGCGGTGAACAAGGACATGGGCTGGGACGATGCGAAGGTGAACGTCAATGGCGGCGCCATCGCCATCGGCCACCCGATCGGGGCCTCCGGTGCCCGCGTGCTGGTCACCCTGCTGCACGAGATGAAGCGGCGCGACGCCAAGAAGGGCCTCGCCACCCTGTGCATCGGCGGCGGCATGGGCGTCGCGATGTGCCTCGAGCGGCCCTGATCGTTTTGTAACGCCAGGTTCTCCACCAATATAGACTTGAGACCGAACTGAGAAAAAATCGCGTGCGGACGCCATCCGCACGCGGCATCAGGTGATGCGAACAGGAGGAAACAACAATGGCTCAAGGACGCGTCGCGCTCGTCACGGGCGGCACGCGCGGCATCGGTGCCGCGATCTCGAAGGGCTTGCAGGCCAAGGGCTACAAGGTGGCGGCCAATTACGCCGGCAACGACGAAGCGGCCCAGGCCTTCAAGAACGAGACCGGGATCCCGGTCTTCAAGTTCGACGTCGGCGATTACGAGAGCTGCCAGGCCGGCATCAAGTCGGTCGAGGCGGAGCTCGGCCCGGTCGAGGTGCTGGTCAACAATGCCGGCATCACCCGCGACGGCGCTTTCCACAAGATGGATTTCGCCAAGTGGCAGGCGGTCATCAAGACCAACCTGGACTCGGTGTTCACCTGCACCCGGCCGGTGATCGAGGGCATGCGCAGCCGCGGCTTCGGCCGGATCATCATCATCTCGTCGATCAACGGCCAGAAGGGCCAGGCCGGCCAGACCAACTACTCGGCCGCCAAGGCCGGCGTGATCGGCTTCGCCAAGGCGCTCGCGCAGGAAAGCGCCTCCAAGGGCATCACGGTCAACGTGATCGCGCCGGGCTACATCGCCACCGACATGGTGATGGCGGTGGCCGAGGACATCCGCAACAAGATCATCGCGACGATCCCCACCGGCCGCCTCGGCAAGTCGGAGGAGATCGCCCACGCGGTGGAATACCTGGCGAGCGACGAGGCGGGCTTCATCAACGGCTCGACGCTCACCGTGAACGGCGGCCAGCACTTCGTGTGATTTTTTTCGGGTGTGACAGGGTGTGCCCTGTTCCGCCGGGGCGCCAAGCTTATCACCGACGCCGCGTTGCCCTGCCGGGCTGCGCGGCGTTTTTTGTGACTGGCGCCGGACGCCGCTTCGATCGGGGGGCCTGTCAGACGGATCTTAGAGGCTGTTTGACGGCGCGATCGCAGTCGAAGGACGGTTCTGATCGACGGAGATCCTGATCTCTCCCCTCATCCTCAGGTGCTGCGCAGCAGCCTCGAAGGAGCCCTGCAGGCATCGCGCGGCTGGCTGGAGGGCTCCTTCGAGGGCTCCGCTCCGCTACGCCACGTCAGGATGAGATTGAGGATGGGAATGACCGGGATTGGTATTTTGTCTGAGGCCGTCGTGCCCCGCGCCGTCATTGCGAGCGCAGCGAAGCAACCCAGGGCAGCACGCGATCCCAGACCGCTCCCCGTCGCTCGCAAAACCTCTGCACGCCATCCGGCCAACGAAGGGTTTCGATCGGCGAAGACGTCGCAGGCCGGGCTATCCTGACGAATCCGTTTCTACGCCGCGGATTCATCAAGTCCGCATGTGGATCTGTGCATTGCGGGTGCGGACGCGCGAAATCGCACACGTGTTCCGACACACGAACAATTTGAGCCGTCCCGGATAGGTCTCGTTTCAGCCGGACATGGTTGTTCGCGCCGGCACAAACGAAGGCCCCAACACGATGAACACCACATTCACCACGCGCTGTGTCGGTGAAACTCTTGTCGCTGACCGGACCGGCAACGCGCGTGGCGTCTCGACGCTCGCCAAGCTCGGTCTCGCCGCAGCCTGTGCGCTCGGCCTCGCGGCCTGCGTCACCCCGCAGGAGCGGCACGCCAGGGATGGCGGCCAGTGCTACGAGTTCGGCTTCGAGCCCGGCACCGACGCCTTCGCCCAGTGCATGATGGATCTCCATCAGCAGCGCGCGCTCACCCAGGCCAACCGGGACCTGTACTGGCAGTCCCACTTCGCCGAGCAGACCCGCCGCCGGGAGGCGCAGCAGGATCTCGACAAGCAGATGAGCTTGCAGCGCAGCGGCGACACCCGCTTCCCCGTCTGCGGCGCCGCATCCGACGGCGGCATGGACCGCCGGACCATGACCTGGTTCGGCCCGAACTGCCGCGCCCGCTGATCCCGATCCGGAGAGACCCCCATGTCCGATGTCGTCACCCACGGCCCGCGCAATCCGAGCCGGCTCATCTTTATCGCCACCGCCCTGGTCGGCGCCGCGACCGGACTCATCACCGGCGACTTCGGGTTGTTCGCCCTGGCCGTTCTCGGATGCGCGTCCCTGCTGAGCCTGAGCTACGCACTGGTCCAGCGCCACCTCGGTTGGCGGCCGCTGAAGTTCGGCGAGCTGTTCGACATGGTGTGGCTGCTGTCGCCGCACTGACCCGCTTCCCTTCGCGGGCTCCGCGAAGGGACTCCGGCACGACCGGCCCAATTCTTCGAAGGCTCGTCGGTCACGCCCCCATCATCGTCGTCGAATTCACGCCCCCGAGCCCGCCATGACCCTCGCCCTGATCCTCGCCAGCATCCTCCTGGTCAATGTTCTGATGGCCGGCCTGTTCTCCCTCGTCGCCCTCTGGGCCGATTGAGCTACGGCGCGCCGACGCAATTCGCGTGGAAGGTCGTGGTCGCCGGCCAGTCCGAGAACACGCCGAGCACCCCGACCTGGTCGTGCAGCACATCCAGCAACCGCAGGATGTCGCCATCCCCGGTCACCACCGGTTTGATCGACTGGTAGTAGTATCCGCCGCCCTCTTTCAGCGGCCCCGAGCGCTCCAGCGACCAGGCGATCAGCCCGAGCCCGGCCTTCTTCGCCTCCCTTGCATAGGTCGACGGCTCGATCGCACCGTCGGCCCCCGGACGGACCAGCATCCACAGAGGCGGCGCCAGGATCTTGACGCCCTTGGCGGCGAGTTCCGCCATGCCGGGCTTCCAGGTCTCGGGCTTCTCCGGGTCGAACCCCTTGGTGGTCTCGTCGCGGTCGTCGAGGAAGATCGCCTGGCGGCCGAAATCCGGGTCCTTCTCCAGCCAGTACAGGATATCCCGCAGCTGGAAGCTCTGCGGATAGACGTATGACGCCGGGATCCCGGCCTGCTTGTACTCGTCGATCAGCTGCTGGGCGTATTGGTCCTGGGTGTAGCTACCCTCGAACGGCATCGGGACCTGGGGCGCCTTCAGCTCGGGGGTGAACTTGCGCCCCATCCCCTTCACCAGGGCGATGTATTCCTTGTGGGACATCAGCGTGCCGGTGGTGGCGTAGAGGTCGGTGCGCCAATGCGGCGTCGCGTTCATGTAGGCGGCGACTGTGGTTGCATCCGGGTCGGCCGCGTCCATCTTGCCGTTGAGCGACTTGAACTCGGCCAACGTCAGGTCGCTGGTGCAGCACGTGGCCGAGGCCTTGCGGCCGGTCGCCGGGTCGGCCGGCTCGAACCCCTTCGTGCACTTGGCCGCGAGGTTCGGCCGGGCCAGGATGTCGGTGGTCGTGTGCAGGTCGCACTGGCTGTGCCGGCAGACCAGCTGGCGGTCCTTGGTGAAGGCGACGTCGCACTCGATGATCCCGGCACCCATCCGGTAGGCGGCGAGCAGCCCCTCCCGTGTATGTTCCGGGAACATCAGCGGCGCGCCCCGGTGCGAGATCGAGAAGGTTCTCGGGGTGTAGGGCCTGTCGATTCCGCAGGCGGACAGGTGCTCCTTCAGCGGCCCGGGCTTCAGCTGATCGACGAGGTAGAACGGCCGCGGCCCGAGCTGCACGCCCTCGCCGGCGAGCGCCGGCCCTCCCGCCAGCAGCAGCCCAAGGACGGCCAGGATCGCGCGCATCGACAGAACTCCCACTTCGAGCCGCCGGTAGAGGGCGACGATGACAGGGGCGTGACCCGCTCTCGCCGACTCAACCGCCCGCGTGCTAGCGGCGATCCATGAGCGGGACAGCCACATTTTCCAGCCGGGCCACCACACGCTCGGCAGCCACCCTGGCGGGGTTCGGAGCGATCCTGCTGTGGTCGCTGCTGGCCTTGTTCACCGCGGCCTCCGGGACGGTGCCGCCGTTCCAGCTTGCGGCGATGACGTTCGGGGTCGGCGGCCTGTGCGGCTGCCTCACCTGGATCGCCCGGCCGGCTCGGGCTCGGGCCCTGCTCCAGCCCTGGCCGGTCTGGCTGCTCGGGGTCGGAGGCCTGTTCGGCTACCACGCCCTGTATTTCAGCGCCCTGCGCCTGGCGCCGCCGGCCGAGGCCGGGCTGATCAGCTACCTCTGGCCGCTGCTGATCGTCCTGTTCTCCGCCCGTCTGCCGGGCTCGGGCGGGTTGCGCGCCGGGCATCTCGCTGGGGCGGCTCTGGGGCTCGCCGGCGTCGCTGCCCTGTTCGTCGGCCGGGGCGAGCTCGGTTTCACCGCGGGCGCGCTCCCCGGCTACGCGGCCTCCCTGGCGGCGGCGTTCGTGTGGGCGGGATACTCCGTGCTGTCGGCCCGGGTCGGCCAGGTGCCGACCGATGCGGTCGCGGGGTTCTGCCTGGTCACGGCGGCCCTGAGCCTGGCCTGCCACCTCGGCTTCGAGACGACGGTCTGGCCCGCGGACGCCACCCAATGGGGCGCGGTGCTCCTCCTCGGGATCGGGCCGGTCGGGGGCGCCTTCTATCTCTGGGATATCGGCTGCAAGCGCGGCGATGTCCGCCTGCTCGGCGTCACCGCCTATGCGGCGCCGGTGCTGTCGACGCTGATCCTGGTGGCGACCGGCTATGCCAGCCCCGGTCCGGCGCTTGCACTCGCCTGCCTGCTGATCGTGGCCGGCGCGCTGACAGCGGTACGGGCCTCGCGAGCGGCGCCGAAGCCGGTCTGATCCGGCATCGGGCGTCGATCCGGATTCACGGTAGGAGAGATATGCTGATGGATGATCCGTCAAGGTCGGAGAGGCCGGACGTGCTTCTCGCGGTCGATCTGGCGCCGTCCGCGCTCGATCAGCTGAGTGCGATTTGCACCGTCAACCAGGCGGTCACCGCGGAGGCACGCACGGCGCTGGCTGAGCGGATCGGCGGCCGCATCCGGGCCGTCGTGACGAACGGCACCACGGCGATCCCGGCCTCCCTGATCGCGGCGCTGCCGAACCTCGGGATCATCTGCGCACAGGGCGCAGGCTACGAAGGCGTCGATTGCGAGGCGGCACGGGCAGGCGGGATCGTCATCACGCATGGCCCCGGGGTCAATGCGGACTGCGTGGCGGACCACGCCCTCGCCCTGCTCCTGGCGGCGCTGCGCGACGTGCCGCGCTTCGATGCGGCCGTGCGCGCCGGACGGTGGCGCGAGGGCGGGACCGCGCGACCGAGCGCTTATGGCAAGCGCGTCGGGATCCTGGGTCTCGGCGGGATTGGGCGACGCATCGCCAAACGGTGCGCCGGCTTCGATATGGAGATCCGCTACCACAACCGCCGTGCCGTGCCGGACGTGGCATGGACCTACATGCCGAGCGTCGAGGATCTCTGCGCCTGGGCGGATTTTTTGTTCGTGGCCCTGCCTGGCGGCGCTGCGACCCGCCACAGCGTCGGCCGCGCGGCCCTCGCGGCGCTCGGGCCGGAGGGCTTCCTCGTCAATGTCGGGCGCGGAACCGTCGTGGATACCGCAGCCCTGGTGGAGGCCTTGAGCACCGGCCGGCTCGCGGGCGCCGCCCTCGATGTGGTCGAGGGTGAGCCCGACGTACCGCCCGCGTTGCGGGACCTGTCCAATGTCGTGCTCACGCCGCACATCGCCGGGCGCTCGCCGGAAGCGATGGCCGCGGCGATCGATCAAGTCCTCGGCAATCTCACCGCCTTCTTCGCGGGCAAGCCCGTCCTGTCGCCGATCCCGGCACCCACCTGATCGAACGGGCGCCGCGGGAATCACCGCCGCGGCGTCGGCCGCCAATCCGGGGGCGCCATCTCGAAGCCCGCGAAGTCGAAGCCCGGCGAGACCGTGCAGCCGACCAGCGTCCAGGCGCCGAGGCTGGTGGCGGTCTGCCAATGGCCGGCCGGGACCACGCATTGCGGGCGCTGCCCGGCGGCGAGGTCTGGCCCGAGATGCTGGGCGGTGGCGTCGTGGCCGTTCGGGCTGGTGGTGATCACCAGCGGCGCGCCGGCATGCCAGTGCCAGATCTCGGCGGCGTCGACCCGGTGCCAGGCCGAGGCCTCGCCGATGTCGAGCAAAAAATAGATCGCGGTGCCGACCGAGCGGCCGTCGACCATGCGCGGGTCGCGAAAGGTCTCGCGGTAATGGCCGCCCTCCGGATGGGGCTTCAGCCCCAGCGTCGCGATCACCTCGGCTGCCGTCATGGTCTCGCGTCTCCGTCCATCGCTTGCCGGGTCTTGGCACCAATGGTACCGGCCCGACACCCTCAAGGTCCGAAAAACATGCCGAGCCCGATCGTACGCCTCCACCGTGGCGACCTGCCCGCCGATTACGATTCGGGCCGGGCAGTAGCCATCGACACCGAGACGCTCGGGCTCAATCCGCACCGGGACCGGCTCTGCGTTGTACAAATTTCCACCGGCGACGGGACGGCCGACGTGGTCCAGATTCCCCAGGACGGCCCGGAGCCGGTCGTGCTCAAGCGCGTCCTGGCCGATCCCGACGTGCTCAAGATCTTTCACTTCGCCCGGTTCGACGTGGCGGTGCTGTTCAAGGCGTTCGGGGTGATGCCGGGACCGGTCTACTGCACCAAGATCGCCTCGAAGCTCGCTCGCACCTACACCGATCGCCACGGGCTCAAGGACGTGGTCCGCGAGCTCGTCGGCGTCGACCTGTCCAAGCAGCAGCAATCCTCCGACTGGGGCGCCGAGACCCTGACGCAGGCCCAACAGGATTATGCGGCCTCCGACGTGCTCCATCTCCACGCCGCCCGGGAGCGGCTCGACGCCTTGCTGGCCCGGGAGGGCCGCACCGATCTCGCCGCCGCCTGCTTCGCCTTCCTGCCCACCCGCGCCCGCCTCGACCTCGACGGCTGGCCGGAGACCGACATCTTCGCGCATACGTGAGCGATGGCGCGGGACACCGCGCGATTCCTGTGTGCTGGGGACGTATCGGCGACCGCAGCATGATGGACCCCTGCTAGGTTGCCCGCGCCGGGGCTCGCGAGTCCAGGCCGGGCACGCCTCGCCGGTCACCCACCCGATCAGGCCGGCAAGGAGGGGCCGTCCTCAGGTCAGCGTGCGCAGGCCGGATGGCGTCGCGATCCGGGCGGTCCAGCGCAGGGTCGGGCCGGGTTCGATCCGCGGCGGGTCGGTCAGGCCGAGGCCGGCGTAGAGCGCGGCCATGGCCTCCGGCTCAGGATGGGTCAGCCACATCTCGTCGAGCTGGGCTCCGAGATCCGGCATCGTCCCGGCCGGGTGCGGGCGGGCGCCCCAATCCATCGCGCAGGGCGCGGCGCCATCCGCCGGCCAAGTCCCGTCCGGGCGCAGGCCGAAGCGCCACGACAGCGTGCCCTGAGTCATCGTCGCCGCCGTCCCGAGCCGGTCGGGATGGGCCGGGAGCAGGGTGTCGAGATCGTCGGTGCGGGCGACGAAGCCGCGCAGCCGCCGGCCGGCCTCCCAATCCGCCCGCACCCGCGCGGCATCGTCGAGGCCGAACCAGCGGACGCGCGCCGGCGGCGCCGCCTCGGGATCGACGGCGATCAATTCGAGGAAGGTCGACGCGCCGAGGCGGAGCAGATGGTTGCGGGTGCCCATCTCGGGATGACGCCCGCCCTCCGGCATGTCGAGGCCGAGGCAGGCCCGGACATGGGCCGCGCCCTCCGCGAGGTCGGGGGCCACGACGACGAGGTGGTCGAGGGTGAGCATGGGCTCTTCACGAAATGGGGGCCGGGCTCCATGCCCGGCCCCCTCTCACATCACAGCGAGTAGTACTGCACGAACTCGATCGGGTGCGGGGTCATCTCGTAGCGCAGCACCTCGGTCATCTTCAGCTCGATGAACGAGTCGATCTGGTCGTCCGTGAACACGCCGCCCTCCTTGAGGAAGGTGCGGTCCTTGTCGAGGCTGGTGAGCGCCTCGCGGAGCGACCCGCACACGGTCGGGATCTGCTTCAGCTCCTTCGGGGGCAGCTCGTACAGGTCCTTGTCCATGGCCGGGCCCGGATCGATCTTGTTGCGGATGCCGTCGAGGCCGGCCATCAGCAGGGCCGAGAAGGCCAGGTAGGGGTTGGCCATCGGGTCGGGGAAGCGGACCTCGACGCGCTTGGCGTTCGGGCTCTTGGTCCACGGGATCCGGCAGGAGGCCGAGCGGTTGCGCGCCGAGTAGGCGAGCAGCACCGGCGCCTCGTAGCCCGGCACCAGCCGCTTGTAGGAGTTGGTCGACGGGTTGGTGAAGGCGTTGAGCGCCTTGGCGTGGCGGATGATGCCGCCGATGTACCAGAGGCATTCCTGGCTGAGCCCGGCATACTTGTCGCCGGCGAAGACCGGCTTGCCGTCCTTCCAGATCGACTGGTGGACGTGCATCCCCGAGCCGTTATCGCCGAAGACGGGCTTGGGCATGAAGGTCGCCGACTTGCCGTAGCTCTGGGCGACGTTGTGGATGCAGTACTTGTAGATCTGCATGTGGTCGGCGAGCTTGGTCAGCACGTCGAACTTCATGCCGAGCTCGTGCTGGGCGCTCGCCACCTCGTGGTGGTGCTTCTCGACCTTCACGCCCATGGACTGCATCGCGGCCAGCATCTCGCCGCGCATGTCCTGGGCCGAATCCTGCGGCGGGACCGGGAAGTAGCCGCCCTTGGTCTGGACCCGGTGGCCGAGGTTGCCGCCCTCGTAATCGGTGAAGCCGTTGGTCGGCAGCTCGGTCGAATCGAGCTCGAAGCCGGTGCGGTAGGGGTCGGCGGCGAACTTCACGTCGTCGAACACGAAGAACTCGGCCTCGGGGCCGACATAGATCGTGTCGCCGATCCCGGTCTGCTGCAGGTAGGCCTCGGCGCGCTTGGCGGTGCCACGGGGATCGCGGGAATAGGGCTCGCCGGTGGCCGGCTCGAGCACGTCGCAGACGATCGACAGGGTCGAGGCGGAGAAGAACGGGTCGAGGCAGGCGGTGGAGGGATCCGGCATCAGCAGCATGTCGGACTCGTTGATCGCCTTCCAGCCGGCGATCGAGGAGCCGTCGAACATCGTGCCCTCGGCGAAGATCTCGTCGTCGATCAGCGACACGTCGAACGTCACGTGCTGCCACTTGCCGCGCGGGTCGGTGAACCGGAAGTCCACGTAGCGTACGTCGTTGTCCCGGATATTCTTCAGAACGTCGGCCGCAGTCGTCATCGTGGGCATCCTCCTGGAAGGTCGTCGGGGATTCTCGCGCGGGGCGGGCACCTTAGAGTCGGGCCGCACCGGCCGCGCCGCTTGATATCCGTCGTGAGGCCGCCTTGCCACCCGCGGACCGGCGGAATCGCTCACGGAGCCGGACGTTTGGCCCACAATGGCGACCGCTCTCGGTTCCGTGAGCGCCGGAGTACGGGAATCTACCCCGGCTGCCCGCGGGCGAAGACTGTCCTGGCATGCTCCATGCAAAGCCGGCAGCGGCCGTCGAAACGGCGGCAAGCCGTTCGCGTCGCCCGGGGATTGACCAGGTCGCGCATCGACAACGGACGAGAGAACCGGAATGACGAAATATAAGCTCGAGTATATATGGCTCGACGGGTATACGCCGGTCCCGAATCTGCGCGGTAAGACGCAGATCAAGGAATTCGACAGCTTCCCGACCCTCGATCAGCTGCCGATGTGGGGCTTCGACGGCTCGTCCACGAAGCAGGCCGAGGGTGGCAGCTCCGACTGCATGCTCAAGCCCGTGCGCCACTTCCCCGACCCGGCCCGCAAGAACGGCGTCCTGGTCCTGTGCGAAGTGATGATGCCGGACGGCAAGACCCCGCACGAGTCCAACAAGCGCGCGACCATCCTGGACGATGCCGGCGCCTGGTTCGGCTTCGAGCAGGAGTACTTCCTGTACAAGGACGGCCGTCCGCTCGGCTTCCCGGCCAGCGGCTTCCCGGCCCCGCAGGGCCCGTACTACACCGGCGTCGGCTATTCGAATGTCGGCGACGTCGCCCGCAAGATCGTCGAGGAGCATCTCGACCTCTGCCTCGACGCCGGCATCAACCACGAAGGCATCAACGCCGAAGTGGCCAAGGGCCAGTGGGAATTCCAGATCTTCGGCAAGGGCTCCAAGAAGGCTGCCGACGAGATGTGGATGGCCCGCTACCTGCTGCAGCGCCTGTGCGAATCCTACGGCATCGACGTCGAGTACCATTGCAAGCCGCTCGGCGACACCGACTGGAACGGCTCGGGCATGCACTGCAACTTCTCGACCGCGTTCCTGCGCGAGCACGGCGGCAAGGCCTATTTCGAGGCCCTCATGGAGGCGTTCAAGAACAACCGCGAGGATCACATCGCCGTCTACGGTCCGGACAACCACATGCGGTTGACCGGCAAGCACGAGACGGCCTCGATCCACGAGTTCTCGTACGGTATCGCCGATCGCGGCGCTTCGATCCGGGTGCCTCACTCCTTCGCCAATAACGGCTACAAAGGCTATCTCGAGGATCGCCGTCCGAACTCGCAGGGGGACCCCTACCAGATCGCCTCGCAGGTGCTGAAGACGATCTCTTCGGTGCCGACCGAGGCCGCTGTCGCCGCCTGAGGCGGACCGGGAGCTTTAAGCTTTCGACCTGGAATGACCAGAGCCGGGCCTTTGTGCCCGGCTTCGTCTGTTCAGAGCCGGCGCGGGCGTTCGTCGTCGCGGATCGCGGCCTCATGGTACCAGGCGCCGCCGCCGATGCTCGGCACCAGCGCGGGCTTGATCGTCTCGATCGCCCGCGGCGTCAGTCGGGCGCGCCGGAACGCCGACAGTTCGTAGATCTTGGCGGTCTCACGCCCGTCGGTACCGGCCATCATAGGTCCTCCTGAGCGGATCAAAGCGGCCCTTCCGGCCGTCCGTTCCCCAGAGGATGTGGTGCTACCGACGCAGTACTCCATGGCCCGACGCGCAGATGCCGGACATTCATGCAGCGTCAATTCTTAGGCAGATCGGGAAAAGCCCCGGCTTTCGGAGCGAAAACGCTGGTGGCTTTCAGGATCAAGACACGTGAACCATAGGCGCAGGGATGCGCGGATCATGGTTCAAGGCCTGTTTGATCGCGCGATCGCCATCGAAGGACGTCGGCTTCGGATCGTTTATCCCCCACCGTCATCGCGGGCGCAGCGATCCAAGGATCCGCTACGATCCGGGATCGCGCGCCGCCCTGGCTTGCTTCGCTGCCCTCGAGATGACTGAGGAGCTGCGGCGATCCCCGGGGATGTCCGACGTCCAGAAAGCTCGACAAGAAGCTCAGATCGCGTCCGTGCCGGTCTCGCCCGTCCGGATGCGGATCGCTTCCTCAATGGTCGAGACGAAAATCTTGCCGTCGCCGATGCGGCCGGTCTGGGCCGACTTGCGGATCGCCTCGACGGCGCCCTCGACCAGCGCGTCCGACAGCACGATCTCGAGCTTCACCTTGGGAAGGAAGTCGACCACATATTCGGCGCCGCGATAGAGCTCGGTATGGCCTTTCTGACGGCCAAAACCCTTCGCCTCGATGACGGTGATGCCCTGGAGGCCGACCTCCTGGAGCGCCTCCTTCACCTCGTCGAGCTTGAAAGGCTTGATGATCGCTTCGATCTTCTTCATGCCGCTCGGGCCTGCGCTACGCTGCCGGATATTTCTAACATCGTCGGTAAGACTCCGCCACGCCGTTTTCGCGACGGGCGTCACGTTAGTGCCCATTCCAAGCGCAGGCTACGCACATCCTTCGGGCTTTCGATGAATTTGTGGCGCTTTTTTAATCGGCGTTGTTCGGTGCACGGGCAGACGTGGAGATGAGCATGCGGGTGCTGACGGTCGCGGCGATGCGGCGGGTCGATGCGGCGGCCATCGACGGAGGGATTTCGGGCTCGCGCCTGATGGAGGCGGCCGGGGCCGCGGTCGCCGCGCGTGCTGCCGCTCGGTTGCCCGAGGGCGGGCGGGTTTTGGTCCTGTGCGGTCCCGGCAACAATGGCGGCGACGGGTTCGTCGCCGCGCGGCTGCTGGCCGAGCGCGGTCACGCGGTCGATCTCCACCTACTCGGGGAGCGCGGAGCGCTGACGGGCGATGCCGCCCTGGCGGCCGAGACCTGGACCGGCCCGGTGCTCCCGGCTGCGGCCGACGCGCTGCCGCCCGGCGATCTCGTGATCGATGCCCTGTTCGGCGCCGGCCTCTCGCGTGATCTTGACGGCGCGGCCCGCGCCCTGGTCGAGGCCGTGAATGCCTCCGGCCGCCCGGTGCTCGCCGTCGACGTGCCGAGCGGTGTCGACGGTGATACCGGCGCCGTGCGTGGCGTCGCGATCCGGGCGGTGGAGACCGTGACCTTCGTGGCGTTCAAGCCTGGGCATCTGCTGCTGCCCGGCCGGAGCCTGTGCGGCCATCGTCATCTGGCCGATATCGAGACCGGCCCGGCGGCTCTGGAAGCCGGCCTCGCCGCTGCCACGCCGCCGATCTTCCGCAACGGGCCGGACCTGTGGGCAAAAACCTTTCCCCAGCTGACCGGCGAGAGCCACAAATACACCCGCGGCCACGCCCTGGTCCTCTCGGGTCCGACGACCAAGACCGGCGCGGCCCGCCTTGCCGCCCGGGGCGCCCTGCGGGTCGGGGCGGGGCTCGTCACCCTGGCCTCGCCTCAGGCGGCCCTGGCCGAGAACGCCGCCCAGCTCACCGCGATCATGCTGCGTCCCTGCGAGACCGCGGACGACCTCGACGACCTGCTCACCGACGAGCGCCTCAACGTCGTCCTGGCCGGGCCGGGCCTCGGCACCGGCGAACCGACCCGCGAGCGCGTCGCGGTGGCGGCCGCGGCCGGGCGCAGTCTCGTCCTCGATGCCGACGCGCTGACGAGTTTTTCCGGACAGGCGCCGCTGCTCGCCGCCCATCTCGCCGACGGCGACGCGCGGGCCGTGCTCACCCCCCATGAGGGCGAGTTCGCGCGGCTGTTCAGCGGGACGGAGGCCGCCGCCGAGGGGGCCGACAAGGTGGCCCGTACCCGCGCTGCCGCCGCGCTCGCCGGCGCCGTCGTGGTCCTGAAGGGGGGCGATACCGTGATCGCGAGCCCCGATGGGCGCGTGGCGATCAACGACCACGGCAGCCCCTATCTCGGCACCGCCGGCTCGGGCGACGTGCTCGGCGGCTTGATCGCCGGGTTGCTGGCGCAGGGCATGCCGCCCTTCGAGGCGGCGGCGGCCGGTGTCTGGCTCCACGGCGATGCCGGCCTGCGCCACGGGCCGGGCCTGATCGCCGAGGACATTCCGGAACTGATGCCTGCGGTGCTCGGGGATCTCGTCGAGGCCGGGATCACGTGACCTCGAACATCGTCCACAGGCCGGTATCGAACCGCTCCAGCACCGTGGCGCTGATCAGCCAGCGCCCCGGATTGTCGGCCAGGAAGCCGATGCGGGCGGTCCGGCCTTCGAGCAGCTGGAAGGTGTCGAGCCAGTAGGGCTCCCAGCCGTCGTCCAGGGGGTGAAGCAGGCGGAAACAATGGCCGTGCAGGTGCAAGGCCTGCGGGAAGGCGGTCTCGTTGCGCAGGGCCAGTACCACCACCTGCCCGCGCTTCACCGTGAAGATCGGTTGGATTCCCACACTCGCGCTGGTGCCGTTCACCGCCCAGATTTTTTGGGGATCGCCGGTATAGACCGGCTCCGGCGCCGGCTTGTCCTTCGGCGCATCCTTTCCGGCATCTTTGGCGGCCTTCGGCACGAAGGCCCCGCCGGTGATCACGACGTCCCGCCGCAGGGCGTTCTGGAGCTTGATCTCGGCGGGTAAGCGCTTGTTCTCGCCGATCGGGCCGATCGGCGGCCGCTTGTCGGTGATCTTGGCGCCCTTCGTGGTCACGGTCGCCAGGGTCAGGCCCTGGCCGACGAGCGCGATGATCGAGCAGGTGGCGCCTTCCTGCTCGGGAAGGTCGACCATCAGGTCGTAGCGGGTGCCCGGGGGGAACGGCAGGGTCGCACGCAGGGGCTCAAACGTGTCGGTCGGCTGCCCGTCGACCGCCGCGACGTAGACCTTCACGCCCTCGAACCGGAGGCGCGTCCCCCTTGCGTTGCAGGCGTTGCCGAGGCGCAGGCGGACCCGCGCGCCCGGGCGCGCCTCGAACGTATCCGGCACCGGCTTGCCGTTGACCGTGACAAGGTTGCCGAGGCGCCCGTTCGTGGCGGCAAACAGCGGCTGACCGAACGGCATCAGGCTGGCATCGTCCTCCAGCCGCCAATCCTGCATCACCAGCCCGACATCGGCGTCGATGAGCGGCGGGTTCGCTTCCTCGACGATCAGCATGCCGGCCAGGCCCCGGCCGGACGGCTCGCTCGCCCCGCCGACGACGAGGGGGCGGATCAGGTAGGTCCCCGCATCCGGTGGCGTGAACTGGTAGAGGAAGTCGCCCTCCGGCTGGATCGGCGCCTGGGTCACGCCCCCGACCCCGTCCATCGCGTTGATGGTGCGTACCCCATGCCAGTGCACCGAGAGCGGCTTGTCGGTGCGATTCTCGATCTTGAGCCGGACCGGCTGGCCGAGCTTGATCCGCACGAGCGGCGGCAGGGTCTTGCCGTCGAAGCACCAGACGGGGGTCTCGGCCGCGGGCTCGGGCCGCAGCCGGGTTTTTCCTGGCGCGGCCGGCAGGGCGGGGGCCGAGGCGGCGGGTTCCGGTGCCGCCGAGCTCTGCGCCTTCTCGGGTGCCGCTCCCTGTGCCCAGCCTGTTTCCGGCATCAGCCCGAACGCGGCCGCCGTGGCGAGCAGGGTCCGGCGCGATGGCGGGCCGGCGCTGAGATCGGTCGGCGGCACAGGGCGGGATGAGGTCATGGGATCTCGACGGCGGCTCGCAACGGACCCGGCTAGATAGCGGCGTGTCCGTGGGGGCGCCACAGCCGCCACGAGAGGTCAAGTTTTTTGCTGCGAGCCGTTCGGCCCATGCTATAGGGCGCGCTTCCGGCGGTCGGCGACGCGCCGGGTGTCGGCGCGCGCGGGCGTGGCGGAACTGGTAGACGCGCTGGATTTAGGTTCCAGTGTCGCAAGACGTGGGGGTTCGAGCCCCTCCGCCCGCACCAGGACGCTTCTCGGTATGGTGCGGTCCTGTTCGGGGCCGCCTCATCACCGTATCCGGCACCTCCGTATCCCGGCCCCGCCACCAAGCCACACGACGCCGGCCCGGCCGGCGGCCACAAGGTTTTTTGAAGAGCGACGACGACGATGCAGGTGACCGAGATCAACGCCCAGGGTCTGAAGCGCGAGTTTCAGGTGCTGCTGGCCGCCCAGGAACTCGAGGAGCGCCTGACGACCGAGCTCTCCGGCATGAAGGACAAGGTCCAGCTGAAGGGCTTCCGCCCCGGCAAGGTTCCGGTCGCGCACCTGCGCAAGGTCTATGGTCGTTCGGTCATGGCCGAAGTGGTGCAGAACGCCGTCAACGAGGCCAACCGCAAGATCGTCGCCGACAACGATCTCAAGCTCGCCCTGGAGCCGCAGGTCGAGTTCCCGACCGACCAGGCCGAGATCGAGAAGGCGCTGGACGCCAAGGCCGATCTCGCCTTCAAGGTCGCCCTCGAGGTGATGCCGAATTTCGAGCTGGCCGATCTGTCCGACGTCAGCCTCAAGAAGCTGGTCGCGAAGCCCGAGGACTCCGAGGTCGACGAGGCCCTGCAGCGCATGGCCGGCCAGAGCCGCCCGTTCACCGAGCGGGAGGAGGGCGCCGAGGCCCAGGACGGCGACCGCGTGACCATCGATTTCGTCGGTCGCATCGACGGCGAGGAGTTCCAGGGCGGCAAGGGCGAGGGCATCGACCTGGAGCTCGGCTCCGGCTCGTTCATTCCCGGCTTCGAGGAGCAGCTCGTCGGCGCCAAGGTCGGCGACAAGCGGGTCGTCAAGGCGACCTTCCCGGAGGCCTACGGGGCCGAGCAGCTCGCCGGCAAGGATGCCGAATTCGACGTGACCGTCACGAAGATCCAGGCGCCGGGCGAGGCCAAGATCGACGACGAATTCGCCAAGTCGCTGGGCATGGAGTCGCTCGAGAAGCTGCGCGAGGCGATCGCCAAGGCCATCGGCGGCGATTTCGAGGCGGCCTCGCGGCGCAAGCTCAAGAAGGAGCTCCTCGACGCCCTGGACGGCAAGTACGCCTTCGAGCTGCCGCCGTCCCTGGTCGCACAGGAATTCGCCAGCGTCTGGGCGCAGGTGGAGCAGGACCTCAAGGCCCGTGGCAAAAGCTTCGAGGACGAGGACACCACCGAGGAGAAGGCCCAGGCCGACTACCGGAAGATCGCCGAGCGTCGCGTCCGGCTCGGTCTCGTGCTTGCACAGGTCGGCGAGAGAGCCGATATCAAGGTTTCCGACGAGGAGGTGAACCAGGCCCTCATCGCTCGGGTCCGGCAGTTCCCGGGCCAGGAGCAGCAGGTGTGGGACTTCTACCGCAAGAACCCGCAGGCGCTCGCCGAGCTTCGGGCGCCGCTGTTCGAGGAGAAGGTGGTTGACCACGTCCTCGGCCAAGTCAAACTCGTCGAGGAGCCGGTCTCGAAAGAGACGCTTTTCGCCGATGAGGATGACGACGACACGACCGGCGAGAAGCCGGCAGACAAGGCCGATTCCTCGGCCGACTGAGCCCCGCACTGTCCCAGGACGGCGGGCATAGGGTTAGGCGATGGTTAAGCATCGCCGGTGTTCGCTGACATGCCCGGGCTGCCCTGATTCGCGGCAGCCCCGGGCCTCACTCTGGGCAGGACGAGATGAGAGATCCGATCGACGTCTACAATAACGCACTCGTGCCGATGGTCGTCGAGCAGTCGAGCCGCGGCGAGCGCGCCTTCGACATCTACTCCCGCCTGCTGCGCGAGCGCATCATCTTCCTCACCGGTCCCGTGGAGGATTACGGTGCGTCGCTGATCGTGGCCCAGCTTCTGTTTCTCGAGGCTGAGAACCCCAAGAAGGAAATTTCCTTCTATATCAATTCCCCCGGCGGCGTCGTGACCTCGGGTCTGTCGATCTACGACACGATGCAGTTCATCCGCTGCCCGGTCACCACGCTCTGCGTTGGCCAGGCCGCCTCGATGGGATCCCTGCTGCTCACCGCCGGCGAGCCGGGCCACCGCTTCGCCCTGCCGAACGCTCGGATCATGGTCCACCAGCCGTCCGGCGGCTTCCAGGGCCAGGCGACCGACATCCTGATCCATGCCCGCGAGATCGAGGCGCTGAAGCGGCGCTTGAACGAGATCTACGTGAAGCATACCGGCCGTGACTACGCAGCCATTGAGAACGCGCTGGAGCGCGACAATTTCATGACCGCGGATGCGGCCAAGGAATTCGGCCTCATCGACGAGGTCATCCAGAAGCGTCCCGAGCCCGCCGCCGCCTGACGGTTGCGGCGCCTAACCGCCGCGGCGTGGCCTTGATCCCGCCGCGGCAGCGTGTTTGCATCCGATGACTGGGCCCATCGGTCAAAGACGCGCAGCATACTGTTTCTTTAAGCGGGCCCCCTTACGTTGAAGCGATGCGCGTGCGCCCCTAGCCGGCTGCGTACGCGACGAATCGGAGACCGATATGAGCAAGACTGGCGGCAACGACTCCAAGAGCACGCTGTATTGCTCGTTCTGCGGCAAGAGCCAGCACGAGGTCCGCAAGCTGATCGCCGGCCCGACCGTGTTCATCTGCGACGAGTGCGTCGAGCTGTGCATGGACATCATCCGCGAGGAGTCGAAATCCTCGCTGGTGAAGAGCCGCGACGGCGTCCCGACCCCGAAGGAGATCCGGCGCGTCCTCGACGATTACGTCATCGGCCAGGATTTCGCCAAGAAGGTCCTCTCGGTCGCGGTGCACAACCACTACAAGCGGCTCGCGCACGCGACGAAGCACAACGACGTCGAGTTGGCCAAGTCCAACATCATGCTGATCGGGCCGACCGGCTCGGGCAAGACGCTGCTCGCGCAGACCCTGGCCCGCATCCTGGACGTGCCGTTCACGATGGCGGACGCCACGACCCTGACCGAGGCCGGCTACGTCGGCGAGGATGTGGAAAACATCATCCTCAAGCTGCTCCAGGCCTCGGACTACAACGTCGAGCGGGCGCAGCGCGGCATCGTCTACATCGACGAGATCGACAAGATCTCGCGCAAGTCCGACAACCCGTCGATCACCCGCGACGTGTCGGGTGAGGGCGTGCAGCAGGCGCTCTTGAAGATCATGGAGGGCACGGTCGCCTCCGTGCCGCCGCAGGGCGGCCGCAAGCATCCGCAGCAGGAATTCCTGCAGGTCGACACCACCAACATCCTGTTCATCTGCGGCGGCGCCTTCGCGGGGCTGGAGCGGATCATCTCCCAGCGCGGCAAAGGCACCTCGATCGGCTTCGGCGCGAGCGTGCAGGCCCCGGACGACCGCCGTACCGGCGAGATCTTCCGGTCGGTCGAGCCCGAGGATCTGCTGAAGTTCGGCCTCATCCCCGAGTTCGTCGGCCGCCTGCCGGTGCTGGCGACCCTCGAGGACCTCGACGAGGCCGCTCTGAAAAAGATCCTCCAGGAGCCGAAGAACGCCCTGGTGAAGCAGTACCAGCGGCTGTTCGAGATGGAGAACGTCGATCTGACGTTCCAGGACGATGCACTGTCGCTCGTCGCCCGCAAGGCGATCGAGCGCAAGACCGGCGCCCGTGGCCTGCGCTCCATCTTGGAGACGATCCTGCTCGACACGATGTACGACCTGCCCGGTCTCGAGTCGGTGGAGCAGGTCGTGATCGGTCCGGAGGTGGTCGAGGGCAAGTCGCGCCCGCTCTACATCCACGGCGACCGCAACAAGGAAGCACCCGCCAGCGTGAGCGCGTAAGCGCTTGGTAGGGTTGCGTTAAGCGCCCGGCTCCGGCCGGGCGCGCTGCGGGGAACGTCTTGAAAACGCTGCGCCCCGCAGCCACCTCAGGCTCATCGCGGTGGCCGCTCGCTCCTTCGAGGAACGGTCCGCGTCGCCAGCCGCAAAGTTCACGACAATTCCGACCCTCGCGGCCCGGTCGGCCCCTGGTAATCGGTTCGCCCCATCGCCGGGGGGACTGAAGCTGGGCGTCCCTGAGAGGAAGTCACCATGACACAGTCGAAATCGCGCCAGCCGGTCGTCCCGGGCTCGACCGGTTCCTACGCCGTTCTCCCCCTGCGCGACATCGTCGTCTTCCCGCACATGATCGTGCCCCTGTTCGTCGGCCGCGAGAAGTCGATCCGCGCCCTCGAAGAGGCCGTGCGCACCGATCGCCACATCCTGCTCGCCACCCAGATCAACGCGGGCGACGACGATCCGGCGACCGACGCGATCTACAAGATCGGAACCCTCGCCTCCGTGCTGCAGCTCCTGAAGCTGCCCGACGGCACCGTGAAGGTGCTGGTCGAGGGCATCGGCCGCGCCAAGGTGACGGGTTTCACCCGCTCGGACGAGTATTACGAGGCCACTGCCGAGGCCCTGCACGACGAGCTCGGCGACCGCGTCGAGGCCGAGGCGCTCGCCCGCTCGGTGCTCTCGGAGTTCGAGAATTACGTCAAGCTCAACAAGAAGATCTCGCCGGAGGTCGTCTCGGCCGTGACCCAGATCGACGAGCCCTCGAAGCTCGCCGACACGATCGGCTCGCACCTGCTCGTCAAGATTTCGGACAAGCAGGGCATTCTGGAGACGCCCACGGTGGCGCAGCGCCTCGAGCGCGTGCTGTCGCTGATGGAGAGCGAGATCTCCGTGCTCCAGGTGGAGAAGCGCATCCGGACCCGCGTCAAGCGGCAGATGGAGAAGACCCAGCGCGAGTACTACCTCAACGAGCAGATGAAGGCGATCCAGAAGGAGTTGGGCGACTCCGAGGATGGCCGTGACGAACTGGCCGAGCTCGAAGAGAAGATCGAGAAGACCAAGTTCACCAAGGAGGCTCGCGACAAGGCCACCGCCGAGCTGAAGAAGCTTCGGCAGATGTCGCCGATGTCCGCCGAGGCGACGGTGGTGCGCAACTATCTGGACTGGATGCTCGGCATCCCGTGGGGCAAGCGCTCGAAGATCAAGAAGGATCTGCTCGGCGCCCAGGCCCTGCTGGACAACGACCATTTCGGCCTGGACAAGGTCAAGGAGCGGATCGTCGAGTACCTCGCCGTGCAGCAGCGGGCGAACAAGCTTACCGGCCCGATCCTGTGCCTCGTCGGTCCCCCCGGCGTCGGCAAGACTTCGCTGGGCAAGTCCATCGCCCGGGCGACGGGTCGTGAGTTCGTGCGCATGTCGCTCGGCGGCGTGCGGGACGAAGCTGAGATCCGCGGTCACCGCCGGACCTATATCGGTTCGATGCCTGGCAAGATCGTCCAGTCGATGCGCAAGGCCAAGACCTCGAACCCGCTCATCCTGCTCGACGAGATCGACAAGATGGGCATGGATTTCCGCGGCGATCCGTCCGCGGCGCTCCTCGAGGTGCTGGATCCGGAGCAGAACGCCACCTTCAATGACCACTACCTGGAGGTGGATTACGACCTCTCGAACGTGATGTTCGTGACCACGGCCAACACCCTCAACATCCCCGGCCCGCTGATGGACCGGATGGAGGTGATCCGCATTGCCGGGTACACCGAGGAGGAGAAGGTCGAGATCGCACGCAAGCACCTGATCCCGAACGCCCTGAAGAAGCACGGCCTCGGGACCCACGAGTGGTCGATCGACGACGATGGCTTGATGATGCTGGTCCGCCGCTACACGCGGGAAGCTGGCGTCCGCAACCTGGAGCGCGAGCTATCCAACCTGATCCGCAAGGCGGTGAAGGAGATCCTGATCACCAAGGTCAAGTCGGTCGCGGTGACCGTCGAGACCCTTCCGGTCTTCCTCGGCCCGCCGAAGTTCCGCTACGGCGAGATCGATGCGGACGATCAGGTCGGCGTGGTCACGGGTCTGGCTTGGACCGAGGTCGGCGGCGAGTTGCTGACGATCGAGGGTGTCATGATGCCCGGCAAGGGCAAGATGACCGTCACGGGCAACCTGAAGGACGTGATGAAGGAGTCGATCTCCGCGGCCGCATCCTATGTGCGCTCGCGGGCCATCGACTTCGGGATCGAGCCGCCGCTGTTCGAGCGTCGCGACATCCACGTCCACGTGCCGGAGGGGGCGACCCCGAAGGACGGGCCGTCGGCCGGCATCGCCATGGCCACCGCCATCGTTTCGACGCTGACTGGCATCGCGGTTCGCCGCGACATCGCGATGACCGGCGAGGTGACGCTCCGCGGCCGGGTGCTGCCGATCGGCGGCCTGAAGGAGAAGCTGCTCGCCGCGCTCCGCGGCGGCATCAAGACGGTGCTGATCCCCGAGGAAAACGCCAAGGACATCGCCGAGGTGCCCGACAGCGTGAAGAACGGGCTGGAGATCATTCCGGTCTCCCGCATGGATCAGGTGCTGGAGAAGGCCCTGGTCCGTGTGCCGGTCGCCATCGAGTGGGAGGAGCCCCTGCCGGTTGCCAAGCCCGCCCGGACGGATGAGGACGGCGCGGCGTTCATCGCCCACTGAGCGCCAGCGCGAACCGTTACGATCAGCCCCCGGAGCCTGCTCCGGGGGCTTTTTAGTGGGGATAGCCGTTCATGCGCATCCTGTTGATCAACCCCAACACAAGCCAGGCGGTGACCGACCTCGTCGCCGGACATGTGCGGCGTCAGATCGGCGACCGCGCCGAGTTGCGGGCGGTGACGGGCCGCTTCGGCGCCCGCTACATCGCGAGCCGGGCCGCTTCGGCCATCGCCGGTCACGCGGCCCTCGACGCCATGGCGAAGCACGGCGACGCGTGCGACGCAGTCTACCTCGCCTGCTTTGGAGATCCCGGCCTGTTCGCGCTCCGGGAGCTGTCGCCGGTTCCCGTGATCGGCATGGCCGACGCGGCCTGCCACGAGGCTGCCGCCACGGGCCGATTCGGCATTGTCACCGGCGGCGCGGCCTGGGGGCCGATGTTGCGGGAGTTCGTCGGCACGATCGGCCTGGCCGAAAGGCTGGCGGATATAACAACGGTCGCGGCGAGCGGCGGCGCGATCGCCGAAGATCCGGACCGCGCCTTGAACCTCCTGGCGCAAGCCTGCCGCGACTGCCACGCGGCGGGGGCGGATACGGTGATTCTGGGCGGCGCCGGCCTCGCGGGCCTAGCCCGTCGCCTCGCTCCGGAGGTACCGTGCCCGCTGATCTGCTCGGTGGAAGCCGGCACCCGAGCCGTCCTGACGGCCGCGACGGCGCTTCGGCAACTGTCCTGTCGCCCGACCCCGATCGCGAGCATCGGCCTCGGGCCGGCTCTGGCGCATCGGCTCGCCACCCCTGACGGGACCCCCTTGCCTCGCACCGACCCCATGCCGTAACGGTCGGCCGCCGGGCGGTTAGCTCAGTTGGTAGAGCGTCTCCTTTACACGGAGAGGGTCGGGGGTTCGAGTCCCTCACCGCCCACCATAGAAATCAACAGCTTAGTAGGATTTTTGCGAGGCCGTGCTTCCCAGAAACGGCATTTTGGAAGCGCATGGGAAGCAAAAACCGGTGCCCCCGTCGTCGTTCGATGCGGCGCGTCCACCACCAGATAATCCGCATCGGTGCCGCGGATGGCCTTGCTTCAGGCTGCCATGACCTTAGCTTCGACTCCCTTCCAGCAGCAGCGGCGGCGCCACCGGGAAGAAGAGTGCGATCATTTCTGCGACGGCGTACGCATGGCTTGCAGGGGCGGCATCGGCAATCCAGATCCGAACACCTCGACGTACCATTACAGCCGCGAGATTAGCCGCGATGGTCGTTTTCCCAATGCCACCATTTGTTCTGGCAGGACCAATCAATTTTGGCACAGCTGGCACCCTGTCGCTTTTCTGCGCCAAGAAACACCCAAGCTCCGTTATTTCCTGCTGCTTGATCGTCCGGATGGCGACTCGCACGTAGGGGATGGTTTCGTCTCATAAATTCGGGGACGTGCAACACCGATTAGGCATTTTCCGCTCCGGATTGCATTCGAAAAGGCCCCAGTGATTTTTCCAGTGCCACCATTCGGCGAATTAGCATGGCCTATGAATTCGGTTCTGGGCTACCGAAACGGCCTTCCGCCCGGAGAACGAAGCCAGTACGATCATCGACCATTTGGGAGAAAACGGCGTGAAGAAATTCGGGCGGCAATTTCCGTTGCGGAAATTTGTTACCGCGGGAGTTTGGCGAGCCGCAAAGCTCAAGCGCCATTCTTAAAAGCTGGAAGAATAGCGTGTGCACTAGCGAAAAATTAATAGGGTTGGCGGGGAGAAAATGTCGATATTTGATCTTTACTCCAAGAGGAAAAAACGGAGAAATGGCGAGTTCCCTGATGTATACCAATACGAGAGCCTACCAAGTTCTTTTCGCGTTCAGATTGCCCACATCTGGGAGGAGGTTTTTTCGAAATCATCCGAACCTTATGAGCCTTATTTATTTCTCGCAAAAGTACTAAGGAAGGAGTACGGTGTATTTAAGTTGATTCCCGACACAATTGATACTAACAGCCGATACCAAGCCTCGGTCGAGTTTATGAACTTCTTTCTGAGATCTAAGGATATCGACACCGATATAGATGTTATCGAAATATCTTTTAGATATATAGATTTGGTAGTTAGGCAATATCATTTTGCTCATGATCATAGTGGGGATCAGCGCGCAAACGAAGCTATCGGAGAATTCAATGCAAGAGCCCAAGAACATGGCTTTGGTTATCAGTATTTAGATAGAGAAATTATACGTATCGACTCTCAACTGATACATAGCGAAGCTGTGCTTCCGGCGCTTATAATTTTACGTGAGCATAAATTTTCTAATGCTCAAGATGAGTTTCTAAAGGCACATGAACACTACCGTCATGGCCGGATGAATGAGGCTCTAGTGGATGCCCTAAAATCTTTTGAGAGCACCATGAAAGTCATATGTGACGGTAGAAGGTGGGCTTACGATAATTCTAAGGGTGCGAGCGAACTAGTCAGAGCTTGCCTAGACAATGGTCTTATACCTTCGTATTAGCAAAATCACTTTAGCGGCCTCAAGAATGTCCTTGTATCTGCCATTCCTACGCCGAGAAACAAGCAGGGTGGGCATGGTGCCGGTAGTTCCCCGGCTCAAACACCGCCGAGTGAACTTGTGTCTTACGTGCTGCACATGACAGCTTCCACCATCCTTTTCCTTTCAGAAGCCGACAAGAAACTGCCGTGACTATTGGCTTCGTTCCGAGGCGAGGTCTGATCCTTGTCTGCAATTACGACATGGCGCGCGTCCCGCCGGAAATGCGGAAAACCCGCCGTGCCGTCGTCATGTCGCCCCGGTCGCACAATCGTCGGCACGGGCATGGTCCAGGCCGCTGCCTTGTGGTGCCTTTTTCAGCCTCAGCGCCGCCGAGCCTAACGCCGGCCGACATACCATTCCCGGCCGGGATTTATGGGAGCCTTACCGTGCCAACGTGGGCGATTTGCGCGGCCGTCATGTCGGTTTCTCACGACCGGCTCAATAGGGTTGTCGCTGGCGGCACGGGCCTAGATGAAAGCCTTTCGGTAACGGATATGAGCCGGTTGGAAATGGGCTTGCTGCATGCGCTCGGAATGCCGCCCACTCCTGCCCGTTGAAAATCCACACCAGTTAGCGCATACTAGTGGCCTATCCCTTCGGGGACCCAAGGGGCCGCCTTCAGCGCCGCGCAAGCGGACAATGCGGTCCTAAATAAAAGCCCTGCCGGCGCTTCAATGGCGCTGGTGGGGCTTTTTCTTTTCCAGGCCGCCCCGCTCACTGGCAGAAATTTACCCGCAATTTTTCGGCGGCTGGCCTCTTGAGGAAAGGCCCCCCGGGGGGGGGGGTAAATCGATTTTCCCGGCCACATGCCGAATTTCCGGGATCATGGCGCGTGACCACCGTTTTAGAGATGGCCGTGGGTCCTTCCCCCGGGGCGGGGGGCTAAATTGGCGATTTCGCCTGGAAATCGGCCAGCCCCCCGGCCCCTGACCTGGCAGGGTTAAAACTGCTGGCCGCCAAGTCAGGGCCGGGAGTGCAGAGAATGGTCTTCTCTCTGGCAGTCTCAAAATCAGAAAATGGCGAGTGGAGCGTACAACTCCGACTCGCCATCCACCCACTGATTTTGAGTTGGCTACACCTTAACGGGTGAATGCCAGGGACCGGCGGATAGCAGCCGCCGGTCCCAATCTCGAATATAGCGAGCCTCCGGTGTGAAAGTCACGCCCTCTCCAGCACCCGCTTGACCTGCACCGCCGACCATTCGCCCCCGCGGGCCGTCTCGATCCGCCGGGCATTCAGCTCGGCCGCGATGGCGCGTAGAGACGCGGCGCCGCGGGCCTGAATTTCTGCAATGACCGGTATCAGGTCACTCGCGCGGGCCTTGGCCTTATCCTGCCGAACGGCGAGGCTCGCGGCGTGCCCCTGCGCTGCGATCGTCGGCATGTGGCCTCGATCCCCGCCGAGCTTCACGCCCCGGGCCTTCGCGGCTGCCAGTGCGGCGCGTGTCCGGTCGGAAATCGCCTTGGCTTCATGCTCGGCCACAGCCGCAAGGATATGGACGGTGAGGCGGTTCGCCTGCGGGAAGTCCACCGCCACGAATTCCACGCCAGCTTCCATCAGCGCAGATACGAAAGCCACGTTGCGCGCGAGCCGATCCAGCTTGGCGATAATCAGCGTGGCCTTGTGCAGTCGGCAGAGGCGGAGCGCTTCGGCCAGCTTGGGGCGGTCGCTGCGCTTTCCGCTTTCGATCTCGATCACCTCAGCCGTGAGCGTCCAGGTGCCGCCGTTGAGGTAGGCCCGCACCGCGGCTTGCTGCGCCTCAAGGCCGAGCCCTGAGGCACCCTGCCGCTTCGTGGAAACGCGGTAGTAGGCAACGAACCGACCCTCAGCCATCCCGCCCGCGCCTCGTTACGTCTGACACTACGTTGGTAGTTATAAACGTAACAGCGCTCATCGGTTGGCGCAAGGCCGCTATATGCGCATGCGCAGCATCAGGGATCGCCCTTACGGCCTCGTGGTGGGCCAGCGTCGGAGATGCGGACGGCAACCCACTACGGTGAGGCGTAGGCGCCCGAGAGGTTGTCCCGCGGGGGTTTGCGCCAGGACAACGGTGGGAAGGGCGCCTGGGCCGCCTGATTGGCGGCGAGGACGCCGTCTCGCACTGCGTATGCGGGGTTCCCTCGTGCTGGCCCCCGCCCACTGCCTCGTGGATCGGTCTGTCTGCCGTACCGGCCGTCCCTCCGCCAACTTCAACTTGGGGGGGTTAAGACGCCCTAACTGCCGTGGCGTCGGAAACCAGGGCCGCCTATCGGTCGCTCAGCAGGATTCCGTGATCCAAATCCGCACGGCTGGATTGGAGCGACCAGGCGGCCGCATCCTACCGCTGGAATTAATCGGTGCCTCGGGCGCAGGTAAATGGCACTCGGCCAGCCCTTAACGCGCTTCGTTGACCAGCATGACCAGCATGACCAGCAGTTCCAACCCCAGCGGGCGCGCGGGCGTGGGCGGGCGCGCGGGCGTGGGCGGGCGCGTGTGCGGGCGGGCGCGCGTATAAGATTGCACCCTCTTTTCCTGCCCCTCTAACATCCTCAACCACTTAGAGCCTGTCCGATAATGATCCGAGGCGGGGTTGAGTGGCCGGGATGGCGATGATTCCAGGTGGGTTGCTGAAGCCTAACCTGGAAGCGCCATGTGGACCCCGACCACCCGGCGGCAGCATAGCCGCGCCGGCCTTCGCTA
>NZ_JAKSYL010000177.1 GCF_022829515.1 Methylobacterium sp. J-048
CCCGCCAGCCGCTCGCACGCCCAGGGGACGGTGGGGAAGTCACGCCGGCTCATTGCGATCGCGCGAATGACCGCTCCCCGCCGCAGCTGAAGGCTCAACGCGGAAGGGCCTGTCCGACGACAGCTAGCCTCCTGACTGCAACGAGACCAGTTCTTCCCGGCGGTGCGCCCGAGGCGTTCGCGACACCGCAAGGCGTGAGGCGGGCAAGCACGTGACGACAGGCTCTCTCCGTGCCAGTTCCCCGCAGAGAGCCTGTGAAGCCTTGGCCGGGCAGTCGTGTGAGGGTCGGTGCGGCGGCGGGACTGGAGACCGCAAGTGCGGGCCCATGGCCCGGATCAGCTAGAGGCTAAGGCTGCGGCCGAAGTCTGTCTCACCCTGCCACCGATCATCGCCTTGATACGGGAAGCGCGGGCCGATCCGTCGATGCACTCGATACCGCCACCGGCATTCAGGGTGTGGAGGCAGTTGCCTGGCCAGGCCGGACCGGGTGTGATCCGGCTGACGATGGTCTGCGCG
>NZ_JAKSYL010000181.1 GCF_022829515.1 Methylobacterium sp. J-048
GAAAGCCGCAACGCGCCCCCTCTCCCGTGCGGGCGAGGGGACCCGCGCCTCTCCGGGATACGTGCGCACTCTCCTCCCCCTTGCGGGGAGGAGTTGGAGGTGGGGGTGGTTCAGAAGGCACCGCTGCGCCTCATCCGGAACCACCCCCACCCCTGGCCCCTCCCCGCAAGGGCTACGGGCTATACAGGTTTCGGTCAGAGCCGTGGTCCTGCCGCTGGCAGAGCAGGCGCGGGTCCCCTCTCCCGTGCGGGAGAGGGACAGGGTGAGGAATGCGACATCTCCGGAAAGCCCTGGCCCCTCACCCCAACCCTCTCCCGCACGGGAGAGGGGGCGCGTCGCGGCCTGCAGCATTGTCGGTGCCTCAAACCTGTGTAGCCCGTAGCCACAAAGGGGAGGGGAAAAGCGCGGCTTTTCAGTCCCTTGGCTCCGAAGCCATCGGTGCAACACGGCCCGGCGCGTGTCGGATGACATGGCGTTGCCCCCCCGTAGGCGGCGCCGCAATCTCCCCCGGAAGCCGGATCGAGTCATGCCGCCCTCCTGAGATCCAAATCCGTCCGTTGATCCCGCGACGCGCGTGGTTGGGCGCCCCGTGCAAAAAAATCCGCCTCGGCGAGGGCCGCGAGGACGAGCAGAAGGAGCCCGAGGCCGGCCAGCGCGTAGGCGAGGCCGGTCAGGTCGCGGCGGGGGCGCGGCTCGGTATAGGGGATCGGGTTGCGCTCCAGGGCGGCGATCTGCGCGATGGCGTCGGCGACGGCCGGCGCACCCTCGGCCTCGAAGGCCCGGTAGGGCACGCCGAGGCTCTTGAAGAACAGGTCGAGATGCCGCTCGGGGGCGGCCTGAGGCGTGTCCTCCCCGGCAGGCCGGTCGTGGATCGAGGGCGAGCCCTTGGTGCGCAGGAACAGCCAGTAGAGGTTCGGGTGCAGCTTGGTGAAGGCCGCGCGCAGGGCATCCTGCACCCGCGGGTCGATCACCGCGGCCCCGTCGGAGATGAACAGCAGCACGCGCGAGCCGCTGCTCTCCGGGGCGAATTGCGACAGCGCCATCGCGAGGCCGCGGGCGACGTTGGTGTAGTCGAGGCCGGGCCGGTCGATCGCCGCAATCGCAGCGCGCACGGCGGCGTGCCGATCGGTCATCGGCATCACCAGCATGGGCGCGGTGGAGAAGGCCGTGACCGCGAGCAGGTCGTGCGCCCGGGCGCCGACGAAATCCGCCAGCAGGCGGCGGGACGCGGCGGCCTTCGATTCCTCCGCGCCCGAGGGCTGCCGGCCCGCAAACGTCTCGTTCATGCTGCCGGAGCGGTCGATCAGCATCGAGATCTGGGCGCCGATGCCGATGCGGATCACGGGCGCGCCGGCGCCGTAGGGACCGGCGAGCGCCACCATCAGGCCGGCAATGGCGAGCATGCCAGCGGCCCGCAGCAGCCGGGCGATCCAGCGCGAAGCCGCATCGGCCGGAGCCGCGGCGACCGCCGGGACCGCGACCCGCCGGCGCCCGGAGGCGACGAGCGGTAGCAGCGCGAGCGGCAGCAGCCACAGCCAGGCGGGCGAGGCGACCCCGAGCGATCCGACCATCATCGTCTCAGGTCTCCCGCTCGGCGGCGGCGAGCCGGCGCAGGCCGGCCTCGACCTCGGGCCAGGGCAGGTTCGCCCGGGCGGCCTCGGTCTCGCGGCCGAAGAAGGCCCGGCGCGAGACCTCGAAGAACCGGGCCAGGGCCGGGCCCTCCCGGCGGAAGGCCGGATGCCGGTCGAGGAAGGCCGGCAGGTCGTCGGCCAGCACCCGGCGGCCATCGGTCTCGTCGAGGCCGCGATGGATCAGGCGCAAGGCCTCGCGATAGCCGTCCGCACCCTCGCGGCCCAATCGGCGCACCGCGCGAGCGGCCTTGGCGAAGGGGCGTCCGGGCCTCGCGAACCAGCCGCGATCGTAGCCGAGGGCGGCGAGCGCCAGCACGGCGGCCCCGAGGGCGACGAGGGCGGCCCGCAGGTCAGGCAGCGGGTCGAACCGGGAGACGCGCCCATCCGGCCGCAGATACTCGGCCGGATCGTCGTGCTTCTCCGGCTGGACCTCCCGCAGGGGCGAGACGCCGAGCGACCAGCCCGGGATCTCGGCCTTGGCCGAGGTCGTGCCGCCCGCGGCCGCGCTCTCCAGCGACACGGAAAAGCCCGGGATCGCGACCTGGCGGGCATCGAGCGCCGCGTAGAAGCTCTGGTAGGTGAGATGCAGCCGGACCCGACCGGGGCTCTCCTCGACCGTGATGTCGCGCAGGTCGAGCCAGTAGGTCAGCGGCCCCGGCGCCGGCAGGGAGGCGCGCTGCAGCGTGAAGCCGGGATCGACCGCGATGTCGGCCTGGGCCCGTACCAGGTCGCCCAGAAAGTACCCGAAGGCCCGGGGCACCCGCACCTCGACGGAGCGCACCTGCGCCACGGCAGCGCCGGCCTGCAGCAGCAGCGCGCAGCAGGCCACAACCATGGGATTCCGAAGGGCGAAGCCCTTCGGCGGGGTATCGGGGCGGAGCCCTGATGCCTTGAGCCTCAATCGATCGCAGGGCTCTGCCCTGCACCCGCAAAAGGTCTCGGACCTTTTGAAACCAGGACTTTCGCTGCCAACCCCCGTCATCTCAGGTCGCCAGCAGGTGGCGGGTGAGCGCTTGCGCGTCGAAACGGTCTTCCAGGTGGAACGGCGCCCGGGCCGAGGCAGCGGCGGCGATCTTGCGCAGGGCCTCGCGCCGGGCCTGCTCGCGGGCGATCCAGCGCCGTTTCAGGGCCGGGCGCAGGAACACGAGGCGGCGGCCCGCGCCTTCGAGGTCGTCGAGCTCGGCGAGGCCCCAATCCGGCAGCCCCGCATCCTCGGCGCTGTCGGCGAGCAGCACCGGAACCGTGTCGTGGAGCGCCAGCGCCGCGAAGACCTGCGCGATCAGGGCCTGCGGCCAGCGGAAGTCGGAGACCAGGAAGACCAGACGCGGCCGGCCGAACAGCAGGCGCGCGGCCTCCAGCAGCCCCTCGGCGCCGGTCGCCTCGCAGCGCGCCGCCGCGATCCGCTCGGCCATGGCGAGGGCCGGCCCGCGCCGGCGGGTGGCCGGCAGGTACAGGTCCGCCCGGACCGTGCGGTCGCAGCCGATCACCCCGAACCCGTCGCCGATCCGGGTCGCGGAGGCGGCGAGCCCGGCGCAGAGGTCGGCGGCCAGGCGCAGGCGGTCGCCGGCCCCCTGGAAGCGCATCGAGGCGGAGAGGTCGATCAGCGCCCAGACCTCGACGGCGTTGCGCATCTCGAAGCGCCGGACATGCACGCCCTCGAACGGGTCGCGCAGGCTCGCCCGCAGGTCGATCCGGCGGGCATCCGGCAGGGTCAGGAACGGGACCTGATCGCGAAAGGTGCCCAGCCCCCCGGCCCCCTGGCCGCGATGCGCCCCGAACCGACGCCCCCTCGGGCGCCAGCGCGGCAGGTAGATGATTTCGGCCGAGGGCGTCCCGGTCATGGGGCCGGCACCGTCTCGAACACCGCCCGGCACAGATCCGGGACGATCTCGCTGCGGCGCATCTCGTGGACCGGCTCCAGGAAAATGCGATGCGCCATCACCTCGGGGAAGACCGCGCGGACATCCTCCGGCACCAGCCAGTCCCGCCCCTCCAGCCAGGCCCGCACCCGGGCGGCCCGGACCAGGAAGGCGAGGCCGCGCGGCGAGGCGCCGCCCTGCACCAGCGTCGCCATGTCGATCCCCGAGAGCCGGATCCCGGCCTCGGCCGGGCGCACCAGCGCGTCCCAGAGCCCGACCACATAGGTCTCGATCTCCGGGGCGGCCTGGATCGCCACCTGGATCGAGGCCGCGATGGTGCCGAGGCGGCCTTGGTCGAGCACCCCCTCGGCGACCTCCGCGATCAGCCGGTCGGTGTCGTGGAAGCGCGGATCGAACACCAGGGCGCGCCGGGCCTCCGGATCGCGCGGCGCGTCCATCCCGATCTCCATCAGGAAGCGGTCCCGGGCGGCGGCGGGCAGCTCGAAGGTCTCCTCGCGCTCGACCCGGTTGCGGTCGGCGAAGACCTGGAGGTTGGGAAACCGGTACTCCCGGGCGAAGGCCGTGACGCTGCGCTCGGCCATGATCCGCAGCAGCAGGGCGTGCACCTGCGGGCGCGCTCGGTTGATCTCGTTGAAGAAGAACACCGCCAGATCCTCGGCCCGGCGCAGCACCGGCCCCGGCTCGACCCGGGGGCGGCCGTCCTCGGCGAGGTAGGTGTGATAGATCAGGTCGGTCGGCATCATGTCGACCGTGCCCTCGACGCGCTCGTAGGCGCCCCCCAGGGCCCGGGCCACCGCCCGCAGGAGGGTGGTCTTGCCGACGCCGACATCGCCCTCCAGCATGACGTGGCCGCGGGCGAAGATCGCCGTGGTGACGAGGCGGATGACCCGCGCCTGGCCGACCACGGCCTTGGCGACCTCCGCCTCGAAGCGGGCGGCCGAGGCCCGCCAATCGGTGAGCTTGGCGTCGCCGGGGTGGAGCGTGTTCATCGCGCTGGTTCCGGGACAAGGCGGCCGGCCTCAGGGAGAGACCGGACTGGGGCGCGCGACCGGCTCGGCGACGCGCGTCGACATCGAAGACCGGAAGCCTGTCGACTCCCGGATTCCCATCCTCGACCTCATCCTGAGGTGCTTCCGCGAAGCGGAAGCCTCGAAGGAGCTCTCCAGATGCCGCTGCGATCTCTGGAGCCCTCCTTCGAGGCCCAGCGATCTTCGATCGCCGGGCACCTCAGGATGAGGGATGGATCTGGATCTTCGCGGATCAGTTCGCCGAGATCTTGCTGACGTCGTACTCGAACTTGCCGGTCTTCTTGGCGTTCTCGATGCGCTTGCGGTTGCGCTCCTCCATCAGCTTGATGGATTCCGCCTGCTTGCCGACTTCCTTGGGGTCGTGCTTCGGGTCGTATTTCGACCCCGCGACCTTGTCGGGGAAGCCGGGCTTGGGCTCCCAGCAATTGCCCGGCGCCTTGCAGGTCTGCCCGTCATAGGCCAGGGCCGGCAGGGCGCAGAGCGCCCCCGCGGCCATCATCGCGGCGGTGATCAGGATTCTGTTGCGCATCGTCGACTCCTTGCGTTCGCTCCCAGGGCGGCCCGACGGGCCGGTCTTTGGCGCCGGCTCGGCCGGGCGCTGCTCCGCGCGGACGCTCACTCCAGCGGCTTGCACTGGCCGGGCTCGTCCTTGGCGAAGGTCTCGCCTTCCTTGAAAGGCGTGTAGTGTTTCTTCTGCTCGTCGGTCAGCCAGGCGGCATCCTTGACCGGGCCGGTATAGAGATGCCGGATCCAGGCGATGACCTGGAGCGCCTCGTCCGGGTTCAGGTCTTCGTTGTGCGGGCCCATCATGCCGTTGGCCCCGCCCCAGATCGTCGCGAACAGGCCGGTATCTTCGGTGTTGGCCGGATAGGTCCAGTAATTGTCGTTGAGGCCGGGCCCGACCTTGCCCTCGGCGAGATGGCCGTGGCAGCCGGAGCAGGAAGTCAGGTACAGGCTCTCGCCGTTGCGCAGGCACGACTTGTCGTCGATGTAGATGTTCTTGCCGCTCTGGAAGAAGGTCTGGACCGCCTGGGTGTCGCGCCCGCCGGGCTTGCCCTCGGCGAGGTCCAGCGGCTCCCCGGTGATGGTGTTGCGGAAGATCAGGCCCGCCTGCGGCCCGGATTGCGGCTGGGCCATCACGGCGGCCGCACAGAGCGCCGAGGCGGCGCCGGCCAGAAGCATCAACCGGATACGCGTATTCTTCGTCATCTCACATTCGCTTCACGGGGACTGGATCGCGCGGCGCTCGCTCGCCGGCCGCGCGGCGAGGGTCAGTTGGTCGCCACCGGGACACCGTCCTGCTTCAGGATCGCGTCGATCTGCGGCTTGGCCTTGGCGATGGCGGCATCGAGGGCGTCGCGAAGCGCCGTGTCGTCCCGGCGCACGCCCATGGACTGGTCGAAGCTCTGCGGCATCTTGCGGCCGTCGCTGCTCACCGTGTCGTTCGGCACGAGGGTCATGCGCAGCGGCACGGTCGAGGCCTTGACGTAGCGGGCCACGTCGGGGGCGAAGGCGACGCCGACCTCCGCCTTGTCGTTGGCGACCTCGCTGACGATCCGGGCCGGATCGATCTGCGTGTACTGGTTGCGCGGCGCCCGGAAGCCGACCAGCGAGTAGAGGTAGGCCATGTCCTCCTCGTAGCGGCCGATATCCTTGAGCATCGCCTCGCCCGGGGAGCCCAGCGGCACGACCATGTGGTCGACGGTCTTGAGGCGCGGGTCCGACCACGACGTCACGTCGAGGTCCTTGTCGGCGCGGGTGATGAAGACGTAGCCGCTGCGATAGTAGGGCTTGGTGGTCAGCACCCGCGGGTCGTCGCTGTCGAGGCCGACCACCACGTCACAGGTCCGCTTCTCCAGCCCGTCGCGCACCAGGTAGATCGCCGGCTTGTCGAGCCAGACGAAGGCCGGCTTCTTCCCCATCGCCTCCGCGACCGCGGCGGCGACCCGGTTCTCCAGCCCGGAGCCGTCCCGCATGGACAGCGGCGGCTGTTTCTCGGAGGCGCAGATCCGCAAGGTCGACGGGTCGGGTTTGGGCGCGGCCGCAGCCTTGCCGGGCTCGGACTGGATGGCCTGGGCCTCCGATTCCTGGGCCCAGGCCTTTTCGGCCGGGATCGCGAGGGCGAGCAGGGCCGCGGCGCAGGTCGCCGCGCGAAGGAGTCCGCCGAGGAGCGGCATGGTTTCGTTCCCTCAATGATTTTTGTCGGGAGGCGGCCCGCGCGCCGGGCGGGCGGAGCCAGCGAACCGGGGCTCCGCCGCCCGGACGAGGCGGCGGAGCTGTCGCGCGCTATGAAGCGCGGGTCACGTGCCGATCGCTTGGCCGATCACTTGGCCGCGGCTTGCGCGTACTCGCCGACATTCGGATCGTCGTACGGGCCCTTGCCGTCCAGCGAGAACACGACCACGCCGCCGCCCATCTGGGTGTAGTTGGCGAGCTTCTTGAAGGCGCCGACCGCGCCGAGGCCGGCGGTCGGATCCTGCAGGTCGAACACCAAGCCCACGCCCGGCCAGCCGCCGACGCCGTAGTAGATGGCGACGTACTGGGTGCCCTTGTGGGTGTAGGTGATCGGGTAGCCGATCGCCCCGGACGGCAGCTTGAACTTCCAGAGGAGATCGCCGTTGTCCGAGTCGCGCGCCTTGATGAAGCCGTCCAGCGTTCCGTACAGGACGATGTTGCCGGCGGTGGCGGTGGTGCCGCCCCAGACGGCGAAGCGCTCCATCTTCTCCCAGTTGAACTTGCCGGTGATGGCGTTGTAGCTCTTGATCTGGCCGAGGCCCTCGTAGTTCTGCCGGTCACCCTTCGGGCCCGGATACATGTTCAGCGTCGCGCCGACGAAGAACTGTCCTGCCCGGTAGGGCAGCATGAACGGCTCCCAATCCATGCAGATGTGGTTGATGCCCATGTAGAAGGCTTGACGCTTCGGATCGTAGGAATCGTGCCCCTGGTTGTGGTAGCCCATCGCCGAGGGACAGATGTCCTTGGCGAGGTGATCCATCCGGGTGCCGTATTCCGGGTCGCGCACCGGCGTGCCGGACTTCAGATCCACCGACTTGAACACGTTGACCGTGTCGTCGATCTTGTTGGCCGAGACCAGCGAGCCGTCGGTGCGGTCGAGGGTGTAGACGATGCCGTTGCGATCCGGGTGGGTGAGGAGCTTGCGCAGCTTCCCGTCCTTGTCCTTCTGCTCGGACAGCATCATCACGTTGACGCCGGCGTAGTCCCACTCGTCGTGGGGGGTCTTCTGGTAGCCGAACTTGGCCTCACCGGTATCGGCGTCGCGGCCGAAGATCGTCATCGTCCACTTGTTGTCGCCGGGACGCATGGTCTCGTTCCACGGCGCCGGGTTGCCGGTGCCGAAGTAGATCAGGTTCGTGCCCGGGTCGTAGGCGTACCAGCCCCAGTTGGTGCCGCCGCCGATCTTCCAGGCGTCGCCCTCCCAGGTCGAGGTGCCCAGGCCCTTCTGGCCGTAATGGGCGTTCTTGATGTTGAAGTCCTTGGCCAGCAGCAGGTCCTCGTCCGGACCGGTGGCGTAGGCGCGCCAGACCTGGGCGCCGGTCTTCACGTCGTAGGCGGTGAGGTAGCCGCGCACGCCGAGCTCGGCGCCCGAGGAGCCGATGATCACCTTGTCCTTCACCACGTAGGGGGCGATGGTGAGCGTCGAGCCGACCTTGATGTCGGAATTCTCGACCTTCCAGACCGTCTCGCCGGTCTGCGCGTTCAGCGCCGCGACGTTGCCGTCGAGCAGGGTCTTCAGGATCAGCGGCGGGGTCTTGCCGTCGCCCGGCCAGTAGGCCAGCCCGCGGTTGACGAGATCGCAGCAGGCGACCGAACGGGCGGCCGGGTTCTGCTTGGGCTTGTCCTGCCACAGGATCCTGCCCGGATCGTCGAGGTCGAGCGCGAAGGTGTTGTTCGGGAACGAGGTGTGGACGTACATCTTGCCGTCGACGACCAGGGGCGCCCCCTCGTGGCCGTTGAGCAGGCCGGTGGAGAAGGTCCAGGCCGGCTTGAGCTGCTTGATGTTGGTCTTGTTGATCTGCGTCAGGTCGCTGTAATTATCGGAATCGTAGTTCTTACCGGGCATCACCCAGTTGTCGCCGCTTTTCGACTGCTCGATGAGCTTGTCGTTGGCGAAAGCCGCGCCCGACAAGCCGACCGGCGCCAATGCCAGGATCGCCAGGGCCGAGACTGAACTCGCTAGCCTTCTCATGATGCATCTCCTCGCAAGACCGCCCTGCCCTTCGGCTGCGCGGCTATTGGTTTTTGCAGTGCAAGATCGATCGAGGCCGGCTACGTCGATAGTCAGCTTTACTTGCGACTTAGAGACATTCGACCTTTATGATCTGCTTATTAAGATCTTGTCACCTTTTAGTTTTATGCGCCAATGCCCGACAATGTCTTCAGGCAAGCTGACATTTGTTAGCGGGATAATTCGGCAATGCCGGGCGGACGGGCCGGAATACCCTATGCCGACTTGACCACCCTGCGGCGCCCGCCCAAAACTGTGTTCCCGGCCCGCTCTATGCTCGGCCTTCAGTCTTCGGGGCTGCCTGATGGGCTTGAGACGGTCCGGAGCGCTCTTCGCCACCGTGCTGCTCACCGCGCTGCCGGTCCTTGCCGGAGCGGCCCGGGCCGAGGACCGAGCCCCCACGACCGCCCGGCTCGCAGCGCTCTATCCACAGGACGGGCGCCGCGACCTGACCGGGGCCGATTTCGACCGCTTCCGGGGGGCCGGCATCCTGTGGTGTCGCGATCCGGACGGCGTGCCGCAGAAGGCCGCAGCGGCGTGGCTGATCGCCGATCCGTCGACCGTGGTGCTGAACGCGCACAATTTCCGCGATCGCCGCCTCGCGGTCACGCGCCCGGTGGCCGATTGCTATTTCCAGATCGCCGGCCGCAACTACGATTTCGACGCCGACAGCCTGGTGCTCGGCACCGCCCCGGGCGCCGAGAGCCTGCACATCACCGACGATTGGGCGATCCTGCGCCTCCACCGTCCCGCCGACGCCGTGCCGCAGCCCCTGCCGGAATCGCTCGATCTGCCGGTCGGGGACATCGCCCTGCCGGTGACCATGGTGTCGCCGGCAGGGCACGGCAATTATCGCGGCCCCAGCAGCCTCGAGCGCTGCGCCATCCGGCGGATCGATCCGCCGAGCGAGGATGCGATCCGCCGCGCGCGCCACGATTGCAACGACGGTTACGGCGGATCGGGCTCAGGCCTGTTCGACGAGGCCGGC
>NZ_JAKSYL010000182.1 GCF_022829515.1 Methylobacterium sp. J-048
GCCCGCCAGCGCAGCTCCGGGCAGTTGCCGATGGCGCGGGCGTAGAGCCCGGCCTAGTTGTCGGCGGGCTGCGTAAGGCCGGGTTTCAAGCGGGATCAGCCCTTTGGCGGGGTGTCGGAGCGGAGACCCGATGGATTGGGCTAAGCCCGACACCAGGGCTCTGCCCTGGACCCGCGCAAAGTAAGGGACCTATAGGATCCGTAACCGACGGGGACGTGTTCTTAACGCTCCAGCACGAAGATCCTCGTCACCAGCGCATGCAAGGTAAGCGAACGGGACTGGGCCGTGCCGAGTTCCGCCC
>NZ_JAKSYL010000183.1 GCF_022829515.1 Methylobacterium sp. J-048
CGAGGAGCGCCCGAGCGGTATCCGCCTCGCCGCCGGTCCCGAAGAAGATCAGGAACGCCACGTCCTTCTGGAGGAAATTGTCGTTGAAGACCGAGAAGAACTGGCACCCGAAATGCGGCGCGAAGCAGCGGTCACGCATCAGGAAACGGAACATGGCGATCTGTCGGTTCCGGGCCTGACTGGCCCAGTCGATGAGTCGAAGGCAAATCGGCCGTGCGGCACGCGGCGGCTGCGGCGTCGCAATGACGGTGCGGCGATTGCCAAATGTGCCCGCGGATATCCCGATCTCCCCCTCATCCTGAGGTGCTGCGCAGCAGCCTCGAAGGAGGACTCCAGGGAGCGTGCAGCTGGCTACATGGCGCCTCAGAGGCATTCGATTCGCCCCGTCGCCTCAGGATGAGTGCGAGGATGCGACTCCCAGGATCGGGCCGTTTCCGATTCTCGAATACGATTTCAACAGTTGCGTACCAATCAAGCCGGAGCGCGCTCCGTCCCTCAACCTTCCCGGATGGAACGCACGTGTCCGCCGGCCATCCGGCCGATCTGGCGCTCGATGGCGACACGCACCGAGGCCCCGAGGTCGTAGGACCAGGC
>NZ_JAKSYL010000186.1 GCF_022829515.1 Methylobacterium sp. J-048
CAGGGTGCGGGCTTCCGCCAGGCTGACGGCGCTCCACACACCATCAATCTTCACCTCGCATGTCTGCTGTTCGGCCACCGGCCTGATGCTCAGAGGCGACAGACTCGGATCTCTTCCGCATACAGGCCACCAGCCCGCAGGTGATCTGGGATGTCGGCGTGATCGTAGTACCCGGCCTCGTGCGCCATGGCGTCGAGGGCGGCGATCGGATCGGCGGCCGAGCCGATCCAGAGGATCGTACCCGTCGCCGCCTGGCGGATCTGAAACACCTTCATCACCACACCCTCCGACAAATGTTGAGCGATCAAGCGTAGCGACGTCCCCGACGTTCCAGCGCTACCTCAATCGGTCAGCATGCCGCATGGGCAGAGCGACCTTGATAGAGGTGCAGCCCAACGGTCAGACGAAGTGCATCGGCAGGGCTAGGCTGACGAGGGCGACATACGTGCCGACGAGGAAGGCACCAGCCGGGACGACAACACCGCTGAGCAGGACGAGGCGGGATGAGAGGGACATGACGATCTCCACTGAATGGGCGGCGGTTGCCGTCGTTGAGAGAGATCTATGCTCAAGCTGATCGGATCGATGTGCTGCGGGACACGCTCGATTAGTTCGGGCAACGGGGGCTCCGTTCATCCGCCCTGCAAGCTCTCAGCGAAGTCGTCCGGCACCTCGCCCCACTGGCCCAAGATCGTGACGCCTTCCAGTTCCCCGGTCTCGTCGTCGGCCACCACCTTGAGCGCTGCAGCGCCAGGCATGCGCTTGGCCAAGTTCTCGGCCTTTTTGAGCGCGCCGCTCTCGGTCTGCGCGGCCTCTTGGCGGGCCGGTCGCAGGCGCTTGCGATGGATCTCGAAGGGCTGCACCACGAACGTCGTCTTCATCGCCATGGCGCATCTCCCGTTGGCTAAGCCTGCCTGTCCCACACCTTCACCGAGGTGAACGCGCGCATCAGTACGGGCCGCCCTGCGGCATCCCGCACGTCAACGGACCACACCGTCCAATCCTGGCAGGCCACACCGGTCATCAGGTCCAGCGCAACCCGATCCGCTTGCTGCCGGACCTCTCGGATGCTGGACAGCCACCGCCCATGCATGTCGAACACGGCATCACCGCCGCCCAGGCAATGGAAGCGGTAAAGCCTCCGAGGCATTGACGTTTTTCCAAACCGTCCACACCCGCCCACTGCGATCTCGGCGGGATCTGACACAGCCATTGAACCACGCTCCGGCATCGTGTTTGTTCCTGGTGCGTTCTAGTCAGGGTGAGGTTGCGATGTATGCCCAGCTGCTCGAACTGGCTGTGGACGCCGGGGCCTGATGAGCCCCGTGCCGGCCCAGCGAATAGACGAGCTGCTGGTGGGCAGTCCCAATGCCGTGCGCGTGCCCCTAATCGGGCACGCACTCTGCGCGGGCTTCCCGTCGCCAGCAGACGACTTCCTAGAGGGCGCTCTGGAACTGCCGCGTTGGCTCGTGCCGAACCCGCCTGCGACCTTCCTGTGGCGTATCGCGGGCTCCTCGATGGAAGCGGCCGGCATCTACGACCGTGACCTGGCGTGCGTGGACCGAAGCCTCACCGCTGGTCACGGCAGCGTGGTGGTCGCGGCGATCGACGGGCAGATGTCGTGCAAGCGGCTGCTGATCGACGGCAACGTGGCCCGGCTGGCGTTCTGCAACCCGGAACTGCCCGCCTTCGCGATCGAGGAGATGGGCGAGGGCGCGATCTGGGGTGTCGTGCGGTTCTCGATCCGCTGGCACATCGCCCGGGGCCAGCTGTCGTGAGCGAGCCGGCCGCGCGCCTGCGCGACCGGATCGGCGGCGGCCGGGCGGTGGCGCTGATCGACGGCAACAGCTTCTACTGCAGCTGCGAACGCGTATTCGACCCCAAGCTGGCCGCCGTGCCCGTCATCGTGCTGTCGAACAACGACGGCTGCGCGATTGCCCGCACCGCCGAGGCCAAGGCGCTCGGCATCAAGATGGGCGACCCCTACTTCAAGATCCGCGACATGTGCCGGGTCCAGGGCGTGCGGGTATTCTCGTCCAACTACACGCTCTACGGCGACATGTCGGGGCGCACCAACGCGGTGTACCGGCAGTTCAGCCCGCAGGTGGAGATCTACTCCATAGACGAGAGCTTCTTGAACCTGTCGGACGTGGCGCCCAGCCTAAGGGTGGAACTCGCGCGGGATCTGCGGGCCACCGTGCGCGCCTGGACGGGGATCCCCACGTGCGTTGGGATCGGCCCCACCAAGACGCTGGCGAAGCTGGCCAATCACATCGCCAAGACCGTGCCCGAGCTGCAGGGCGTGTGCGACCTGACCGACCCGACCTCCTACGAGCACTGGCTGTGCCGGATCGACGTCGCCGAGGTCTGGGGGATCGGCCGGGCCTCGCTCGCCAAGCTCGAGGCCATGGGCGTGGACAGCGTCGCGGACCTGCGCGACCTCGATCCGCGGCCGGTGCGCAAGGGCCTGACGGTGGTGGGCGAGCGCATCATCCACGAGCTGCGCGGGCTGGCCTGCCTGCCGCTGGAGATGGTCCCGGCGCGGCGGAAGGGCTGCGCCGTGACGCGCTCGTTCAGCAGCCGCATCACCGAACGCGCGGTGCTTGAAGAGGCCGTGGCCGCGCACGCCACCCGGCTGGGCGAGAAGCTACGGCGCGAGGGGCTGGCAACCAACCACGTCACGGTGTTCTACCATAACAGCGAGCACGACCGGGACGCACCGATGCGCTCGGTCTCGACCACGGTCACCCTGCCCGAGCACACCTCCGACACGCTGGCGCTGATCAAGGCGGCCCGGCACGGGGTGGCGAAGACCTGGCGCGAGCCTGGCGATCGGCCGTGGCGGTACTCCAAGGCCGGCATCGTAACCAACGACCTCGTGCTGCTATCGCACAGCCCGCGGGCACTGATCGGGGGGATGGACCGCGAGCGATCGGGCCCCCTCATGGCGGCGATGGACGCGTGCAACGCACGTTGGGGGCGCGGGTCGGTCGTGCCGGCTCGCTCGGGGCTGGTGACCAAGCGCGAGTGGAACACCAAGTTCGAGATGCGCACGCCGCGCTACACGACGCAGGTCACCGAGCTGCCGGTGGCCCACGCCTGAGCGCGATGGTCCGAGCTGTGATCAGTTGCGCAGCGGCTTCGCGCCGATCTCCAGCCGATAGATCGTCGTTGGGAATTTCACCGCCGACGCCTCGCCGCCGTTCATCGTCGGCGTCCGGTTCATCTGCGCCGCAGGGATCCACAGGCCGCCCTGCTCGTCGATCCACATCGCGTCGACCCAGACCAAGCGCGGATCCTCCAAAAGGGTGCTCATGCTCCCGTCCGGGGCGATCTTCAGGATGCGCAGCCCGTCCGTGTCGCTCGCGTAGATCGTCCCGTCCACGTCAATAGCGGTCCCACCGGTCGCCACGGTGGCCGCGAATAGCTTCACGTGCTTGGCTCGCTCGGCGTCGCTCAGGCCGGAATCGTCAAGATAGCGCGTCTCGATGCTGTAGAGTGGGCCTGTGCAGGCTTGGTAGTAGAACGTCTTTCCGTCGGGGGAGACTTCCAGCTGATCGGCGTGGATGAACAGGAGCTTGCCCTTGTCGTCCCGCAAGGTGCGGCCCTGGCCGGTGAGTGGACGCTGCGCAATGGTCGACCAGTGCCCGTCGAGCGCGCGCCTCAAGCCTCCCGTGTCGAGATCGAGCACGATCAGCCCAGGCTGACCGGCATCCGTCAGGTAGACGTTGCGGCCGTTGAACCGGAAATCGTCGATGAAACTTCGGTCGGTAGTCGCAGACTGCAGCGGGTAAACCCGGCGAACGGCGTTGGTCGCGAGGTCAATCTACACGAGTTTGGGGCCACCTTGGAGTGGCGCCTCGCCCATGCCGGGTGCGCCCTTGTCGACGACCCAAAGGTCACCGTCAGGGCCGATGCGGATGGCATTGACCGCCACGAAGGCCTTGGCCGGGTCGTCACCCTGTTTCCATGCGTTCCACGCCTCGTTCGGGAATGCGACGGGTTGACCGTCGCGCCATTCGCCGAGTTCGATGCCCTTGTCCTTTGTCTGGCGCTGGAATGGCGAGAACA
>NZ_JAKSYL010000194.1 GCF_022829515.1 Methylobacterium sp. J-048
CCCCATTCACGAGCATGCTGGGCTAGCACAACCACTCCAACCCGACGCTCGCCTGATGAGTACCGCCGCCGACCTGCTTAACCGCGTAGCCGAGAGCGTTGCGGCTATGGACGGCAGCGCCGGGCCGTTGCGACACGAACCCAAGGTGATCGAATGCCTGCGTCTCCCGGTTCGTCGCGTACATAACGGCGGTCGCCATGGCGGTGGCGGCCAGCGTGAGCCGGCTCATGCCAGCCCTGAAGTCCTTGTTGCGCTGCTCGCGCTTCCGGGTGGCCTCCTGCTCGGCCTTTTCTTTCTCCTGAGCGGCCGCGAGGGCTGCCCGCGCCTCCTTCAGGTTCGTCTCCATGACCAGCTTGGAGATTTCCACCTCGGACTTGGCACCAGCCCACCGGGCATCCTCAATCCGCTTCTCGGCAGATTTTACGGCAGCCTCGTAGTCGGCGAGCGACTTCTTGGCGGTGTTGAGCTGGGCGGTGTTGACCTCGAACCCAAGGGCGACGGCGAAGGATGAGAGCCAATTGTCGGCCATGGTCGTCCCCTCAGTGTAGCTTGTGCATGACGGCGCGGATCTCGGCCGGGACCATGTCGCCGCCACCATCCACCCACCGCTTGACCGTGAAGCCGAGCGCATAGCCGACGATGGTCTCAAGCGCGGCGCCGTCGATATCGGCGAACGCGGGTTCGGCTTCGCCCTTCGGCCAGAC
>NZ_JAKSYL010000195.1 GCF_022829515.1 Methylobacterium sp. J-048
TCCCGCACGGGCTAGGAGGTTCACACATCGCTGCCGGATGGGAGCCAAGGCCAACCCCAAGCGCGTCTCCCCTCCCCCCTCTGCGGGGGAGGGTGGGCCGGCCGTCAGGCCGGGTCGGGCGAGGGGAACACGGGTTCAGGAAAGAGCGCGACCGGCATGACGGGCGAAGCCCTGTTCTGCACCGTCGCCCCCCTCTCCCGCCCCCCTTCGGGGGCAACCCTCCCCCGCAGAGGGGGGAGGGAAACACACGCGGGTGCAGCAGCCGCCTCAACTGAGAACAACTCAGTAGATGTCCTCGACCTCTTCGGCACCGC
>NZ_JAKSYL010000200.1 GCF_022829515.1 Methylobacterium sp. J-048
TGAGCTGTCTGCACCTCGATCTGGCGCAGCTTGAGCACCACCTGCTCCGCGCTCGTCTTCTGACCTCGCCGCATGTCCGACTCCTCCGGTCCTGGCTGATCCTCTCAATCAGCCCGGTCCAAAGCCAGCCGGTCAGGTCACCTGGTCTTCAATGGCTTCACGAAGGCGAAGGATGGCCGGCTGTTCTCGCCATTCCAGCGCCAGACAAAGGACAAGGGCATCGAACTCGGCGAATGGCGCGACGGTCAACCCGTCGCATTCCCGAACGAGGCGTGGAACGCGTGGAAGCAGGGTGACGACCCGTCCAAGGCCTTCGTGGCGGTCAATGCTATCCGCATCGGGCCTGATGGTGACCTCTGGGTGGTCGACAAGGGCGCAGCTGGCATGGGCGAGGCCCCCCTCCAAGGCGGCCCAAAGCTCGTGCAGATTGACCTCGCGACCAACGCCGTCCGCAGGGTCTACCCACTACAGGCGGCGACGACCGAACGGAGCTTCATCGACGATTTCCGGTTCAACGGCCGCAACGTCTACCTGACGGATGCCGGTCAGCCCGGGCTGATCGTGCTCGATCTCGACACGGGAACCTTGAGGCGCGCGCTCGACGGGCATTGGTCGACCATTGCGCAGCGTCCACTCACCGGCCAGGGCCGCACCTTGCGGGACGACAGGGGCAAGATCCTGTTCATCCACGGCGATCAGACTGAAGACTCCCCCGACGGTAAGACGTTCTACTACCAAGCCTGCACAGGCCCACTCTACAGCATTGAGACGCGCTATCTTGACGACGCAGGCATGAGCGACGCCGAGCGGGCCAAGCACGTGAAGCTGTTCGCGGCCACCGTGGCGACTGGCGGGACTGCGATCGACGCGGACGGGACGATCTACGCGAGCGATACGGACGGGCTGCGTATCCTCAAGATCGCCCCGGACGGGAGCATGAGCACGCTCTTGGAGGATCCGCGCTTGGTTTGGGTCGACGCGATGTGGATCGACGAGCAGGGTGGCCTGTGGATCCCTGCGGCGCAGATGAATCGGACGCCGACGATGAACGGCGGCGAGGCGTCGGCGGTGAAATTCCCAACGACGATCTATCGGCTGGAGATCGGCGCGAAGCCGCTGCGCAACTGATCACAGCTTGGACCAACGCGCTCAGGCGTGGGCGACCGGCAGTTCGGTGACCTGCGTCGTGTAGCGCGGGGTGCGCATCTCGAACTTCGTGTTCCACTCACGCTTGGTCACAAGGCCGGAGCGAGCTGGCACGACCGCTCCGCGCCCCCAGCGCGCGTTGCAGGCGTCCATCGCCGCCATCAGCGGCCCTGAGCGCTCCCGATCCATCTGACCGATCAGGGCCCGGGGGCTGTGGGACAGCGGCACCAGATCGTTCGTGATGATACCAGCCTTCGAGTACCGCCACGGCCTCTGCCCGGGCTCGCGCCAGGTCTTGGCCACACCCAGCTGTGCCGCCTTAATCAGCGCCAGGGTGTCGTTGGTGTGCTCGGGCAGGGTGACGGTGGTGGACACCGAGCGCATCGGAGCATCCCGGTCGTGCTCGCTGGTGTGGTAGAAAATGGACACGTGGTTGGTGGCCAGCCCCTCGCGCCGCAGCTTCTCGCCCAGCCTGGTGGCGTGCGCAGCCACGGCCTCTTCGAGCACCGCCCGTTCGGTGATGCGGCTGCTGAACGACCGTGTGACCGCGCAGCCCTTCCGCCGAGCTGGGACCATTTCCAGGGGCAGGCAGGCCAACCCGCGCAGCTCGTGGATGATGCGCTCGCCCACTACCGTCAGGCCTTTGCGCACCGGCCGCGGGTCGAGGTCGCGCAGGTCCGCTACGCTCTCCACGCCCATCGCTTCCAGCTTGGCGAGCGAGGCGCGGCCGATGCCCCAGACTTCTGCCACGTCGATCCGGCAGAGCCAGTGCGCGTAGGCAGTCGGGTCGGTCAGATCGCACACGCCCTGCAGGTCGGGCACGGTCTTGGCGATGTGGTTGGCCAGCTTCGCCAGCGTCTTGGTGGGGCCGATCCCAACGCACGTGGGGATCCCCGTCCAGGCCCGCACGGTGGCCCGCAGATCCCGCGCGAGTTCCACCCGTAGGCCTGGCGCCACGTCCGAGAGGTTCAGGAAGCTCTCGTCGATGGAGTAGATCTCCACCTGCGGGCTGAACTGCCGGTAGACCGCGTTGGTGCGGCCGCTCATGTCGCCGTAGAGCGTGTAGTTGGAGGAGAACACCCGCACGCCCTGGACGCGGCACATCTCTCGGATCTTGAAGTAGGGATCGCCCATCTTGATGCCGAGCGCCTTGGCCTCACTGGTCCGGGCGATGGCGCAGCCGTCGTTGTTCGAGAGAACGATCACCGGTACCACGGCGAGCTTCGGATCGAACACCCGCTCGCACGAGCAGTAGAAGCTGTTGCCGTCGATCAGCGCCACGGCGCGGCCGCCGCCGATCCGGTCGCGCTGACGCGGTGGCGCGCTCACGACAGCTGCCCGCGGGCGACGTGCCAGCGGATTGAGAAGCGGACCACGCCCCAGATCATGCCCTCGCCGAGTTCGTCGACCGCGAAGGCGGGCAGGTCCGGGCTGCAGAAGGCCAGCCGGACAACGTTGCCGTCGATCACCAGGCGCTTGCAGCTCATCTGCCCGTCGATCGCCGCGACCACGACGCTGCCGTGGACGGCCCTAAGGCTGCGGTCGACGCAGGCGAGGTCGCGGTCGTAGATGCCGGCCCCCTCCATCGACGAGCCGGAAATGCGCCACAGGAACGTGGCGGGCGGGTTCGGCACGAGCCAGCGCGGCAACTCCAGGGCGCCCTCCAGGAAGTCGTCGGCCGGCGATGGGAAGCCAGCACACAGGGCGTGCCCGATCAGCGGAACACGCACGGCATCCGGGCTCTGGATCAACAGCTCGTCGACCCGATTGAGATGCACCTGCCCCTCCGCGCGAATGAGAACAAACGCGAACAGACCCGATGCGAGGGCCGGGTTCAACGGATGATCGGGAGGGGCGCAACTTGGCGGTGAAGTGCTGTGGATCGTGTCGGAGAAGCAGAGCGCCGTCAGTTACTTCCGGCGACCGACCGCTGCGAACGCACCCGTCTCAGGGCCTGCTTCAGGGCGTCGGTGGCTGTATCACCACGACCGCGGGCGGGCTGACGATCCACTTCGGCGCGGTCGTCTGGTGCGATGTAGCTGGATCCGGGAGCGTGAGGTGCATCGCATAGGCGACGTCAGGGCCAAACCAAACCAGCACGATCATAGTGATGAGGGCTGTGCGCATGGAGGGGCAACGATCGGGACCAGCGAGCGCTCCCATCAGTCGCTCCTCTTGCCGAACCCCTACGCCGACGCCCTGCGTGAGCCACCGCGAACTTATGGCTTGAGCCGGATTGTCCGACTACGCTCACAGGATGAGTAATGTCGTCACCTTTCCGAAGGGCCGCACTCCAGGCCGCGTCACCGAGCAAACCGTTGTCGTCACGATAACCGACCGGGATGGCTCGACGCTCGTCTCGATCCCGGTCGTCCCGCCGGAGGAGGGTGCCGTTCTGATTATGCCCACCGATCCAGTCGAGATCGCATTCGCCTGGGCAGCGCTTCAGCACGCGCTTCGGCAGCTTGACGCTTCGGGTACCGATCCGGAAATCGGAGCAGACTACACGCCGACCTGAACTCGGGTTTTGAAAGCTGCTCTGACACCGTGATCCAGCAGCCGCTCTCCAAGCAATTGAGCAGGTGTCCCGGAACACATCGATGTGAAGAGCTTGAGCATAGATCTTCCTCAACGCCGGCAGCCGCCGCCTACCTGATGGAGATCGTCATGCCCCTCTCGTCCCGCTTCGTCCTGTTCAGCGGTGTCGTTGTCCCGGCTGGTGCCTTCCTCGTCGGCGCGTATGTCGCCCTCGTCAGCCTCGCCCTGCCGATGCATTTCGTCTGAACCCCTGGGCTGCACCTCCATCGAGGCTTCGTTGCCCATGCGGCACGCTGACTTATTGAGGTAGCGCCGGAACGTCGGGGACGCCGCTACGCTTGATCGCTCAACATATGTGGGAGGGTGTGGTGATGAAGGTGTTCCAGATCCGTCAGGCGGCGACAGGTACGATCCTCTGGACCGGCTCGGCCGCCGACCCGATCGCTGCCCTCGACGCCATGGCGCACGAAGCCGGGTACTACGACCATGCAGACATCCCGGACCACCTACGGGCTGGTGGCCTGCACGCGGAAGAGATCCGCGTCTGACGCCTCCGAACAGCATGCCGGTGGCCGACCAGCAGACATGCGAGGTGAAGGTTGATGGCGTGTGGAACGCCGTCAGCTTGGTGGAAGCGCGCACCCTCTATGGGATGCTGCCCAAGCGCTGCCCGGCCTGCCACGGGCAGGTGAACATCGCCGGGAACTACACCCCCGGCGGGGGCTACAAGCTGCAGCACCGCCGCAGCCATCCTGGGTGCCCTCTGACGCCTGCTGCGTTCTCCGGCACACCATCGAGGCACCCGCAGGCGATGGGGTGACGCCGGTTCAGCTAAACACCATTCCATGACCACGGGGCGCAATCGGGTTCAGCCGCGTTATTGCGGCGGCGATTGTGTGGAGATACCGAATGGCGGATGCCTTTGCGCCGCGGCTTGCCGTGCTGGTTGTCGAGGACAGCCCCGTGCAGCTCATGGAAGCGGCCGCAGCCTTGCGGGATGCTAGCTACGAGGTGGCCGAGGCTGCAACCATCGAGGCCGCTCAGGCCCATCTGGCGGCCCGGCCCGAACTTGTGGCCATGATCGCAGACGTGGACCTCGCTGGTGAGCCTCTATCAGGCTTCACATTGGCCAAGGCCGTCGCTGCACGCTGGCCCGAACTCGCCATCCTGATCGTATCGGGAGTGGAGTGGCCGGGCGCTGACCAGATGCCCATGGGCGCTCGCTTCCTGCGTAAGCCCTTTACACCTGATGGACTCGCCGAAGCTCTCCAAACCGTTCTGACGGCTCGTGGGATCGGCTTGTGAGCCGACCCCCAGCCATCGGTCAGTCTGCCAGGGCGGCGATGATCGAAAACGAGCCGGCGAGCATGAACGTGCCCGCGATGAGCAAGGGAATTAGGAGCATGGTGGAAGCCTCAGGCGCCGAACGGTGCCGCTTCCTCATGAACGCTTATGGCCATGCTCGGTTGCGCGCAGCCTATTGCTGAACACCAGCCCGCTCAGCCGCCACCGTCTTCGGCCAGAGCGTCGTCGTAGGCGTCGAACAGCCAGGCGAGGAGGTTGGCGCCCACATCGTCATCGAGGTCGCCTATGGGCCTTCCCAACGGCTTCTGGGGGTACTGCGACCGCACCTTGGCCAGCAGCCTGCAAGCAAATTGATCCAGCGCGTCGCTGGACAGCACCTGCTCTCGATCGACATGCATAGCCGCCGCCCCTTGGTGACGTACCAGCCGGCTCAGCCCCGCCACCCCATCTGATCACGGGCTGGCGAGGGAGGTCGTCTAGCTCGCCGGCGAGGCGAGTTTCCGCCCCCGCTCCAGTCCCTTGGTGATGGGCCAAGGGCTACCGTTTCATTCAATACCCAACTGCCCGAGGTCGATAGTGGGGGTACTGGCCCCCATTCCGACTTGCACCATGGCGCCAACCGTAGGCATGACCGCTACGAACGGCATCAGCAACATTCTGCGGGCCCGCCAAGCCCTCTGTCCCACCTGGCGCTGTTGCCGCCAACTGACCGCCAGGAGGGATGGCGCCGCCGCCACGCGCCATGCCAGTTCCGCCTGTGCCGATGACGGCAACAACTGATGCAGCAAGCAGGACACGCATTCTACAAGGCATGCGCTATCGCTCCCGCGAAAAGAAAAACCAAGCTGGTATGAGGATGGGGATCGGCAACCCGGTTAGCCATAGCTGGCCAACCTTCAGCATATCGCCCTCTATCTCATGAGTAAGCCCACGGAGTACCAATCTGTTCCTGGGCACCCCGCCTCTGCTATGTGGCCACCAAGCCGAGAGTGCGATCAGCCAGCCTATTCCGCGACATCGTGCAGAACCATGGGCGACAGATGGCGAAGGCGGAGTGAGACCCTCCCATCATCCAAACGGGCGAAGCGAATCAGCGTCGGCCGAGCCATGCATAGCGCTTGAAGCCCAATGACAACTTCAGCCCGCCCGGCTCACTGCCGAGGCGGGTTTCTTTGCTGCACTGCAGCACTACAACTGTGTGCGGTGCCCGTCTCAACAGCTGGCGCCATCAGAGCCTCGGACACCGCGGTGACACCAGCGTCCGAGGCTGAAAGCCCGCCCGATCCAGCATCGTGGCGGGCTTTCCTCTACTGGTATTTGCGGTATGGTCACCGCGATTTTCGACTCCCCCAGAGTTCAAAGTCACAACCTTCGCCCGCCCGGTTCGCCGGCGCGGGCTTTTTCGTGCCGAATGCCGGCTCGGATTGCTTGAGTTCGCAGACCAGCACGGCTCGGTAACCACCGCCCGCCATCCTACCCCCGAGCCAAGTTGCGTATCAGCTCACAAAGGTGAGGCGATCGAGGCCCATGCCGCCGCATAGCAAGCCGCTAGCTCCCATCGATCGAGGCGAAAAATCTGGCCGGCTTGCAGCGAGCGAGATGATCAAGACGCTGAGCTCGGAGACAGGCAGCGTTGAGGGCGTCGTGCGCCGGATCGAGCAGGTCGGGATCATCGTGGCCCGGGGGCATCAGGAAGCCGGCATGCGAGCTGCCGACGTCCAGGCATGGCACATCGGCTTTCAAGCGGGGATGCGCATCGAACTCGGAGATTTTATGCGTCGCTTTTGATCGGCCGACTTCCGCCCCGCCCGGTGAGCGGTTCGGGGCGGGGCCGAGCGGACAGTCAGTGAGAAGGTACCCGCTGAGCCTGCGCCCCACCGGCAGCGACGACGAAGGCGAGGGCGGCGAGGGCTGTGCGCATGGCGGGAGGATAGCCGCCGGGATGGCAGTGTCGAGGCTGAGGCCCATTATCCAAAAGCTCGCTGCAGCTCTGACCTGGGGGGGGGGGGGGGCCAAAACGGGTTGGACAAAAACTTTTCCCCTTTTGCGGCGCCCGCGGCCTTGGGGTCGTTGGCGTTTTGCCAACCACGGGTTCCCCGTGACAAAAACACCCCCAAAAAAAAAAAAAAACACCAAAGCGGCCAAAAAACCAAACCCCGCCAAGGGTTATGGGGCGCCTCCACACGCCCGAAAAAAACCCGGTGTTTTTACTGAACGGGAA
>NZ_JAKSYL010000201.1 GCF_022829515.1 Methylobacterium sp. J-048
TGAGCTGTCTGCACCTCGATCTGGCGCAGCTTGAGCACCACCTGCTCCGCGCTCGTCTTCTGACCTCGCCGCATGTCCGACTCCTCCGGTCCTGGCTGATCCTCTCAATCAGCCCGGTCCAAAGCCAGCCGGTCAGGTCACAGGGGTCGAAGGGCCATCGGGATCGAATCTCCAGTCTGACGAGCCTCCGGCGGCCCATGAGAAGGGCCGCCGACGCTGAATAAGGTGTCCAGAGACGTTCTTTATGTCAACGGAGATGTTCTTTTAAAAGAACGGGCTTCGGCAGAGCGTTCGGGTAGTAGAACCGGTGGGGTCGGAAAGATTTTCTCAGCGATGCCTTCGTCTGCGCACTCGGTCCGCGGTGCGCCGAATCCATCCCCGGCGCATCCAGACTCATCCAGCAGAAACCGCGACTGCCCCCCACAGCCGAAGCGGTCTTGCCA
>NZ_JAKSYL010000285.1 GCF_022829515.1 Methylobacterium sp. J-048
ATTTCCAGCAAAATGATGCAGCAGTCTAACCATACTGAATACATAGCCTCACAGTATTAACTTTTGCATGATACCACAGCAACCTAGATCTAAACTAGGCGGCCCACCCATTCCCTACACGACGCTCTTCCGTTCTGCACCAGTGCCCGATCTTGAACCTTTGGCGGCTCTGGGTTCCGGGCTCGCCTGCGGGGCCACGGAATGACGAGGCGGGTGATCGGACGCGTAGCGCCTCCCCCGAAGCGAACGTTGGCCCCCATCACCGCGCTCCCCCCTCCCACCCAAGCCCTGATCTTCGCGTCGCACCCGGTTCCCGGCCGCTTGAGGCCGTGATAGCAAGGCCGCACGA
>NZ_JAKSYL010000208.1 GCF_022829515.1 Methylobacterium sp. J-048
TCAAGACCGAGGCCTACCCCCTGGCAAAGGGGTGGGTGCTCGACCTTGTCGAGATGGTCCGCACGAACGAGCAGGTGACGATAGCGCTGAAATCCGATCAGGCTCAATGGAAGCGCGGCAGGGTGCGTGCCGCGATCCTGCTAGCGCATCCGGTGAAGGGGTGAGCGAGCCTACGACCATGACCACCAACAGCAGGCACTGGTTCTATGACAGCAGGCTGATGGTCTGCTCGTTCTGCCTGCTGTCAGTCGTCGCCATCTTCTGGCAGGTGAGCAAGTTCGAGGGGTTCCAGCCAATCTTCACCTGCGCCACCGCGAAGGATGTCGATCGCTTGTTGCTCTCCTCGGGGATGGACGCCTGCATGGGCAGTGCGCGTTCCCAGTCCGAAACAGAGCGATGCATGCGGACCGTCTATGTGCTGGCCTGCATGAAGGAGCAGTGGCGCTAGATGATCGCGTCCGCGTAGCCGCATGTTCGAGGACTCGGACCCGATCGTGGAAGCTGTGGCGGTGATCACGTCCCGCGGCCACTTCGTCGAGCCCGACGATGAATTCGAGAGGTAGCGCGTCGATGGCGGCGCATGGATCACCGCCGGTGACCTGCTGGCTCTCGCGATCTGCCTCAGCTTGAACGCCGAGGGCAGCCGGCTGCAGTAGCGCGCGATGCCTCAGACCCTTACCGGGCTGGATCCTGATCACCGCCGTCGTCCTGTCGGGTGCGGGCGGCGGTTACTCGGCGGCCCGGATGCTCACGACGGTTCGGGACGGGAAAGCGATTGAGCGGCGTGATATCGGGGGCGCAGCGGCTTTCGTCGTCCTGCTGGTGGCATCCGCCTTGATGCTCTGGCTCGTCGACGGGAGATGACCAGATGCCGACCGAGGCGCATGCCCAACGGGCTCAAGAATGTGGACAAGCATAGATCTCGTGGACATCACCCGCGTAGCAAAACCAGCGCACTTGCGATCCCGGCCGCTGCCCATGGACTGGATACGAAGCAGCGATCCCAGATATCAGCGCTTCGGCATGGCCAGCGTCAT
>NZ_JAKSYL010000243.1 GCF_022829515.1 Methylobacterium sp. J-048
CGGCACCGTCGACGAGGACCGCATCATCCGGGGCATGGTCGGCCGCGAGATGGCGAACCGGTATCCCGCCCGCGAGCCGCGCCTCGGCGACGTCATGCTCGAGGTGCGCGACTGGACGGTGCATCACGCCGTCCATGCCGACCGGGCGGTGGTGCGCAACGTCAGCCTCACCGTCCGCAAGGGCGAGATCGTCGGGATCGCCGGCCTGATGGGCTCGGGCCGCACCGAGCTCGCCATGAGCCTGTTCGGCCGCGCCTACGGCCAGGGCATTTCGGGCCGGGTCCGGATCGAGGGCCGGGATGTCGATGTCTCGACCATCGGCAAGGCGATCGCGGCGGGCATCGCCTACGTCACCGAGGACCGCAAGCAGCTCGGCCTCGTGCTCGACGAGACCATCACCAAGAACACCACCCTGGCGAACCTGCCGGGCGTGTCCACGGCCGCGGTGATCGACGAGGACAAGGAGCGCGGCGTCGCCACCGATTACCGGACCAAGATGCGCATCCGCTCCTTCGGCGTCGCGCAGCAGACCGTGAACCTGTCCGGCGGCAACCAGCAGAAGGTCGTGCTCAGCAAGTGGCTGTTCACGCATCCCAAGGTGCTGATCCTCGATGAGCCGACGCGGGGCATCGATGTCGGCGCCAAGTACGAAATCTATTCGATCATCAATGAGTTGGCCGATGGCGGCCGGGGCGTGCTGATGATCTCGTCGGAGATGCCGGAGCTGCTCGGCATGTGCGACCGCATCTACGTGATGAACGAGGGGCGCTTCGTGGGCGAGTTCCAGCGCTCGGAGGCGAGCCAGGAGGCGATCATGCGCGCGATCATGCGCTCGAAGGAACTGAACGTATGACCGAGATCTCTGCGGCCAAGACGATGCCCTCCGGCCCCGATTCGATCCCGGACGCCAAGCCTGCCGCCGATGCGCGTGCCAAGCGCGGCTTCCTCGGGACCTCGCAGTTCCGGGATTACGGACTGGTGATCGCGCTGCTGCTGATCACGCTGTTCTTCGAGTACACGACGAACGGCGTGCTGTTCCAGCCGCTCAACCTGACCAACCTGATCCTGCAGAACAGCTACGTCGTCGTGATGGCGCTGGGCATGCTGCTGGTCATCGTGGCCGGCCATATCGACCTGTCGATCGGCTCGATCGTCGGCTTCGTCGGCGCGCTGGCGGCCCTGCTGATGGTCCGCTTCGGCATCGATCCCCTATCCGCGACGATCATCTGCCTCGCGGTCGGCGCGGCCATCGGCGGGCTGCAGGGGTCTTTCGTCGCCTATCTCGGCATTCCGAGCTTCATCGTCACCCTGGCCGGCATGCTGGTGTTCCGCGGCCTGACCCTCGCCCTGCTGCAGGGCGCCTCGATCGGGCCGTTCCCGGAGGTGTTCCAGCTTCTCGCCAAGGGGTTCCTGGTCAATTTCGCCGGCCCCTGGACCTCGGTTCTGATCGGGCTCGTGCTCGCGCTGCTCCTGCTCGGCATGAACTGGCAGCGCCGCGCCGTGCAGGTCCGCCACGGCAGCCAGCCCGACAGCCTGGCCTCGTTCATCCTGCGCAACGGCATCGTCACCGCCGTGATCCTCGCCTTCGCGTACCAGATGAGTTCGTATCGCGGGCTGCCGAACGTGCTGATCGTGATGTTCGTGCTGGTGATGCTCTACCGCTTCGTCACCACGCGGACGACGATCGGGCGGCGGATCTACGCGCTCGGCGGCAACATCAAGGCCGCGCGCCTGTCCGGCATCAAGACCGAGCGGCTCACCTTCCTGACCTTCGCCAATATGGGTGCCCTGGCCGGGCTCGCTGGCATGATCTTCGCCGCACGCCTGAACACCGCGACCCCGAAGGCCGGCGTCGGCTTCGAGCTCGACGTGATCGCGGCCTGCTTCATCGGCGGCGCGTCGGCGGCGGGCGGCATCGGCAAGGTCTCGGGCGTCGTCATCGGCGCGTTCATCATCGGTGTGATGAACAACGGCATGTCGATCCTCGGCATCGGCATCGATTACCAGCAGGTGATCAAGGGTATCGTCCTGCTCGCCGCGGTCTGCCTCGACGTCTACAACAAGAAGAACCGCGCCTGACGCCAGAAGACGGCCGGTCCGTCGCCGCGGATCTACGCGGTCCGTCGGGGCTGCCGGTCGTCGCTGCGCTGCCGTTGGCTCCCCAGCTCGGGGAGGTCGCGGGCGGGCTGTACGATCTTCGTCATGAGCAGCTGATGCGGCTGCGGACCCGGCAGGAGCGGGATCGTCTGCGGCTCGGGTGCCGGCGGTCGCGGGGTCGGGACGGGCGCCCGAGGCTTCGGCGTCTTCGGTGCCGGCATCGCCGAGAAGCCGACACACAGCACCAGGCACGACAGACCGGTCACGACGCTCTCAACGGACGGATCCGGATGGGTCATCATGTAACCGAGCCCGCCGAGCCCTGAGCCGGCGGCCAGGATGCGGGATAGGGACGGATAGGAGGGCATGCCCAACAATCGGGGCAGCGCCCTTGCGGGTCGGTCAAACCGATCTGCTCAATTGTCGCGATCCGAGCCTGCCCTGTCCTGGGCGCATGCCCAGCGCCGGTTCGCTCAGGTCTTGCGCGCGACGGTGAAGCGGGCGGCGTCCCGCAGGGTCCGCGCACCCTCGCCCCAGAGCGCCACCGCGTCCTCGCAGACACCGACCAGGCGGTCGCATTCGGCCCGGGCCCCGTCGAGGCCGAGGCGGTCGACCAGCGTGGCCTTGCCGGCATCCTTGTCCTTGCCGGTGGCCTTGCCCATCGCCTCCGGGGAGGCCTCCCGGTCCAGAATGTCGTCGGCGATCTGGAACGCCTGGCCCAGCGCCAGCCCGTAGCGCAGCAGCGCCGCCCGCTGCCCTTCGTCGGCGCCGCCGACGATCGCGCCGGCTTCCACCGAGAAGGCCAGGATCGCGCCGGTCTTCATCGCCTGCATCCGCAGGGTGTCGTCCACGTCCATATTGGCCGCGCCGAACCGCCCCTCGGCGGTGAGATCGAGCAGCTGACCACCGACCATGCCGCCGAGGCCGGAGGCGCGGGCCAACCCGAGCACCAGGTCGGCGCGGATCCGCGCGTCGGGCTGCCAGGTCGGGTCGGCGACGATCTCGAAGGCCAGCGTCTGCAGGGCGTCGCCCACCAGGATGGCGGTAGCCTCGTCGTAGGCCTTGTGCACCGTCGGCTTGCCGCGGCGCATGTCGTCGTCGTCCATGGCCGGCAGGTCGTCGTGGACGAGGCTGTAGCAATGCACGAGCTCGACCCCGGCGCCGGCCGCGAGCGCGGCGGCTTCGGAGCCGCCGAGCATCCGGGCAGTCTCGATGGCGAGGAACGGGCGCAGGCGCTTGCCGCCGCCGAGCACGGCGTGCCGCATCGCCTCCATCAGGCGCGGCGGCCGGGCGATCTCGCCGGGGCCGACTTCGGGGCCGAGCCGGTCGACCAGAAACGTCTCGACCGTCTCGGCGACCTGCGCCAGCCTGTGGGAAAACTCGGAGGCGGGGGTGCCAGCCTTGACCGAACCGGTCTGAGCCTGCGTTGAGGAAGTCGAGGTCATCGGGCGCTGCGTCCGGTCTTGGCCTGGCGAAATCAATCGGGCGTCGCTTTGCGCGGAGATGAAATCACGTTTGACCGAACCGGACCCAGGCGGAACGCGGCAGAGCGCGATTTGCCACGCGCCCGCCCGAGGCGGTCCCGCCGTGTGCGCCGGATCGTGGGAGCGCTGCTGCTGCTCCCCGCCATCGGATTCCTCTTCACGCTCACGCTGGCGCTCGTCTATAGCGCGGTGACGCCGCCGTCGACCCTGATGCTCGGACGGTGGTTGACGCTTCAGCCCGTGAGCCGGGATCCGGTGCCGCTCGCCGCGATCGCGTCAGTGCTGCCGCAGGCGGTGATCGCCTCGGAGGACCAGCGCTTCTGCCTGGATTACGGCGTCGATTTCGGGGCGATCCGCGAAGTCGTGGAGGACGAGGATTCACCCAGCCGGGGCGCCTCGACCATCGCCATGCAGACGGTGAAGAACGTCTTCCTGTGGCCGGGCCGCTCCTACATCCGCAAGGTTCTGGAGATCCCGCTGGCGCTGGCGCTCGACGCGCTGTGGGGCAAACGGCGGATGATGGAGATCTACCTCAACGTCGCCGAATGGGGCGACGGGATCTACGGCGCGCAGGCGGCGAGCCGCCATTGGTTCGGCAAGGATGCGAGCCGCCTGACCCGGAGCGAGGCGGCCCTCCTGGTCGCCGTGCTGCCGAACCCGATCACCCGCAGCGCCGGCCGCCCCTCCCCCGGGGTCCGCCGCCGTGCCGCGCAGATCCAGGCCATGATGGGCCAGATCGAAGGGCTCACGGGCTGCCTGCGACGGTAATTTTTTACGTTTAGCCGCGCGCTGCCCGCTCGCTAGCGCTCTTGATCGACGCGAGGGTACGGCGGCGCACGAGGCCGCTGACGGGGCGGATCAGCAGCCAGTAGGGCGTGAACTTCAGGCGCGCGGCGCGGCTCGCGCAGGACACGCGCGTCTCGGTGACGAGCCGGGTCCGGCCGGCGGGATCGCGCTGCGTTGTGAAGGCTAGGGCGAGCTTGGCGACGTGGGTCGCGTCGAACGCCAGGAAAGCGGCGCCGTCGGCGATCGGTTCCAGGCCGAAATCCGGGCGCCAGAACCGGCCGATCAAGCCGTAGACGAGCTCGCTCTCGCTTCGGTCGAGCAGCGTGAAATCGTGGAATCCGAACGGCGCGCGCAGAGCCCCCGGCTCGCTGAGGAGGCGCATCGGCATCTCCCGCAGGCCGATCATGAGCCGAAAGAACCGGTCCGAGTCCGGGCGGTAGGCGACGACGCTGTCGAGGATCCCGGCCGGCTCGGCGGCCACCAGGCAGGCATGCGTCTCGCTGAACTGGTAGGTCGGCAGGTATCGGTCGAGGAGGCGCATGCCGGTGTCAGACAGTGTGGGATTTCGCCGCTCGGGCCGATCGTCCCACACCGTCATACGATCGAACCAGCCATGGGCGTCCCCGACTCGCGACATCCGGACTCGATATAGGTTGATCGAGCCGCACACGGACGCAAGGCCGTTGCAGGCGGTAGCAGCCGCCGAATCGGCTCTGTAAGAGGGGCGCCAGATCCGCGACACCTGGGACCCACCGATTATGAACGACGCCGTCTACGACCTCACCCTCGAGCGCATCGCCCTGATCCGCCGGATGGTGGTCGCCTGGAACGGCGCCGAGCCCGGCGCGCCGATGATCCACCCGGAGGCGCCCTACGGCAGCCACGATCGCGACGGCGACATCGCCAACGTCACGGGCGACGACGACGGCGCCGAGGAGGAGCACCGGGCGCTGGAGGACGGGATCGCCGTGTTCTCGCAGAACGCCAAGCTCAAGCCCGGCCGCTACCAGTACCACAACCCGCTCGCCAAGCTGAATTGCGCCGCGATCACCGACGTGTTCCGGGATGCCGCCACCGGCGAGACCCCGGAACACATCACCTTCGCGGTGACGGACGAGCACCTCGCGCTGATCCCGCGCCTCAACCACGTCTGGGACGAGGCCCACGGCGTGCCGCGCATCGACCCGGACCGGCCCTATGGCGGGACGGAGCCGTATACGCTGGACATGGGCCGCCATCTCGGCGGTGCTTCCGATGAGGACAGCCTGGCTCGGCTCCACCGCGAGATGCAGCCGGCCTTCCAGATCTTTCTGCGCTACGCCGATCTCGGGCCCGGCGTGTTCCGCCGGAACGCCGCGGCGTTGTGGGAGCCCGCCTGAGCGCGGGCCCCCGGGGACGCTCAGGCGTCCCGCTTCTTGCGCTGCGCCAGGGTACGCAGCCGGAGCGCGTTGAGCTTGATGAAGCCCGCCGCGTCGCGGTGGTCGTAGGCGACGGCGCCCTCCTCGAAGGTCACGAGGTCCTGGTCGTAGAGCGAGTGCGGGCTCTCGCGGCCGATCACGTGGACGCCGCCCTTGTAGAGCTTCAGCCGCACCGTGCCGGTGACCTTCTCCTGGCTCTTGTCGATCAGCGCCTGGATCATCTCGCGCTCGGGCGAGAACCAGAAGCCGTTGTAGATCAGCTCCGCGTATTGCGGCATCAGCTGGTCCTTGAGGTGGGCTGCGCCCCGGTCCAGCGTGATCGACTCGATTGCCCGGTGGGCCGGCAGCAGGATCGTGCCGCCTGGCGTCTCGTACATGCCGCGGCTCTTCATGCCGACGAAGCGGTTCTCCACGAGGTCGAGCCGGCCGATGCCGTTGTCGTGGCCGAGCTGGTTGAGCTTTGCCAGCAGGCTCGCGGGCGATAGCGTCTCGCCGTCGATCGAGACCGCGTCGCCCTTCTCGAAGCCGATCGTGACGATGGTCGGCGTGTCCGGCGCCTGCTCGGGCGAGATCGTCCGGGAGAAGACGTAATCGGGCACCTCGACGGCCGGATCCTCCAGCACCTTGCCCTCCGAGGAAGCGTGCAGCAGGTTGGCGTCCACCGAGAACGGGCTCTCGCCGCGCTTATCCTTGGCGATCGGGATCTGGTGCTGCTCGGCGAAGGCGATCAGCTGCTCGCGGGAGCGCAGGTCCCATTCCCGCCAGGGGGCGATCACCGTCACGTCGGGCTTGAGCGCGTAATAGCCGAGCTCGAACCGGACCTGATCGTTGCCCTTGCCGGTGGCACCGTGGCAGACCGCGTCGGCCCCGAGCCGCTCCGCGATCTCGATCTGCTTCTTGGCGATCAGCGGCCGCGCGATCGAGGTGCCGAGCAGATACACGCCCTCGTAGACGGCGTTGGCCCGGAACATCGGGAACACGTAGTCCCGCACGAACTCCTCGCGCAGGTCCTCGATGAAGATGTTTTCGGGCTTGATCCCGAGCAGCTCTGCCTTGCGGCGGGCCGGCTCCAGCTCCTCCCCCTGGCCGAGATCGGCCGTGAAGGTGATGACCTCGCAGCCGTAGGTGGTCTGCAGCCACTTCAGGATGATCGAGGTGTCGAGGCCGCCGGAATAGGCCAGCACCACCTTCTTCACGGGGCTCTTCGCGGGATCGGACATGCTGGTTCCGGAACTGGTGCAGGGTGTCGGCGGCTTATCGCGGGTGTCATCGGCCTGCAACCGGCGTGCCGCTTCGCGCGTAGCCTGTTGCCGGACGATCGACAGCGTTTCGCCTCATGACGGCCTTGCGGCCGTGTGAGGCACGGCGCGGCGCGGGCATTGCCTGATCCCCGCAGCACGAAGAGCATCGGAGAAGCGAAGTCCATGGCGCGCCAGCCAACCCTGGAGTTCTGGTACGAATTCGCCTCCTCGTATTCCTACCTCGCGGCAATGCGGATCGAGGCCGCTGCGGCTGAGGCCGGGGTCGCGGTACGCTGGCGGCCGTTCTTGGTTGGGCCGCTGTTCGCGTCGCAGGGCTGGACGACCTCGCCGTTCAACCTCTACCCGGCCAAGGGCAAGAACATGTGGCGCGACGTGGAGCGCGAGGCCGCCCGGCTCGGGCTGCCGCCGCTGACCCGGCCGGCCCAGTTTCCCCAGAACAGCCTCAGCGCGGTGCGCGCGGCGGTCTACGGCCACGATCAGGATTGGCTGGTGCCTTTCTCGAAGGCGGTTTTTTCCGCGAGCTTCGCCGAGGGCCGCTCCATCGCCGAGCCGGCCGCCGTGGTCGAGATCCTCGATTCGCTGGGCCTCGACGGCACCCAGACCGTGCGCGCCGCCGCCGGCGAGGCGAACAAGACCCGGCTGCGGGTCAGCGTCGAGGAGGCGCGCTCCCGCGGCATCTACGGCGCCCCGACCTTTTTGGCCGATGACGGCGAGCTGTTCTGGGGCAACGACCGCCTGGAACAGGCCTTGGCCTGGGCGGTCGGTGACCGGCCGGCCGGGATTCGGTAGGGCGACGTTCACGGAGCCGCGCCATCACGGCGAGGCGATCCCGTAGGCCGCCCAGCCTCGGCCAAACCCACTCTTTATCCCGGACATTTTCCATGACGCTGTCCCGTCGTCACCTCCTCGCGATCGCTGCCGGCGCTTCCCTGGGTGGTGGATTGGGGCGTGCCGCCGCGCAATCCTACGGCCAGCGCGTCGCGGTCACCGGCGACGACGGAAGGCCGGTCGCGAACTCGATCCTGCCGGGTGAAATCACCGGGCAGATCCCGGGCCTGCGCGGCGTCACCTATGCCGGCCCGCGCGAGGGCCAGACCACGCTCTACGAGTTCTTCGACTTCAACTGCCCGTACTGCCGCAAGGCCGCGGCCGACGTCGTGGCCCTGCACGAATCCGATCCGGACCTGCGCATCGGCCTCGTCAGCAACCCGATCCTGTCGCCGCAATCCGCCCAGGCCGCGAAGGTGATGCTCGCGGTCCAGCGCAAGCTCGGCTCGGCCGCTGCGTGGACTTTCTACCGCACGCTCCTGGGCAAGCCCGGCCGCATCGACGGGCCCGGCGCCCTCACCGCCGCGGCTGCCCTCGGCATCCCACAGGCGGAGGTCGAGGAGATCGCCGACAGCGACGAGGTCCGGCTGGCGCTCAAGGGCCAGATGCGGATGGCGGCCGATCTCGGCCTCTACGCGACACCCTCGTATGTCCTGGGCAACAGCGGTATCCTCGGCCATCCGGGCGCCAACGCCATGGCAAAGATGATCGCCAGCACGCGCCGGTGCGATCGGCTCGCCTGCTGAGTCGATCGTGCGCGTCGGCCCCGGCTTGTGCCCGCCCGCGCGGCGATGCAGATTCGGGTGGCTTGAGGGACGTCCATGACCTACGAAGCGCCCACCCGGCCGGCCTTCACGACGCACAGTCCTGACCGCCGCTTCCCGATCGACACGCTCGACGCGGTCACGCTCGCGGCCGACGCGCAGACGGACGATGGCGAGACCGTTCCGGCGGGGACGGTCGGGACCGTCGTGGCGGTCTGGGGCGAGGCAGAGGCGTTCGACATCGAGTTCGACGCGCCCTTTACCGGTCTCGTCACGATCGACCGGGAGATGATCCGCGAGCACCGGCGGCCGGCCTGAGTGCGGCCCTACATTGCCTGGCCGGCCGGGTTCAACATCGCGCCGGCCAAGATCGCCGGCTATCTCCTGAACGTGTCGGGCGGCAGCCCTGGCAAGGCCCGCTGGTGGCTCTCGCAAGGTTTCGCGGTGGAGGCTCCCGAGCCGCTGATCGACGCCCTGTTCGAGCATACCTCCGCAACGAATTTCGTCGGCATCCGCGTGCCGGCCAAATTGTGGGGCCATCGCCTTGTGTTCGAGGGCCCGATCCGCACGCCGCTGGCCTCGACCCCGGAGGTGCGCTCGGTCTGGCAAGTGAGCTACGGAACCTCGACCGGCGTCCGCGGCGTCGCCGACCTCGTGACCGCGCATCGGATCTGACGTCACACTTCCGCCGCCGTATCGCGCAGAGCGGCCCCGGTCCGTGTTGCGTGCGGCCATGCTGGCATGCTAGGCGGTCGCCGCGCCACAAGGGGTGGTTCTCGACCCTTCCCGTTGCTGGCGCGATCCCACGTCCCGAACGAGATCCGTACCGCGTTCCCGGCCGGAGCGCGCGGATCGGGCGGGCAACAGAGAAGAGAGCGACGGGTGGCGCAGAACGGTTCCGAGGCTGGTCCCCTGGTCGCAGGCGTGGCGGGCCGGTACGCTTCCGCCCTCTTCGAGCTCGCGCGTGACGAGCGCCAGATCGACGCGGTCGCTGAAGCCCTCAATCAATTCGATGGGTTGCTGAAGGAGAGCGCGGATCTGCGCCGCCTGGTCCGCAGCCCTGCTTTCACCCCGGGCGAGCAGGAAGCCGCCATCGGCGCCGTCCTCGACCGCGCGGGGATCGGCGGTCTGGCCGGCAACTTCATCCGCCTCGCGGCGTCGAATCGGCGCCTGTTCGCGCTGCCGGGCATGATCGCCGCCTTCCGGTCCCTGGTCCAGGATTCGAAGGGCATCGTGCGCGCCGAGGTACGGGTGGCCGAACGGCCGTCCGATGCCTTGATCGAAGAGATCAAGGCGTCCTTACGCGACATCGCCAAGTCCGATATCGATCTCGACCTGGTCATCGACCCGAGCCTGATCGGCGGCCTCGTCGTCCGCATGGGCTCGCGCATGATCGACGCGTCCCTCAAGACCAAGCTCAACGGTATCCGCCTCGCGATGCGGGCCGCGCAGTAAGCGCGCCCCATCCGATCCGAACATGCACTGACGATTTAGCGACAGAGGCCCGAGTATGGACATCCGCGCAGCCGAGATCTCCGCGATCCTGAAGGACCAGATCAAGAACTTCGGCGAAGAGGCCGAGGTCTCCGAGGTCGGTCAGGTCTTGTCCGTCGGCGACGGCATCGCCCGCGCCTACGGCCTCGACAACGTCCAGGCCGGCGAGATGGTCGAGTTCGAGTCGGGCGTGCGCGGCATGGCGCTCAACCTCGAACAGGACAACGTCGGCATCGTGATCTTCGGCTCCGACCGCGAGATCAAGGAAGGCCAGACCGTCAAGCGCACCGGCGCCATCGTGGACGTGCCGGTCGGCAAGGGTCTGCTCGGCCGGGTGGTCGACGGCCTCGGCAATCCGATCGACGGCAAGGGCCCGATCGTTTCCACCGAGCGTCGCCGGGTCGACGTGAAGGCGCCGGGCATCATTCCGCGCAAGTCCGTTCATGAGCCGATGGCCACGGGCCTGAAGGCGATCGACGCCCTGATCCCGGTCGGCCGCGGCCAGCGCGAGCTGATCATCGGCGATCGCCAGACCGGCAAGACCGCCATCGCCCTCGATACCATCCTCAACCAGAAGCCCGGCCATGCCGAGGGCGGCGATGAGAAGTCGAAGCTCTACTGCATCTACGTCGCCATCGGTCAGAAGCGCTCCACGGTCGCCCAGTTCGTGAAGGTGCTGGAGGACCAGGGCGCCCTGGAATACTCCATCGTCATCGCGGCCACCGCGTCGGATGCCGCGCCGATGCAGTTCATCGCGCCCTTCGCCGGCTGCGCCATGGGCGAGTATTTCCGCGATAACGGCATGCACGCCGTGATCGTGTATGACGACCTGTCCAAGCAGGCGGTCGCCTACCGCCAGATGTCGCTGCTGCTGCGCCGCCCGCCGGGCCGCGAGGCTTATCCCGGCGACGTGTTCTACCTCCACAGCCGTCTGCTGGAGCGCGCCGCCAAGATGGGCGATGCCGCCGGCAACGGCTCGCTGACCGCCCTGCCGGTCATCGAGACCCAGGCCAACGACGTGTCGGCCTACATCCCGACCAACGTGATCTCGATCACCGACGGCCAGATCTTCCTCGAGACCGACCTGTTCTACCAGGGCATCCGCCCGGCGGTGAATGTCGGCCTGTCGGTGTCGCGGGTGGGCTCCTCGGCCCAGACCAAGGCGATGAAAAAGGTCGCCGGCAAGATCAAGGGCGAGCTGGCGCAGTATCGCGAGATGGCGGCCTTCGCGCAGTTCGGCTCCGATCTCGACGCCTCGACCCAGCAGCTCCTGAACCGCGGCTCGCGGCTCACCGAGCTTCTGAAGCAGCCGCAATTCTCGCCGCTCAAGATGGAAGAGCAGGTCGCCGTGATCTACGCTGGCGTGAACGGCTACCTGGACAAGCTCCCGGTCAGCAAGATCCGCGCGTTCGAGGACAGCCTGCTCAGCACGCTGCGCTCGAAGCACCAGGACCTGCTCAGCGCCATCGCCACCTCGAAGGATCTGTCGGACGAGAGCGCCGGCAAGCTCAAGAGCGTGGTCGAGGGCGTGGCCAAGTCGATCGGCAACTGATCAAACAGCCACCACGGTGACCTCTCCGCCCCCGGCGGAGGGGGTCTGGAGTGAGGCCGGTGCCGCAGGTACCGTCGGCCGCCGGACCCGGCACCACCCCCACCTTCGGCTCCTTCCCGCATGGGGGAGGAGAGGCCCTGGAACGGATCTGGACGCGGCCCGATGGCGAGTTTGAAGGACCTGCGCAACCGCATCACCTCGGTGAAGGCGACGCAGAAGATCACCAAGGCCATGCAGATGGTCGCCGCCGCCAAGCTGCGCCGGGCGCAGATGGCCGCCGAGGCCGGCCGCCCCTTCGCCGAGAAGATGGCTCAGGTGCTCGGCAATCTCGCGGGCAATCTGGTCGGCGGCGTCGGCGCCCCGAAGCTGCTCTCCGGCACCGGCGCCGAGCAGACCCACCTCCTGGTCGTCTGCACCGGCGACCGTGGCCTGTGCGGCGCGTTCAACTCCTCGATCGTCCGCCTGGCGGTCCGGGAGCACATCCAGAAGCTCACCGCCGCGGGCAAGACCGTCAAGATCATGACGGTCGGCAAGAAGGGCGCCGACCAGCTTCGCCGTCTCTACCGCGACCAGATCGTCGAGAGCATGGATATCCGCGGCAACCGTCCGGTGGATTACGAGTTCGCGGCCGAGATCGCCAACAAGATCCTGACGCGTTTCGAGGCTGGCGAGTTCGACGTCGCGACGCTGTTCTACTCCGAGTTCCGGTCGGTGATCTCGCAGATCCCCACCGCGCAGCGCCTGATCCCCGCGGAGCTGCCCCAGGCCGACACCTCCGTGAAGAGCGCCAACGGCAACGCCGCCCTGGAGTTCGAGCCCTCCGAGGAGGCGATCCTGGAGACGCTGCTTCCGAAGAACCTCACGGTGCAGGTCTATCGGGCGCTCCTGGAAAACGCCGCGTCCGAGCAGGGTGCGCGCATGAGCGCCATGGACTCGGCCACCCGCAATGCGGGCGAGATGATCAAGAAGCAGACGCTGATCTACAACCGCACGCGTCAGGCCATGATCACCAAAGAACTCATCGAGATCATCTCGGGCGCGGAAGCCCTCTGAGGCTCCGCGACCTGTACGCACAGCTTGAAGGGTAGGTATACGATGGCGAACACCGCACTCCCCGGCGCCGGCTCCAACAAGGTCGGCAAGATCACCCAGGTCATCGGCCCCGTGGTCGACGTGCAGTTCAGCGGGCACCTGCCCGAGATCCTGAACGCCCTGGAGACCAAGAACAACGGCGCCCGCCTCGTCCTCGAGGTTGCCCAGCAGCTCGGCGAGAGCACCGTCCGCTGCATCGCCATGGACACCTCCGAGGGTCTGACCCGCGGCCAGGAGTGCACGGATACCGGCGAGCCGATCAAGGTGCCGGTGGGCATGAACACCCTCGGCCGGATCATGAATGTCATCGGCGAGCCGATCGACGAGCTCGGCCCGGTGGTGTGCGACACCTATCGCGCCATCCACCAGCCGGCCCCGTCCTACGCCGAACAGTCGACCGAGGCGCAGATCCTCGTCACCGGCATCAAGGTCGTGGACCTGCTGGCCCCCTATTCCAAGGGCGGCAAGGTCGGCCTGTTCGGTGGCGCGGGCGTCGGCAAGACCGTGCTGATCATGGAGCTGATCAACAACATCGCCAAGGTGCACTCCGGTTATTCCGTGTTCGCCGGCGTCGGTGAGCGCACCCGCGAGGGCAATGATCTCTATCACGAGATGATCGAGTCCAAGGTGAACGTCGACCCGAAGGAGCATGGCGGCTCGGCCGAGGGCTCCAAGTGCGCCCTGGTCTACGGCCAGATGAACGAGTCCCCCGGCGCTCGCTCGCGGGTCGCGCTCACCGGCCTGACCATCGCGGAGCAGTTCCGCGACGAGGGCCAGGACGTGCTGTTCTTCGTGGACAACATCTTCCGCTTCACCCAGGCGGGCTCCGAAGTGTCGGCGCTTCTCGGCCGTATTCCGTCGGCCGTGGGCTACCAGCCGACGCTCGCCACCGACATGGGCGCCCTGCAGGAGCGCATCACCACCACCACCAAGGGCTCGATCACTTCGGTGCAGGCGATCTACGTGCCGGCCGACGATCTGACCGACCCGGCGCCCGCCGCTTCCTTCGCCCACCTCGACGCCACGACCGTGCTGTCGCGCTCGATCGCCGAGAAGGGCATCTACCCGGCGGTGGACCCGCTGGACTCGACCTCGCGCATGCTGTCGCCGGCGATCCTCGGCGAGGAGCATTACGATGTCGCCCGCCGCGTCCAGCAGACCCTGCAACGCTACAAGGCGCTCCAGGACATCATCGCGATCCTGGGCATGGACGAGCTGTCCGAGGAGGATAAGCTCACCGTCGCCCGCGCCCGCAAGATCGAGCGCTTCTTCTCGCAGCCCTTCACGGTGGCAGAGGTGTTCACCGGCTCGCCGGGCGTGCAGGTGCCGCTGGAAGACACCATCAAGGGCTTCAAGGGCCTGGTGAACGGCGACTACGACGACCTGCCGGAGGCCGCCTTCTACATGGTCGGCACGATCGAGCAGGCCCAGGAGAAGGCCAAGAAGCTGAAGGCGGCGTAAGCTGCTCCCTCCCCTCCCCCTTGCGGGGAGGGGTCGGGGGTGGGGGTGGTTCAGGATTGAGCGTTTCGGTGCCGTCTGCACCACCCCCACCTCCACCTCCTCCCCGCAAGGGGGAGGAGCGCGCGTTGCGGGTTCGGGAAGCTAGAGACCGATGGCCACCTTCCACTTCGATTTCGTCGGCCCCGAGCGGACGCTGTATTCCGGCGAGGTGACCGCCGTTCAGCTGCCCGGCACCGAAGGCGAGATGACCGTGATGCCGGGTCATGCCCCGGTCCTGACCTCCCTGCGGGTCGGCGTCATCGTGATCACCGAGAGCCAGGGCAGCGGCAAGCGGATCTATGTCCGCGGCGGCTTCGCCGATATCGGCCCGACCGCCGTGACGGTCCTCGCCGAGCGCGCTGCGCCGATCGAGGAACTGACCCACGCCTCCCTGGACAAGGACATCGAGGCGGCCGAGCTGCAGCGCGATGCCACCGAAGACTTGCAGAAGCGCGAGGAGCTGAACGGTCAGATCGTCCAGCTTCAGGAGACCAAGGCGCTCCTCAAGCTTTAAGGTTGGGATTGGCGCGCGCCGTCAAGGGCGCGTTTGAGCAACTCGGCCCGCGCCTCGGCGCCGGTCGGACATCCGCGCTCCAGCCAGAGCACCCGCGCCGCGGCCAGCCCGCGGCCGATGGACGGCCCGGTCGGCAGGCCCGCCGCCACCAGATCCGCCCCCGCCAGCGGGAAGCGCGGCGCACCCCCCTCCCCAGCTAGAGCCTGAAGTGCCCGGCGCGCGTCGTCCTCCAGGACGGGCCGCGGCTCGCCGGACAGGATCGCCAGGGTGTCGTTCAGTCGCGCCAGGCCGTGCTCCGCCGCGAGCGCGCGGGCCGCTGGCGCGTCGATCGCAGCTGTGCGGCCGTGGAGGTCGGCCAGCGCGTCGGCATAGCCGGTGAGCTGGATGTGCTCCTGCTTCGACAGGCGCAGCCGATCCCGCAGTCGATCCGCATCGTGCCGCCCGCCGACCGAGAGCGCGGCCAGGCGCATCACCGGTGCGAGCGATGCGGCACCTGCCCGTTCCAGCCGACCGAGTTCGGCGACGCCGCCGGTGATCCGCTGGAGCAGTCCGGTAGCGCTCAGGGTGCCGACCATCGGCGCACCGCCCGGCGCAGCCAGGAGCTTCAAGAACTCCGACCGGACCCGCTCCCGGGAGAGACGGTCGAGGGCGTCCCGGGCGGCCACGCAGGCGGCCAGCGCCGCCTCATCCGGCGCACCGGTGCCGAAGCGGGCGTGGAAGCGGAAGAAGCGCAGGATCCGCAGGGCATCCTCGCGGATGCGGATGTCCGGATCGCCGATGAAGCGGACCCGTCCGGCTTCGAGATCGGCGAGGCCCCCGACCGTATCGTGCAGGCGTCCGTCGGCCCCCAGGGAGAGGGCGTTGACGGTGAAGTCGCGGCGCTCGGCATCGCGGGCGAAATCGCTGCCGAAGCGGACCACCGCGTGGCGGCCATCGGTCTCGACATCCTCGCGCAGGGTCGTGACCTCGATCGGTCCGTCCTCCGTGACCAGGGTGATCGTGCCGTGCTCGATCCCGGTGGGCACCGCCTTGAGGCCCCGCGCGTTGCGAGCCGCTGCAATCACCGCCTCCGGCAAGAGCGTGGTCGCGAGGTCGATATCCGCCGACGGCTTCCCGAGCAGCGCGTCGCGCACGCAGCCGCCGACCAGGCGGGTCTCGGCGCCGGGCACATCGAGGGCCGCGAGCGTCCTGCCCACGCCCGGCTGGACGAGGAGCGCCGCCAACGCGCCGTGATCGAGCACCTGCGTCACTTGAATGCGCCCGGCACGAGGCGGCCGTTCTCCATGTGGGTCGGCACGTAGCCGCCGGCCCGGCGCTCCGAGAAGAGGCCTTCATAGACCAGCGTGCCGATCACCACGGCGAGGCCGGCCAGCACCAGGCGGACGATGTGTGGATCCCAATGCACCCGGCGCAGCGGATTGCGGCCGACCAGCACGAGGTAGACCATGAACAGCGCGAAGGGGATGAGGAAGAGGCCGAACTCTTCGATGAGGCGGCGCAGCATGACGGTGTGTAGCCTTATCCCGCAGGGTCAGCGCTGGAGCGAGCGGCTGTTCTACGCGAACGACAGCCCAGTCCAGCTCTGTGTCATCGCATGAGCAGTCCGAAAGACCGGATTCCTCTTTGCCGCATCAGGCTTCCGTCTCCGGGTAGAGGCGCTCCCGAAGGTTGTTCAGGATCCCGGCAGTGACGCCCCAGATCAACCGGTCCTCGAAGGTCAGGGCATAGTACCGGCGCGGCCGTCCCTGCCAGACCCGGGCATGAAGGACGTAGCGGTCCCGATCCATGAGCACCGAGAGCGGCACCTCGAACACGTCCGCCACCTCGGCGGGGTTCGGCGTGAAGGCGGCCTCCGGCAGGACTTCGCCGATCACGGGCGTAACCAGGAATCCCGTGCCCGACAGGTAGGGGTCGAGATAGCCGAGCAGGCACACGGCCGCTGGCGACAGACCGATTTCCTCGTGGGCTTCCCGCAGCGCCGCATCCGCCGGGCCGGGATCGGCGGGGTCGATCTTGCCGCCCGGAAGCGCGACCTGCCCGGAATGGTCGCGCAGGTTGGCGGCACGCTGGGTCAGAACCAACTGCGGGCCGTCCGGACGGAACACCACCGGCACCAGCACGGCGGCCCGCCGGTGCGGGGGTGGTGGGACCACGGCGCTGCCGTCGGGGTCGAGGCTGTGGTCGCCCCGGGGATTCGAGGTCGGATCGTCCGGCCCCGGCGGGTTCGGGGACAGGTGGGACGCGGCGCGAGCGAGGAAATCGGAACGCGGGTCGCTCACGCGGCCTCGGCCGGAGCGATGATGTGGAAGGTGCCGCCTGCCCATAGGCCGAGGAACGGTCGCCCGTCGATCACGCGCTCTTCGGCGAGATCGACCAGATCGTAGGTCAGCGCCCGGGTCACCAGCGCCCAGAGCCCGCGGCGGACATGGAGATACGGCTTCAACGCCCCGTCTGGCCCCTCCTCGAAGCGCAGGGTGTGCTCGGAATTGACGCCGACGAGGTCGTCGACATTGGTTCGGAACGAGATTCGCCTGCCCTCCCCCGTCCCATCGACCGCCATCTCGACGGCAATGAAGGCGGCATCCTCCACGGTGATGCCGACGCTCTCCACCGGGGTGACCAGGACCACCCGCCCGTTCGGCTCGCGCCGCAGGATGGTGGCGAACAGTTTGACCAGCTTCTCGCGGCGAATCGGGGAGCCGTTGTGGTGCCAGGTGCCGTCGGCGGCGATGCGGATGTCGATCATCCCGCAAAACGGCGGATCCCATTTTTCGACGGGCGGCAGCCCGCGCTTGGGCAGGTCGCCCAAGGCTGCGCTGAGGCGGCTCAGGGTCGGGTCGGGGGCGGGATCGTCAGTCATGCCCGTTACAGATAGCGCCCCGGAGGCTCAGCAACCACGGTCGGATTGCTACCTGTTGCCCCTACCCTTCCCGTCCCGGTTCAGGCCGGTCCGGCCCCCTGCGTGTTCACATAGACCGCGTAGAGCGACTGGCTCGCGGTCATGAACAGGCGGTTCCGCTTCGGGCCGCCGAAGGTGAGGTTGCCGCAGACCTCCGGCAGGCGGATCCGGCCGATCAGCTTGCCCTGCGGCGACCAGATTGTGACGCCGTTGTAGCCCACGGCGCGGCCGGCATTGCTCGCCACCCAGAGACTGCCGTCGACATCGGCCCGCATGCCGTCGGGGCCGCATTTCACGCCGTCCACGACGCATTCCGAGAACAGCCGCTTGTTCGACACGGCGGCACCGGTCCCGACGTCGAAGGCGTAGATCTCACCCTTGCCGCCGGGGCCGGTATCGCCCGGGCCTTTGCCGGTGGAGGAGAGGTAGAGCGTCTTATGATCGGGCGAGAAGCACAGGCCGTTGGGGTTCGGCACCTGCGCGTCGGTCAGAACCTGATCGATCCGGCCGTTCGGGTCGATCCGGTAGAGGGCGTTGGGGAGTGCGCGCTTGCTTGTCCGCAGACCGACCGGCTGGCCGAGTCGCGGGTTCAGACGGCCCTGCGGGTTCGAGGGGCCGCCGGCCTCGTCCGGCGTTCCCTCGTACAGCTGGCCGCCGTAGGGCGGATCGGTGAACCAGTACGACCCATCGGCGTGCTGCTCGATGTCGTTGGGCGAGTTGAACGGCTTGCCGTCGAAGCTGTCGGCCAGGATCGTGGCGGAGCCGTCGAGCTCATAGCGCACCACCCGCCGGGTGATGTGCTCGCAGGAGATCTGCCGGCCCTGGCGGTCGAAGCTGTTGCCGTTGGAGTTGTTGCTGTGGCTGCGGAAGATTCCGACATGGCCGTCCTCCTCGAGCCACCGCATCTGCCGGTCGTTCGGGATGTCGCTCCAGATCAGGAAGCGGCCGAGGCTGTTCCAGGCCGGTCCCTCCGCCCAGAGCGCGCCGGTCCAGAGGCGGCGGATCGCGCTGTTGGGGACGATGTAGCGCTCGAACGACGGATCGACCGTGATGACGTCGGGATCAGTGAAGTACGTGGTCGGCGACGCGCCGGGGCGGAAGTCGCGCGGCGGGTTGGTCACGGTGCTCGGCGGCTCCGGCTGACCGACGGCGCTGGTCGCGGAGAGCAGAGCAGCGCCGGCTCCGGCAAGCATCGCGCGTCTGCTTGGCCACGCGAATTGAGTCTCAGACGCATCAACCTGCGGTTGCCGCATGATTTTCCTCCCCGTGTGTCGACCGATCGTCGATCTAACTCTTGGCGTTCGCGCCATTATGACGGGGACGATCTTGGGATCAACCGAGCTTGCGCCGCAGGATCTTCCAGACGCCGTCGGCCGAGGCCACCAGGCGCGTGCCTTCGCGGACATCGCCGCGCATGAACACCAGGGAGCCGGTGCGCTTGACCACCTGCGGGTGCACCTCGATCCAGTCGCCGAGGCGGCCGACATCGATGAACTTCATCTCGAGCTGGATCGTGACGCAGTTGGCGCCGTCGGCCGCTCGCATCGCGGTCTCGCCGAGCGCCCGGTCGGCGAAGCTCATCAGCATGCCGCCATGGACCACGCCGATCAGGTTGGCGTGCTTCTGCTCCGCCCGGAACGCGTAGGCGCCGTCGGCGTCGCGAAAGTGAAGCGGACCGACATGGGCGATGAAGCCCTGGTCCTCCACCGCCGTCCAGCCTTCGGAGGCCGGATCGAAGTTTTTCGGGTCGGTCGTCATCGGGTCGCGTCCGTCCTGTCGTTGGGGTGGGCCGGTGCCGGATCCTACGTCCCGCGCGGCTTGGCCCGCCGCGTCGGAGCCTCGGCGAGGGGGTCTTCCGGCCAGGGATGACGCAGGTAGCGTCCGCGCATCTCTGCCCGTACCGCCGCCCAGGAGCCGCGCCAGAAGCCCGGCAGGTCCCGGGTGATCTGGATCGGGCGATGGGCCGGCGACAGCAGGTGCAGGACCAGGGGCCGTCCGCCGGCGGTCGGGTGCCGGTCGAGGCCGAACAGCTCCTGCACCCGGACGGCCAGGACCGGTTCGGCCTCGGTGTAGTCGACCGGGATGCGCGAGCCGGTCGGTACCTCGACATGGGTCGGCGCCTCCGCGTCGAGCCGGCCGCGAAGCTGCCAGGGCAGCAGGCCGTGCAGGGCTCCGGCGAGGTCGTCCGGGGTGATGGCGGCCGCGGAACTACGCCCGACCAGTGCCGGAGCCAGCCAGGTCTCGGCGCTCGCCGCGAGGGCGGCATCGGACAGGTCCGGCCAATCACCGCCCTCGGCGGCGCGCAGGAACTGCACCCGGGCACGCCATTGCGACAGGCCCGGGGTCCAGGGCAGGCGATCGAGGCCGAGACCGACGATGCCGCGGGCCAGGATCGCGGCGGATTCCGGGCTGGCCGGGACCGGCAGCGGCCGCTCCCCGAGGCTGACCGCACCCAGGCGCCGGACCGCCCGCGCCCGCAGGGCGGCGGCCTGCGGATCGAAGGTGACCTCGGTGCGGGCCTCGATCCGGTCGGCGAACAGCCGTTCGATCGCCTCGGCGCCCATCGCGGCGGCGGCCAGGATACGGGCGTTGCCGGCGGCGCCCGCGAGGTCGGCGATCACCAGATAGGTCTCCCGGGCGAGCGGGCTCGCCGGGTCGAGGCGGCCGGCCCGGCCGCTGGCCATGACGAACTCGCCCTCCCGGCCCCGGGCGCGGGCGATCCGGTCGGGATAGGCCAGCGCCAGCAGCGGGCCGGCCGCGTCCCGATCATCCTGCTGGGCGCCTCCGGCGATCCGCGCCCAGTTCTCGGCGAGCCGACGCATGTCCGTGGCCCGTCCGCCCCGGTCCCGGCGGAAGCGCTCGACCCGCTCGTCGAGGTCGATACCGTCGCCGCCCAGCCCACGCTCCACGAGGACTGCTGCGAGGTCCGCGGCGTCCCGCGCCTGGCCGATCCCGGCCGCGACCGTCACCATCCGGGCGAGCCGCGGCGGCAACGGCAGGGCGCGCAGCTTTGTGCCGATCTCGGTGAGCCGCCCGTCGGCGTCGAGCGCCCCGAGGGCGCCGAGCATGGTGCGGGCTTCCGTGAGCGTGGCTTCGGGCGGCGGATCCAGGAAGGCGAGCGTGCGCGGGTCGGTGACGCCCCAGGCCGCGCAGTCGAGCAGCAGCCCGGCGAGGTCGGCCGAAAGAATCTCGGGGCGGGTGAACGGTTCGAGCGCGCTGGTGCCGGCCTCCGACCAGAGCCGCCAGCACAGGCCCGGCTCGGTCCGGCCGGCCCGGCCCCGGCGCTGGTCCACGGAAGCGCGGGACGCCCGGGCGGTCACGAGCCGGGTCAGGCCGAGGCCGGGCTCGTAGACCGGCACCCGGGCCAGCCCGGAATCGACCACGATCCGCACGCCCTCGATGGTCAGCGAGGTCTCGGCGATGCTGGTGGCCAGCACGACCTTCCGGGTCCCGGACGGCGCCGGCGCGACGGCGCGGTCCTGCTCGGCCGGGGTCAGCGCGCCGTAGAGTGGGGCGAGCTGCACCTCCGGCCCGACCTTCTGGGCCAGGAGGTCATGGGTCCGGCGGATCTCGGCCTGTCCCGGCAGGAACACCAGCACCGAGCCGGTATCCGCCCGGAGCGCGCGCAACGTCACCTCGGCGACCGAGTCCTCAATGCGCCGGTTCGGGTCGCGCTCGGCGTAGCGGGTCTCCACCGGAAAGGCGCGGCCCTCGGAGGCGACCACCGGGGCGTCGCCCAGCAGCCGCGCGACCCGGGCGCCATCCAGGGTCGCCGACATGACCAGGATCCGCAGATCCTCGCGCAGCCCGCTCTGTGCATCGCACGCCAAGGCGAGGCCGAGATCGGCGTCGAGGGAGCGTTCGTGGAATTCGTCGAACAGGACCGCACCGACGCTCGCCAACTCCGGATCGTCGAGGATCATGCGCGTGAACACGCCCTCGGTCACCACCTCGATCCGGGTCCGCGCCGAGATCTTCGACCCGAGCCGCACCCGCAGGCCGACCGTTCCGCCAACCGGTTCGCCCAAGCTCTGCGCCATCCGGGCGGCCGCGGCCCGGGCCGCGAGGCGACGCGGCTCCAGCAGGATAATTTTTTTCGCGCCCAACCACGGGGCGTCGAGCAGGTCCAAGGGGACGCGCGTGGTCTTGCCGGCGCCGGGGGGCGCCACCAGCACGGCGGCGTTCCGGGCGGTGAGTGCGCTGCGCAGTTCGGGAAGCGCCGCCTCGATCGGCAGCGCGGTAACGGGACCGGCCATCGCGTCCGCTGATGGCCCGGCTGGGCGCCAGGCGCAACCGCCCGACCGCCGCGCCTGACGCTGCCGCGCGATCGATACCAATCGGGGCGCTGCGCTCTGGCGGTAACCGCAGGTCGGCGCGAACGTGCTACCCAACAATCTGGGAGTGAAACGATGCGTCTCCGCCCCGCCGCCCTCGCTCTGGCGCTCGCCGTCCTGGCCCCTGCCCTGTCGGCGGCAGCCGGTGCGCAGGACCGCCTGCCGACCATCCCGCCGCAGGATTACACGCCCGAGCAGAAGCAGGCGGCGGATGCGTTCGCGCAGGCCCGCGGCAAGCCTCCGTTCGGCCCGTTCGAGCCGCTGATGCACTCGCCCGAAGTGATGACCTTGGCCCGGTCGATGGGCGATTACCTCCGGTTTAAGCCGAAGATCGGCACCACCCTGTCGGAACTGGTGATCCTGCTCACCGCCCGGCGCTGGACCCAGGATTACGAGTGGTACGTTCACGCGCCGATCGCCGAGAAGGCCGGGATCGCCCCCGAGATCGTCGCGGCAATCCGCGACGGACGCCGACCGGCGACGATGAGCGACGACGAGACCGTCGTGTACGACTTCACGGCCGAGCTGCAGGACACCAGACGCGTCTCGGACACGACCTACGCCAAGGCCGAGGCCCGATTCGGGAAGGCCGGACTCGTCGATCTGGCGGCGATCTCGGGCTACTACACGCTGCTCGCCATGGAACTGAACGCGGCGCGCTACCCGATTCCCGACGGTGGGCAACGCCTGCCCCGCCTGCCGGAGTGAACAGAGCTATCCACAGCCTGCGGGCAGCCGGATCCCCGTTATCCACAGGGTTAACGGGTCGCTACAGCAGGACCCGCCGGGTCGTTGACGAAACGTTAACCCTTCTGGCTTGTTCTCTCTTCGTTCCGGGCGCAACGAAGGAGACCCCGATGCTGACCCAGGCGCTAGCCGCACAGAAGGATCACACCTGCCCCGTCGATGCGATCAGCCGGGCCTATCTCGGCTTCGCCGGCGGCGATGCCGGCATCGCGCTCCGCTGCGCCATTGCCGACGCCCTGTCCGATCTCATGGATGCCGAGCGGCGTACCCGCGAGCGCAGCCGCCTGATCTCGCGCGGCTACATCCGGGAAGCTCCCGCGGCCGCTGCCAAGGCGGAAAGCTGAACGATGGCTGCAAGTTCACTTCAGCGTCGATGCAGGCAAACCTAGGCATTCTGTCTCTCGTGATCGGGATCGCTCCGGTGATCCCGCGCTTCATTCGGAGTCAGGTCATGAAACGGATCGCTGTGCTTTCGGCCGCCGCGCTGATCGGCGCGGGGACCCTCGCGTCCACCGCCGCCGAGGCGCGCGGGGGCGGTGCCATCGCGGCGGGCATCATCGGCGGCCTAGCGGCCGGTGCCCTGATCGGCGCAGCGGCCCAGGCCGCCCCCGCGTATGGCTATTCCTACGGTCCCGCACCGTACGACGGCTACGGGCCGACGCCCGTGGTCGTCCGGCCGCGCCCGGTCTATCGCGCCTACGAGGACGTCGAGCCGGTCTACGCGACCCGGCGGGTCGTCACCTACGAGCGCGTGCCGGTCGGCTACGGCCATCGGCGCTGGCGCGACGATGCGGATTGCGACGACGATTATGGCTACGGCCGCCGCTACCGCGGCTGGTGAGCAGGGTTCCGCAGCGGGACCTGGCGATCATGACGATCCGGGCCGCTGAGCGGGGCGCCCGGATCGTTCCAGCGGCCCTTGCCAATCCTCCTCTGCTGAGTTGTCGGTGCGGGACGCGCCCAAGCCGTGCAGGTCTCGCCTGCGCCGTGTCCGCATACTCCGCCACAGCTTCGTCGGTTACGTTTGCTGACTCTCGGTCGGCACTGCTCCAACGGCATCGGCGAATCCATGCTTGTCCATGAAGGCGAGACGCGCAGCTTCGCGGCGGACCTCAACCTGTCCTGGTCCCTGGCGGCGGTGGCCGGTGCGCTGAACACGGCAGGCTTCTACGCCGTCGGCTTCTACGCCTCGAACATGACCGGCAACGTCTCGGCGATCTCCGACCGGGCCGGGACCGGCGACCTGATCCTGGCCGTGAAGGCGCTGCTGCTCGTCGTCCTGTTCATGCTGGGCGCCGCGACCTCGACCCTGCTGATCCGCCGCCGGCGTCGCCACGCGCCCCACGGCGCCTACGCCTACAGCATTTGCGCCGAGGCGATTTTGCTCGCCGCGATCGGCTTCGTCGCCCTGCCGTTGGCCGAGCCTGCACGCGGCGAGGCGCTGGTGTTCGGCCTCAGCTTCGTCCTGGGCCTGCAGAATGCCGTGGTGACGAAGATCACCGATGCCCGGGTGCGGACCACCCACGTCACCGGCATGGTCACCGATATCGGCATCGAGCTCGCGCGCTGGCTGGACCGCAAGGCCGGCGATCCGCAGGCCAAGCGCCACGACCCCGACAAGCTGCGGCTTCACCTGATGACGGTGGGCGCGTTCCTCGGCGGCGGCCTTGTGGGCGTCGTGGCCTATCGCGCGATCGGCGTGGGGCTGCTGTTTGCCGCCGCCGCGATCCTGGCGCTTTTGGCGGCCCCGGCGATCGGCGCCCGCCACTCGGCCCCGGCGGAGTGACGGCGCCGCGTCAGGCCTTGATGTCGAGGAGCTGGCCGCTCATGCGGTCGGCGGTGCGCGCCACCGCGGCGTTCAGCGCGAAGGATGTCCGCGACCCGATCAGGTCGGCGACCGTGCTGGACAGATCGACCTGCGCGGCGGGCGGCAGCGCCGCATCCCCGGCCGGTTCGCCGATCTCCGCAATCTTTTGCGCGGCCGTCCCGAGCCGGTCCGTCGCCCGGCTCATGCCGGCGGTGGCAGTCTGAAGCGCGTCGATCATCGCGGGTTCTCCTGCAGGAGAGCCTGACACGGAGACGCGAGGCAACGGTTTCGCGGTTGCGTAAAATGCGAGGCAATGCGTCGATTCCGCGGGCAAGCCCCGAGGCACGTTCGCGAGTCGATTTGCCTTCCTCGCTGAGCGTCGGGCTCAGACCGCTAAGAATCGCCGACGACGCCGGCCGCGTCCTGAGCCTGCAGCACGTCGGGGCGCGGCATCGAGATGATGTTGTAGCCGGCATCGACGAAATGGACCTCGCCGGTGACGCCGCCGGAAAGCGGCGACAGCAGGTAGAGGGCCGAGCCGCCGACGTCGTCGAGGCTGACGGTGCGACGCAGCGGAGCGTGGGCCGCCTGGTGGTTGAACATCAGCCTTGCGTCGGCGATGCCAGCGCCGGCCAGCGTCCGCATCGGGCCGGCCGAGAGCGCGTTGACCCGGATTCCATCCGGGCCGAGATCGCTCGCGAGGTAGCGCACCGAGGCTTCCAGCGCAGCCTTGGCCACGCCCATCACGTTGTAATTCGGCATGACCCGGGTCGAGCCACCGTAGGTGAGCGTCAGCAGGGAGCCGCCGTTTTTCATCCGCTTGGCCGCGCGCTGGGCGATCTCGGTGAACGAGAAGCACGAGATCGTCAGGGTCCGGGCGAAGTTCTCGCGGGTGGTGACGTCGACGTAGCGGCCCTTGAGCTGCGCCTTGTCGGAGAAGCCGATGGCGTGGACCACGAAGTCGAGCCCGCCATCGAAGCGTTCGTCGAGGGCCGCGAAGGTGGCGTCCACCGAGGCGATGTCCTCGACGTCGCAGGGCAGCACGATGTCCGAATCGAGCCGCGCCGCCAGGGGGGCGACCCGCCGGCCCAGGGCGTCGCCCTGATACGTGAAGGCGAGCCGCGCGCCGTGGGCGTGGAGGGTCCGGGCGATGCCCCAGGCGATCGAGTGATCGTTAGCGACGCCCATGATCAGGCCGCGCTTGCCCGCCATCAAACCTGTCATGCCGACTCACATTCCGTACGAGTACGCTGCCCCCGGGACGCGGAGACGGGCCGCGATGCGGTTGAACAACCTATCCGCGACGCAGGTGCCTTAGCGCGGCTTGCCGCGCGATCCAAACCGGACAGGCTTCGGCGCCGGCCAAAAAAAAGCCCCGCCGACGGGCGGGGCGTTCATCGCAGGGTGGAGCGTCGGCTTAGAAGTACCCGTCCGTATGCGATCGGGCCTCTTCGATCAGCGCCTGCTTGGCGTAGATCGCGGCGCAGCCCGCAATCATCAGGCCGCTCAGTGCTCCGATCAGGAACGTACCCATCGCCACCACCCCATCCAACGAACGGTAAACGTCGCCCCGGACGCGGTGGTTCCGAGATGAGACAGTCAAGCGTCTACGTGCTTCAGGACCAGGGTGGCGTTGGTGCCGCCAAAGCCGAAGGAGTTGGTCAGGACGTGGCCGAGCTTGGCGTCGTCCCGGCGCTGGCGCAGGATCGGCATGTCGGCGAAGGCCGGGTCGATCGTGTCGATATGCGCGCTCTCGCAGATGAAGCCGTTCTGCATCATCAGCAGGCTGTAGATCGCCTCCTGCACGCCGGTGGCGCCGAGCGAGTGGCCGGTCAGCGACTTGGTCGCCGAGATCGGCGGACAATCCTCGCCCCGGCCGAACACCTCCCGGATCGCCTCGATCTCTTTGTCGTCGCCGACCGGGGTCGAGGTGGCGTGCGGGTTGATGTAGTCGATCCGCGCGCCCTTCAGGCCTTCCATCGCCTGGCGCATGCAACGTACCGCGCCCTCCCCCGACGGCGCGACCATGTCGTGACCGTCCGAGGTCGCGCCGTAGCCGGCGACCTCGCCGTAGATCCGCGCGCCGCGGGCCTTGGCGTGCTCCAGTTCCTCGAGAACCAGCACGCCCGCGCCGCCCGCGATGACGAAGCCGTCCCGGTTCGCGTCGTAGGCGCGCGAGGCCCGGGCCGGGGTGTCGTTGTACTTCGACGACATGGCCCCCATGGCGTCGAACAGGTTCGACAGCGTCCAGTCGAGATCTTCGCAGCCGCCGGCGAAGATGATGTCCTGCCGGCCGCCCTGAATGATTTCTGCGGCGTTGCCGATGCAATGGTTGGACGTCGCGCAGGCCGACGAGATCGAGTAGTTCACGCCGCGGATCTTGAACCAGGTCGCCAGCGTCGCCGAGGCGGTCGAGGACATCGCCTTCGGGACCGCGAACGGGCCGATCCGCTTCGGGCCCTTGTCGCGGGTGATGGCGGCAGCATCTACGATCACCCGGGTTGAGGGGCCGCCCGAGCCCATGATGATGCCGGTGCGCTCGTGCGAGATCTCGGCCTGCTCCAGGCCCGAATCGCGGATCGCCTGATCCATGGCCACATGGTTCCAGGCGGAACCGCCGCCGTGGAAGCGCATGGCGCGCCGATCGACCACGCCTTCGGGATCGAGGCTGGGCCTGCCGGAAACCTGACTGCGGAAGTTGTGCTCGGCATAGCTCGCATCGCGCGCGACGCCCGAGCGTGCCTCATGGAGGGAGGCCAGGACCTCCTGCGTGGTGTTGCCGATGGATGAGACGATGCCCATCCCGGTGATGACGACGCGGCGCATGGTCGTGACGATTCCTCCGTCGCGGCGTCGGTCGCCCGGGCCGCGTCCCGGTCAGCTAAGGTGACGCGGGTACAATCTCAACTGCCGAGGGCGCTGGGCGTTGCCGCCGCGATGCGAAAGACGCCCCCGAAACGCGGCCCGGTCAGCTCTGGAACAGGCCGACCCGCATATCCTGGACCTGGTAGACACGCTCACCGTCGGCCTCAAGCCAGCCGTCGCCGATGCCCAGCACCAGCTTGCCCTGGCGGACGCGCTTCACGTCCACATTGTAGACGACCTTCTTCATCACTGGCAGCACCTGACCGGCGAGCTTCACCTCGCCGACGCCGAGCGCCCGGCCCCGGCCCGGAGAGCCCAGCCAGCCGAGATGGAAGCCGAGCATCTGCCACAGGGCGTCGAGCCCGAGGCAGCCCGGCATCACCGGGTCGCCCTGGAAGTGGCAGGGGAAGAACCAGAGGTCCGGGCGGATATCGAGCTCGGCGGTCACGTGGCCCTTGCCGTGGGCGCCGCCCTCCTGGCCGATGCTGGTGATCCGGTCGAACATCAGCATCGGCGGCAGCGGAAGCTGCGCATTCCCGGCGCCGAAAAGCTCGCCGCGCCCGCAGGCCAGTAGATCCTGGTAGGAATAGTTCGACTTGCGGCTCGCGGCCTGTGCTGGCGTCTCGGCGTCTTGCGACATGAAGGTGGCTGTTTCCTCTGGACTTTCGTGGCGGGCAGGCAGGCGATGCACGCCAGGCGCCCGGGCGTTCGGCGCGCGGGTTAGCACGGGGCGCCGCGCCTTCAAAGCCATCGGCGCCTGCGGAAGGGGTGCGCGGCGGCTCGGCCAGGCGGCTTGGGTTGCGACCGCATGTCCACTTCCGTATAGTATGACGAATCCCATTCCTTCAGGGTCCTCGTCGAGCGTTCAGTCCCGAAATGTCCGAACTGCTGCCCCTTCAGGCGATCCTCAACGGCCGGGTCCCCGCCCCCCAGCTGGAAGCCAACGGCATGCCGCGTCGCGGCTGTCCGTTGTCCGATCTGCGCGACCGCCTGCGCCGGGCCGGCCTGCGGCCGACCCGCCAGCGCCTGTCGCTGGGCTGGCTCCTGTTCGGCCGCGGCGACCGCCACCTGACCGCCGAGATGCTCTACGACGAGGCGATGCGCGCCAAGGTGCCGGTCTCTCTGGCCACCGTCTACAACACGCTGCACCAGTTCACCGAGGCGGGGCTCCTGCGCCAGCTCGCGCTCGACGGGTCGAAGGCCTATTTCGACACGAACCCGAGCGAGCACCACCACTTCTACTTGGAAGACGAGAATCAAGTGATCGACATGCCGGATTGCGGCATCACGGTCGATTCCCTGCCGGAGGCCCCCGAGGGCATGGAAATCGCCGGCGTCGAGGTGATCGTCCGCCTGCGCCGCGCCCGCCCGGCGGCGCGCCGCCAGAGCTGAGTTTTCGGGCGGCCTCGGCCGCTTGCGCCGACGTTGAGCCGCCCGGTCTCGGGCGGCTTTTTTGTTGCGCGTCTGTCGTTGCCGAATGAGGCGCGGGTGCACTCGCCCTGGCGGGCTGCGATGTTCACACATCGCTGCCGAATGAGGGCCAAGGCCAACCCCGGGCGCGGCTCCCTCCCCCTTCGCCGGCCACGGGCTACATAGGTTTCGACTGTAGCCCGTAGTCATGCCGTAGGCGCAGAGGGCGCGGGTCCCCTCTCCCGTGCGGGAGAGGGACAGGGTGAGGGATGCGACCTCTCCGGACAAACCTGACCCCTCACCCCAACCCTCTCCCGCACGGGAGAGGGGGCCCGTTGCGGTGTGCAAGAGCGGCCACGCCCCAAACCTGTGTAGGCGGTAGCCCCCCGCAGAGAGGAGGGAGATCCGCGGTGTCTCCCGTGGATTCTGCCGACTCCGATGTATGAACTCGCAAGCCCGTGCGAGAGAAGGGGCACGTTGCGGTCTGCAGGGGCCGAGATGTGACCGTTGTCGCCGGAGTGGGAAACAAGGCCTGCGTCGCGTTTCGCGAGGGCTGGGCTGAGGCCAACCTCCTGCTGAGTCACAAAGAGTCGGCAGTAGGCCGGTTAGGCGAGCGCATATCCGAACCCTCCCCCTCATCCCGAGGCGACGGAGCGTAGAGGAGGCCTCGAAGGAGGGGTCCAGGGATCGCGCGGAAGTTGGAGGGCTCCTTCGAGGGCGACGCTGCCCGCTGCCACAACAGGATAAGGATGTGGGTGGAAGGCGCAGCGCAGATCGGCGCGGCGGATTTAGGCGAACGGCGTTGCCCGCCGCTCTCCCCAAAAACTCAAAAAAACTACTCCACCACCTCGTTCGGATACACGCCCCAGAGGCGGTTCTGGCGGATGTAGCCGTCCACGTCCCGGCGGTTGGGGAGCGTCACGATCAGGCGGCACCACGTGCCGGTGCAGGCCTTCACGCTGCCGATCACGCCGGTCTGGAGCCGGGCCTCGTCGGCCGCACCCTCGTCGGCCTTGGCGCGCAGCGGGATCGCGGCCTTCTCGGCGCCCTTGTCGGGGCCGGCATTGACGATCGCGGTACGGCGCCCCGAGAGCAGCGAGTGCAGCACCCAGCCCTCGGTGCCCTCCGAGTCGCGGATCCGCCGCCAGGTCTCGAACTCGCCGACGATCTCCACCGGCAGGCCCGCCCGCTGGAACACCCACAGAGTGCGGTGATCCTTGGAGGGCCCTTCGCGCAGGTTGACGCGGTCGGTCTTGAGGCTGGCGTAGCGCGGCAGCGGTAGCTTCGTGACCGGGCCGGTGCCGGTCTCGGGCGCGGTGGGAGGCGGGGCCGCGGCCGCGGGGGCGAGGCCGGCCAGCAGCAGCGCCGCGACGGCGAAGCTCAGGCGTGACGCGCGCATGGTCTTCTCCCTTTCCCAACGTCGCGGTGCCGCGCGGAACCGGCTGGGGCCGATCCGCTCGGTGTTGTTGATCCTGCATCCCGGAAACCGGAAAGCCCCGATCGGGGCCGGGACGGTGAAGGCGCAATCCGTCGATGCGCGGATCCCGCCGGCATCCGATTGTGTTCCGGCCCACCTCTGGTAGAGAGGCCGATGGGTCGGAACAGGCTCCGGGACCGGTGCCTCGCACCCGACCTGTCTGGCCGAGTTCGGTTAACGGACGCTTGCTGACGGTGGTCCGGATCCGGTCCACCGGGCAGGGATCGCCAACACGGCCGCGAGGCTGACGGGGAGAGAGACGTGTCGAAGCGCAAGCCGCTGGTGGTCGTGACGCGGCGCCTGCCGGATGCCGTCGAGACGCGGATGCGCGAGCTGTTCGACGTGCGCCTCAGTCCCGACGATGCCGCGATGCCGGCCGACGCCCTGGCGGCGGCCCTGCGCGAGGCCGACGTGCTGGTCCCGACCGTCACCGACGAAATCGATGCCGGGCTGCTGGCCCAGGCCGGCCCGAACCTGCGGCTGATCGCGAATTTCGGCAACGGCGTCGACCATATCGACGTGGCCGCGGCGCTCGAGCGCGGCATCACGGTCACCAACACCCCCGGCGTCCTGACCGAGGACACCGCCGACATGACCATGGCGCTGATCCTGGCGGTGGCCCGCCGCGTCACCGAGGGCGCGCGGATCATCCCGGACGACGACTGGACCACGGGCTGGTCGCCGACCTGGATGCTTGGCCGACGGATCACCGGCAAGCGCCTCGGCATCGTCGGCATGGGCCGGATCGGCCAGGCGCTCGCCAAGCGCGCCCGCGCCTTCGGCCTGCAGGTCCACTATCACAACCGCCGCCGGGTCCCGGCCGCGATCGAGGGCGCGCTGGACGCGACCTACTGGGAATCCCTCGACCAGATGCTGGCCCGGGTCGACATCGTCTCGGTCAACTGCCCGCACACCCCGGCGACCTACCACCTGCTCTCGGCCCGGCGCCTGAAGCTGCTCAAGCCCGAGGCGATCGTGGTCAACACCGCCCGCGGCGAGGTGATCGACGAAAACGCGCTCGCCCGGCTGATCGAGGCCGGCGATGTCTCGGCGGCCGGCCTCGACGTGTTCGAGCAGGAGCCGGCGGTGAGCCCGCGCCTGGTGAAGCTCGCCCGTCAGGGCAAGGTCGTGCTGCTGCCCCATATGGGCTCCGCGACCTACGAGAGCCGCATCGACATGGGCGAGAAGGTCATCATCAACATCAAGACCTTCATGGACGGCCACCGCCCGCCGGACCGGATCCTGCCGAGCATGCTCTGAGCGCAGGTTCGGAAACACCGCCCTTGTCTTTCCGGGGCCGCGCAGCGGAACCCGGAACCCATAGCCGCCGACGCAGCCGGATGAGCGCGTCTGCCTACGATCCGGTCCAGCCGCTCAAAGTCGGATAGAGGTCCGACCAGTCCGGGTTGAAATCCTCGATCAGCCGGATCTTCCAGTCGCGGCGCCATTTCTTGAGCGCCTTCTCCGGGTCGATCGCCTCCACGACGTACGTGTAGGATTCATACCAGACCAGCCGGGTCACGCCGTAGGTCGCCGTGAAGCCCGGACTTGCTGCAGTCCGATGCTCGTGGATGCGGCGGGCGAGATTGTTGGTCACACCGACGTAGAGGGTGCCGTGCTTTCGGCTGGCGAGCAGGTAGACGTGATACGCCACGGCGGACCTGCCTGATCGGTTGCACGTCCAAACCGAAGCCGACGGCGCCGGTTTGGGCATCCGCGGCGGTTATGGGTTCCGGGTTCACGCCTTCGGCGCGCCCCGGAAAGACAAGGTGTTGTGTTTTCGGTCGCAGTGATTCGAGCGGTGGATCATAGCAAATCACCTTGCGCCGCCAAGGTTTGCGGTGGGGTCTCGCTTCGCACGCTCTGGAACAGCCGCTCGCTGGTCAGCTTGAGGAAATAGAATCCGAATTCCGGGTTCTGGTAATAGAGCTGCTTCACGTCGGAATACGACACGCACAGGGCGTTGCCGGCCTCGATGCAGACCAGAGAGGCGGTCCGGGTGTTGCCCGGCGCGAGCAGGCCGAGCTCTCCGACGATCCCGCCCTGACGTACCTCGATTTCGAATTCGGGGATCCGGAAGGCGCCGCTCTCGACGTAGTACATCTCGCCCGCCAACTCGCCCTTGCGGAACACCACCTCGCCGATTCCGAACGGGCGCTGCGACCCGAACGGCCGCAGCCATTCGAGGGACAGGTTGCCGTCGGCGGCGGTCTCGACGTCGCGCACCAGGCGCATCATCTGCCACAGCCGGTAGGCGTTGAACGGGATCTGGATCGCCTCGGTGAGCACCACTGGCATGCTGCCGATCAGCACCCCGTAGGTGATCACGGCGCAGCTGGCGCAGAGCGAGATGATCCGCAGCGGGATCATGGTGCTCATCGCCGAGGCCGAGATGGTCAGCGCGGTGCCCAGATAGCCGATCGCCTCGATCCAATCCACGCGCGCCTCCGACCTCACCCCAGCCTGAGCGGGATGCCCGTCCGGCCGGGCTCCGGCAAGACGCGGGACTGCCGGCGGCGCGCGTGCGCCTCAGCCTGTGCCCGCGCGGATACGCTCGGCGGCGTCTGCGGCGGCGCGGGTACCCTCCTCGTAGGCGCCGCCGACCGTGCCCCATTGCAGCCGCGACAACGCCTCCCCGGCGAACCAGACCGTGTCCGCCAGGGGTGCGTGCAAGGTTTCGCGGGCCGGCGCGTGGCCGGGGGGCACCACCGCCCAGGAGCCGCGCGACCACGGATCGTGCCGCCACGCGCTCACCGCCGGGATGGTCAGGTCGCGCAGGCGCGCCCGGCCGAACTGCTCGGCCAGGACCGCCCGGACATGGCGACGAACGCCGTCGGGGCCCGATCCGGCGGCGTCGAGCGCCTCGGCCTCGTGCACGTCGAGCTCGTAATAGTGGAACGGTGTGCCGTCGATCTGGGTGAGCAGGCCGGCCGGCGACGGCCGGCTGCCGTGGATCGCGGCCAGCCGGTCCCGGCCCCGGAACGGGCTCGACGGCCAGTGCAGCACCGCGTGCTCGTAGAGGCCGGTGGAGAAGCCGTCGATCGCAGCGCGGACCGCGTTCGGTAGCGGCGGTGAGAAGGACGGCCCGTCGCGCAGGACCATGACCGGCACCGTCACGATCACCGCCCGCGCCCGGTATTCCGTGCCGTCGGCCGTCTCCACGCGCACGCGCTTGTTGGACCAATCGATGCGGGCCACCGGACTCGACAGCGCCACCGGCAGATCGTTGGCGAGCCGGGCGAGGTAGCTGCCGTAGCCGCCGGCCAGAAAAAAATTCTCGCTGTATTCGAGGCTCGGGAAGTCGTGCAGCGACACCTCGCCGAGCGGCCGACCCGAGACCAAGCCGTGGACCTGCGCCACCCGGGCGCCCCAGGGGCCGAGGCCCGGCGGCAGGGCGATCCCGGCCGGCCGGTCGGGCCCCGGCCGCGCGGCGCCCCGGGTCATCGCCTGGTCGGCCCGGTCGAAGGCCCGGGCATTGGCCCGGATCTCGTCGGGGCGGCCGCGGCGGCGGTCGACCCAGACGTGGCTCTCCTGGGGGGCCAGCTTCAGGCGCTCCCCGCGCGCCCGGCCGAGCGCCACCAGCGGGTTGATCGGCCCGGCATGGAGCCAGTGCGCCCCGAGGTCGAGGGCGTGACCGCGGATCGAGACCGTCAAGGCCCGGCCGCCGATCCGGTCGCGCGCCTCCAGCACGGCGACGCGCACGCCCCGCTCCACCAGAGTCCGGGCCGCTCCGATCCCGGCGGCGCCGGCGCCGATCACCAGCACCTCCGGATCCGCAGGCAGCGGTGCCAGGCGCGGCCGGTAATCGGGCGCGCGCGCCGGCTCCGCGGATGTCCGAGAGATCAAGGCCGTCATCCGGGCGTCCTGCACGCGCACTCCTGTCCGCTCGCTCCGGTGCGGCTGCGCCCGGCCTTGCGCCGGTGGCCGCACCCCTTCACAACGCTGCCGCGCCGCCTCCGGCGCTAGCCGGAAACCCCGCCCGATGATCGTCGAGTCCGCCGCGGCGGCTTTGCGCCAGACCTTTTCCCCGCCCCTGCGGGCGATCCTGTGGAAGTCCCTGGGCCTGACGCTCGGGCTCCTGGTCCTGCTCTGGCTCGGCCTGACCCGCCTCGTCCAGGCGTTTCAGGCGAGCCACCACATCTCAGCCCAATACCCGATCCTCGACAGCCTCGCCTACTACCTCGCCGGGTTCGGCCTGTTCGTGGTGCTGGCCTATCTCATGCCGGCGATCTCGATCCTGGTGGCGGGCTTTTTTCTCGACGATGCCGCCGCGATCGTGGAGCGCACGGATTTTCCCGACGATCCCCCCGGCCGGCCGATGCCGCTCGGCACCGCGATGTTCTACGCCGTGCGCTTCGCGGGTGTGACGCTGCTGGTCAACCTGGCGGCGCTGGTGATCTTCTTCGTGCCGGTGATCGGGATCGCGGCGTTCTTCGGCGCCAACGCCTACCTGCTGGCGCGGGAATATTTTGAGATGGCGGCCGCCCGGTTCCGGCCGCTTCCCGAGGCCGCCGAGATGCGCAAGACCTTCGCATTGCGCACGCTCAGCGCCGGCTGCCTGATGTCGGCGATGATGGTGGTGCCGATCCTCAACCTGCTGACGCCGCTGTTCGGGATCGCCCTGATGGTCCACCTGCACAAGCGCCTCAGCGGGCGCCTCCGGCTTGCGGGGCCGGCAGCCCGATAGAGCATCGTCCCGAAACGTGGCCGCCGGCTTTCGGAACAGACGATGTGCTAGGACCGGGATGCGTCGAAGCCTCGCTCTGGTCGCCGGGGTCTTCGGCCGCTACCGTGGCGAGAGCCCGGCGGCACACCGGGGCGGAGAGCCGAACGATGAAGGCGCAAGACCCAGCGCAGGGCGGCCCCAAGGACATCCCCCCGCCCCCCGGCAAGGGTCCGTTTCTCATCGTGGGGCTGATCGCGCTGGGCCTGCTCGGCTACGGCGCCTACAATCACTGGCAGCGGGACGTCGAGGCGACCGCGACGCTGGAGCGGATCAAGACCCTGGTGCCCCAGGTCCGCACGGTCGTGGCGGAGCGCGCGGACGGTCCCCTCGATCTCACGCTGCCCGGCGAGACCCAGCCCTTCACCACTGCGGCGATCGCGGCCCGCGCCACCGGCTACATCGCCGAGCGGCGGGTCGATATCGGCTCCCGGGTCAAGGTCGGGGACCTGCTCCTGCGCATCGCCGCCCCGGAACTCGACCAGCAGCTCGTCCAGGCCGAGGCGCAGGTCGGCCAGCTGAAGGCGCAGCTGCTCCAGGCCCAGGCGCAGGTCGAGCAGGCCCGCGCCAACGTCAACCTCGCCAACCTGACCAACAACCGCACCGCGACGCTCGCCGTCCAGGGCTGGGCGTCGCGCCAGAACGCCGACACCTCCCAGGCCGGCGTGCTCTCGCAGGCCGCGACCCTGGCGGCCGCCGAGGCGGGGGTGAAGGTCGCCACCGCCAACATCGCGTCGCAGGAAGCGGCGGTGGACCGACTGAAGGCGCTGACCGCATTCGAGCGGGTGGTGGCGCCGTTCGACGGCGTCGTCACGACCCGCAACGTCGATGTCGGCGATCTGGTCAAAGCCGACAATGGCGGCACGCCGCTGCTCAGCATGGACCAGGACAGTATCCTGCGCATTGCCGTGAACGTGCCCCAGAACGATGCGGTCGGGGTCAAGCCGGGCGTCCAGGCCGAGATCAGCGTGCCGCAGATCCCGGGACGCCGCTTCGGCGGCTTCGTCGAGCGCAGCTCGGCGGCGCTGAACGCCGCCTCGCGCACCCTGACGACGCAGGTCGACGTGCCGAACCCCGACCGGGCCCTGCGGGCGGGGCTCTACGCCGCCGTGACTCTGAAGATCCCGCGTACCGACGAGAGCGTCACGGTCCCGGCCGAGGCGACGGTGTTCAACCGCAACGGCCTTCAGGTCGCGGAGGTCGGCGAGGACGACCGGGTGACGTGGCGGACGATCAAGGTGCGGCGCGATCTCGGGCGGGTGCTCGAACTCGAATCGGGCCTGGCCGCCGACAGCCACATCGTCTTCAGCCCGCCGCCGGAGCTGCGCGACGGTCAGACGATCGAGCGCGTGCCGCCGCCGCAGCCGGCCAAGCCGATCCGGGCTGCGGAGCGGTGATGGAGGCCAGGTGGTCGGGCCGCGGGCGTATGTCCCCGGCGCCCCTCCTCCAGCCCACCCCCCTCATCCTGAGGCGACGGAGCGAAGCGGAGCCCTCCTTCGAGGCTGCTGCGCAGCACTTCAGGATCAAGGGCGGATGGGATTGATCTTTTGGCGTCCGTCGGGCGGCACCCTCCTCAGCTGCTCCCACCGTCATTGCGAGCGCAGCGAAGCAACCCAGGGAAACGCTACATGCGGATAGCACGCGCTGCCCTAGGTTGCTTCGCTGCGCTCGCAATGACGGCGGAGGCTCAATTGCGGATCGCGTCCCCTACAAACGGGTCTCAATTCACCCGCACCACCAGCTTCATCTTCGGATGAATACCGCAGAGGACCTGAAACGTCCCTCGCTCGGTGAAGGTGACCGGCGTGCGGCTGCCCGGCTCTTGGTCGCCGGAATCGAAGCTGAACGTGTCGGATTCGACGAATACGTGATGCAGCAGGTCGCTGTCGTCGTTGACGAACATCACCGTCTCGCCCCGGCTCAAAGCGATGTTGCCCGGCTGAAACGCCCGGCCCTTCTGCGACACCAGCAGCCCGGAGGCCTCGAGATTGCCGACCAGGACCAATCCGCAGGCCATCCCGAGGACCAAGGCGAGCGCTGCCGGGAGAACCGGCTTCCAGCGGAGCGATGCGGGTAAACTCGGCGCTGCGGGGGCCATGCTGTTCCTCGGATTCGCGAGCGCCGAACTTGTATCCGCAGCGGCGGCAAGCGTTCGAGCCCGGTTAGACTAGAGGGAAGTTTATTGAGAAATCATTTTCACGATGCCTCGCGTTCCAGCTCATCCGGCTGTTTCCGAGGTGATCGACCCGCCAAAACGATTATCGATGAGTCGAGCGAAGGATCGGCCGGCTAATCGAGCCTTAACATGTAGCAGTTACGGTTCACTCGACCTGTCATACGGCGGCCCGGTGCGATGCGAGACCCCGAGAGAGCGACGGACGAACGGCCGCCAGCGGGTCTGATGCGCGTCGCGCACGGCGTGGCGGCACTGTCCACCACGATCCGCGGCCGGATCTTCGTCGCGTTCCTGGGCATGAGCGTGCTGTCGGGGGCGCTCGGGCTCTATGCCGTCGTTGCGATCTCGCATGTCGGGGCACTCGTCAATCGCACCTATGACGAGTCGCTGATGTCGATCAATTACGCCCGGGCGACCGCGGCGGATTTCGCCAAGATGCGCAGCGCCTTCGCACGCCGCACGCATGTCCGCGACGCCGCGGAGGCGGCCAAGCTCGATGCCGAGATCGCCGAGCTCTCGACGACGCTCTCCGAGGACCTGACCATCGCGGTCGAGCGTTCGCAGTCGGACCGGTCGGTGCGCACCGCCGGGGCCGTCCAGGCCGCGGTGGCCACCTGGGAAGAGATGCGCCGCGGCCTCGACCCGGCCACCGCCCGGCCCGAGCGCTGGGACGCCCTCGACCACCAGGCCAACGCGGTCGACGGCCAGATCGAGCTCCTCGTCAACTATACCGCAGGCGACGGCTTCACCTTTCGGCAGGCAGCCCGGCAGCTCGTCGCCCGGGAGATGCACGTCAACGCCATCGTGGCCGGGCTGGCGGTGTTCGCCTGCGCGCTGATCGCCTGGCTGCTCAACCGCCGCATCACCGGGCCCCTGGCCGATGCCTCGGTGGCGGCGGAGCGGATCGCCAGCGGGCGCCTCGACGACCGGATCCCGGCCGGCGGCCGCGACGAACTCGGCAGCCTGCTCCGCTCGATGGCGGTGATGCGCGACAACATCCAGGCGATGATGCAGCGCGAGGTCAGCCAGCGCCGGGTGGCCGAGGCCCTGGTGACCGACGCGCTCCAGACCTCCCGCGAGGGCGTGGTCGTGGTCGATGCCGAGGGCGGGATCGCGCTCGCCAACGCCCAGGCGCTGCACTTCTTCGACGGGCTGGAGGCGGCGATCGCTTCCGGCGTGTCCCTGTCGCGCCCCGCCGACGCGGACGGCGCCTGCTCGACGAAGCTCGACGAGTGCTTCCGGGCGCTCGCCCGCGACGGAGAGATCCGCCTGGCAGACGGGCGCTGGCTGCGGGTGAGCCGCAGCGCCACCCAGCAGGGCGGCTTCGTCGCCGTGTGCAGCGACATCAGTCTGCTCAAGGAGCAGGAGGACCGGCTGACCGCGACCAACCTGCGGCTCGACGCGGCCCTGGACAACATGTCCCAGGGACTCTGCCTCTACGACGCGCAGCATCGCCTGATGGTGGTGAACCGGCGCTACGGCGAGATCTACGGCTTGGCCTCCAATGCCGTCGTCCCGGGGATGTCGGCGCAGGACGTGCTGGCGGCCTGCCTGGCGGCCGGCAACCATCCGGGCAGCGACCTCGCCACCCTCCTCCGCCACGAGCACGAGGCCCATCGCGGCGGCATCTGGCATACGCAGTTCCAGGAACTGAGCAACGGCCGGACGGTCTCGATCGACCGGCGTGCGACCGCCGATGGCGGCTTCGTGGCGACCTACGAGGACGTCACCGAGCGCCGCCGCGCCGAGGCGCGCATCGCCTTCCTGGCGCATCACGACACCGTCACGGGCCTGCTGAACCGGGAAGCACTCGGCCAGCAGATCGAGATGGCCGTGGCGCAAGCCGGGCGCGATTCGGGCTTTGCGGTCTTCGCCATCGACCTCGACGATTTCCGGCCGGTGAACGAGACCCTGGGCCACGGGGTCGGGGACGAATTGCTGGCGGCGGTGGGCGAGCGCCTCACCGCCTGCGTGCGCGAGATCGACTGCGTCGCCCGCCTGGGTGCCGACGAGTTCATCGTCGTTCAGCGCAACATCGACCGGCCCGAGGACGCCGCCGTCCTGGCGCGCCGAATCATCGAGGTGCTGAGCGCGCCCTACAGCCTGAGCAGCCACGAGATCAGCGTCGGCCTGACCATCGGCATCACCCTGGCGCCGGGCGACGGGGCGAGCTGCGAGAAGCTCCTGAAGAACGCCGAGGTCGCCCTCGACCGCGGCAAGACCGAGGCGCGCGGCTCGTTCCGGTTCTTCGAGCCCGAGATGGACGCCCGCCTCCAGACCCGGCGGATCCTGGAGCGGGATTTGCGCGACGCGCTCGCCCGCGAGGCGTTCGAGGTCTATTACCAGCCGATCTACAGCCTCGCCGCGGACCGGATCTGCGGCTTCGAGGCCCTGCTGCGCTGGGACCACCCGACCCGCGGCTTCGTCTCGCCGGCCGAGTTCATCCCGATTGCCGAAGAATTGGGCCTGATCGTCCCGCTCGGGGAGTGGGTGCTGCGCCGGGCCTGCGAGGAGGCCGCCCGCTGGCCGGACGGGCTCAAGGTCGCGGTCAACGTCTCTGCGGTTCAGTTCACGTCCGCGAGCCTCGTCACCGCGGTGCGCGAGGCCCTGCGTCGGACCGGCTTGCCCGGCCGCCGCCTGGAGCTGGAGATCACCGAATCGGTGCTGGTCGCCAATCCCGGCGCGACCACGGCGATCCTGCACAGCCTGAAGGCGCTCGGCGTGCGGGTCTCGATGGACGATTTCGGCACCGGCTACTCGTCGCTGAGCTACCTGCGCAGCTTCCCGTTCGACAAGATCAAGATCGACCAGTCCTTCGTGCGCGACCTGTGCGTGAAGGATGGGACCGACTTCATCGTCCGCGCGGTGATCGGGCTGGGCGCCAGCCTCGGCATGACCACTACCGCCGAGGGCGTGGAGACGGAGGCGCAGCTCGCCCACCTGCGCGCCGAGGGCTGCGACGAGATCCAGGGCTACCTGATCAGCCGCGCGGTCCCGGTCTCCCAGGTCGGCGACGTGATCCAGCGCTGGAACGGCGCCACCCGGGCGATCGCCTGAGGGGTCCCTCCCCCGTGCAGGGGGAGGGATTTGGCGGAGCGTCCTACTCCGCCGCGTCGAGGTGTGGGCGCTCGACGTGGCTGCGCTCGGCCTTGACCAGCTCAGCCGTGCGGAACGCCACTTCCAGCGCCTGCTCCGCGTTGAGGCGCGGGTCGCAGTAGGTGTGGTAGCGGTCCTGCAGGTCGTCGGCGGTGAGCGCCCGGGCACCGCCGGTGCACTCGGTCACGTCCTTGCCGGTCATCTCGAGATGGATGCCGCCCGCGATCGTGCCCTCGGCCCGGTGGACGCCGAAGAAGCCCTCGATCTCCTGCATCACCCGGTCGAACGGCCGGGTCTTGTAGCGGCCCGCCGAGACGGTGTTGCCGTGCATCGGGTCGCAGATCCAGACCACGGACCGCCCTTCCCGCTCGACCGCCCGGATCAGGCCCGGCAGGTGCTCACCGACCTTGTCGGCGCCGAACCGGCAGATCAGGCTGAGCCGGCCGGGCTCGTTCTCCGGGTTGAGCAGGTCGATTAGCCGGATCAGGCCGTCCGCCTGCATGGACGGGCCGCATTTCAAGCCGATCGGGTTCTTGATCCCGCGGGCGTATTCGACGTGGGCGTGGTCCGGCTGCCGGGTGCGGTCGCCGATCCACAGCATGTGCCCGGAGGTCGCGTACCAATCGCCGGTGGTCGAGTCGACGCGGGTCAGCGCCTCCTCGTAGCCGAGCAGCAGAGCCTCGTGGCTGGTGTAGAAATCGGTGGTCCGCACCTCCGGATGCGTCTCCGGGTTGATGCCGATCGCCCGCATGAAGTCGAGCGCGTCGGTCATGCGGCCGGCGACATCCTGGTAGCGCGAGGATTGCGGCGAATCCTTCACGAAGCCCAGCATCCAGCGATGCGCGTTCTCCAGGTTGGCGTAGCCGCCGGTGGCGAAGGCGCGCAGCAGGTTGAGGGTCGCGGCCGATTGCCGGTAGGCCTCGAGCTGCCGGCGCGGGTCCGGAATGCGAGCCTCCTCGGTGAAGCCGATGCCGTTGACGATGTCGCCCCGGTAGCTCGGCAGGCTCACGCCATCGAGGGTTTCGGTGGGCGAGGAGCGCGGCTTGGCGAACTGCCCGGCGATGCGCCCGACCTTCACCACGGGCGAGCCGCCCGCGAAGGTCAGCACCATCGCCATCTGCAGGAACACCCGGAAGAAATCGCGGATGTTGTCGGCCGAATGCTCGTCGAAGCTCTCGGCGCAGTCGCCGCCCTGCAGCAGGAACGCCTCGCCCGCCGCGACGCGCGCGAGCGCCGCCTTCAGCTTGCGGGCCTCACCTGCAAAAACCAGCGGCGGAAAGCTCGCGATCTGGGTCTCGACCGTCTGCAGCGCCGCAGAATCCGGATAGGCGGGGACCTGCTGGATCGGCAGGGTCCGCCAGTTCTTCGGTGTCCAACGCTCGGCCATGACCTCTCTCCGCGCACGTTCGTCGTGCGATCGCGCATGACGCGCGAAGCGCGGCTTATAGAGAGGTTCCCGGATGCTTGCGAGGGGCGGATTCCTGAGGGCTGGCAGGAGCCTGAAGCAGAGTTGGGGCCTGGCTCCCGCAAAGCTCTATTCCCGCATCCGGCTCGGCGCGGCTTCCGAACCGCGAAACCTGTTCGACCTCAAGCCTCGCCGTCCTCGACCTCGATCCCGTGCTCGGCCAAGATCCAGAAGATGGCTTCCAGATCCTCCGCGGAGACGTCCCGCGGCGGCAGGGCTTCCTCGAGGTCGTCGTAGGTCAGGCAGCGGCTGCGCTGCGTCTCCGCCTTGGCCAAGAGCCGGTCGATCGCCCGGCGGATGTCGGCGGGCAGTGCCTCATGGCTCGGGGCCCGGTAGCTGAAGGCCGGCCGCAAGGCATCGGCCAAGAGGCCGTCGATGATCGACTGACGCCGCGCGTGCGCGTCGTCCTCGCCGTTGTCCTTGCCTGCGCCCTGCTTGCCCATGACCCTGATATGGCTCGGCTGCGCACCGCGTCGAGACCCCGCGACGTGCGGAACTCAGCCGCTGCCCACCGGATGCTTGGTCACCTCCGGCACCCGCATGGTAACCAGCTCCTCGGCCGCCGTGGGGTGGACCGCGATGGTCCGGTCGAAATCGGCCTTGGTGGCACCCATGGTGACGGCGATGCCGACGGCCTGGATCACCTCGCCGGCATCGTGGCCGAAGATGTGAACGCCGACCACCCGGTCGCTGGCGCAATCGACCAGCACCTTCATGAGGATCCGCTCCTCGCGGCCCGAGAGCGTCGCCTTCATCGGCCGGAAGCGCGCCTTATACACGTCGATCGTGCCGTAGATCTCCCGGGCGGTGGCTTCGGTATGGCCAACGATCCCGATTTCGGGCGTCGAGAACACGGCGGTCGGGATCAGCCGGTGATCGACGCAGGACGGCTTGCCGCCGTAGACCGTGTCGGCAAAGGCGTGGCCCTCGCGGATCGCCACCGGGGTCAGGTTGGCCCGGTTGGTGACGTCGCCGACCGCGTAGATCGAGGGGACCCGGGTCTGCGAATAGGCATCCACCGGGATCGCCCCGGCGGCGTCGGTCTCGATCCCGGCCTGGTCCAGGCCGAGCCCGGCGACGTTCGGTCGGCGGCCCGTCGCCACCAGGACCTGGTCGACCAGGATCTCGGAGCCGTCGTCGAGGCGCGCGCACAGGCCGTCGGCGTGCCGGTCGATCTGCGCCAGCGTCCGCCCGAGCCGCAGGTCCATGCGTTGGCCGTAAGCCTCGGCCAGGGCATCGCGAACCTCGTCGTCGAAGCCGCGCAGCAGCCTGTCGCCGCGGTGGAGCAGGGTCGTGCGGCTGCCGAGCGCCGCGAAGACGCCGGCGAACTCCACCGCGATATAGCCGCCGCCGATCACCAGGATGCGCGCGGGCAGGCTCTCCAGCTCGAACACCTCGTTCGAGGTGATCGCCAGCTCGATCCCCGGCACCGCGGGCTCCTTCACCGGGTGCGCGCCGACCGCGATCAAGATCCGCTCGGCCCGCACGACCCGGTCCGACCCGAGCAGGCGGATCGTATGCGGATCCTCGATCACGGCGCGCTCGGGCACGACGTCGACGCCGGCGCGCATCAGGTTGGTGTCGTAGATCCCTTCGAGGCGGGCCACCTCGGCGTCGCGGCGCCGCTTGAGCACGCTCCAGTCGAAGCGCGGCCGCTCGACCGTCCAGCCGAAGCCGGCGGCATCCTCGAACTCGTCGGCGAAGCGGCCGGCATAGACCATCAGCTTCTTCGGCACGCAGCCGCGGATCACGCAGGTGCCGCCGACCCGGTACTCCTCGGCCAGCATGACCCTGGCGCCGTAGCCGGCCGCGATCCGGGCGGCGCGGACGCCCCCCGAGCCGCCCCCGATGACGAAGAGGTCGACGTCGTAGGCGCTCATGCAGGATCGTCCATCTCGGGGCTCGTAGCGGCACGCGAAACCGCGGCTTCACGCATCCAGGTGATGGCAGCGCCGAGCCCGGCCGTCCACCACGCCGCCCAGCCATTGTGCTCGACGAACGCGATGGACGCCGCGCAGGCGATGAGACCCAAAGCCGCGGCGCGGTCGGACTGCGCCATTCCGGCGATACGCCCGAGCATCAGCATCAACACCAGCGTGCTGAGGATCGCGCCGGGGAGCCCGAGTTCGGCCCAGACCTGCAGGAAGCTGTTATGCGGGTGGCCGACCCCGAGGAGAATGCGCATCTCGGGTGCGACCGTGCCGGCGACCGGGGTCTCGGCGAAGCGCGCGCTGGTGCCGAAGCCGGCCCCGCGCCACGGATCGGCCGCGACTGCGGCGCCGAAGCTGCGGGCGATGGCGACCCGCGCCCGGGACGAGGACTGGACCAGGCGCTCATGGGCCGCCTCCGGCATGACCTTGGCGAGCAAATCGCCCTCCACCGGGGCGAGCGCCACCGCGAGGCCGAGGCCGAGGCCCACGAGCCCGATCCCGACCCGCTTCGGCAGCAGCCGGCCCAGGGCGAACATCCCGGCACCGGCCAGCAGGCCGAGCTGGGCCGCGCCGCTGATCGAGCGCAGCACGCCGAACGCCACGAAGACCAGGGTCGCGACGGCGAGCCCGCGGCTGCGGATCCGCCACAGCACGAGGGCCACGGGGCCGGCCACGAGATCGAGGGTCAGCGCCGGCCGGTTGTGGACGAAGGCGGCGACCCGGTGCCCGAGCGCCCGCTCCAGGGCGAGATCGGAGGCGAGATCGACCGCGATGATCAGACCCGCCAGCGCGATCGCCCCTGCCGCGAGGCGTGGCGCGAAGGCCGGGATCCGGCCGGGGGCGAGGCAGGCCAGCAGGTAGGCGGCGACCAGGGTCGGCAGGAACTCGCCGAGCACGCGCAGCGACGCGATGGGGAATGGCGTCCAGGCCAAGGAGACGAGGCACCAGGCCAGGAATGCGAGCGCCGCGAGGCCGAGCGGCTGTGCGAGGGGGGTGAGGAGGCGTGGCGCGAGGGTACGGCGATCCTCGAAGACGCGTCCGACCAGGACGGCGAGCGCAGCAAAGCCGATGACGGCGGGGCTCGACCGGTTGGCGAGCACCATCGCCAGCGGCAGGACGGCGAGCAGGGTCGAACCCGCCGCGTAGAGGCGGCTGTCGAGCCTTTCAGATGCTGCCGGGCTGTTTGATCGCGCTCGCATGAGGGTCAAGGGCAACGGTTATCCAAACACCCCCCTCATCCGGAGGTGCGAGCGCAGCGAGCTTCGAAGGAGCCCTCCATCCTGCTCGCGATCCCTGGAGGGCTCCTTCGAGGCCTCCGCTTCGCTCCGGCGCTTCAGGATGAGGCCGAGGGTAGGAGCGCTCTGGCTGAGTTCAGAAGCGCGACGGTCGATCCGCCGAAAGCCCCCTCACTGCAGCTGATGACCGCGCTTGCCCATCTCGGCGCGCACCCGGACCATGACGTATTCGGACACTTCCTGCGTCCAGTCCTGCATCTCCTGCACCATCTCGTCGAGGAGCTGCGGCTGGGCCTCGACGTAGTGCTTGCCGGCCGGCGAGCGGAAGAAGGTCGCGATCTCCTTCAGTTCCGGCTCCGGGAACTTCGCCGCGTAGGTGCGGGCGGCGATGTCGATCATGCGCTGCTTCTGCAGCTCCATCTCGGGCTGGAGGGAGGTCAGAACCTCGTCGAGATCCTTGGCGAGTTCCGGACGCGTCACCGCCTGCTTGCGGATCTGGTCGGCGAAAGCCGGCAGCACCGAATCGAACGAGCGGGCGATGCCGGAGCTGAGCATCACCTCGCGCGCCAGCGCCAGGTGGCTTGCCGTGTAGGTCGGCGTCGCGGCGGCGGGCGTGTTCGGCTGCGCCGCCGGCTTGGCGGGAGCGGGCTTGTTCGCCTGGGCCGAGGCCGCGTGCGGAAGGATCGTGGCCGCGGCGAGCGCGAGGCCGAGCGCGGCTTTGAGGCGTCGGGACATGCTGAACGTTCCTGCGGGATTACGGCGCGTCAGACGCGGCCGAGAATGGTGACCTCGGCCTGCCCGTCGCGGTCCGACGCCAGGATCGCGGCGTCGGCAATGCCGAGGAACAGGCCGTGCTCGACGACGCCCGGCACCGCCCAGAGGGCGGCGCCGAGCGCGTCGGGATCGGGAATGGCGCCGAGATGGGCGTCGAGGATGTGGTGGCCGCCATCGGTGAGAAGCGGCTTGCCGGCCGGATCGAGCCGTAGCCGGACCGGGCCGGTGCAGCCCGCCCGGGCGACGGCGGCCTCGACCGCGCGGTGCGTGGCGGTGAGGCCGAACAGGTTCACCTCGATCGGCAGCGGAAAGGCGCCGAGCTTGGCGACGTGCTTGGCGGCGTCGGCGATCACCACCATGCGACGGCTGGCACAGGCGACGATCTTTTCGCGCAGCAGCGCAGCACCGCCGCCCTTGATCAGGCGCAACTGGTCGTCGACCTCATCGGCGCCGTCGATGGTCAGGTCGAGCTCGGGCAGCGCGTCCAGGGTCGCGAGGCGGATGCCAAGGCCCTCGGCCTGCAGCCGCGTCGCCTCCGAGGTCGGCACGCCGACGATGTCGAGCCCGTCGCGGACCCGCGCGCCGAGCAGGGCCACGAAGGCCGCCGCGGTCGAGCCGGTGCCGAGGCCGAGCCGCATGCCGGGCTCGATCAGCTCGAGGGCGCGCGCCGCAGCCGCCCGGCGCAGGTCCGGCCCGCTCAAGGCCGGGCCGTCCGGTAGGCGGAATGAATCGAGATGGCGGGCATGCGGGGCAGCTGGGCTTCCTCAGGGAGTCGCGCGGCCCCTAGCACGCCGCAGGGCGGACCGGAACGGCTCCGCGGGGCGCGGTGCTTCAAAAGCGGCCGCCCTGTGCCGGGGTGGCGCTGGCCCCGGCGCGGCCGGGGGCGGGCCCGGTGAGCGGCGCGTCGGAGCTCGCCTCGGCACCGGGCTTGCCCTGCTGGGTGCAGACCACCTGCTCCTTCTTCACCAGCACGAAGCAGATGCTCATCTCGCCGGTGCGGTAATTGACCCGGAACACGCCGGCCTCGCGGGTGTGGCGGCTCGCCACCAGGCCGTATTCCGACGGCGCTTGCGGGCCGGCGCCCTCCCCGGGGCCGAAGCAGACGGTCTGGCCGATGCCGCCGGCCGATTCCTGGAGCCCGTACTGGCACGAGGTCACCTCGCCGGTGACCTTGTCGACCCGGTACATCCGGTTCAGGTCGGCCTGCGGCGCGGGCACGAACTCGAACGAGGCCGCCGCGACCGGCGCGCTGGCCAGCGCGATACAGGTGGCGAGAAGGGGCAGAAAGGGTTTCATCGCGGGATCCGGGAGCTGACGCGCTTCGCCTTTCGCTGGGCTTTCGGGCGAGTGTGGGGCGCCGCGCCGCCTTGCCCGCGGCGCCGGCCCCCTTTAGCGAGGCGGTACCCCACAGGAGCCCGACGCGATGCCGCCCGAATCGACGACCCGCCCGCCGATCGCGGTGTTCGACCTCGACGGCACGCTCGCCGAGACCGCGGGTGACCTGATCGGCACGCTCAACGTGCTGATGAAGCGCGAGGGTCTGGCCGAGTTGCCCCTGTCCCAGGCCCGCGGCCTGATCGGGGCCGGCGCCAAGGCGCTGATCCGGCGCGGGTTCGAGGCGGAGGGCCGCGCGCTCGCACCGGAGGATCATGAGCGGCTGTTCGAGGCCTTCATCGCCCATTACGGGGCGCATCTCGCCGACACCTCCCACCTCTATCCCGGGGTGGTCGAGGCGTTGGACGCCTTGGAGGCCGCGGGTTTTCGGCTGGCGGTCTGCACCAACAAGTTCGAGGGCCAGTCGGTGGAGCTGCTGCGCCTGCTCGGGATCGGCCACCGCTTCGCGGCGATCTGCGGGCGCGACACGTTCCCGGCCTACAAGCCCGATCCGAGCCACCTCACCGGCACGATCGAGCGCGCCGGGGGCGATCTGGCCCGGGCCGTGATGGTCGGCGATTCCCGCACCGACATCGACACCGCCAAGGCCGCCGGCATCCCGGTGGTGGCGGTGACCTTCGGCTACACCGACGTGCCGGTCACCGAACTCGGGCCCGACCGGGTGATCGCGCATTTTTCGGAACTACCCGAGGCAGTCCGTGCCCTGGTGCCGGTGGCAGTCGCCTAAGAATTCAGCGCAGCCAGGTCCGTAGCCGAGCCACCGCCTCGCGACACTCGGCCTCGGAGCCGGCAAACGAGAACCGGACGTGGTGGTGGCCGAGATCCGGGTCGAAATCGAGCCCCGGGGTCGCGGCGACGTTGGCCTCGTCCAGCATCCGCCGGCAGAAGCCGGTGGCGTCGTTGGTGAGGTTCGCCACGTCCGCGTAGAGGTAGAACGCGCCGTCGGCCGGGTGCACGCGCCCGAGGCCGAGGCCCGGAAGCGCGTCGAGCAGGATCGCCCGGTTGCGGGCGTAGCCGTCGCGCACCGCGTCGAGTTCTTCCGATGCGTCCAGGGCCGCCAGCGCGCCGACCTGCGAGAGGTAGGGCGCCGAGATGTAGAGGTTCTGCGCCAGCCGCTCGATCGGGCGGACCAGAACCTCCGGCATCACCATCCAGCCGACGCGCCAGCCGGTCATGCAGTGGTATTTCGAGAACGAGTTGATCACCACGGCGTCGGGATCGAACCGCAGGGCGGTGACGGTCGGCACGCCGTAGCTGAGGCCGTGATAGATCTCGTCTGAGATCAGTGGCAGGCCCAGCTCCCGGGTGGCTGCGCAGAGATCGCGCAACGCGGCTTCCGTGATCACCGTGCCGGAGGGGTTGGCCGGGCTCATCACCAGGGCGCCGGCCACCGGGGCGCGGGCATGGGTCTCCCGCAGCAAGGCGGCGGTGGGGGCGAAGCGGTCCTCTTCGCGCAGCACCATCGGGGCCGGCACGAGGTCGAGGGAGGCCAGGATGCTGCGATAGGCCGGATAGCCCGGCTGCGGCACCGCCACCCGGGCGCCGGCATCGAACAGGCTCATGAAGGCGAGCACGAAGCCTGCCGAGGAGCCGGTTGTGATCACCACCCGCTCCGGGCTCACCGCGACGCCGTAGCGGTCGGCATAGTCGCGCGCGATGCGCTCGCGCAGGGCCGGCAGGCCGAGCGCTTCGGTATAGGGCACGCGACCGGTGGCGAGGGCTGCTTGCGCCGCCGCGATCACCGCCCGCGGGGCGGGCGCCGAGGGCTGGCCGACTTCCATGCGTACCACGTCGTCGCCGCGCCGGGCCTTGGCGGCGGCCGCGGCCATGACGTCCATGGCGAGGAACGGCTGGACGGCGGCGGCCCGCCGGGAGATCGAGATCATGCTGTCCTGACGGGGTGCGCGGGCGAGTCGGCGGAGCGCTCGGGGTTAGACCCTGGCGGCCGCGGCCTCAACCGGCCTCAGTGCGGCGCGAGGCCGGCGGCCATGTTGACCACCAGCGCCAGGATGCCGGTGTTGAACAGGTAGGCGCCCACCGTCTGCGCAGTCGCGATCCGCCGCATCCGCCTGCTGGTGAGGTTGGTATCCGACGTCGCAGCCGCCGCCCCGATGGTCACGGTAAAATACAAAAAATCCCAGAAATCCGGATCGGTCTCGCCATGGAAGTCCAGGCCGCCGCGCTCGGCGCCGGCCTCGTCCTCGGTGCCGTAATAGACGTGGGCGTAATGCACCGTGAAGATCATCTGCACGAACACCCAGGTGCAGAGCAGGCTCGTCCCGGCGAGTGCCAGGGCGAAGCGCTCGCCGGTTCCGGCGATGCGGCCGCCGACCACCAGCACCGCCACCGAGCCGAGGCTGGCCGCCGCCGCCAGCAGGGCGAAGACCGTGATCACCCCGGCGCTGTCATCGAGCCGGGCGGCCTCGCGCCGCATGGCGTCGCGGGTCTGCCCGGTGGCCCGCCGTACCACCAGGCCGGCATGGACGATCACGCCGGCGCACCAGCCGGCGAGCAGGCGCATTCCCGGATCGAGGCCCGGCACCAGCAGCGCGGCGACGATCGCCACCACGATCGCGCAGAGCAGGTGCGGGCGCAGCCAGAAGGCGCGGAACAGCTTGGGCATGACGGACCGGGTTACGCGTGGCGGGCGGGATCTGCGAGCCGGGGACGTGATTTGACCCGGCGCCGCGAAAACGCCTAACCCAGCCTCTACCGCTCGCGCCACGCGCGGGCCGGCTTGCCGCGCAAGCGAGGATCCATGCTCTTCAACCGCTCCCTGCCCGCGCTGGCCCTGGCGCTCGGTCTCGCCGCCGTCCCGGCCTCGGCGCAGGACGCCACGCAATCCGCCGCTCCGGCGGCCGCCCCGTTCACGGACGCGCAGCGCGCCGGCATCGAGGCGATCGTCAAGGACTACCTGATCAAGCACCCCGAAGTGCTGCAGGAAGCGCTGGCCGAGGCCGAGAAGCAGCAGGCGGAGACGCAGCGCCTCGCCCAGAGCGCGGCCCTCAAGGAGGCCCGCGAGGCCCTGGTCAACGGCCCGCACGACGTGGTCGCCGGCAACCCCACGGGCGACGTCACGCTGGTCGAGTTCTTCGACTACAATTGCGGCTATTGTCGCAAGGCGCTGGGCGACGTGCAGACCCTGATCAAGACCGACCCGAAGCTGCGGGTGGTGATCAAGGATTTCCCGGTGCTCGGCCCGGAATCGCTGGAGGCCAGCCAGGTCGCGGTTGCGGTGCGCCAGCAACTCAAGGGCGACAAGCTGTTCGAATTCCACCAGAAGCTGCTTGAGACCAAGGGCCGGGTGAACGGTGCCCGGGCGATCCAGGTCGCCAAGGACCTCGGCGCCGACACGACCAAGCTGCAGAAGGACATGGCCTCCCCCGAGGTGAAGGCCGCGCTCAGCGAGAATCGCGGACTGGGCGACCGGCTCGGCCTCTCGGGCACGCCGGCCTTCATCATCGGCGACGAGGTGATTCCCGGCGCCGTCGGCGTCGACCCGATCCGCAAGACCATCGCGGATGTCCGCCAATGCGGCCACGCCTCCTGCTGAGGCGTCAGGCCGGAGCTTCCCACCGGCGGATGGCGGAGGGCGCGGCCTTGTCGCGCCGGGCCGCCTTCGTCTAGAGCATCATCATCCCGAAAGGCGGTTGCCGCCCTTCGGAAAAACATGATGCAAAACCAAAGTTCTAGCGCATCGGTCCGGTTCCGATCTCCGGGACGATGCGCTAAGAGCCGCCAGCCATGAGGCTGTGATCGAGTGCCAGCGCGCATGCCGGACGAACCGACCGCCGCGGCGCGATACGAAGAAGGCCGGATGCCCAAGAACGATCCCATCGATTCCGAGCTCGTGCGCGAACTCGCCAACCTCGTCACCGAGACCGGCCTGTCCGAGATCGAGGTCGAGAAGGGCGACCTGCGCATCCGCGTGGTGCGGCGGCTCGAACCCGTGAACGTCCAGGTCGCGGCGCCCGCGCCGGTGGCCGCCGTGGCGCCGCCGCCAGTGGCGCCGCCGACCGGCGCCCTCGCCCCGGCCGAGCCGGCCCGGGCGCATCCCGGCGCGGTGCCGTCGCCGATGGTCGGGACCGCCTATCTGCGCCCCTCCCCGGAGGCCAAGGCGTTCATCGACATCGGCTCGAAGGTCGAGGTCGGCGACAAGCTGCTGCTGATCGAGGCGATGAAGACCTTCAACGAGATCGTGGCGCCCCGCGCCGGCACGGTGACGGCGATCTTCGTCGAGGACGGCCAGCCGGTCGAGTTCGGCGAGGCGTTGCTGGTCATCGCCTGACGCATCCTCCCGAACGGCTTGGGCCGGCTTTCGGATCGAGACGATGCGACGACGAAGCTTTTCGAGAAGTGCCGGGCGGTGCGTCCGCCCCGCGCTTCGGTCCGCGTCCCGCGCCGAGGCGGTGATCGCCTCGGCGCGGGAGGTTTTGGTCGTCTTCCGCCGGACCGGCTGCCGCTTCGGGCCTGGAAAACGCCGCGCAACAAGAGGATAGAGCATCCTGCGCGGTCCCGTCGGATCGCCTGGACGCTCTAAGGGTTCGATGTTCGACAAGATCCTGATCGCGAACCGCGGCGAGATCGCCCTGCGCATCCTGCGGGCGGCGAAGGAACTCGGGATCGCCACCGTGGCGGTCCATTCCACCGCCGACGCCGATGCCATGCATGTCCGGCTGGCCGACGAGAGCGTCTGCATCGGGCCGCCCGCCGCCCGGGACAGCTACCTCAACATCCCGTCGATCATCGCGGCCTGCGAGATCACCGGGGCGGATGCGGTGCATCCGGGCTACGGCTTCCTGTCCGAGAATGCCCGGTTCGCCGAGGTTCTGGCCCATCACCAGATCGGCTTCATCGGCCCCAAGGCGCAGCATATCCGCACCATGGGCGACAAGATCGAGGCCAAGCGCACGGCGGTGAAGCTCGGCATCCCGTGCGTGCCGGGGTCCGAGGGCGGCGTCGAGGATGCCGACGAGGCCAAGCGGGTCGCGGCCGGGATCGGCTACCCCGTCCTGGTCAAGGCGGCGGCCGGCGGCGGCGGGCGGGGCATGAAGGTCGCCCGCACCGAGGCCGAGTTGGAGCAGGCGATCGGCATGGCCCGCTCCGAGGCTAAGGCCGCGTTCGGCGACGATGCGGTCTACCTGGAGAAGTACCTGGAGAAGCCCCGGCACATCGAGGTGCAGGTTCTGGGTGACGGCCGCGGCGGCGCGGTGCATCTGGCCGAGCGCGACTGCTCGCTGCAGCGCCGCCACCAGAAGGTCTGGGAGGAAGGCGGCTCGCCGGCGCTCAACGAGTCGATGCGCGCCGAGATCGGCGGCATCTGCGCCAACGCCATGAAGGAACTGGGCTATCTCGGCGCCGGCACCGTCGAGTTCCTGTACGAGGACGGGAAGTTCTACTTCATCGAGATGAACACCCGCATCCAGGTCGAGCATCCGGTCACCGAGATGATCACCGGGATCGACCTCGTGATCGAGCAGATCCAGGTCGCCTCGGGCGGCCCGCTCTCGGTCTCGCAATCCGACATCAAGGTCGAGGGCCACGCCATCGAGTGCCGGATCAACGCCGAGCACCCGGAGACCTTCCGGCCCTCCCCCGGCCAGATCACCCATTATCACACTCCCGGCGGCCTCGGGGTCCGGGTCGATTCGGCGGCCTTCCAGGGCTACCGGATCCCGCCGCATTACGACTCGCTGATCGGCAAGCTGATCGTCCACGGGCGCACCCGCAACGAGTGCCTGATGCGCCTGCGCCGGGCGCTCGACGAGTTCGTGATCGACGGCATCGACACGACCCTGCCGCTGTTCCGCACCCTGGTCCGCAACCCGGACGTCCAGAACGGCCTCTACGACATCCACTGGCTCGAGCACTTTTTGGACGCGGGCGGCATGAAGGTCTGAGGCCGGCGGGAGACCACGAGCCAGTTCGGCCGGTTCTCCCCACCCTCGCCCTCATCCTGAGGCGACGGAGCGAAGCGGAGGCCTCGAAGGAGCCCTCCAGCCAGCCGCGCGATCCCTGGAGGCCTCCTTCGAGGCTCGCTGCGCTCGCACCTCAGGATAAGGGGGGTGTTCAGGAAAGCTGTCGTCTGATCGAGATCGTGTCTGCAATCCGACTCCGCTCCCGCGCTTGCGGCGATCACGGCCGGTTCCGGCTCTGGCGTTTGGATCGGTGCCGCGCGACACTCGCCCCATGCACGATCCGACCCGCGTGGACATCACCCCCGAGATCCTGCTGAAGGCCTACGCGGCGGGCATCTTTCCGATGGCCGAGGATGCGACCGACCCGACCCTGTACTGGGTCGAGCCGCGGGCGCGCGGCGTCCTGCCGCTCGACGGGTTCCGGGTGTCCCGCCGCCTCGCCCGGACGGTGCGGTCCGACCAGTTCGAGGTCCGGTGCGACACCGATTTCCACGGGGTGATCACCGGCTGCGCCGCTCCGCGCCGGGACAGCGAGAAGACCTGGATCAACGGGCGCATCCGCGAGCTCTACGGGGCCCTGTTCGACATCGGCCACGTCCACACGGTCGAGGTCTATGCGGGGGCGGAGCGGCGCCTGGTCGGCGGCCTCTACGGCGTCTCGCTGGGGGCGGCGTTCTTCGGCGAGAGCATGTTCCACGAGGTCCGCGACGCCTCGAAGGTCGCCCTCGTTCACCTGATGGCCCGCCTGCGCGCCGGTGGCTACCGGCTCGCCGACACGCAGTTCGTCACCGACCACCTCACGCAGTTCGGCGCCGAGGAACTGCCCCGGCACGTCTACAAGCGGCGGCTGGCTGCAGCCCTCGATCAGGTCGCGGACTGGAACGTCTGGCCCTGTGACGGCTCCGTGCCGGGTGCGCAGGCGCTGGACGCGCTGGGCGGTGTCGAGACCTAGCGGAAGATCGCGTCGAACAGGTTCTGGGGCTGCTGCGGCGGGGGCGGCGGGGCCGGCGCCGGGCCTTCGTTCGACGGGAAGAATTTGCGCGAGGGCTTCTGGCGCGGCTGCACCGGCACGCCGCGCGGCGCCTCGACATCGACCTGGCCGGCGGCGTTGAGCTGCTGGGCGGTCTTGGTCGAATCCCGGCCGGCGCGCTTCGTCCGCTCCGGCTTGGCGGCGACGGCCGGCACGTCCTCCTGCTCCTTCGCCTCGGCGATCACGTCGCTGCCGCCTTTGCAGTCGACCAGCCAGACGTCGTAGATCGGGTGCTCGATCGCGTGCAGCCCCGGGCTCGACGCGAACATCCACCCGGTAAAGATGCGGCGATACTTGTTGTCGAGCGTGACCTCGTCGACTTCGAGGAACGCCGTGGTCTTGGCGCTCTCGGTCGGCGGGCGCGTGTAGCAGACCCGGGAGGTCAGCTGCAGCGACCCGAACTGCACGGTCTCGTCCACCGCGACCTCGAAGGACACGATGCGGCCGGTGATCTTGTCGAGGCCGGAGAAGACCGCGGTCGGGTTCTTGATCTTGTCGGCCGCGGCCGGGCCGACGCAGAGGGCGAGCGCCAGGGCGCCGGTCAGAACGGGGCGTGCGAGGGCTTTGCTGCGGCTCAAGGCTCGGACCCCTAAAGCATCGTCCCGAACGCTGGCGACGGGCCTTCGGACGACGACGATGCGAAACAAGGACCTCAGGGCTCCGGCCCGGATCCGGGACGTGGCTCTAGAGGAAGGCCGGTCGCGCCGTCACGTTTGCGGCGGTCGGATCGGATGGCACCGAGGTGAACACCGGAACGGTGGCGGCAAAAGGGCGCCGGAGCCGCAAGCCTAGTCGCCCGGCGTCCAAGCCTACTCGCCCGGCGTCCAAGAAACGTAATCGCCGGTCGCCGCCGGCCGGGAGCCCCAGGACAGCTGCGAGCCCTGCGGCCGGTAGGCGTTCGGCGTGCCGGTCTGGTTCTCGACGTGGGGCTGCTGCCAGGCGCGGGGCTTGTAGTCCTCCTCGCTTGGGGCGAGATCGACGTTGTGGCACAGCCAGCCGCGCCAGCCAGGGGGCACCTTCGAGGCGTCGGCGTAGCCGTTATAGACGACCCAGCGCCGCTCCGAGCCGACCGAGCGGTCGATCAGCGCGCCTTCGGCCTTGTAATACTTGTTTCCGAAATCGTCCTCGCCGACGAAGATGCCGGTGCGCGCGGTCTGGAGCGCCAGCGAGACGGTCTGGCCGTTCCACCACGTGAAGACGCGCAGCAAAGTGTCCTTCAGCGCCATCGCCCGTCCCGGAGTCTAGCCGCGCCGCGCGGGCGCATGGTGGCGCCGTTATGGTGAGCGCGCGCGCCCGAGTCCAGCGGTTCGGCCCAACTGTCGCTGCGCGGCAACGCCGGTTTCCGCCATCTGCGGCGTATTCGCGTGCTCCGAGGAGCCGCCTCTACTTAGGGGTGTGGATCGAAAATTTTTTCGATCCGAATCCCGAATGCCTGAAGGGCACTTACCCGGGTCGTTCCAGATATCCACAGACTTTTGGTTGCCAGCACAACATCTAGCGGGGAACCGCCTTGCCGCACACCACTTGTTGACGTGAGAGCGATGGCGGCGGTAATGTCCCTGCATCGGTTGCGCCGCCCCTGTGGTGCGTTCGGCAGGTTCAATCGACCCTAATTCATGTTCGCAGAATCGCCGCGTGCCCGGTTTCCGGGCGCGAGCGAACGCGACCCCATCATCGGGCATAGACTCCGCTTCCAGCGGGGCCGGGACATTCGTGTCCCGACGGGAGAGGTGTGTTTCATGCGGTTCGAGCGTCGCTACACCACGGCCGGACAGTCGCCTTATACGGGCATCCCGTTCCGCAAGGCCCTGAGTGAGATCCGCAACCCCGACGGCTCCGTGGTGTTCCGCCTGGACGGCATCGACGTGCCGGAGAGCTGGAGCCAGGTCGCCAGCGACGTGCTGGCCCAAAAATACTTCCGCAAGGCCGGCGTGCCAGTGCGGCTGAGGAAGGTCGAGGAGAACGACGTCCCCTCCTTCCTGTGGCGCTCGGTCGCCGACGAAGCCGCCCTAGCTGAGCTGCCCGAAGAGGAGCGCATCGGCTCGGAATCCTCCGCCACGCAGGTGTTCGACCGTCTTGCCGGCTGCTGGACCTATTGGGGCTGGAAGGGCCGCTACTTCTCCGCCGAGGAAGATGCCTCGGCGTTCTTCGACGAGCTGCGCTACATGCTGGCCAAGCAGATGGTGGCGCCGAACTCGCCGCAATGGTTCAACACCGGCCTGCACTGGGCCTATGGGATCGACGGCCCGAGCCAGGGCCATTTCTACTGCGACTACCGCACCGGCGAGCTGACCCGCTCGGCCTCCAGCTACGAGCATCCGCAGCCGCATGCCTGCTTCATCCAGGGCGTGCAGGACGACCTTGTCAACGACGGCGGCATCATGGACCTGTGGGTCCGCGAGGCGCGCCTGTTCAAGTACGGGTCCGGCACCGGCTCGAACTTCTCCGCGCTCCGCGGTGAGAACGAAAAGCTGGGCGGCGGCGGCAAGTCGTCGGGCCTGATGAGCTTCCTCAAGATCGGCGACCGGGCGGCCGGGGCGATCAAGTCCGGCGGCACGACGCGTCGTGCGGCCAAGATGGTGATCGTCGATATCGACCACCCGGATATCGAGGCGTTCATCGACTGGAAGGTGAAGGAGGAGCAGAAGGTCGCCGCCCTGGTGACCGGCTCCAAGGTCGTCTCCAAGCATCTCGGCTTGGTCATGAAGGCCTGCACCCAGTGCGAGGCCGAGGGCGATGCCTGCTTCGACCCGGAGCGCAACCCGGCCCTGAAGCGCGAGATCAAGGCCGCCCGCAAGGCCTCCGTGCCGGATGCCTACATCAAGCGCGTCGTCCAGTTCGCCCGCCAGGGCTTCACCAAGATCGATTTCCCCGTCTACGACACGGACTGGGATTCCGAGGCCTACCTCACGGTCGCCGGCCAGAACTCGAACAACTCGGTCTCGCTGACCGACGACTTCCTGCGGGCGGTCGATGCCGGTGCCGAGTGGCACCTGACCCAGCGCACCACCGGCAAGGTCGCCAAGACCATCCCGGCGCGGGAGCTGTGGGAGAAGATCGGCGAGGCGGCCTGGGCCTCGGCCGATCCGGGCCTGCACTTCAACACCACCATGAACGACTGGCACACTTGCCCGTCGGGCGGCCGGATCCGGGCCTCGAACCCGTGCTCCGAATACATGTTCTTGGACGACACCGCCTGCAACCTGGCCTCGGCCAACCTGCTGACGATGTACGACCGGCAGACCAAGCGCTTCGACGTCGAGGCGTTCGAGCACCTGAACCGCCTCTGGACGGTGGTGCTCGAAATCTCGGTGATGATGGCGCAGTTCCCGTCGAAGGAGATCGCGGAGCTGTCCTACCGGTACCGGACGCTCGGCCTCGGCTACGCCAATATCGGCGGCCTGCTGATGACCATGGGCCTGCCTTATGACTCGCATGAGGGCCGTGCGCTCGCCGGCGCGCTCACCGCGATCATGACCGGCGTGGCCTATGCCACCTCGGCCGAGATGGCGGCCGAGCTCGGGCCGTTCGCGGCCTATGACGACAACGCCGACGCGATGCTGAAGGTGATCCGCAATCACCGCCGCGCCGCCCATGGCGAGGCCGAGGGCTACGAGTTCCTCAGCATCGCCCCGGTGCCGCTCGACCACGCCAACATCCCGCAGGCGGATCTCGGCGCCCATGCCCGCGCGGCCTGGGACCGGGCTCTCGAGCTCGGCGAGGCCCACGGCTACCGCAACGCCCAGGCGACGGTGATCGCGCCCACCGGCACGATCGGCTTGGTGATGGATTGCGACACCACCGGCATCGAGCCCGACTTCGCCCTGGTGAAGTTCAAGAAGCTGGCCGGCGGCGGTTACTTCAAGATCATCAACCAGGCGGCGCCGGACGCCCTGCGGGCGCTGGGCTACCGGGAGTCCGAGATCGCCGAGATCGAGGCCTACGCGGTCGGCCACGGCTCCATGGGCCAGGCCCCGGCGATCAACCCCACAACCCTGCGCGGCAAAGGCTTCACCGACGACAAGATCGCCGCGGTGGAGAAGGGCTTGAAGTCGGCCTTCGACATCAAGTTCGTGTTCAACCGCTGGACGCTCGGCGACGATTTTTTGACCCAGACCCTCAAAGTCCCGGTCGAAAAACTGTCGGACCTGACCTTCGAGCTGCTGCCGTTCCTGGGCTTCTCGAAGAAGGACATCGAGGTCGCCAACACGCATATCTGCGGGGCGATGACGCTGGAGGGCGCGCCGGGCCTCAAGCCCGAGCACTACCCGGTGTTCGATTGCGCCAACCCGTGCGGCCGCATCGGCAAGCGCTACCTGTCGGTGGAGAGCCACATCCGCATGATGGCGGCGGCCCAGCCGTTCATCTCGGGGGCGATTTCCAAGACCATCAACATGCCCAACGACGCCACCGTCGAGGATTGCAAGGCGGCCTACCGGCTGTCCTGGACCCTGGCGCTGAAGGCGAACGCCCTCTACCGCGACGGCTCGAAGCTGTCGCAGCCGCTCAACGCCGCCCTGATCGCTGATGAGGACGACGAGGCCGACGACGCCCTGGAGGCCCTGATCCAGGCGCCCGCGGCGGCCAAGGCCGCGCAAATCGCGGAAAAGATCGTCGAGCGGGTGATCGAGCGGGTCGAGCACATCCGGTCGCGGGAGAAGCTCCCGTCCCGGCGCAAGGGCTACACCCAGAAGGCCGTGGTGGGCGGCCACAAGGTCTACCTGCGCACCGGCGAGTACGACGACGGCCGCCTCGGCGAAATCTTCATCGACATGCACAAGGAGGGCGCGACCTTCCGGAGCCTGATGAACAACTTCGCCATCGCGATCTCGCTCGGCCTCCAGTACGGAGTGCCGCTGGAGGAGTATGTCGAGGCGTTCACCTTCACCCGGTTCGAGCCGGCCGGCTTCGTGCAGGGCAACGACGCGATCAAGAACGCGACCTCGCTCCTCGACTACGTGTTCCGGGAGCTGGCGGTCTCGTATCTCGGCCGCGCCGACCTCGCCCATGTCAGCCCCGCCGAGATCGGCGGCACGGTGCTCGGCGGCGGTGAGGCGGGCGACACCACCCGCGAGGGGTCCAAGCCCGCCCCGGCCTCCTCGGTCGTTTCGCGCGGCCTGCTGCGCGGCTCGGCCGACCGGCTCACCCTGATCCAGGGCGGCCCGGCCGGCGGCACGGTCGGGGTCGGCGCCCCGAGCACCGGCCAGTCGGTCCCGGCCGGCGGCACGGTCCACGCGATCCACGGCACCTCGGCGTTGAAGGCTGAGCCGGCAATCGCCGGGCAGTCCGAGACGATCGCCGACACCCTCCCCTTCGCCAGGGCGGAGCGCACCGTCGCGGACCGCCGCGCCGAGGCGAAGATGAAGGGCTATGTCGGCGAGGCCTGCCCGGAATGCGCGAACTTCACGCTGGTCCGCAACGGTACCTGCCTGAAGTGCGACACCTGCGGGTCGACCACCGGCTGCTCGTAACCGCGCCGAGCCGCGACTCTGATGTGAAACGCCGCCCCCGATCGGGGGCGGCGTTTTCTTGTGTCGGGCCAAGCCGTCCAAGCCGCTAGATCGCAGGCTCTTCCGGGTGGCTCATACCCAAACCTAAGCTTGCAATCTGTCATCCCGGGGCTGCGCAGCGCAGCCAGGAATCCAGCCCCCCGCAGTTCAAGCACTTGCATCTCAAGCGATTCTGGATTGCCACCTCCGGCGCCCCGGCAAGATGAGCGGCCTTCGGCGCAACGGGCAGAAACCCATCTCGCGTGCCCTCAATGCGCGCTGCCGGTCTCGACGAATTTGAACACAAACACCGCCGCAATCACCCAGACCACCGGCTTCACCTCGCGCGCCCGGCCGGTCAGCAGCTTGAGGGCCGCGTAGGTGATGAAGCCGAAGGCGACACCGGTGGCGATCGAGTAGGTGAACGGCATCAGCAGCGCGGTCACGCAGGCTGGGATCACCTCGGTGGGGTCGTCCCAGGCGAGGTCGACGAGGTCCCGCAGCATCAGGCAGGCGACGTAGAACAGCGCCGGTGCGGTGGCGTAGGGCGGGACCGCGCCGGCCAGCGGCGCGAAGAACAGGCAGGCGAGGAACAGGACGGCAACGGTGGCAGCGGTGAGCCCGGTGCGGCCGCCCTCCGCCACCCCGGAGGCGCTCTCCAGATAGGCGGTGGTGCTCGACGTGCCGAGCAGCGAGCCCACGAAGATCGCGGCGGAATCGGCCATCAGGGCCCGGTCGAGGCGCTGCATCCGTCCGTCGATGAGCAGGCCGGCGCGGCTCGCCACGCCCATCAGCGTGCCGGTGGCGTCGAACAGCTCGACCAAAAAGAGCACCAGGACGACGTGGAGCAGGCCGCCCGACAGGGCGCCGGAGAGGTCGAGGGCGAACAGCGTCGGGGCGATCGAGGGCGGCAGCGAGACCACGCCCTGGAAGGTGTTGCCGGCCCAGATGAAGCTCAGGACCGTCACGGTGAGGATGCTGGTGAGCAGCGCCGCCTTCACCTTCCGGGCGGAGAGCGCGGCGACCATCAGGAAGCCGATCACCGCCAGCACCGTGCTCGGCTTGTGCAGGTCGCCGAGCGTCACGAAGGTCGCAGGGCTCGCGGCGATGATGCCGGCATTCTTGAGCGCGATCACGGCCAGGAACAGCCCGATCCCGACCGTGAGGGCGATCCGCATCGAGCGCGGGATGCCGTCGACGATGATCGCGCGCAGGCCCGTGAGCGTGACCACCAGGAAGCACAGCCCGGAGATGAACACCGCCCCGAGCGCGGCTTGCCAGGTGAAACCCATGCCGAGCACGACGACGTAGGCGAAATAGGCGTTGAGCCCCATCCCGGGGGCCAGGGCGATCGGGTAATTGGCGTAGAGCGCCATCACCAGTGAGCCCAGCGCCGCCACCAGGCAGGTCGCCACGAACACGGCGCCCCTGGGCATGCCGGCATCGGCCAGGATGTTGGGGTTGATGAAGACGATGTAGGCCATCGTCAGGAAGGTGGTCAGGCCGGCGAGCAGCTCCGTGCGCACGGTGGTGCCGTGCTCGGCGAGCCGGAACCGGCGCTCCAGGAAGCCCGCCCGGCCGGAATACTGGATCGCGGCCTCACGTTTGACGTCCATCACCCCTCCCCGCTCACACCGGCCATCACGGCGCGAAAGATCCTGTCGGGCGCGAACGGCGTGGCGGTGAGCCGGGCTCCGGTGGCGTCACGAATCGCGTTGCCCAGCGCCGCTGCCACCGGATTGTAGGGCGATTCGCTCATCGATTTCGCGCCGAGTGGCCCGACGCTGTCATGGGTCTTCGCGAACAGCACCTCGGTCTCCGGCACGTCGGCGCAGGCCGGGATGTGGTAGTCGCGCAGCGCCTGGGTGACGACCCGGCCGTCGGGATCGATCGAAAGGTCCTCGTAGAGTGCGGCTCCGATCGCCTGCGCGACCCCGCCCTCGACCTGGCCGCGGCACTGCATCGGGTTGATCACCGTGCCGGCGTCCGCAGCGTGGATGCTGCGGAGGATGCGGACCTCGCCGCTCACCGGATGGACCGCCACCCGGAACGCCTGGACGTTGAACGCCACCGAGCGGGGGCTGCCGTCAGCCCGGCCCCGGGCCGCGAGCGGGCCGAGTTTTTCGAGGTCCAACGGACCGCGCGGCGTCGTCATCACACCGTCCGCAAGCCGGCAGGCGGCCAACCCTACGCCGGATAGCTCCGCGGCGCGCTCCCGGATCAGCGCCGCCAGCGCCTCGGCCGCGCGGAGCACCGCGAGGCCGGCGACGACGGTGCCGGTGCTGCCATAGGCGCCGGTGTCGTGGCCGACCGCATCCGTGTCGGCGCCGGCGACGCGGACGCGGTCCGGCGCGAGGCCGAGCGCCGAGGCGGCGATCTGGCGATGGACCGTGGTGGTGCCGTTGCCGAACTCGGCTGTCCCGATCCGCACGGTGACGCGGCCGTCCTGATCCAGGCTGACCTGCGCGTCGGCGTGGTGGCCGCGGGGCGGGATCGTGTCGATCATGGCCATCGCCATGCCGGTGCCCGCACGCCAGCCGGTTTCCGGCTCCGGTCCCGGATCGGCCCGCAGGGCTTGCTGGACCCGGTCCAGGCACTGGTCGAGGCCGTAGCTGCCAAAGACGACATCGTGCGGCTCCAGGCTGTTCGACACCATCGGGTCGCCCGGCCGCACGGCGTTGATCCGGCGCAGGTCGAAGGGGTCGATGCCGAGGGACCGCGCGACCTCGTCGAGGGCCGATTCCAAGGCAAAGATCGTCTGGCTCAGGCCGTAGCCTCGGAAGGCGCCGGCCGGCACCGTGTTGGTGTAGACGGCGTAGCCATCGACCCGTTTGTTCGGGCAGGCATAGGCGGCCAGCACCTCGTTGCAGCCGTGATGGATCACGCCGCCGGCGTGGTTGCCGTAGGCACCCGTGTCCGAAAGCACGGCGAGGCTGATCGCGGTGAGCCGCCCGTCCCGGCGGGCGCCGACCTTCACGGCAACCCTCATGGGGTGACGGGTGGTGGTGGCGGTGAATTGCTCCTGGCGGGTCAGCTCCCACATCACCGGGCGGCCGGTGCGCAGGACCGCGAGTGCGACGAGATCCTCGGTGAGCATCTCCTGCTTGCCGCCGAACCCGCCGCCGACGCGGTTGCAGACCACGCGCACGGCGTCGCGATCGAGGCCGAACAGGTCGCACAGGGCGTCCCGGGTCAGGAACGGCACTTGGCTGCTGGTCCGGAGCGTGAGGCGCCCGTCGGGATCGCGCCAGCCAACGCAGCCATGGGTCTCCAGGGCGACGTGCTGGACCCGCTGTGACCGGAAGGTGTTTTCGTAGACCCAATCGGCCTCGGCGAAACCCGCCTCGACATCGCCGACTTCGCCGTGGACTTCCGCGGCCAGGTTCGGGTGGCGCGTCAGCGGCGGCGCATCTTCGCTCGGCCGGTCGACCGGATCGTGGACCTTCGGGGCGTCGGCCACGAGGGCCTGATCCGGGTCGAGGAGCGCCGGTCGGACCGCGTAGGTGACGCGCAGCGCCCGGCAGCCGGCCTCCGCGGCCGCGACGGACTCGGCCACCACCGCGGCGACCCGCTGGCCGACGAAGCGCAGGATCGGATCGAGCACCCGCGTGTCGGCCGCGTCGTCGCGCGGATCCTGGTGGCGGCCGGTGGAGAACAGCCTTTGCGGTGAATCCGCATGGGTTAGGACCGCGACGACGCCGGGAACGGCATAGGCGTCCGCGGTGTCGATCGCCGCGATGCGGGCATGGGCGTGGGGCGAGCGCAGGACCTTGAGATGGAGCGCGTCGGCCGGCGGCGCGTCGAGGGTGAAGCGGGCGCGCCCGGTCACCACCTGAGGGGCGGCCGGGGCGGGCAGGTTCCGGCCGATCGGATCGCCGTGCTCGACGGTGTCGCGATGGGCGATCCCCGCGATGGCATCCCGGATGGCGCGGTAGCCGGTGCAGCGGCAGAGATTGCCCTTCAGGGCGGTGCCGAGATCCCGCTGCTGGGCCTGATTCAGCGCGGCGGCGGTCATGATCATGCCCGGCGTACAGAAGCCGCACTGGAAGCCCTGGGCCGCCAGGAAGGCCGTCTGTACCGGATGCATCGCGTCGGGCGCCGGATCCCCCGGCCGGCAACCGCCGCCGAGCCCCTCGATGGTGGTGACGCTGCGCCCCTCGGCCCGGAAGGCCGGGAGCAGGCAGCTATGGACGGGCTCGCCGTCGAGATGGATCGTGCAGGCGCCGCAATCGCCCGCGTCGCAGCCCTTCTTCACGCCGAACCAGCCGGCCTCGCGCAGATAGGTGCGCAGGCACTGGCCGGGGCGCGGCGCGCCGGCATGGGCGTGGCCGTTGATCGTGAGCCTCATACTGAGGCCTCATCGGCCAGCGCGTCGCGGATCTCTTCGGCCAGGTGCCGGGTCATGTGCCGACGCCAATCCGGCCGTCCGTGCACGTCGTCGTAATAGAGATCGTCCGGGATCGCCTGGCTGAGCGCCCGCGCGAGGGCGTCGCGATCCGGCAGGTCGGTGAAAGCGAGGCGCAGGGGCCGGCGGATCGAGGCCGTGACGGTGAGCGCGAAGCCGCCGCTCGGATCGCGCATGCCGATCAGGAGCGCGCCGGAGCGGCCATTCGGGCTCAGGCTGATGCGCCGGAAGGCGGTACGACGAGTCAGGGCGGCAGCCGGAAGGATCAAGCCGCGCAGGATCTCCCCCGGGCGGAGCGCAGTCTGCTGCGGCCCCAGGACGAAATCCGTCACCGGCAAGTGGCGCTCGCTCCCGTCCGGTGCCCAGATCGTGCAGGTCCCCTCCAGGGCGGTGGCCAGGGCGATCATCGGTCCGGCAGGCAGAGCCATGCACAGGTTGCCGCCCACGGTGGCGACGTTCCAGATCTTGAACGACCCGAGCAGGGCCCGGCAGCATTGCCCGACCAGCGGGGCAGCGATCCAGTCCGGCGGCAGTTCCAGCCGGTCGAGCTGGGCGATGGTGCAGGTCGCTGCCAGCGTCACCCCCCGCGCCGTGATCGCGTGAGGCGTCCAGCCGAGCGCGGTCAGGTCGACGAGGCGGCACGTGCCTGGCTGCGGTTCCGAGAACAGCCAGGTCCCGCCGGCCAGGCAGGCGTCGCCGTCCTGCCACGGCGGCAAGTCGGACCGGGCTTCGGGCCGGATGACGGTCTCGATCGTGTTGAGGTCCACGGCCCCTCCATGGCCTCCCTTCGACAGGATACCCCCCGGCCTAGCAATATGCCTGCCGGTGGTTTGCCGCAGAGTGGAGCGGCCGTCGTTCCGGCCGTAAGCTCCGTTTCCGCACGGCCCCGCCTCGGGCTTCCTCCCGGAGATCATCATGGCTCTGACGGCATCGCGATACGGCAAGGACCGGGTCCGGGTGATGCGGCTGACCCGCTCGGGCGACGACCACGTGCCGCGGGAGCTGACGCTCTCCGTGCTCCTGACCGGGCGCTTCGACGCCGCCTGGACCGCGGGCGACAACCGGGCCTGCATCGCCACCGACAGCATCAAGAACATCGTCAACGTCACGGCGGCCAAGAACCTGTCCCTCGACGCGGAGGGCTTCGCGGCGGCGGTGGCGCGCCTGCTGCTCGAGACCTATCCGCAGGTGGAGACCGTCACCCTCGAGGCCGAGGAGACGCGCTGGCTGCGCCATGCCGTCGACGGCGTACCGCACGGCCATACCTTCACGCGGGACGGCAACGGGGCCGGCTATGTGGGGCTGGAGGCCGGCCGGGCCGGATCGATCCTGAAGTCGGGGATTCGCGGCTACACCTTCATGAAGACGACGCAATCGGGCTGGGCCGGCTTCGTCGCGGACGGCTACCGCACGCTTCCGGACGCCACCGACCGCATCGCCGCCACCAGCATGGACGCGACCTGGACTTGGTCGGCCGTCCCGGCCGACTGCGAGGCTGCCAATGCGCGGATTCTCGCGACCCTGCTCACGGTGTTCGGCACGACCTACAGCCGGGGCGTCCAGGACAGCATGTACCGGATGGGGGAAGCCGCGCTTGCGGCGGTTCCGGACGTGGCCGAAATCGCCTTCGTGATGCCGAACAAGCACTACGTGCCGATCGACCTGACGCCGTTCGGGCTCGCGAGTCCCGGGACGGTGTTCCTGCCGACCGACGAGCCGCATGGCCGGATCGAGGCGACGATCGGCCGGACCGGTTGAGCGCTATTTCGGGGGCGCGCCGGTGTGGTCGTGTTCTGCCGACCAAGACGGATTGCCCCTCGTGTTCGGGAGTGTAACGCGACGCGGCCGGGTCGCATGGTGTCGAGCGTCGCCTCTACGCACGTGTCTCAAGATCGTGAGTCCATGGACCGAATTCACGGCAGCGATAGGCTGCGCTCGCTGTAATTTGACGCAATATATACCACGTTTGAAGATGTAATCACCATATAATTCAAGCTATTTAATCAGAAACGATTGTACTACTTTCGTAATTACCAATTAAGTGCAGTATGTATTCCAAAAATCGCACATTCTATGTCGTTTTGATAGACGGATCATGAGGAAATCAACGTCTATGCCCTTTGCGGAAGTGATGGTGCCGCTGTACAAGCTGGAATCACGAACAACGGGTCTTGCGCACCATCGCGTCGGGAAGTCTTTCTGAGATGACTCCTTCCGGTCAAAAAATCTGCCTCTCGATGATTGTTAAGAATGAGGCGCCGGTTATTCGCCGGTGTCTCGATTCTGTGCGATCGATCATTGATCATTGGATCATCGTCGACACCGGCTCCACCGACGGAACGCAGGACCTCATCCGCGCTGCCCTGGCTGATGTGCCGGGCACCCTGCTGGAGCGGCCGTGGGTCGACTTCGCCCATAACCGCACCGAGGCCCTGGATCTCGCCCGGCCGCACGGTGACTACACGCTCGTTATTGATGCGGATGACGAGTTGATCACCGAAGAGGGATTACCCATCCCGGCTTCCTTCGTCATGCCGGATCTCGGTGCGCCCGGCTACAATATGCAGATTCATGACACCACGACTCGGTATCCGCGCACGCAGCTGTTCAAGAACTCGATGCCCTGGCGCTTCCGGGGGGTCCTGCACGAGTTCGCTAACTGCCAAGAATTGACTTGGACCGATACGCTACCGATCGCGATGCGTCGGGGTCACGATGGCGCGCGTCGTCGCGATGAATCCACGTATGTGCGCGATGCCGAGATCCTTGAGAAAGCCATCAGAACTGAGAAAGACAAGTTTCTGGTCTCGCGATATATGTTCTATCTCGCGAACAGCTATCGTGATTGCGGCGAAAAACGCAAGGCACTTGAAGTCTATCTGAAACGTACACAACTGGGTTTCTGGACCGAGGAAATTTATATCAGTTTCGTGGGTGCGGCTCTGTTGATGGAGAGTCTCGGCGATCCATTTGATCAAGTTCTTGCTGCTTACGACGAAGCTATTGCCATCAACCCACGCCGCGTCGAGGCGCGCTTCCATGCCAGCCGGTATTGTCAAAGCGAGAGCCGCCACGTCGAGGCGTACCATTATGCCGAAGCTGGGCTCGAGCTGACGATGCCGACGGACGGGCTTTTCCTTCAACCATGGATGTATAAATACGGCTTGCAAGACAAATTTTCGGTCATTGCTTTCAATACAGGGCAGTATCGGGCCTGCCTTTCGGCGTGCCTCGCTGCTCTCGGGTGCCCGGATTTTCCCGATGAGGATCGACCGCAACGCGTCGAGATTGCCCGTAAAGCACTTGCCAAGATGGTCGATCCGGCCTGGGGCGCCAACCACTCTTCCTACATCTCAGTGTATAATCCGGAGTGGCAATTTACATGAATTTGACTGAGCAAAATTGCTGTTCAGGGTAATCGGCCAGATTTTTGAAGAGAACGTGCAGCGTGCAACGACGGTGTGCTTAACGTTGTCGAAACGCGAGCCGATTGTTGCTGCGAGGCGCGGCTCGGTACCAATGCCGATACTGCAGTGATTTGCGCTGTTAAAACATGAACAGCGCTGGTTGCACACCTGCAGGGTCCCGCCTTTTCGCGCTCAGCCAAATCCGCCCGCGGAAAGGATCGACATCGTTTCAAGCATCACCCGTTGGTGACTTGAAGCGATGTTGCTGTATGGCGGATCATCGTTCCAGATGGCCAAACGGGTCAGGCGTCCGCCACAGCTGACTGTGTTTCGGTGCAGCCCGAGCGCTTGAACGACCGACATCCGAGAAAACCGCCCAACGGTTCTCGATGTCGTCTGCGCAGTGACGAGAATTGCCATCGGCGCAGGCCGTCGTCGATCGTCCTGCAAGCGCGGGAGACGCAGTTCCTCCAACATTTCCTCGATCACACCAAGTCGGCTCGCTACGCCACGCGTAGCCTGCGACGGTCGAACCGCTCTCGTCTCCGCTGAAACCCATCCCTGCTCCCGCACGCCGGTTGGGCGAGGGATCTGCCCTGTGGCGACGGCTTTATTTGGGAGCACATTTCCGGTCCGCGAGACTAATCTGCCTTCGTCCCCGATGCAGATCGACAAAGCTGTCGGATGGAGGCTCGAGTGATCGTTGATACACGCAAAGCCATCGCGGCGATGTCGTCTTGGGCGCGGTGTTGTCGGTTCGATGAACCGACGCAGACACGTAGCCCCGCACTGGAGACGACCGACGATGCGCACGCAAGCCACTCTGAATTTCACAACGCCCCGTAATCCGGCAGCCCCCCAAGGGATCCTGTTCTTCGAGCCCGCGCGCGATGCGGCGCCGGTTGGCGATCTACCCCGTTATCACGCGCATGGACGTGCCGCCCTGGCGAATGCCCTCGACGAAGGGCTGATGGCCGACGAGGTCGAGCAGATCCTCGACGGGCGGAAGATCGTCGACGCCTTCCCGGTCTGGCGGGGCGAGAGCCCGGCGGATTACGCGGCGCGCGCCGTAGCCGAGATGTTCGTCGCCTACCTGCAATAAGCTCTCCGCCCCCACCCAACGCAATCACCCCAAGAACGCGGCTGCCGCCTCGGTGGAAGCGGCGGCGCATTCTTGGCCGCAGCCTGCCCGCGCGCAGCGACAGGGGCTGGAGTCTCTCACCATGCCGATGATGGAAACGCCTGGGTGGGGTCGCCCGGCGAAGGCGGCCCTGCGCGCCCTCGTGATCGGGGTCGCCGGCGTCGCCGCGATCGCGCCCCTGGCGGACGTGACGGCGTCCGTACCGGTGCCGGCTCTCGCCCCGCAACCCGATGGGCCGCGCAGCGAGCCGCCGGAGGTCGAGGCGCGGGTGGCCCTCGGGCCTGGGGGGCGGGATATCCGGCTGGCCGGCGATCTCACCGAAGGCGTGGCGGCCCGCGTCGCGACCCTGCTCAAGGCGAACCCGGGCGTGGAGCGCATCCATCTCACCAGCGATGGCGGCCTGGTCGATGAGGCGGAGGCGATCGGGGCGCTGGTCGCCGAGCGGGGTCTCGCCACCTACGTGCCCGATGCCTGCGCCTCGGCCTGCACGCTCGTTTTCGTGCGCGGACGGGTCCGTTACCTCGTCACCGGCGCGCAGCTCGGATTTCACGCCCCCTACGAACTCGGAGCGGGCGGTCGGATGGAGGCGGTCGATCCCGGTGCCGAGCGCGCGGCCTATCTCGCCGCCGGCCTGACGGCGGATTTCGTGGCGCGGACCATGACGGTGGCGCCCGAGGACATCTGGATACCCGAGCCGGCGCGGCTGCGCGAAGCGGGCGTCGTGACCGAGATGGTGGGGAGCGACCGCTTCCCGGATTCCACCCTCGACGCAGATCCGAGCCTGCCGGCCGCCCGGGCCGAAATTCTCCGCAATTTCCCGATCCTGTCTGCCGCGGATCCCGCTGCGGTCGATGAAGCCGCGAGCTGGTATCGAGATGGGTATCTGGCCGGCCGCACGGAGGCGGAGGCCATCGCCGGCCTGCACCAGAGGGGATCGGCGGCGTTGCGGCGGAGGTTCCGCGCGACCGACGAAGCGACGATCCTTGCCTTGGGGCAGGTCGTCCTCACAAGCGCGGCGGTAGCCGATGCCTGTGCTGCCCTCGCGGAGGGCGACCTCGTTACCCTCGACGAGACGCTCAAGCGCGCGCGGCCGGGTAGCCCCGGGCTGGCCCCGCTCCTGGCGCGGAACGCGCCGGATGCCGGAATCGCTGCGGGTGCCCGGGCGAACCGGAGCCGCACGGCGCAAGCGAAGCACCGCCTCGTCCCGCCGATCTGCGCCGGGCCGCTCGCGGCCGTGCGCCGCGCCCTTGGACGCGCGCCGCACGAGGCGGCGCTGGCCTTGCGGACGATCCTGCTGGGTGACCCGCCGGCGACGATCGCCAGCGCCGCCCTCCCGTGATCGAGCCAGATGCTTCCGAGTCGGTGGGAATGCGCCCTGGCGTCTGACCGGCCCTGCCCCGCAATCCTGCCCGTGAGACACCGATGCGATCGACGACACGCCGCGCCGTCCTGGCCGGATCGCTGGCCCTGGCCGCCAGCGGGGCCAGGGCGGCGAGCGCCCTGCGGGTGGTGGCCTCCTCGGTGCCGCATGCGGAGATCCTGGAATTCGTCACGCGCTCGCTGGCGCCTGATTTTCCCCTGAAGCTGATCGAGACGAGCGGCGATATCCGGCCGAACGCCCTGTTGCGTGACGGCGATGCCGACGCGAATTTCTTCCAGCACGTGCCGTTCCTCCATTCGGAAGAAGCGCAACTCGGGGTTACGTTCGCAGTGGTGGCGGCCGTGCATATCGAGCCGCTCGGGATCTATTCCCGGCGCGTGAAGACCCTGGCCGAGGTTCCAAAGGGGGCGAGCGTCGCCCTCCCGAACAACGTCACGAACTTCAGCCGTGGCCTGAAGCTTCTTCAGGGGAACGGACTGATCCGGCTGCGTCCGGGGGGCGACGGGACCTTCGCGACCGTCCAGGACATCGCCGAGAATCCGAAGAGCCTTCGCTTCATCGAAGTCCTGTCAGCACAATTGCCCCGCTCCCTCGACGACGTCGTCCTGGCGGTCATCAACGGCAATTACGCGCTCGAATTCGGGCTCGTCCCGGCTCGGGATGCGCTCGCCCTCGAGCGCGCCGAGGGCAATCCCTACGCGAATGTCCTGGTGACCACGCAGGCCCTGGCGAGGGACGAGCGAATCTTGCGCCTCGCCGCGCTGCTGACATCCGCGGACGTCGCCGGCTTCATTCGCGATCGCTATCGCGGTTCGGTGATTCCGGTCCGGACAGCCTGATCGAGTCCGCGGCAACGGGGCAATCCGCGCTTCGCCTCCGGTCGTTCGTGAGACGAGGCCGCATCGATCGCGCCTGCGCCGCGAACGAGTATGCCTTGCCGGGCAGCCGGCGGTACGTACTGTTTTCTCATATCAATTAGCGAACTGAACAGATGCGATTGCCGTTGATGGCAATTGATGCAGTTTTCGATCCGATGCGACTATAAATAAGCTTTATATCAAAAACTTTACAATAACTTATTGATCGATTAACGAGAATGTGCTAGCAAGTTACTGATAGTATTATCAGGTTTAGTTTATGGTCGCCGATTTGTCACCGCCGCGAAAAGCATCATCCATCAATCTGCGTTCAATCATCATCGGGTCTTCGGTCGCCCTTTTCATCATATCAGCGGCAATCGGACTTTTTTCTGTCTTCCGCATCGGCATGATCAACGAGGTCAGCCGGTCGATCTCCGGCGAGATCAAGGCGGTGACGATCCTCGGCCGCATGAAGGAATTGAGCCAGGAATTGCGAGCCTTGGACGTCCTGGCCCACAACGCGCGCTCGGACGATGAGCGCCGCCGCTATATCGCCGATGCCGCCCATGCCCAGGAGGCCTTCGCCGCGGCCTGGAGCACCTACGCGCCGACCATCGCCGGGGCTGATGAGCAGAAACTGGCGCATCGGTTGCGCGAGGCCTGGCAGCACTTCCTGGCTGTGGAGGCCGAGGCGACCGCGCTGGACCGGGCCGGCGAACGCGAACTGGCCGACACGGTGTTCGCCGAGCCGTTTCAAACCGACGCCGTCGCGTTCACCCAGTCGGTGGACTCCGTGCTGGTCCATCGGCAGGCGCGGGCCTTCGAGCAGACGGCTGCCGCCGATGCGGTCGGCGCCACGTCGCGCTTGGCGGTGATCATAGCCCTGGCCGTCGCAGCGATTCTGACCCTGGCGATCAGCTGGTTCATCGTTCGCCGGGTGGCCGCGCCGATCGCCACGATCACCCGGGTGATGGCCCGTCTCGCCGAGAACGATCTCGCCGTCGCGATCCCCGGCGGCGACCGCTGCGACGAGATCGGTGCCATCGCCGGGGCGGTGCAGGTGTTCAAGGAGAACATGCTGCACGCCAAATCCCTGGAAGAGGAGGCCACCCGGGTTCGCGAGGAGGCGGAGCGGCAGCGCAAGCTCGTGTTGCGCGACATGGCGGAGCGGTTCGAGGAAACGGTGGGCGGCATCGTCGGCACCGTCGCCTCCGCGGTAACGCAGCTCCAGGGAACGGCGCACCAGATGAGCGCGGTCGCCGGGCAGACGGCGAGTCAGTCGACGACGGTGGCCGCCGCCGCCGAACAGGCCGAATCCAATGTGCGGATGATCGCGGCCGCCGCCGATGAGCTCGGGGCCTCGGTTCAGGAGGTCGGGCGCCAGGCCGAACTCTCCGCCGCCATGGCCAACGGCGCCGCCGACGAAGCGGCCCAGACCATCGCGTTCGTGCAGGTGCTCAGCGGTGCGGCGGATCGGATCGGAGACGTGGTCCGCTTGATCGCCAAGATCGCGGCACAGACCAATCTGCTCGCCCTCAACGCCGCCATCGAGGCGGCCCGGGCCGGCGACGCCGGGCGGGGCTTCGCGGTGGTCGCCGCAGAGGTCAAGCAATTGGCGGGCGAGGCGAAGCGCGCCACGGACGAGATCGCCAGCCATGTCTCGGTCATCAAGGCGTCCACCTCCGACGCCGTTGCGGCGATCGAGGGGATCGCTACGCGGGTCAAGGACATGAGCGGGACCGCCGCCTCGATTGCCGCGGCCGTCGAGGAGCAGGGCGCCGCCGCTCAGGAGATCGTGCTCAACATCGCACAGGCCGCCAACGGCACCGGCGAGGTAACGGCGAATATCACCACGGTCGCCGGCACGGCGAAGCATACCGGCGCGGCGGCCGACCGGATGCTGACCTCGGCCAGCGCGCTGTCGCGCGATGCCGAGCGCCTGGGCGACGAAGTCCAGCGGTTCCTGAACAGCATCCGGGCCGCCTGACGGCGCCCTTTCGCCGAGCGGGAGCGGGTCAGGCCCCAGCCGGGCGCCGTCGCCGACGAGGACCATCGCCATCGGGCTTGACCCGAAACACTCGATTTCACACGCTCGCGCCGCACCGGCATCGACTCGGCGGCGAGCGCCTCAGGCAGGTGCAAGTGCCATGATCCGAACGCTCCGCGGCTGGGCCATCGTCCGGAAACTCGACGACCTATGGCAGGGGCTCCGCTCGTGCATCGGGCGTCCCGGTCGATCCCGGACCCCGATCGTCGGCAGGGCTTGGTGGCCGGCGGCCTGTGCCGTCGTGTTCGCCAGCTTGGCGACGCCGGCCCTGTCGGTCACGATCGGCGTCGCGATGGTCCAGCCGGACGGCTTTACGCAGCTTCTGCGCGACCGCATCGAGACCTACGCGAAGTCCCTCCCCGACCTAGCCGTGCAATTCGCCTACGCCCCCGAGGGCGCCGGCGAGAAGCAGATCGAGCAGGTCCGGCAGTTCATCGCCGCGAAAGTCGATGCCTTGGTGATCCTTCCGGTCGATCCGGTGGCAAACGCGACGATCACGCGACTCGCCCAGGAGGTCGACATCCCGCTGGTCTACGCCAACAACGGCCCCCGCGAGGACTGGTTTGATGGCCGCGTGGCGTTTGTCCTGCCGAACGATCTCGTAGCGGGTCGGCTCCAGATGCGGAAGCTCGCGCAGATGCTGGGCGACAAAGGCCGGATCGCGATCATCAAGGGGCATCCGAGCCACTCGGCGACCGTGCTGCGCACGCAGGGCGTCAAGGAGGTTGCCGCCACGTTCCCGGGGCTGCGGGTGGTCGAGGAAGGCACCGCGGATTGGGATCGCAAGAAGGCTGCGGCGCTCGTGGCCGGATGGCTGGCGAACGGGACCGCGATCGACGCGATCGTCGCCAACAACGACGAGATGGCGATCGGGGCGGCCGACGCCGTTGAGGCTGCCGGGATCCCGTCCGATCGGATCCTGATCGGCGGGGTCGATGCCACGCCCGACGGCCTCAAGGCGATGCAGCGCAAGCGCATGGCCGTGACGGTCTATCAGGACGCCGGCTTGCAGGCCCGCCGTGCGGTCGACGATGCCCGGAAGCTGATCCGGCGCGAGACCGTGCAGCAATACGATTGGGTGCCGTTCGAGCTCGTGACCGACCGGATGTCGACCACGCATTTTTCGAAGTAGGCGTTTCGGGCCTCAGCAATATCGTATTGCGTGCCGTCTCGCCGATCCCATAATCGGATTGTGGCGGCGCAGGGCGCCTTCGTCGGCCGCGGACGTACAGGAAGAGATAGGCGACGGATGCCCTATCGTAGGGCCCCGTTTGCCGATTGAGGGCGACCGGCGATGGTGTCTGAAGGGATGAGCGGCGTGCTGATCGGCAACGCTCAATGTCGTTGGGCGCAAGACAGGGCGCGGCGCGTCTGGATGGTGGCAACAGGGCGATCGGCATGACTGTCGTCGCCCTTGACACACTTTCCATCGTCCGCAAGCTCCGCGCTTCCGGCCTGCCCGAAGATCAGGCAGAGGCCATCACCGGTGCGATTCGAGACAGCCGCGACGCCGACCTCACAGCGCTCGCCGCGAAGACGGATTTCCGCGAGGCCGAGCTCCGGCTTGAGTCCAAGATCGAGGCTACGAAGGCCGACATCATCAAATGGGGTGCTGTCGGCCTTCGGCTTCCAGGCGTTGATCATCGTGGGTGCGATCATCGCAATGGCCCGTGCTCTGCACTGACGGCGTTGCCATCGCCAGGGCCTTCCTTGCGCCGGAATTGCCACCGACCCGTTGCAGAGGGCAAACGCCCCTGCCCCGGGTCGGCGGCCGGCGACGCGGCTTAAAACCCTACCGCATCACGAACGGGTTCTCGGGCGCGTCGCGGCTGGTGGAGATCCAGATGCTCTTGGTCTCCAGATACTCGCGGATCGACTCGATGCCGCTCTCGCGGCCGATACCGGAGCGCTTCATGCCGCCGAACGGCATCATGTAGCTCACCGCCCGGTAGGTGTTCACCCAGACCGTGCCGGCGCGCAGGCCCTTCGACATGCGTAGCGCCCGGCCGATATCTTGCGTCCAGACGCCGGCCGCGAGACCGTAGATCACGTCGTTGCCGAGCTTGAGCGCCTCGGCCTCATCCTCGAACCCGATGATCGACAGGACCGGGCCGAACACCTCCTCCTGGGCGATCCGCATGTCGTTGGTCACGCCGGTGAAGATCGTCGGCTCGACGAACTGGCCGCCGATCACGCCGGGACCGGAGGCCGGGTTGCCGCCGAGCACGCAGCGCGCGCCTTCGCTCTTGGCGAGCGCGATGTAGTCCAGCACCTTGGCGTATTGCGGCGGCGTGGTGATCGGCCCGATATTGGTCTCGGCCTGCATCGGGTCACCGAGCCGGGCCGTGCGCGCCAGTTCGACCAGTCGCTCGACGAACGCCTCGCGGATGCTGTTCTGCACCAGCAGCCGCGAGCCGGCGATGCAGGTCTGGCCGGTGGCGGCGAAGATTCCCGAGATCGCGCCCGCGGCGGCGGCCTTCAGGTCGGCATCGGCGAACACGATGTTGGGCGACTTGCCGCCGAGTTCGAGCGACAGCCGCTTGATCTGGCGGGCGGCCGCCTCGTAGACCTTCGCGCCTGTCACGTCCGAGCCCGTGAAGGTGATCTTGGCCACGTCCGGGTGCTCGACGATGGCGCTGCCGGCCTCGCCGCCGTAGCCGGTGACGACGTTGAACATGCCGTCCGGCAGCCCGGCCTCCTTGGTCAGGCGGGCGAATTCGAGTGTGCTGGCGGACGCGAATTCCGACGGCTTGACCACGACGGCGCAGCCGGCGGCGAGGGCCGGCGCGCATTTCCAGGCCACGAACAGCAGTGGCGAGTTCCAAGCGGTGAGCGCGCCGACCACGCCGACCGGCTCATGCCGGGTGAACGCGAAGGTCTCGGGCTTGTCGATCGGCACCTGGGCGCCTTCGACCTTGTCGGCGAGGCCCGCATAGTACCACCACCATTCCGGCTGGTAGCGGGTCTGGCCGTACATCTCGGCGAACAGCTTGCCGTTGTCGCGGACCTCGACCTCGGCGAGGGCCTTGGCCTCGCGCTCAACGAGGTCGCCGATCCGTCGGAGCACCTTGCCCCGGGCCGAGGCGGTCATGGTCGCCCACGGCCCGTCCCACATGGCGCGCTTGGCCGCCGCCACCGCCTTGTCGACATCGGCCTTGGAGGCGCGCGGGATCCGGGCCCAAGGCTCGCCCCGATACGGGTCGACGGACTCGAACCACGAGCCCTCGACCGGATCGACGTCCTGGCCGTCGATGTAGAGCTGATAGGTTTTCACGGCGCGCCTCTCTCGCGAATGACGCGCGCGATATGGGCCCGAACCCGGCCGGTGACGAGGCCGGCCGGCGCAGGGCCGTTCAGGCGTTGGCGCTGAGGCGCTTGATGTCGGCGTCGACCATCTCGGTGATCAGCGATTCGAGGCTGGTCTGCGCCTCCCAGCCGAAGGTCGCCTTGGCCTTGGCCGGATTGCCCAGCAGCACCTCGACCTCGGCAGGGCGGAAGAAGGCCGGGTCGATGATCAGATGGTCGTCGATGTTGAGGCCGACATGCTTGAACGCGATCACGCACATGTCCCGCACCGTCGTGGTCCGGCCGGTGGCGATGACATAGTCGTCCGGCTTGTCCTGCTGCAGCATCAGCCACATCGCCTCGACGTAGTCCCGGGCATGGCCCCAGTCGCGCTTGGCGTCGATGTTGCCCAGCCGCAGCTCCTTCTGCTTGCCGAGCTTGATTCGCGCCACCGCGTCCGTGACCTTGCGGGTGACGAACTCGACGCCCCGCAGCGGGCTCTCGTGGTTGAACAGGATGCCGTTCGAGGCGTGCAGCCCGAAGCTCTCGCGGTAGTTGATGGTCATCCAGTGGGCGTAGAGCTTGGCCACGCCGTAGGGCGAGCGCGGGTAGAACGGCGTCGTCTCGCTCTGCTGCGCCTCCTGGATCAGCCCGAACATCTCCGAGGTCGAGGCCTGGTAGTACCGGGCCTGGGGGGCGACCGAGCGCAGGCATTCGAGCATGTGCACGGCGCCCAAGCCGGTCACTTGGCCGGTGAGCAGGGGCTGCTGCCAGGACGAGGTGACGAAGGATTGCGCGGCGAGGTTGTAGATCTCGTCGGGCTTGGCGGTCTGGACGATGCGCAGCAGCGCCGACTGATCCAGCAGGTTGCCGTCCATGAGTTCGACGTCGTCCAGGATGCCGAGCCACTTCAACCGGTGGTCGAACACGCCGGCATGGCTGGAGCGGCGCACGATCCCGGTGACCGTGTAGCCCTTCTGCAGCAGCAGCTGCGCCAGGTACGCGCCGTCCTGGCCCGTCACCCCCGTGATCAGCGCGCGCTTGCCCGTCATGAACCAGTCCCGTCCCGTTGCTGCCCGGCTGCTACGACCGCGGCGGCCTTCGCGTCAAGGTGACGCCAGACTGCGCATCGTCTTCGCAGACTGGCGATATCGGACGTGCGGGTGCCCGTTCCCGCGAAGAAATGCGCGGCGCGCTACGCGTTACAGTTGGGCGAGCCAGGCAGCCGCACCACCGAGCGACCGGAACTCGTCCAGCGCGTGGACCCGCGCATCGGGCAAGGCCGCGCGCGCCATCGTCGCCAAGGCGTGGCCGGGGCCGAGTTCCAGAACACGGTCGGCCCCGTATTCCCGGCAGGCTTCCAGGCAGGCGGCCCAGTCGATCGTTTGGGAGATTTGGCGGGCGAGCTTGTCGATCCCGTCATCGGGCCGGAACAGGGTCGCCCCGTCGAGCCCGCTGATCAGGCGGGGCGCGCCGGTGGGCGGGCGGTGCAGGGTGACGGCACTGAGTGCGCTTCGGAACGCCTTGCTCGCCTCCGCCAGCAGCGGGGTGTGCGAGGGGGTGTGGACCGGCAGCAGCACCTCCCGCTGCGCGCCGGCCGCGGCGGCGTCCCGGCACAGGGCTTCGAGGGCGTCGCGACGGCCGCCGGCCACGCCGCTATCGGGGGCGTTGCGGATTGCGAGATGGCAGTCGTGCCGGCCGGCCAGGGCTCCCAGCGCGTCGAGGCCGAGTCCCCGGATCCCGGCCAGCCCGAACCCCTCCCCGGAGGCGGCATCCATCGCCTCGGCGCGGCGGCCGGCTAGGGCGAGGATGTCGGCATCCGCGATCCGGCCGGCAACGCCCCAGGCGGCGAGGTCACCGATGCTGTAGCCGGCCACGATGGCGCGGCCGGTGAAGCCTAGCGCCCGCCAGGCGGCCAGCGCGGCGGTGCAGCACAGGATCTGCCCGGCTCGGTTGGCGTGGAGCGCGTCGCCGCCGCTGCGCGCGAGGTCGCGCGGGTCTGTGCCATGGAGGAGCGGCGTTGCGGCGGCGAAAACCGCCTGCGCGGCCGGGTGGTCGGCGGTGAGGTCGAACATCCCGGGATGCTGGCCGCCCTGGCCGGAGAGCAGGATCGCGAGGGTCATGCGGGGTCCCGGATTCGTAGGCCGGCGACCGGCCGCATCGCCAACGTGTCGAGGCCCTTGGCCAGCACCGTCCCACCCTCCGGGGCGTCGCGCAGCTCGCGCCAGTGCAGGCCGGTCCCGCCCGGCAGCAGGATCTCGCCGTCGAGGCGTATCGGGGCGTTATCCGCGATGGACGCGAGCCCGTCGAGCAGGCCGGTCGGGAACGGCTCCGTGCAGGGCCAGAGCAGGTCGAGGTCGGAGGTCGCACTCAGGTAGGCGAGCCCGGTCACCGCCTGCCACAGCAAGCCGCCGAACGGCCGCGGAGTCAGGCCGTAGCGTTTGCCCAGCGCCACAGCAGCCGCGATGGTTTCGTGCCAGGCGGCGGGGGCGTGGGCGGCGGCCTCGGCCAGGCTCGGACCGGCAATGCCGGTGAGGTGTTCGGCCGGCAGGGCGAGACCGATCCGGCGCTTGCCGTCGGCGGGCGGGAGCGGCAGGCCGAGCGGCACAACCTCGGCGCCCTCCCCCGGGACCCGGCGGCGGACGATCAGCGGCCGGGCCGCCTCGGCCCAGCCCGCGAGATGCGGCACGTCGGCTAGGTCTTCGCGCGTACAGAGCCAGGAGGCCCAGGCGCGGGGATCGGCGCGGACGAGATCCTGCCGGGTGAAGGCGCTGGGCGTGATGGGTTCGGACACGTTTGGGTCGGTGCTTGCCATCCTCGACCCAATTCCAAGATATCGGGCAATCGTGCCGGGAGCACGATTTTGAGCCCGGTTCTGACACATCGTGGACGGCGGAGCTGGTACCCCGTCATTCCGGAGCTGCTCAGCGGAGCCAGGCATCCAGAAATGCCGTCGTGTCATGAGCTGGGGCGGTCAGCGTCTCCAAATTCCTGGGTCGCTTGCGACGCCCCGGAACGACGATGTAGTTTACCTTGCCCCGTCCAAGCTACGGCGACGCGAGCTGAATTTCGGTCGGGTTCATCTGGATCGAAAATCGCCAGCAAACCTCATCGTCATTTCTTTGCAGGTTCACAAACGCGGCTGACATGCGCTGCGCTGCCCAGCGCGGACCGCGTTTCTGAGGCAGCAGGTCCTCCACCTGGCTGTTCGACAGTTCGCGGCTGTCATACTTACAGAACGTCCGCGAACAAGTGCCGTGTTGTCGATAGAACGCGCGGACCGACCCGAATGTCTGCGATCGGTCGGCCTTCACTCCTCATACTTCCTTGATCAGGAAACGCCATTTCTGGACGTCGTTCCGCTCGATCGTCCGGTCAAAACTGTTGTCGCGCATCGCCAAGCTCTCCTAGGGCAGCGTGCCGCAATCAGCGGATTTGTGAACCTGCACAGCAAGACCGAGGCGGTTGCCGACTTTTGGAGCCGTCAGGATCCCACCCCGCCTCTTACGCTTCCGCTTCGTCTCGTCACCAAAGGATGAGGTGGTCGACTGAGACGGCCCGTCGAACCGGCGTCGACCGGGATCCTACCGCGCCCGCTCGACCTGGCCGCGGATCTCGCCCTTCGGGTTCGCCGCGGTGTGGATGTTGAAATAGAGCTTGCCGGCTTCGAGGTCGGCGGCCTTGGCCTCGTCCAGGGTCGCCTCCCCGGAGAACGGGCTGCTGGTGGCGGTCACCGGTACGAGCACGCCGGCATTGGCGCCGGCTTGAGCCGGGCCATGGAAATGCGCCGCCGTGACCGGGCCGGTCAGGCCGCCATAGGTGCCGTTCCAGCTCAGGCGCTTGGTGGCCGGATCGTAGGTGGCCGTGACGGCGCCGGTGCCCTTCGAGTCGGTCGCCGGAACCTCGCTGCCGCCGGTCAGCGCGGCCTTGTAGGTGATGCTCTCCCCCGCCGCGCGGGCGCCGGGGATGGCGAGCGGCACGGCAAGTGCGAAGAGGGCGGCAAAACCGGTTCTGGCAAGGCGTGTCATCGAACGCTCCGCTTCAGCGCGGCCCCCGAGCGGGGCCACGTGTCGCAAGATAGAGGGGCGGCGCGGCGCGGGCCATCGGGTTATCGTTCATCCCGGGACAAATGTCCGGCCGCTGAAGCCGGAGGGGGCGCGATGGCGGTTATGGACGCGGGCGCCCCGGTGAGCGGGCACAGGCGGGAGATCACGGCCCGGGGAATCGTGCTCGGCGCGCTGATCACCATCGTGTTCATGGCCGCCAACATCTATCTCGGCCTCAAGACCGGGATGACCTTCTCGTCCTCGATCCCGGCCGCGCTGATCGCGATGGGCGCCCTGCGGCTCGTGGGCGGCGCCGGCATCCTCGAGACCAACATCGTCCAGACCCAGGCCTCGGCGGCCGGCACCCTGTGCAACGTCATCCTGGTCCTGCCGGGCTTGGTGCTGATCGGGCATTGGCACGGCTTTCCGTTCTGGGAGACGAGCCTGGTCTGCCTGATCGGCGGCTGGCTCGGCGTCGCGTTCTCGATCCCCCTGCGCCGGGCATTGGTCACGGGTAGCGACCTCCCCTACCCCGAGGGCCTCGCCGCCGCCGAGGTTCTGCGCGCCGGCCATGCCGAGACCGGCGAGCGCGGCCTCACGACTTTGCTGATCGCCGCGGCCGGCTCCGGCCTCGTCGCCTTCGCCACCAGCGGCCTGCGCATCCTGGCCGACGGCGTGCTCACGGCTGTGACCCTGGGCGGCGCGGTGTTCAGCATCGGCAGCGGCTTCTCCCTGGCCCTGGTCGGAGTCGGCTACCTGGTCGGGATCGGGGCGTGCCTCGCCCTGCTGACCGGGGTGGTGATCGCCTGGGGCGTCATGGTCCCGGTGCTGACCGCCCTGACGCCCCAGCCCGGCCTCTCGCCCGGGGAGGCGGCGCAGGCCGTCTGGTCGGGGCAGGTCCGGCTCGTCGGCGCCGGCATCATCGCGGTCGGCGGGTTCTGGACTGTGGCGACGCTAATCCGGCCGATCGCCCGGAGCATCCGGGCGGCTTTGGCCGCCGGCAATCCCGCGCACGCCGCCGCCCGGCAGGATCGCGACCTGCCGCTGCCCCTGGTCGGCGGGGCCGCGCTCGCCTTGTGCCTGCCGCTCGGCGCGCTGTTTGCCGGCTTCGCGGCGGATCTCGGGATCGCCGGGCCGATGCTCGCCGCCGTGGTTGCGGCGGGCCTGGTGTTCTGCCTCGTGTTCGGCGCCGCGATGGCGGCGGTCTGCGGCTACCTCGCCGGCCTCCTCGGCTCCTCGACCAGCCCGATCTCCGGGATCGGCATCCTCACGGCCATGGTCGGCGCCGCCCTGCTGCCGCTGCTCCTCGGGCCGGCCGACAGCCCGGAGGCCCGGCGCGTCACGGTCGCCTTGGTGCTGCTCGCGGCCTCGGTGATCATCACCGCCTGCTCCATCGCCAACGACAACCTGCAGGACCTCAAGACCGGCCAGATCGTCGACGCCACGCCCTGGCGCCAGCAGGCCGTGCTGATCGTCGGCGTCGCCGTCGGGTCGCTGGTGATCGTGCCGCTGCTGTCGCTGCTCTACGGCGCCTACGGCTTCGTCGGGTCCCTCCCCCGCCCCGGCATGGACCCGGCCCTGGCGCTCACCGTGCCGCAGGCCTCGCTGGTCACCCAGATCGCCGACGGCATCGTCGCCCGCACCCTGCCCTGGCCGATGCTGCTGATCGGCTGCAGCCTCGGCGCCGTGATGGTCGGGCTCGAAGTCGCGCTCAAGCGGCGGGCGTTCAGCTTCCCCGCGCTCACCGTGGGGATCGGCATGTACCTGCCGCTCTCGGTCGAGATGACCATCGGGCTCGGCGGCCTGCTCGGCTTCCTGTGCACCCGCGCCCTGCGCCGCTGCGGCGCCGATCCCGAGACCCTGGAGGCCTCCCGCCGCCGGGGCGTGCTGATCGCCTCCGGATTCCTGGTCGGCGAGAGCTTTGTCGGGATCGGCTTGACCGCCGTCGACGCGGCTTCCGGCCGATCTTCGACCCTCAGCTTGGTCGGGCCGGATTTCGCCCAAACGGCGATTTGGCTAGGCTCCGCGGTCTTCGCCGCCGGTTTCTTCACAGCGTTCCGGTTCATCCGTGGTTCCTTCGCGGTCTCGTCGCGGGGAAGAGCTGTCCGCACCCCCAAATTCCGCGCGTAGAACCGTTGACAGCCCGCGCCCGCCCTCCCTATACCCCGCCCGCTGGTCGCAGCCTTCCGGGGCCTGCGCGGCTTGTGGCGGGGTAGCTCAGCTGGTTAGAGCAGAGGAATCATAATCCTTGTGTCGGGGGTTCAAATCCCTCCCTCGCTACCATTGATTTTATTGAGCTATTCGGCGCTGCGAACGAATTAAGTAGTGAGTCCGCACCGACTTGGTACTGCAGTTGTCGATGTGCGTGGACCACTCGAGATCCATTGCTTCGCGCGGGTGTTTTCACTCCTTCAGCTCAATTGACCATCATTCGGAACCCGCTCCAACGGCGGTGGGTACGTCGGCCGCCCGCGAGCTTACGGCATCAGGCAGGTCGCATCGGCACTTTCCGCTCGTCCCGTTTTCCAAATTGGATACGACGGTTCGATTCCCTCCGTCTCGCCACTGATGTGGCGGAAGCACTTGTTGTAGCTTGATAAATCGAAACGCCGGGTACGCCCTGCCCACGTTTCGCCCCACATTTTAAAGCGGCTTGTACCGGCTCATACCGGACACCAATGGACGATGTGGCTTCGCGCGCGCGACTGTGAACCCTGCCGCTCGCTTCATCATGTCCGATATCGCTGAGAGCTACTTCTGCAGCTCAGCCGGGGTGAGGACCCATGCGGCGGCGGTCATGCTCGATCGCGAACACATGGCTGTAGAGGTTGGCCACCCAGCTCCGCCCCTCGACCGTCAGATCAAGAAAGCGAACCGCGTCGCCGATGACTGGCTCGATCTTGCCCCAGAAGAACGCCGGATACCGCTCCGCGAGGTCGGCCGGGCTGGCATAGCCGAGCTGGTCGTCGAGGCCGACCTCGGCGAACTCGTGGAACAATGCGTTCAACTTGCGCGGATAGAGCGGATCACCGAGTTGCCCGATCAGGTCCGCCGCACGCATCAAGCCGGCTTCGGTCCCGGTCTCTCGGTGCTCATCGTCCGCGGGCACGGGGAAACGAGTCAACTCGATGGCCCGCATCACGCGCTGCGCATCGACAAGATCATGCGTGCCGAAGCGCTCCTGCACCGCCAGCTTCGAGCGTTCGATGTGGTAGGGCGCCAAAGCCGCGTCCGAGGCACCCCGCGGCAAACCGACGGTGGCGCCCTGCGCGTCGATGACGAAGGCGTTCGCCCGGTCACCTGAGCAGACACCGCGCACGTAGCCAATGTCGTGGTACAGGGCCGCCAGGATCATGTGCAGCCAGTCCTCCGGCGTGATGCCCTTGTCGAGGAACCGGCCGCGCAGGATGTCCTGAGCCACGAGGGTGACGAGGGCGGTGTGGTCGCCGTCGTGGTAGAGCGCATCGCTGCCGACGATACGCTCGATGGTCAGACGTGCGGACGCCTCGATCACCTCGGCGAAACGCGGTTCACGACTGCCGAAGGTGCGCTGGTAGGTGAGCGCGAGGTGCTCGCCCAGCGCGTCGGCCAGCATCTTCGTCACGTCGAACATGCCTGGTCTCTCACAAATCGAGCAAACGCCTATACGGCCTGCGGTGTCGATCAGCTTCATGGCAGACCGGGCACGAGGCCAAGACGATCCACCGTCTGCTGGAGATCGACCCGAAGTGGCCTGCCCCCGTTCGGTGGCCCAGGTTCGAAGTTAGGGTCTGGACTCGATCAGCACCAGAAGGCGATGACAGCTGCCAGGGCTAAGGCCGAGGCGTAGTTGCGAGCGAGCTTATCGTAGCGGGTTGCGATCCGGCGGAAGTCCTTAAGGCGGTTGAAGATCGCCATCGTCCTGAGCCTGTCGAAGGACGATGCGCCAGCGGTAATACCTACCTTCCGTCACCTCGATAGACCGGATTGCCTCGGCTACCTTACGACCCTGCGAGACCAAAACGTCAACTTGGCGCAGCTTGGCAACAATCTCTTCAGCCGTATGCTTGTTCCGTCCCATGAAGACATCCTCCACATGGCTCAAAGCCATGCCTCAGGGAGGACCGCTTCTCAGGGGGCAGGCCAGTTTGCCGATCCGGTCATCAATCAGCTGCGTGAAATTCGCCCCACAATCAGATCTGGTGTTGATTTCTTCCTATTGGGTCTTGTCAGCTTCCAAGAACTGTTGAGCTACGTGACGTCGACGAGGATGAGCCGAATGCTGAACGTCCGCTTCTGGGCAGGCGGCCAGCCTCTGCTTATGGCGCTCACCCGCCGACTGAGGCATCGACTGCCGGAGCAGTGAGATTTTCTGCCGCGATCGCTCCCCTCAGCCAGGCCTCGAACGGGCCTGCCAGTGACCCGCGCTTCACACCGCGTGGTTTGACAAGGAAGTACGACGTCGTCTCCACCTCGAATGCATGATCCCTGAAGGGAGCGATCAGCCGACCGTCACGGAGTTCATCCGCCGCCAGGACCTCGCTCTCCAGAACGACGCCGAGGCCAGCAACCGCAGCTTCCACCGCCATCACTGAACGGTCCAGCCACATCTCGTTGCGCGGGCGTAGGTCCCGTTCTCCGACACGTCGCAGGTAGTGCGCCCACGTCAACGCGTTGGCGGAATGGATCAGGGTCGTGGTCGCGAGGTCTCGCGGTGTGTACAGCCCAACCGAATCGGCGAGGGAGGGACTGCACAGTGGGCGCAGCCGCTCGATCAGGAGCGGCTCGACGCGCAGAGCCGTCTGCGGCGGTCGGCCGTAGGTGATGGCGAGATCGAATCGCTCCGTCTCGATGTCGTCGCGATCCGACAACGTCGACAGACGGATCCGCGCCTCGGGGTGGGAATGGAGGAAATCCGGCAGCCTAGGCTGCAACCATTTCGCCGCGAAGCTAGGCCCCGATGCGATGACAAGGGGCTCGTGCTGGGATTGTGGGGCGACCCGTTCCGTTGCACCTGCGATGACGCCGAAGGCGTGTTCGATCTCGGCGGCGTAAGTCCTGCCCGCCTCCGTCAGGAAGGCACGGCCCGCCCGCCGTCGGAACAGCGGCAGGCCGAGAAAGTCCTCGAGCTGCTGAACCTGATGGCTGATCGCCGAAGGCGTGACGCCCAGTTCCTCGGCGCCTTTCGCGAAGCTGCCGTGCCGGGCGGCGGCTTCAAACGCCGCGAGCGCCCGCAGCGGCGGCGTCCTGCGTCGCCCCGGGTCTGTCGGTGAGCCAGCCTCAGCGGCCGATGAGTTTTTTGCGTTGGCGCGCATCGGCACCTCCGACCTAACCGTACTGCCGACACCACGCAACGCCGGTGCCGGAACCAAGGCCGCAACGAGCGCTGCTTCGGAGTCGGCTCGACTCCGGCACCCTGCCGATGGAGCGGACGATGAGCGGATCCCTTGAGGCGGCAGCTAAGGACCATCTGGTCCGCTACGGCGGCGATACCTTCCCGAACCTCTTCACGAAAGCCCGGGGCACCGTCGTCACTGACAGCCAGGGACGGGAATACCTGGATTTCACCTCCGGCCAGATGTGCGCCACGATCGGTCACAACCATCCCGCCATCGTCGAGGCGGTCCACCGGGCCGGGGAGAAGGCGTTCCACTTCTTCAGCGGGATGATTCCGGAAGTGGTGGCCGAGCTCGCCCAGGTGCTGGCCCGCGACTGGCTGCCCGGCGACCTCACGAAGACGATCTTCGTCAACACCGGCTCCGAGGCGACCGAGGTCGCCCTTCGCATGGCCAAGATGTACACTGGCGGGTACGAGGTCCTGGCTCTCGGCGGTTCGTGGCACGGCATCACCGGCGGCGCGAGCTCCGTCTCGATGGCCAGCGACCGCAAGGGCTACGGCGTGCCCGCACCCGGCGTGTTCGTCATCCCCGAACCCAACGCTTACCGCCCCTACTTTCCGGGGATGGACGAGGAGGCGGCGGCGCTCGCCAACCTCGATCTCGCGCTGAAGCTCTACGACATGCAGTCGGCGGGCAAGGGCGCCGCGATCATCGTCGAGCCGGTGATCAGCGCGGGCGGCGTGCTGGTGCCGCCGCGTTCGTTCCTGGTCGCCCTCAGACAGGCTGCCGATGCCCGCGGCATGCTGCTGATCTTCGACGAGGCGCAGACCGCCTTCGGTCGGATCGGCACGCGCACCGGAGCCGAGCACTTCGACGTCGTGCCGGACATCATGACGATGTCGAAGACGCTGGGCGGCGGCCTGCCGCTCGCGGCCGTCGCGACCACCGCCGCGATCGAGGCGGACATCTACGAGAAGCACTTCACTTACTACACCAGCCACGTTTCCGACCCGCTTACCGCCGAGGTCGGCCTCGCGGTTCTGAAGGTGATCGAGCAGGAAAAGCTCGTCGACCGGGCCAACGCGATGGGCGCTTATCTGCGCGGCCGGTTCGAAGACCTGCAGCAGCGCTACGAGGTGATCGGCGACGTGCGTGGGCTCGGCCTGCTCATCGGGGTCGAACTGGTGACGGATCGGGTGTCGCGCAGCCCGGCGCATGCGCTCGGCGCTCTGACCACGCGCAAGTGCTTCGAGAAAGGCTTGAGCATGAACATCCGTCGCCGGCCCGAACGCGGCTCGGTCTGGCGGATCGCCCCCCCGCTCACAGTCTCCACCAATGAGATCGACCGGGCCGTCGAGATCCTCGAGGCGGCGCTGCGCGAGAGCCTCGACGAGATCGCGGCCGGCGGCACCGCCTGAAGGCGAGCGCCTTTAGATCCAATGTCCTGTCGCCTGGAGACGCCCTCATGACGCCCAAGCTCGCGTGTGCTCTCCGTCCGGCCCTGTCAGCCCTCGCGATCGTCTCCGGCCTCGGGGCGGCGATCGCTGCAAGCCCGACGCTCGAGAAGATCCGGTCCTCGGGCACACTGACATTGGGCTATCGCGAGGCGTCGATCCCGTTCTCCTATCTCGGTCCGGATCAGAAGCCTGTCGGGATGTCGCTCGATCTCTGCGCCGCTGTGGCGCAGCGGGTCCGAACAGAGCTCAAGCTGCCGGAGCTGAAGACCGCCTTCGTCGCGGTGAACGCCTCGAACCGGATCCCACTTCTCCAGAACGGCACGGTGGATATCGAGTGCGGCAGCACGACGAACACCGCCGAGCGGCAGAAGCAGGTCGCCTTCTCCGTCGCGACCTTCGTCAGCCAGCCGCGCTGGCTTACCCTGCGGGCGTCCGGGATCGCAGATGTGCACGGCTTACGGGGCCGCACGGTGGTGATCACGCAGGGCTCGCTCAACATGCTTCTGGCGCAGAAGCTGAACGCCGCGGACGGTCTCGATCTGACGATTCTCCAGGCGCGCGACCACGCTGAGTCGCTGCTGATGCTGCGCACCGGCCGAGCGGCGGCGTGGTGCGAGGACGATGTTCTACTCGCTGGCGCACGGGCGACGGCCTTGGATCCTAAAGCGTTAGCGTTCCTGCCAGCGTCGCCCGGCGCCAACTACTACTACGGCCTCATGCTCGCGCGCGACGATCCTGAGTTCAAAGCGCTCGTCGATGGAGCCTTGAAGGCGCAGATGGCCTCCGGCACCTTCGCCAAGCTGTACGAGCAGTGGTTCCTCAACTCAATTCCACCGGCCGGACAGAACCTGGACCTGCCGATGAGCGAAGCGCTGCAGTTCCGCGTGAGGAACCCGAGCGACGCACTGAAACCCTGAGTGTAAGATCCGACCAGACCGTGCAGATGAAAATCTGGTTTCGGGCCGGTCACCAAAGTCCGATTATGGCACGCTGCAGCGGGGGCGAATCGCCATTTGGAGAGGGATGCTGATGGCTCCTCGAATGGAGTACCATCATGTCAGCGACGATAGAGGCTACGCGCCGGCCCTGGAACCTCGGGCGCCCCATCGGCCCCAAGCCGTCGTTCAAGCCTAAGCGCATCTGGGCCATCCGCACTCGTCTGCAGCACGAGGGCCGCACACGCGACCTCCTCCTTTTCAACACTGCAATCGACAGCAAGCTGCGCAGCTGCGACCTCGTCAGCCTGCGCGTGCCGATGTCCACCTTGGCGACGGCGTTCGCCTACGCACTACCATCGTGCAACAGAAGACCGGACGACCAGTCCCGTTCGAGCTGACCGAAACGACCCGTGAGACGCTGGCGGCTTGGCTCAAGCTGCGCGAGCTTCGTACGAGTGACTGGCTCTTCCCGAACCGTAGCCGGCCGGGCGAGCACCTCACGACGCGAGTATGGGAGGCTCGTCGATGAGTGGGTGGCGCTGATTGGCCTTGACCCGGCAGGCTATGGAACACACAGCCTGCCCCGGACGAAGGTGGCACTGACCTACCGGGGGACGGGCAACTTGCAGGCCTGCCAGTTGCTGCTGGGGCATACGCAGCTCGAAAGCACGGTGCGCTACCTCAGCATAAAAGCAGATGACGCGCTGATGATGTCCGAGCCGACCGACATCTAACGATCACCGCGGCGGCGTCGAAGGCCGCTGCACCCAGGTCTGACCTGACCCGCTGGCTTTGGACCGGGCTGATTGAGAGGATCAGCCTGGACCAAAGGAGTTGGGGATGAAGCGAGGACAGAGGTCGAGCGCGGAACAGGTCGTTCTGACGCTGCGCCAGAACGAGGTGCAGACGGCGCAAGGCAAGAGCATCGCCGTCGCGTGCAAGAGACGAATGTCTCGGAGCAAGGCGACTACCGCTGGCGTAAGGAGTACGGCGGTCTGAAGGTCGATCAGGCCAGGAAAATGAAAGATCTGAAGCGGGAGAACACACGGCTTCGTCGGATCGCGGCGGACCTCTCTTTGGAGAATCAGGTTCTGGCGGACGTCGCCTCGGGACCCGAAGGGCAACGCCAGCAAAACTTGTAGCCCCCGAGCGACGCAGGCAGGCGGTCGACGGCATTCGGGAGACGTACGGTCTCTCGAAACGTCAAGCCTGCCGGATCGTCGGCCAGCACCGGGGCACGCAGCGCTCCGTGCCCCCCGTGCCGGCCGACGAGGATGGGCTGACCCGAGCCATCGTTGCCCTGGCGTCCGCGAACGGGCGCTATGGCTACCGCCGTGTCACCGCGCTGCTGCAGGCGGACGGCTGGCAGGTGAGCAAGGACCGGGTTCATGGTTCGACAGGCTCACCATGAGGGCTTCTGGCGTCGCGAGGGGCTGAAGGTCCCCAGCCGACATAAGCTCCGCAGGCGCCTGTGGCTGAACGACGGCTCGGGCAAACGCCTGCGGCCGCTCCACCGCAACCCCGTCTGGAGCTTGGACTTCGTACAGGCCCAGACCCATGACGGCCGGAGCCTGCGCATCCTGACGCTGATCGACGACCTCACCCTGAGCTTGTCGAAGGGACAGCCGAACTTGTCTCGCGCTGAAGATGGCTCGCCGCATCAACAGCGTCGGCGTGATCGAGGCCTCGGCAGAGGCCATGTGCCTGCACGGCATCCCGGAGAATATCCGCTGCGACAATGGCCCTGAACCGAAGGACCGCGAAGCGAGATGATCTCGAAGGCGCTGCGCAAGTGGGTCGCCAAGACGAGGCCACAGATCCAGTACATCGTGCCGGGATCGCTGTGAGAGAACGAGTATTGCGAGAACTTCGACGGCAAGCTGCGCAACGCGTGCCTGCGCCAGGAGATATTCTACTCGTTGAAGGAGGCACGGATCGTGATCGGCCTCCGGCAGAATACGTACAACCGCATCCGACCGCATTTGTCGCTGGGCTATCGGCCGCCCGCGCCTGGCAGCTTCCCGGATCAGGCCTTCCGGCTATCCATGCCGCTACAATGCAGCAGCCTCGCGGCTAGCCAGGTCCAAAATACCGGTCAGGTCACGCTGCCGGCGGAGACGCGGCGGTGAAACGCTGGGTGCACGAGGGCGTGCTCGACGCGATGTAGGAGCGGTTCGACCGACTGCCGGACGCGATGAAGATTCGTCGCCAGACCGTGGAACACCCGTTCGGCACCCTGAAGGCCTAGATGGGAGCCACCCACGTCCTGACCCGGACCTTGGCCAAGGTCCGGACCGCGATGAGCCTGCAGGTTCCGGTGTACACCATGAAGCGGATGATCCAGATTTTCGGGGTCGGTCCGCTGATGGCGGTCATCCGGCCTTGAGACCCGCGCCTTAGATCCGCGATGCGAATCAGGTGTTTACCCCAAGCCTAAGGAATCTGCATTGTTATACGGTCTCGGTGAGTTTCAAACTGTCCGGTCCAGGGAAGCAAAATCGAAAAATCTGACGTCTGCTTGGCAACCGAAGGTCGACGGTGTCGAGCCCATTACGAACGTTCGATCAGCCTCGCCATTATCTCCAGAATGTGAACCGTAGAGATTCAAATTTTGAAGCCGCACCTGGCGAGAAGTGAGTGAATTTTTTAACAAATTACTTTTAGATCGTTTTCGACTTATCTGTACAAAACGCTGAAGTGCAAGCGCATGAAAATATTCGCCAAACTCGCGCACAAGAACAAGCCAGATCTGTTTTCGCAGCACGATTACGCGAAAATTCTTGACGTCATGTCTTGCGCCATTCACGTCTTCGACAGGGATTCCCCGACGTTCAACGTCGTGTATGCCAACAACAGCTTCAAGGATGCGATGCGCGCCGATTCTGTCGGTGTGCTGACGAATATCCCGGTTTTGTCGTACTACACCCATGATCAGGGTGACGGGCTGACGATCGAAAGTCTGGCCGGCGCCTTCGTGGAGCACCTGGACCTGAACGGTTGGGCACAGGGAACTCTCAGATTTATTCGGCACGACAAATCAGAATTTGAAGTCGACATTCACTGCAAGCTGCTAATTATTAATGGCCGCAGATTTGGCGTATCTTTCGTTGAAGATTCAAAGAGAATAGAACTGCAACAGGAGCGACAAACATACGTCGAAAACATAGCTAAAGATTTTGATCAAACGGTGGGCAAGGTCGTCGAATCTGTAAAGTCCTTCGCGACAGAGCTGCAGTCCGCTGCGCAGACGATGACGAAAACCGCGACGGCAACCGCCGAACAGTCGTCCACAGTATTTGCAGCCGCCGAGCAAACGGCCTCCAACGTCAGCATGGTGGCCGCCGCGGCCGAAGAGCTCGGCAGCTCCGTCCGAGAGATCGGCCGCCAGGTTCAGGGTTCGGCGGGATTGGCTCAGACTGCCGTGGGCGAGGCTGATCGGACCGCGGCCCTCGTCGGGGCACTGTGCCAAGCCTCGGCGCGGATCGGAGATATGGTCGGGCTGATCTCTAGCATAGCAGGCCAGACCAACCTGTTGGCACTCAATGCGACGATCGAAGCAGCGCGTGCCGGTGACGCGGGTCGCGGCTTCGCGGTGGTCGCCGCCGAGGTGAAAGAGTTGGCGAAGCAGACTGCCAAGGCGACCGAGGAGATTTCTGCGCAAATCGGCGAGATCCAAGGGGTGACAGATCAAGCGGTGTCGGCCATCGGATCGATCACGGGCCGGATCCGGGAGATCAGCGACGTGACCACCAACATCGCTGCGGCCGTCGAACAGCAAGGAGCGGCGACCCAGGAGATCGTGCGCAACGTGGCCCAGGCTTCGACCGGCACCGGGGAGGTTACCAGCAACATCGCCGGTATGGCCCACGCATCAAGAGATACCGGCACCGTGGCCAGCCAAGTGCTGTCTGCCTCCAGCGAACTCTCGCACCAGTCCGGGCACCTCTCCGAGGAAATCGCTCGCTTTCTCAATACGCTGCGTGCCGCCTAACCCGCGGTTCGGCGCCCTTTCCGGATCAGGCGTCGTGGGCGCCTGAGACAGACGTTTGTGGATCGGCGTCGAAGCCTGGGTTTGACTCACTTCCGGTACAGGCGGGTTGATGGATCTCGGCGTGAGAGCGGCACGGTGGCGGCGTGGCTGCTACTCACCTTGTGTGGGATTGCCCCGGTTTGGATACTGCCGGCGAACACCTATGCGCGTGTCGGCTGAGCCATGAGGCGCGTGCAGGCGGGGCGCCGGGTTCGGGCAACGGGCGCGTCGTCTATTTAGGCGGCGAGGCGGCTGAGGTTGATCGCTGCGGCCGTCAGCAGGTGCTCCAGGTGCGTCTTGGCCACGCCGAGATAGCGACTGCGGCGTAGGCCCATCGCCCGCACCTCGCACGAGAGCGTGGCCCCGACGCCGGCTCGCCGCCGATCGGCCGCGAACGCCCGCCGGCCCTCGTGTGCCCCTGCCGCGACGAGTGCCTCGCGTTCCTCACGCAAACGCGGAGTCACTAGGGAGCGCTCCGAGCGCGTGCAGCACGGCGCAAGATTTGCAGTCCCGTGTCGCGAAACAGATGCGCATGACCGTACGTCCGAGGTTGTGGTCTCAACAACTGGCGGGCTCATCGCCACAGCATCTTCGATATCAAGGGAATGGAGTCCTGTTGGCTCCGGTTAACGGCAGCGCCCGATCGCCCAGCGCACGAGCTTGCGCACATCCGGATCGGGATCGTCGAAATCCGCTTCGAGGGCGGGCAGCGCGCGCGGATCGGCGATCTCGCCGAGGGCGGCTGCGGCCTCCTTTCGGAGGTTGCTGACGTCCGATCCCAGCGCGCGGCCCAACGCCTCGATGGCGGCCACCGCCCGGATCCGGCCGAGGGCGTTCGCGGCCTTGGTGCGCACCTGCCAGACGGGATCGTCCAGGCGGGCGATCAGCGGCTCGACCGCCTCGGGCAGGCGGATCTTGGCGGCCGAGATCGCGGCCTCCTCGCGCACCTGCCAATGCGCGTCATCAAGGCCGGCGATCAGCGTGGCGACACCGGGGCCGCCCGGACGCAGGAAGACGAGCGCCGCCATTGTGGCCCGGCGCACCCCCGCATCCGCGTCGCTCGCCGTCGCGATCAGGGCGGGCAGCGCGACCTCGGCTTTGAGATAGCCGACGACGCCGAGCCCCTCGCGGCGCACCTCCGGCCAGGGGCTGCGGAGCGCTTCGAGCGCCGCGGCGAGCGCGTCCGGCAGCACCAGCTCGCGCAAGGCCCGGAGGGCAGCCGCCTGCACGAAGGGATCGGCATGGCCGGCCCGCGCGATCAGGAGCGGACCGCAGGCGGGCTCCTTCTTCTCGGCCAGCGTGTCGGCGGCGGTGCGACGCACCGCGGGATCCGCATCCTCCAGGGAGCGGACGAGACCTTCGACCACGTCGGGGCCGTCATGCTCGTCCAGGGCCTTCGCAGCGGCGGCGCGGACCGTGGCATCGTCGTCGGCGAGCCCCTTCAGCAGCAGCACCTTGGCCTCGAGTCCCACCGCCTCGGCCAGGTCCATCATCGCCACGCGGCGAATGCCGGGATCGGGATCGGTGCACCGCTCGGCCAAGTCGTCGAGATCGTCGTCGAAGCTGTCGAATACGGGCATGGCGCTCACCGCAGCAGGTAGGGAATGTTCACCTTGACGGCGTTCGTCGGGCAGTCGACTTCGCACGGCATGCAATACCAGCACTCGTCGTACTTCATGTACGCCTTCTGCCGCCTCTCATCGATCGCGAGGATGTCGAGCGGACAGACATCGACGCAGACGCGACAGCCCTTCTCGGCGATGCACTTCTCGTCGTCGATGACGACCGCGGCGCTCTTGGCCTGAGTGATGATCGGCATGGGATGTCCCTGGATAGACGGGTGACTTACTCGGCGGCGGCCGGCGTCTTGACGCGGAGCTGGTGGTAGGCGCCCATCTCTGCTGCGGCGACCGGCACGATGAAGGGATCGACGGCGCGCTTGGCGTGGGCCATCCGGCCGCTCGCGTCCTTGTAGAGGACGGTGTGGCAATTCCAGTTGCGGTTGTCGGTCTCGGGATGGTCGGTGCGCAGGTGGTAGAAGCCCCAGCGACTCTCGGTCCGGTAGAGCGAGGCCGCCGCCGCCATGTCGGCGCAGTCCAGGATCGTCTGCATCTCGAGGGCGCGCAGCAATTCGTGCGGATCGCGGGCGCAGAGATGGTCGAGATCCTCCCGGATCTCCGCGAAGCGGCGCTGACCGAGCTCCATCTTGGCCGTGACCTTCGGCGGCTCCAGGTAGTCGTTGACGAAGCGTCGGGTCTTGAACTCCATCTCGTGCGGCGTCAGCCCGTCCGCGCGTCGGGTCGGCGCCAGCACGCGCTCCTGTTCGACCAGAAGGTCGCCGGCATCGTACTCGGGGAGGCTCGTGGCCGCGCAATAGGCGGCGGCGTCCGCACCGGCGATGCCGCCGTTCACGAAGGCGCCGAGCATGTAGTTGTGCGGCACGCTCGCCATGTCGCCGACCGCGTAGAGGCCGGGGATGGTGGTGCGGGCCTGCTCGTCCACCCAGACACCCGAGGCCGAGTGGCCGGAGCAGAAGCCGATCTCGGAGATATGCATCTCCACCGGAACGACATGGTTGGATCCGTCATCGGTCTGGTCGCGGACGGGCCACGTTGGGACCGAAGGACCGACGCGCGATAGCAATTCCTTTCCAGCTGTTTCCGGAGCGGGCTGCGCCACAGGATGTCGAGACCGCACCCCGCATGCACGACGAATCCCGGCCGCCCTTGTCCCTATGGGCCGGATTGCAGCGTGAAACGCGATCGAACATGTCAGGCCGCCCCCGCGAGCGGCAGGCCGAGCGGGGTCAGGCGCGGCAGCGGGGGTTGGCCGTCCCGGGGGCGCAGCAGGTCGAGGCAGCGCCGCTTCAGGGCGACGAAGTCCGGCTCGGTGACGAGCTCGCGGCCGCGCGGGCGCGGAAAGGCGAGCGGGATGTCCTCCAGGATGCGCCCGGGCCGGGCCGACATCACCAGCACCCGGTCGCCCAGGAACAGGGCCTCGTCGATATCGTGGGTCACGAAGACCACCGTGGTCGGCAGGCGCGTCCAGATGTCGAGCAGCAATTCCTGCATCATCAGGCGCGTCTGCGCGTCCAGTGCCCCGAAGGGCTCGTCCATCAGCAGAATGCGGGGCCGGTTGATCAGCACGCGGGCGATCTCGACCCGCTGCTGCATGCCGCCCGATAGCTCCGCGGGATAGCGCTCGGCGAAGTCCGCCAGCCCGACCACCGCCAGGAACTCGCGCGCCCGGGCCAGCCGCTCGGCTCGACCGACGCCGCGCATCTTCGGCCCGAATGCGACGTTGTCCACGACCCGCCGCCACGGCAGCAGCGTGTGCTGCTGGAAGACGATGCCGCGCTCCGGGTGCGGGCCGGCCACGGGCCGTCCGTCCAGCGCGAGGCTGCCGCGGGCGAGATCGAGATGGCCGGCGAGGGCGCCGAGCAGGGTCGACTTCCCGCAGCCCGACGGCCCGAGCAGGCACACGAACTGGCGCGGCGGGATGGTGAGGTCGATGTCGCGCACGACCTCGAAGGCGGCGGCACCCGCCCCGAGCCGGATCGCGGCACCGGCGATGTCGATGCGGCCCGCGGTCGGCGCCGAAGCGAGGCTCACGGGCGGCCTCCCCGGGTCCACGGCATGGCCAGGCGGCCGAGCCCGCGCACCGCGACGCTCGAGCCCATGCCGAGGAGGCCGATCAGCAGCATGCCGACGACGATGTCGTCGTAGTTCTGCAGCGTGTAGGATTCCCAGGTGAAGTAGCCGATCCCGTATTGCCCCGAGATCATCTCGGCGGTGACCAGGCAGAACCAGGCCGTACCCATGCCGATGGCCCCACCCGTGACGATGCTCGGCAGCGCTGCCGGAATTACCACCTCGCGCAGGATCGCGGCCGGCCCGGCACCGAGACTCCGGGCGGATGCCACGAGGCGCGGGCTGGCCGCCTCCGCCCCGTGCACGGTGTTCAAGAGGATCGGGAACAGCGCGCCCGTGAAGGTGATGAACACCATCGAAGCCTCCGACGACGGGAACATCAGGATCGCGAGCGGGATCCAGGCGACCGCCGGGATCGGACGCAGCACTTCGAGGGGCGGCAGCAGGAGGTCGCCCGCGAGGCGCGAGCGGCCGATGGCGAGGCCGAGGCCGATTCCGGCGACGAGCGCCGCCAGGAAGCCGCCGAGCACCCGCGCGAGGCTGGCCCCGAGATGGGCGCCGAGCTTCGGCGCATGCGCCAGCGCCCAAGCCGCCCGCGCCACCGCGGCGGGGGTCGGGACGTTGCGGAAGGTGACGAAGCTGAGATCGAGCTTCAGGCTCGCGGCGAGATGCCAGGCGAGGAGGCCGAGACCGAGCGCACCGGCCTGGATCGCGAGGCGGTGAACCGGCAACGGGGAGAGCCGGCGCGGCTCAGCCCGCGCGGGCGGCCGCGCCGTCAGGGCGACGCCCGGGGCGCCGAGGGTTCCGGCGCTCATCGGGCGCTGAGCCGCGCCGCGCCTGCACGGGCGGCGGCGAAATCGAGCACCTCGCCGCCCTTGGCCTTGGCGAAAGCCTCGGCATCGCCCTTGAGCAGGAAGGCGCTGAGGCGATGCTCGGGATCGCGCACGTACCAGGCCTGCGCGGCGAACAGCTTGATGCCGCTGTTTCGGTCCTGCGCGTAGACGACGCGCGCGCTGCCGCCCCCCTGCTCCAGCGCGGCCAGGGCCGCGAGCGCCGCCTCGGGCGAGGCGTAGTGGCGGACCTTGTCCTCGCCCGTCACCCAGATCTGGGCGACGCGCGAGACGTCGGTGATCGGCTGGCCGGTCCCGGCGTCCACGGCCTTGAGCGGCGCCTGGGCATAGTCCTTCAGCCGGGCCTCGTAGTCGATCCCGGCCCGTGCGGCGGCCGCGCGCACGAAGCGGTCGTCGACGAACCGGTCGACGTCGAGATCGCCATCAGCCTTCTTCAGGAGCGTCAGGGTCTCGATCGAGGTCTTCAGGGCCTGCCGGTATTCAGGCTTCCAGGTTATGTCGCGGGTCTGCAGGCCCAGCGGCCCGTGGAACAGGTAGACGACCTCCGCCTCGATACCCGTCACGCGCGCGATCAGTTCGGCGTAGCGCTCGGGCTCGGCCGCGATCAGCCGATCCGCCTCGATCGCCGCGCGCAGGTAGGCCGTGACGATCTCGGGGTAGCGCTCCGCATAGGCCGCGTCGACCAGCGCGCCGTGGAAGGTCGGGGCGTTCGACTGCGAGCCGTCGTAGATCTTCCGGGCGATGCCGCGCCAGGGGAACAGTTCGGCGAAGGGCACGAAATCGGCATGCGCGTCGATCTTGTCGGCCTTCAGCGCCGAGCCCGCGACCTCCGGCGCCTGCGTGATGATGGTGACGTCCCGCTCCGGATCCCACCCTTGCGCCTTCACGGCCCGCAGCAACAGGCCGTGGGCGGTGGAGGCGAAGGGCACCGAGATGGTCTTGCCCTTGAGCTCAGTGAAGGCCTGCACCGGGGAGGCGACGGGCACGACAACGCCGTTGCCGCTGCCCGTGAGGCTGCCCGAGAGCACGCTGAGGAACAGGCTGCGCCGACCGGCTTTGGCGAAGGCGGCGCCGTTCAGGGAGCCCGGGAAGTCGGCCATCGCACCGAGATCGAGCTTGCCGGCGACCATTTCGTTGGTCAGCGGCGCGCCGCTGGTGAAGTTGCGCCACTGGATGTCGTAGGTGGCATCCTTGTACTTGCCGTCCTGCGGCAGAAACTTTTCGAGGAGCTTCAATTCGCGGATCAGCAGGCCGCCGGTCGCGCAGTTGATCGTGGTGTCCTGCGTGCCTACGGCGACACGGATGGTCTCCGCCTGCACCGTCGTCGCGAAGGTGGAGGCCGCGAGCACGATTGCGGCGAGGCGGCGAAGGGAGATCACGCGGGCGGCTCCGGAGCGAAGGGGCTGCGTCCCGGCGGCGCACGGGAGCTGGCGCAATGTTCGCCGCCGCGGGGACCGGCAAGACAGCAATTAATTGCGGTCTCTTCGAAGATCTTGCTTCAGTCCGCGCCGCCTGCGTGACGGAAAGAAGAGTCTCTTCAATGCCGGGCACCGGACACAAAATTCTCCGGCGCGAGACATGTTTGGACTGGTTCGAAATCTTGCGGCGCGCATAGTCGGGGTGTTGGACTCTGCCGAACCGGATCTTCCTCATGCCGCCCGCGCTCGCCGCCCTGACTGCACCGTCACGAGCGCCCGCGCCCCTGATCGTCAGTGCCCTGTTCCTGAGCGAGACCATCGAGGGGCTGGACGACGGGGCGGCCTTCCTTGATGCCCTGCCCCCGGCCGACGTCGCGCGCATGCGGGCGGCCGGGCGCAGCCTTACCCTCGCGCAGGGCCAGAGCGTGTTCCGCCAGGGCGAACCGCATGGCGGCATCTTTCTGATCGAGGCCGGACGGGTCCGGGTGTTCTATACCGGGCCGTCCGGCCGGCAGATCACCCTGGCCTACTGGACGCCGGGTCATTTCATCGGCGGCCCGAGCCTGACCGGCGGCGGCGTCCATCAATGGTCGGGCGAGGCGATCGAGCCCTCACGGGTCACCGCGCTCTCGGCCGCGACCTTGCGCAGCCTGATTCGCCAGATGCCGGATTTCGCCCTGTGCCTGATCGAGGCGCTGGAGGCGAAGGGCCGCTGCTACACCGCGATGGCGCAGATGCTGGGCACCCGCTCGGTGATCGAGCGTTTGGCACAGCTCCTCCTCAATCTCGGCGATCTCTACGGGAGGAAGGAAGCGGGCGCCCGCGTCATTGAGCGGCGCATTACGCATGACGAGATCGCGGCGCTCATCGGGTCGACCCGGCAATGGGTGACGATGATGCTCAAGCGCTTTCAGGCCGACGGCATCGTCGCCGTGGACAAGGCGTCCATCCGCATCCTCCACCCGGAGCGTTTGATCGCCATCGTTCAAGCGGCGTCTTGAGTCGGGACCCAGGCCGAATCGTAAAGGCGCTCACGGATCACGCCTCCGCGGCGACGGGTTGGGGCGCCGGCAGGCGCTGGCCGGGAATCGCCGCGATGAGGTCGCGGGTATAGGGATCGCGGGGCCGTTCGAAGACCGCCTCGACCGAGCCTTGCTCGACCGCGCGGCCATCGCGAAGGACCGTGACGGTATCGGCGATCCGCCGGACCACCGCGAGGTCGTGCGACACGAACAGGTAGGTCAGCCGGCGCTCGGCCTGCATGGCGTCGAGGAGGCGCAGGATCTGCGCCTGCACGGTCACGTCGAGCGCCGAGACCGCCTCGTCGAGGACCAAGATCTTCGGTTCGAGTACCAGGGCGCGGGCGATCGCGACGCGCTGGCGCTGGCCGCCCGAAAGCGCCGCCGGATGCCGCCGGAGGAGGCCGGACGGCAGGCCGACCCGCTCGACGATCTCGGCCACGCGCCGGGCCCGCTCGGCCCGGGCGACCGGCTCGAAGTTGAGGAGCGGCTCCTCGACGATCGCCTCGATCGTCTGGCGCGGGTCGAGGGAGGAGAACGGATTTTGGTAGACGAGCTGGATGCGGCGCCGGAACGTCCGCAGCGTGTCGCCGCGCAGGGTCGCGAGGTCCAGCCCGTCGACCAGGATCCGGCCGGCGGACGGCCGCTCCAGGCCGACGATCGCCCGGATCGTCGTGGACTTGCCCGAGCCGGATTCCCCGACGATGGCGTGGGTGGTGCCCGGCGCGACCGTGAAGGACAGCCCGTCCACGGCCCGGAACGGGCGCCGGCCGGCGCCGGGGTAATCCCGGACGAGGGTCTCGACGATGACGGCCGGCGGCCCTTCGCGCGGCGCCGGCATCGAGCGAAGCCGGGGCGCGGCGAGCGACGGGATATCGGCGAGGAGTTGGCTTGTATAGGCGCTGCGCGGTGCGGACAGCACCGAAGCAGCCGGGCCGCGCTCCTGAACGCTGCCGTCGCGCAGCACCACGATCCGGTCGGCGCGGTCGGCGGCGACGCCCAGATCGTGGGTGACGAGGAGGAGCGCGGTGCCGCTCTCGCGTCGCAGCGTGTCGATGAGGTCGAGGATGCGCTTCTGGACCGTGACGTCGAGGGCGCTGGTCGGCTCATCGGCGATGATGAGGCTCGGGCGCAGGGCCGTGGCGATGGCGATCAGCACGCGCTGCTTCATGCCGCCGGAGAGCTGGTGCGGATACTGGCCGAGCCGCAGGGCCGGCTGTGACAGCCCGACCTGCGCGAGCAGGTCCAGGGTGGCCTCCCGGAGCTCGGCGCGTCCCAGCCGGCGATGCAGCCGCAGGATCTCGCCGACCTGGGCCCCGATCGTCTTGACCGGGTTCAGGGACGAGCCTGGATCCTGCGGGATCAGGCTGATCCGTTCGCCGCGCAGGGCGTCGAGGCGGCGCTGTGACCAGCCGGCGATGTCGGTGCCGGCGAACCGGATCGCGCCGCCGTCGACCCGTCCCCCCTCGGGCAGAAGGCCGATCACCGCCTGGACAAGGGTCGTCTTGCCGGAGCCCGACTCGCCGACCAGGGCCACGACCTCGCCGGCGGCGATGTCCAGCGAGATCCCGTGCACCACCCGGCGGCGCTCCGCCCCGTCGGCGTAGGAGACGTCGAGATTGTCGATCGCGAGGAGCGGCGCGCTCATCGGGCGTTGCCGGCGAGCGAGCGGCTGATGCGGTTCGCCGAGAGCACCACCAGGACCACCACGATCCCCGGCGCCGTGGTGAGCCACGCGCGGGAGATGTAGTTGCGGCCCTCCGCGATCAGCAGGCCCCATTCCGGGGTCGGCGGCGGCGCGCCGTAGCCGAGGAAGCCCAGGGTCGAGATCGACAGGATCGCGGTGCCGAACTGGAGCGCCGCGAGGCCGATGACCGAGGTCAGCGAGTTCGGGAGCACGTGCCGCCAGAGCACGCGCCAGAAGGTGCCCCCGGAGCCGTAGGCGGCCTCGACGTAGTCGGCGCCGCGCACCCGCACGACTTCGGAGCGGGTCAGCCGGGCGAAGCTCGCCACCGAGGCGAGCCCGACCGCGATCGCGGCATTCACCGTGCCGAAGCCGAGGAGCACGATGATGGTCAGCGACAGCAGGAGCGTCGGGATCGCCAGCAAGGTGTCCACGAGCCGCATCACCAGAATGTCCACGAGCCCGCCCTTCGCGCCCGCCACCAGGCCGAGAATCGTCCCGGCGAAGAGCCCGACGGTCACGGCGACGAAGGCCCCGGACAGCGAGTGGACCGCGCCGTGCACGATCCGGGCATACAGGTCGCGGCCCAAGGCGTCGGTGCCGAGGAGGTGGGCGGCGCTCGGCGGCAACAGCTTCTCGCGGCCGATGCCGGCGACCGGGTTCTGGCCGGCGAACAAGCCGGGCGCCAGCGCCCAGAGCACGACGGTCGCGATGACGAGCCAGGCCAGCGCCAGCCCCGGCGGCGTGCGACGCAGGACGGCGAATCCGCCTCGCGTGATCCGCCAGGCCGCCGCGGCGGGGGCCGTCCGGCCGGCCTCGGAGCCGGATGCGAAGATGCCCGTCGGGACCGTACTCATCGAGCTTCCGCCTCGGCGATGCGCGGGTCGAGCAGCGGGTAAAGGAGATCGACCGCGAGATTGATGAGCACGAAAGCCGTGGCCGAGATCACCACCACGGCCTGGAGCACCGCCACGTCCTGGTTGGCGACGGCCTGCTGGGTCAGGGTGCCGAGCCCGTTGAGGCCGAACACCGTCTCGGTCACGACCGCGCCGGCGAGGAGTTCGCCGAAGAGCACGCCCGCGATCGTCAGTGTCGGCAGGAGCGCATTCGGGACGACGTGGCGCCACAGGACGGAGTGGCGGCTCGCGCCCTTCGCCCGCGCCACGGCGACGAAGGGCTGGGTCAGCACGGCGTCGATGTTGCGCATCAGGATCTGCGCGAGTGGCGCCGAGATCGGCACCGCCAGCGCCGCGACCGGCAGGATCAGCCGCTCCCACGGGCCCGGATCGATCACGGGGACGAGCTTGAGCTGGAACGAGAACACCTGGATCAGCAGGATGCCGAGCCAGAACACCGGCACCGAGACGAACAGCGACGGCAAAGCGGCGAGACCGTTGCGCAGCCAGACGAGCCCGGTGAGGTTCGACAGGACGGATACGGTGAGCGCCAGGATCACCGCCGCCAGGAAGCCGAGCCCGGCGAGCGTCAGGGTCGCGGGCAGGTTCGCCGCGAGACTGTCTCGCACCGGCACCCCGGCCTGCACCGAAGTGCCGAAATCGCCGGTCAGGAAGCTGCCGAGCGCGCGCAGGTACTGGCTCCAGAGCGGCGTGCCGGCGCCGTAGGCGGCGTGGATCTCGGCGATCTGCTCCGGGCTCAGCCCCAGATCCGGATTCATGAACTTGATCAGGATCGCGTCGGCGGGCAGCGCCTGCAGAAGCAGGAACGAGGCCGTGAACGCGGCGAGCAGGACGATCAGGGCCTGTCCGATGCGCGCGAGGAGCCGCCGCACCATCGGCAAACCCCTCACGGCCGGGTGAGCCAGGTGCCGTAGAAGCTCGGCCGCCCGACCGCCTCGAAGGCCAGCCCCTTGACCAGGGGTGAGGCCGCGAAGGCCTGGGGCTCCTCGAAGATCGGGATCACGTAGGCTTGGTCGAGCAGGTATTCCTGGACTTCGCCGACCAGCCGGAGGCGCTTCGCCCGGTCCGGCTCGCCCGCAATCGCGTCGAAAAGGCCGTTCAGCCTTTCGTCGACGAAGGCCTGGACCTTCGTCGACGATCCGCCCTTCTGGAGGAGCGCGTCGCGGTTCTTCGGATAGAACTGGCTTTTGATCACGTCCGGGTCGGCGCGGCCGACCATCACGGGCGCGACGCCGGTCTTGAGCGGGTCGAGCATGTCGAGGGTGCGGCTGCCGGAATCGCCGGCGAGCACGGACAGCTTCACGCCGACCTTCGCCCATTGCTGGGCGACGAGCTGCAGCATGTCCTTGTTCTGAGGCTGCGGCAGGGATTCGTAGGCGGTGAGCGCGAGTTCGCGGCCGTCCTTGCGGCGTATGCCGTCGGGGCCGACCCGCCAGCCGGCTTCGTCGAGAAGCTTCCGCGCGGCCGCCTCGTCCGGCGCGAGCTTCGCGGAGAGATCGCGGTAGCCGGTCGCCGTCGCGGCGATCACCGACGTCGCGCGGGGATAGTGGTCCGAGTAGAGCGTGTCCACGATTTCGCGGGTGTCGGTGGCGAGCGTCAGCGCCCGGCGCACGCGCAGGTCCGCGACCAGCGGATTGTCGGGCCGGAAGGCGATCGAATTGTTGACGCCCCGCGTCGAGGGCGCGGAGATCGGAAACCCTTTCGCCTCCACCTCGCGCTCGTCATAGGCCTGGATCTGGCGGATGACATGCGCCTGACCGGCCAGGAGCGCGCCGATCCGGACGCTGTCCTCCGGCGTCACGATCAGCTTGATCCCGTCGAGATAGGCCCGCCCGCCGTGGCTGGATTTCGGCGGCCCCCAGGCATAGTCCTTGCGCGCAGCGAACACGATCTCGCGCCCGAGCGTCTCGCGGACGACGACGAACGGTCCCGAGCCGACGATCCGGGTCGCGTCGCCGAGCTGATCGAAGGGCAGGCTCAGCGTCTTCGGCGCGACGAGCCCCGAGCCGATGACCGAAGTGGCCTGCAGGAAGCCCGGCGCGGGCTTGGTGAAGTGGAAGCGCACCGTGAGCGGTCCGAGCACCTCGCTGCGGGCGTAATTGTTGACCGCCTCCGAGACCGGCAGCTTGAGGTCCTTGTTGCCGAGACCGAACGTGTCGAAGTTTTTGGCGACCGCCGCGGCGTCGACGGGGGTGCCGTCGGAGAAGGTCACGCCCTCGCGGATCTCGAACGTGTAGGTCGTGGCATCTGCGTCGACCGTCCAGGACTTGGCGATCCACGGTTCGATCTCGAGGGTCTCTGGGTTCTGATAGGTGAGCTTGTCGGTGATCTGGTTGAGGACGCCGCCGTTCGGGTAGAAGCCGCCTGCCGGGGGATAGAGGTTCGAATGCGCCTGCTGCTCCAGGTAGACCAGCGTGCCGCCCTGCACCGGCTCCTCCGCGGCCGAGGCCGGCGCCGCGACGAACGCCGCCAGCACGGCCGCAACGGCGCCGAGGGCGGCACGACGCGTCGCCGCATCGCCGCCCCAGCCTATCCGGCGCCGGCTCGCTTCGTCCCTGGCCATCTACGATCTCCCGTCTCCCACCATAGAGGGCCGGCGTTTGTCGCGATGCAATAAGCGTCGATCACAAAACTAAATCCTTCTATCCAGCCAGGATTTCAGGGAATGACTCATCCATTGCTTGCCGGGATTTTGTAAAGAACCATCGCTTTGTTTGCAGAGGACCTTCGTGGCACGCTGCGCAGCTGTGAACGGCTTCGCTTCCGAACGGCGAAGCAGCGAGGATGGACCTGCCGCATGCCGCTCAGCCTGGACCACATCGTCATCGCCGTCGCCGATCTCGACGCCGCGATCCGGGATTACGAGGCGCTGGGCTTCACGGTGATCCCGGGCGGCGAGCATGCGGGCGGCGTCACCCACAACGCCCTCGTGGTCTTCGCCGACGGCACCTACCTGGAATTGATCGCGTTCCGCCGGCCCGATCCGGATTCCCGCTGGTGGCGGCTGCTCGACCGGGCGGGCGAAGGCTTCGTCGATTACGCGTTGCGCCCCGACGATGTCGGCGCCGCGATCGCGCGTGCCAACGCGCGCGGCCTCGATTTCGAAGGGCCGTTCGACGGCGGTCGCGCCCGCCCGGACGGCGCCGTGCTGCGGTGGCAGACGGCGCGCTCGCCGCGCTCGGACGTGCCCTTCCTGTGCGGCGACCTCACGCCCCGGGCGCTGCGGGTGCCGGAGGGCGCGGCTCGGCACCACGCTAACGAGGTCTCTGGCATCGCCGAGGTCGCGGTCGCCGTGAGGGATCCGGCGGTCAGTGCGCGACGGTACCAGGCCCTGCTGGCCACAGACCATGGACAAACAGCATTCACTCTGGGCGGCAGCGTCCTTCGGCTCGCGGCACGCGAGTCGGGCATTGAGGTCGCGCGGGCTCTCGACGCAAGGGACGAGGGGCCTTACGCCGTGCGGTTCCGGTCGCCCGGCCCGGCGGCGGAGCTCGATCTGGCCCGCACGCACGGCGCGCGCCTTCACCTCGGCGCCGCCTGATCCGGCTGACGGCCGATTCCCTCAGCCGAGGGGACCATGATAGCTCGGCTTCGGATCGGTTCCGACAGCCGGGCCCGACCACGCGCCCGATCGGCGCTGGAGGCCGGGTGCGGGATCGGGCTGCGGCGTCCGGTCTCCATCGACGCCAGGCTGGGAGAGATACCGCTCGCCGCTATCGGCAACGATGGCGACGATGGTCCGGCCCGCATTCTCCGGCCGTGCGGCGAGTTGGGCTGCCGCGAACAGAACCGCGCCCGAGGACGGCCCTGCCGTGAGCCCTTCATCCCGCGCCAGCGCCCGAGCCGTGAGCCGAGCCTGGGCCGTCTCGCACGCGATCACCGCGTCGACGACGCCGGGATCGTAGTTCCCGGGAAGATGCTGCGCGTCCACCTCGGTCACCTTGTGCACGCCCTCGACGGTGTCCACGTCCGGATGGTCGGGGGTCGGGACGGACCCGGCCGCCGGCTCGACCACCACCACCTTCAGGCTTGGCTTCTGCGCTTTCAGGTACCGGCCGGTGCCCGAGACCGTGCCGCCGGTTCCCACCGCCGACACGAGGATGTCGACCGCTCCCGCCGTATCGCGCCAGATCTCCGGCCCCGTCGTTTCGAAATGGATGCGGGGGTTGGCCGGATTGCCGCGCTGGTTGGTGTAGAAGGCGTCCGGATTCGCCTGTCGCATCCGATCGATGATGAGGTCGACGGCGCCGGGCTGCAGGAACTCGGCATCGTCGATCAGGATCGTCCGGGCGCCGTACTGATGGATCAGGGCGATCTTCTCGGGGCTGGTGGAGGCGCGCAGGTAGAACTTCGCCCGGTAGCCTCGGGCCGCGGCCAGGGCCGCGAGCCCGATCCCGGTATTGCCGCTGGTGAGATCGACCAGCGTCTGGCCGGGCCGGAGATGACCCTCGGCCTCCGCGGCGCGGATGATCCCCCAGGCGGTGCGGTCCTTGATGCTGCCGGCCGGGTTCAGGTACTCGATCTTCGCCAGGATGCGGCAGAGGCCGCTCTGCCCGCCGTCGAAGCGCTTGAGCTCAAGCAGCGGCGTGTTGCCGATCAGCGCGCCGAGATGATCGGGCCACTCGCTCACGCGTCGATCTCCGTCGTCCGGACCGATCGGTTCGGCGGCTGCCTCCGGTGCCGAGCCGGCCGGCTCCGCTCCTGACCGGCGTGCGGATCGGAATCGTCGGGGTCGCCCAGTATCGGGAAGGCGATCTGCCGGATCGAAGCCTGCGCCATCGCTCAAAACTTCGGCAGGCCGGGCGGGTTGGTCTCGGAGCGCGGCAGCGCCTCCTCCTCCAAACCCCAGCGGGCCAGGGCCCGGCCATACGTACCGTTGGCGATCAAGTCGTTGGTGGCGAGCGTCAGCGCATCGACCAGGCCGCTGCCCTTGCGGGTCGCGATCGCCACATCCGATGTCAGCGGCCAGCCGGCGCTGAGCGTGCCCGCCTGCCGGATGGGCGATCAGCGAGGGCGGCGGCTCGCGCAGCGCGCCGCGGGCGTAGTAGCGCTCGACGTGGCGCTGGACGAAGGACAGCACGCTCAAGACCACGAGGTACCAGACCGTCGCCACCATCAGCAGCGGGATGACTTCGAGGTTGCGCCGGTAGATGACCTGCACCGTGTAGAACAGATCCGGCAGCGCCAGGATGTAGACCACCGAGGTATACTTCGTGATCTCGGTGATCTGATTGAACGCGGCCGGCAGGATCGAGCGCATCGCCTGGGGCAGCACGATCCGGGTGATCTGCCGACGCCACGGCAGACCCAGCGCCGCCGCGGCTTCGAGCTGGCCCTGGTCGACCGAAAGGAGGCCGCCGCGCACGATCTCCGCCGAGAAGGCCGCGGTGTGAAGGGTGAGGCCGAGCACCGCCGCCAGGAACGGCGTGATCAGCTGGGTCGTCTGCCAGGGTCCGAAGCTGATCCCGGTGAACGGCACCCCGACCGAGAGCGTCGGGTAGAGGTATCCGAGGTTGTTGAGGATCAGCAGCAGCACGATCAGCGGGACCGAGCGGAACAGCCAGACGTACCCCCAGGACAGGCCGGCGAGCAGCGGTGAGCCGGAGATGCGGGCGAAGGCCAGGAGGCCGGCGAGCAGGAAACCGAAGACCGCGCTCATCAGGGTCAGGAGCAGGGTACGCCCGAGCCCGGCCAGGACCGGTTCGGCGAAGAACCACTCGGCGAAGACCTCCCAGCCCCAGCGCGGGTTGGTGAGGACCGAGTACAGGATCGCCGCGATCACCAGACCGGCGAACACCGTCCCGATGCTGCGCGCCGGATAGCGCGCCGGGACGATCCGGGCGCGGCTGAAGTCGCGGGCCGAGCCTGGATTGCGGGCGTGCCCGGGCAGGCTCGCCACGTCGCTGGCGAAGGTCATGTCAGGCTCTCTCGGGGCAGGGTCTCGCGGGGCAGGGTCTCTCGGGATGGCCGTCTCGGCGGGGCGGAACTCAAGCGGGGCAGTGGCCGGTCTCCTGGGCCTCGATGATCAGTGCGCGCAGGGTCAGGCCCTGGCGGGCGTAGTGCCGGAAGATCTCCACCCGGCCGCGCCGGCGGTTGATGCTTTCGAGCTCCGGCAGCAGCGCCGCGGGGAGCGGCGCGTCGAGCGGGAGGCCCGAGAGGTCGACCTGGCCGCCCAGCATATCCGCGAGCTTGAGGCGCCCCTGATCGTAATCGATCCGCGCGTGCTTCTCCCGGAGCCGACGGGCCACGTCCGCTTCGGACTCGCCGATGACGGCGTGGAAGGAGTTCATCACGCGCGGCAGCGCCTCGCCGCGCCCGTAGGCGGTGGCGCGGCGACGAAGCTCCGTCGCGAAGGCGACGGCGCCCTCCAGGGTCGGCTGCGCGGTGTAGACGATCTCGGCGTAGCGGGCTCCGACATCCACCCCCGCCTCCGACTGCCCGGCCTGGAACAGCACCGGCCGCCCCTGCGGCGGCGGCGGGATGTTCAGCGGCCCCGCGACGGCGAAGTGTTCCCCGCGATAATCGATCCGGTGGAACTTCGCTGGATCGACGGCGATCGTGCCCGAGTCCTTGCGGTGGGCCGCATCCCGCGCGTTCGCGTCGAAGAGGGCATTGACGACCGCAATGAACTCCGCGGCGCGGGCGTAGCGCGCCTCCGGGCCTGGGAGCGCCTGGCCGAAATTCTCCTCGCCGACCGAGGAGGTCACAGCGTTCCAGGCCGCGCGGCCGCCGCTGACATGGTCCAGGGTGCCGATCTGCCGGGCGAGATTGTAGGGATGGTGGAAGCTCGTCGATACGGTCGCGACCAACCCGATCCGGGATGTCGCCTGACTGAGGGCGGCGAGCGCGATGAGCGGTTCCTGTGCGCCGGCGGTTCCAGCCAGGCCAGCCGGGTCGATCTGCAGGAGGTCGGCGGTGAACAGGCCGGTGATCTTCTCGGCCTCGGCCTTGCGGGCGAGTTCGACCGCGCGCTTCACGCCGACCGTCGGATCGGCGTCGTTCGACGCGGCGACCACGTTGGCGGCACCGACGAGGGTCTTGAGGTGCCGGGGACGCAGCGCGGTCATGACCGGCGCCGAGCCGCAGGGGCGGCCGTCGCAGCCGCCGAGCGTTCCGCACGACAATGGCGCGGACACGGAGAAATGGTCGCGGGACGCGACGGGCGCGGCCTCAAGGGAAGGTGGCGCAGGTGCCAACCCTCGTCCGGGCTCGGCGAGGTCTGGACCATGCGGCTCAGGCCGCCGCCGCGTGGCGATTCGCGAGGCGATCCAGCACCTTCCGTTCCTGCGCCTCCTTCAGGGCCAAGACGCGCGCGGTCGCCTCCTCGAAGGAGGCGGCGGGCGGATAGAGCGGCGCGTTTCCGGCCTGGCCTGCTCGGCTCCCGATGCGCTTTTCGAAGGGCAGGGAGCGGTACAGGGTGGGATCCACCGCCGTGTCGAACAGCGGCCGATAACCGAGCGTGCCATAGAGCGCGGTCGCCTCCGGTTGGCGAAACCCCGTCGTCAGATAGGCGCGCGTGTAGCCGAGGCGGCCCGCACTCTCCTCCAGCGCGGCCACGACGCGTTGCGCCAGCCCCTGGCGGCGCAGGTCGGCCCGGGTCCAGATGCGCTTGAGTTCCACAGTCTCGTCGTCGTGGCTCATGAAGGCGCCGCCGGCGATGGTCTCACCATCCCGGACGATCAGCAGGAAATCGCCGAGCGGCGGATGATAGACCTCCGCCGGGTAGCGGAGGATTTCGGACCATGCGCCCCCGGCACGACCCGCCGTGCCGTAGCGGCTGTCATACTCGGCGACGAGCGCCTCAAGGAGCGGTTGCGCTGCCGGCTCCAGGGGAGATGATCGGATGATGACGCCAGCCAAAGCATGCCTCCGTCAGAGATTAACAGGATGCTGAGACGCGGAATGTGCGGTCCGATCCGGGCTGTGCGCCGATGACGCCCGCTCGTGCCTTCGATTTGGCCGCGATCACGCTCATCGGAGCTTAGATCTTGGAATTGTTGAACGATCCGAAACACGAAAAATCGCTTAGAATTACGCAATTTTTAACTCGATTATGCATGCTATAATATGGTATAAATTATACTTTGCATGTTATGTAAGTCAATGAAGTTTCACTTCATATTGCGCTGGCATTTTAGAACGTTAATCTATTGTAGAAGACAAAAATAGGTATCGTGTTCATTTCCGGCGTCGTTCTATCCCAGCACAAGAATCGACCCTGCCGCACGGATTGTATGACTTGCGAACCACTACGCTTGGATTCGACGCGAAAGCGTTGGCCTTCCCAGCCAACCCGGCGTCGCAGCCGTGCGAGAAGCAGGGAATCGCGGCCAGGATCGGGACGTCTAGGTAGCGATTCACCGAAGAATGCGCCGTCGTGCACGGCCAAACTGGGTTGGTCGATGCTTGGAACTCGACAAACTCGTGCACTGTCAGGTCTGTAGTGGTGGGTAGAGTTTACGGAGCTTGATGCGGGCATTAGCGGTTGTGAAGCGCCAGTCAGAGCGGATGGCCGCCGTGTTGCGTCGGTCCTGCCAAGCCTGGACGTGCCGATCCAGGGTGTCTTTGCGAGCGAGCTCCTCTTCCGTCAGCGTCACACGATAGCGCGCACCCGTCGCTGCCTCCCGCCTTCACATCAGCAGATCCGGGCAGGTGATCACCGACGGCGTCGGGGCGACGGCCGTGATCGTCGAGTCCATCGGCGGCGCGGGCTCGATCCGCGGATCCGGGACCGCCTACAGCAACCCCTTCGTGACGCAGGGCGGCGCGGGCGGCACCGCGCGCCTCGACCTGTCCGGGACGATCCGGACCTCCGGCGACTACGCCCTCGGCGGCCTCGTCCAGAGCATCGGCGGCAACGGCGGAAATCAGCCCGATGCCGGTGGGCAGCCCGGCGCCCGGGGTGGCAACGGCGGCACGGTCACGGTCACGCAGAGCGGCACGATCGTCACGGCGGGCGATTACGCCCTGGGCCTCGTCGCGCAATCGGTCGGCGGGCCGGGCGGCAAGGGCGGCGGCGGCGTCTTCGGCGGCGGCAGCGGCGGCGATGCCGCACCGGGCGGGACGGTAACCCTGACCAACAGCGGCACGGTGACGACGTCCGGCGCGGGGGCGAGCGGCCTCGTCGCGCAGAGCATCGGCGGCGGCAGCGCCCTTTCGGCCCTGCCGCTGTCCGCCCTCGAAGTGGTGTCCAAGACCACCGGCGGCGGAGCCGGGGGCATCTCGTACTGGTTCGGCCGCGGCGGTGCCGGTGGCACCGGGGGCGCGGGCGGTCCTGCTACGATCATCAACGACGGGGGCCGGATCACGACCGAGGGCGAGACCGCTTTCGGGGCCCTGGCGCAGAGCATCGGCGGCAGCGGCGGCACCGGCGGCGGCGCCTTCCCGGCGGGCGCCTTCTTCTCGATCGGCCTGGGTGGAAGCGGCGGCGGCGGCGGCGATGGCGGCCTCGCCCGCTTCACCGGCCTGGGCGGCGCGATCGAGACCGGCGGGGACGGCTCGACGGCCGTGCTGGTGCAGAGCATCGGCGGCGGCGGCGGGGTGGGCGGCGACGTCAAGAGCATCGCGGCCGGCGCAGTGATCTCGGCCTCCGTGGCGATCGGCGGCAGCGGTGGGAAGGGCGGGAACGGCGGCGAAGCACAGATCGACAGCAGCACGACCGTGACCACCGCGGGTTACGCGGCCAACGGCCTGTCCGTCCTCAGCATCGGCGGCGGCGGCGGGGTCGGGGGCGTCGCGAGCGCGACGGCGATCACGGCGCCGCTGGTGACGCCGAGCGGCAAGTCGCTGCCGAGCTTCGCCTTCTCGGCGGCGATCGGCGGCTCGGGTGGGGATGGCGGCAACGGCGGCACCGCGGGCCTCGTCAATACCGGCCAAGTCACGACCTACGGCAACGCGGCGGTGGGCCTTCTCGCCCTCAGCGTCGGCGGCGGCGGCGGCATCGGCGGCGATGCCGCCGCCTATGCGCTGGCGGTCGCGCCGCCGGGCGAGATGGCCGTAGCCACCTCCGCGACGCTGGGCGGTACGGGCGGCGGCGGCGGCAATGGCGGCACCGTGAAGGCCGAGAATCGCGGTGTGGTGCGCACCTCGGGCGACGGCGCCATCGGCATCGAGGCTCAGAGCATCGGCGGCGGCGGCGGCAATGGCGGCGGCGCCACCGCGACGAGCAACAGCCTCAGCCTTCGCCGCAACGTCAACGCGTCGCTAGCCATCGGCGGCACGGGCGGCGGCGGCGGCACCGGCGGCACGGTCACGGTCACGCAGGCCGGCAGCGTCACGACTGGTGGTGCCTACGCCACAGGCATCCTCGCCCAGAGCATCGGGGGCGGCGGCGGCAACGGCGGCGCCGGCTCGACGCTGGCAGCCCCCGGCTTCTCCCTCGACAAGACCGTCAACGGCCTCCTCGGCAAGCTTCCGATCGCCGATTCCCTCACGCTGACGACGACGGTCGGCGGCGGGTCCGGAACCGGCAACCGGGGCGGTCTCGTCGCGGTCACGAACCAAGGCATGATCACGACCGGCGGTTCGGATGCGTCCGGCGTCGAGGCCCAGAGCATCGGCGGCGGCGGCGGCAATGGCGGCGGCACGTCGGGTTCGGCCGTGGGCAAGCTCGCTATGAGCCTGACGCTCGGCGGCAAGGGCGGCATCGGCGGCAGCGGCAGCGACGTGACCGTCACCAATACCGCGGCCGGTGTGATCACGACTTCGGGCGACGGATCCCATGGGATCATCGCGCAGAGCATCGGCGGCGGCGGCGGCACGGGCGGCAGCATCGCGGCGCGCGAGGATTCCGATCCCGACGCCGTGGGTACGATCTGGACGCAGATCAAGCAGGCGATCGGCGTCACCGCCTATCAGGCTTGGGCGAAGGACAAGAGCAACAAGGAAGACAAGCAGGCCCTCGATCAATTCCTGAAGGACATCAAGACCAGCGACACGTACAAGAGCCTGGCCGACACGCTCAAGAACTCGGATTTCGGCAAGGCGCTCAAATCCTACAGCGGCAGCATCACGGGCTATCTCGACGCCCAGAAGAAGGGCGCCGCCAAGCTGCGGGACGTCTCGGGCACGCTGGCGCTCGGCGGCGACGGCGCGCAGGGCGGGAGCGGCGGCACCGTCTCCATCGAGAATGCCGGGACGATCGCGACGTGGGGCATCGGTTCCCACGGCATCGTCGCGCAGAGCATCGGCGGCGGCGGCGGCCAGGGCGGGCTCTCCTTTGCGGAGGCCACCAATAAGGCCAACGGCACGGTGACGCTCGGCGGCTCGGGCGGCAGCGGTAACACCGGCGGCACGGTCAAGATCGTCAACACCGGCCTCGTCGCCACGGCGGAGGACGCCGCCTACGGCCTCTACGCGCAGAGCATCGGCGGTGGCGGCGGCAATGGCGTCGCCGGCAGCGTCGCCAACAGCAGCGCGAACAAGGGCCTGACCCTCAACCTGACCGTCGGCGGCTCCGGCGGGACCGGGGCCCATGGCGGATGGGTGCAGGTCGAGAACCGCGGCACGGTGACCACCACCGGCACCGAGGCCCATGCCGTGGTCGCGCAGAGCATCGGCGGCGGCGGCGGCAGCTTCTCCGCGCCGTCCGCCGACACGGCCGACGTGCAGAGCGATACGCCCGCCGCGGAAAACGGAACGGTGGCCTCTGCCAAGGGCACATCAGAGGGCAAGGCCCAAAACAGCGATGGCAAGAGCGGCGATGGCAAGAGCGACGCAAGGGCGCTGACGGACGCGCTGCTCTCGGCGCTCGATATCGATCGGATCGCTCCTTCGGAGGACCCGGCGGGCGTGTCGGAGAAATCCGGAAGCCTGACGCTCGGCGGCTCCGGACGCATGGCGGGCAACGGCGGCAGCGTGACGGTCGTCCAGTCCGGCACGATCGCCACGAGCGGCTTCGGGGCCGTGGGTATCCTGGCCCAGAGCATCGGCGGCGGCGGCGGGCTCGCCTCGGTCGCGGCCGGCCCGGGCGGTCACCGATACACGTTCGGGATCGGCGGCACGGGCGGCGCCTCGGGGAATGGCGGTCCGGTCACGGTGAATCTCACCGCGGGCGCGCAGGTCTCCACCACCGGAGACGCGGCGCCGGCCCTGCTGCTGCAATCGATCGGCGGCGGCGGCGGCTATGGCGGCGTGCATCAGGTGATGGGCTACGCGGTTCCCTATGCGCTTCGGGACGGGTCCAGCGGCGATGGCGGGGCGATCCGCGTGACGCTGGACGACGGCGCCGTGATCCGCACGACCGGCGCCCAGTCCCACGGCATCCTGGCCCAGAGCCTGGGCGGCGGCGGCGGCCTGCTCCTCGACCTGTCCGGCCCGGCCAGTTCGGCTTCGGCGGTGTCGGGCCAGAGCAGGCCCGGCTCCAGCGGACAGGGCGGCGACATCGACATCAGGTCGACCGGGTCGATCATCGCGTCGGGTCTGGATGCCTACGCGATCTTCGCGCAATCCGGGGTCCAGCGCACCGACGGCAGCCTCGAGCCCGACCCGGCCCGGGGCGGCCGGATCAACATCCGGGTGGACGGCCTCGTCACCGGCGGCAGCGGCACCGGGGCGGCGATTCGCGTCGATGGCGGTCGCTACACCACGATCGACATCGATCAGCGCGCCGTGGTCAGCGCGGCCTCGGGCCGGGCCATCGTCGGCGCGTTCAGCGCCGGCGAGATCAACAATTACGGCACCGTGATCGGCGACGTTGACCTGATCGGCGGCCAGACGGGGGGCGTCACCTTCGTCACGGCGGCTTCCACAACACGGGGGCGACGTCGGCGATCCTGCGCACCGGGCCAGAAGGCGTCATCGCGCTGGGTCCGAGCGGCCGCCTTCACAACAGCGCCATCCTCGACATCGGCGGCGTCGGCACGCTCGCCCGGGCGACCGTGACCGGCAATTTCGAGCAGAGCGCCTACGGGCGCCTGCTGGTCGACATCGCACCTCTGGCGCCGGAGGGGGGCCTGCGCAGCGACCTCCTGACCGTCACCGGCACCGCATCCCTCAAGGGCATTGTCGAGCCGCATCTCATCGACGGGCTGCTGCCCGGGCGGTACACCTTCCTGCGGGCCGGCCAGATCCTGGATGCCAGCGCCATCGCCACCGGCGGCAGCATCCACTCGGGCGCGGTGCCGATCTCCTGGGCGCTCGTGTCGACGGGCGACAGCATCGCCCTGACCCCGCAGGCCCATTTCACGGCGCCGGTCGGCGTGACCCTCACCTCGGACCAGCGCAGCGTCGCGCAGGGCCTGCAGGACGCCTGGGACGGCAACACCACCAAGCTCGGAACCCTCTACGGGCGCTTCCTCTCGGTCGACAGCCAGAAGGCCTATGCCGCCGCCCTGGACGAGCTGAAGCCTGAGTCCAACCAGGACATCCTGACCGACCGGACGCTCGACACCCGCAAGGGCCTCCAGCGGGCCATGAGCTGCCCAGCCTTCACCGGCACCGGCACGCTCCTGCGCGAGGGCGAGTGCGTCTGGGGCCGCATCACCAGCGCCCACACCACCCAGTCCGGGACCGCGGACGACGGCGGCTATCACCAGACCGCGCTCAGTTACCAGAGCGGGCTCCAGACCGAGTTCGCCCCGGATTGGTTCTTCGGCCTCACCGGCGCCTATACCCGCGCCATCCAGAGCGACCCGGACCGGATCACCGGGACGACCAGCGATGCCGGCGACGTCTCGGCGGCGCTCAAGCACCAGATCGGCCCCTGGCTCCTCGCGGCCTCGGCCAATCTCGGCTATTCCTGGGCCGACAACAAACGCCTGATCGACTTCGGCGGCCTCACCGCGACGGCGCGCAGCAAGTCCGGAATCCTCACCGCGGGCGGCCGGCTGAGGGCGAGCTATCAGATCCTGTTCGGGGACTGGTACCTCAAGCCCTACGCCGATCTCGATCTGCTCTACAGCTACAGCCCGGCTTATTCCGAGACCGGCGCCCCGGGCTTCAACCTCGACATGCGCCCGGTCGCCAAGACGCTGGTGGCGTTCAGCCCGATGCTGGAGATCGGCGGCCGGATCGACCTCGACGACGGGCGCTGGGTCCGGCCCTTCGGCACGCTGGGCGTGACCCTCCTCTCCGACGACCACTTCACCGGCAAGGCGAGCTTCCAGGGCACCGGCGCGCTCGGGCTGTTCGCCACGGAATCGGCGATTCCCGACCGCCTCGGCGAGCTGGGGCTGGGCTTCCAGATCAGCCTCGGCGGCGGCCTCGAGGTGACCGGCGAGTATCAGGGCCAGATCGGCGACCACTTCCTCTCGCATGCCGGAACCGCCCGGATGCAGCTGCGCTTCTGATGGGGCTGCTATCGATCACGCCACGACCGATCAGCAGTGATCCCGCCGATCAACGGCCGCATCAGCTGCGCGACGGTGCATCGGGCCACTGCCCAGGCCATACCTGAGGGCGAACACCACCCGGGGGGCGGATCAACCCTTGGATCAATCAAGCTTTTCCAGGGAAAGCACCGAGCGAGACGCGGGCGACCTCGCGCAGGGCTCCGCGGGTCGCTCCGGATGACGCGATGACACCCATGCCGGAGGCGACCGTCGAAAGGAACCGGGCCAGCGCCACCGGCTCGGAATCGTCGGGTAGGTCACCGTCCGCCTTCGCCTGGGCGAAGCGCTCGAGGAGTTCCGTCTCCGTCTGCGCCCGGCGCGATGCCAATTCGAACGGAATGTTCTCCGAACCGGCGCCGCAGGCCAGGCCGCCCTGAACCAGGAGGCAGCCGGGGGGATTGGCCGGGTCGGTATGACTCTCGGCGATGCTGCTCAGGAAACGTTCCGCCACGTCGCGCGCGGTGGGACCGGCGAGCACGTAGCGCATGTGTTCGGAACGCCTGAGAGCGTAGCGGTCGAGCGCGGCCTTGAGCAGGCCTTCCTTGCTGCCGAACGCGGCGTAGAGACTGGGTGCCTTGATGCCCATCGCCTTCGTCAGCATGGCGAGGCTCGCACCGTCGTAACCGTGGCGCCAGAACACCTCCATCGCTTCGTCGAGGGCTTTGTCCATGTCGAAGGACCGGGGCCGCCCCATCACCATTGTCTGCTGGCTCCAACTTTTATAACGAGTGGTAGATAAGTCTCTTGACGCCCAGCGTCTACGCCGACATGTGTAGCGTCCTCTACAGATGTCGGAGTCGGTCGTGAACCCTGCGCATCACCCGTCCCATACCCGCTCCGGTCTCCGGCGCAGCCTCACTGCCGGCGTTGCCCTCCTTCTGATGGCCGGCGCATCCATCCAGATCCTTCCAGCCCTGACGATTCGCGGGCCGGAGGCAATCGCCGCGGCGGCACCGGCCGAACAGGCGATGCCGGTTCCGGTCGCCACCGTGGCGCTCCGGACGGTCGCGCTCTGGGATGAGTTCTCCGGCCGTCTGGAGGCCGTCGACCGGGTCGACGTCAGGGCACGGGTCGGCGGCGCGATCCAGGCGACGCACTTCACCGAAGGCGAAATCGTCAGTCCCGGCGACCTGCTGGTGACCATCGACCCCGCCCCCTATGCCGCCGAGGTCCAGCGTCTGGAGGCGCAGGTCGCCGGCGCCGAGGCGCGCGTCGCCCTGACTTCGAGCGACCTCGAACGCGGGCAGCGGCTGTCGGACCAGCATATCGTCACGGCCCGCGATCTCGACGTCCGCGCCAACGCGTTCAAGGAGGCCCGGGCGAGCCTCGACGCGGCGAAGGCGACGCTGGCGGCGGCGCGCTTAAATCTCGGCTACACCGAGGTCCGAGCGGCGGTTGGCGGCCGCGTCGGCCGCCGCGAGATCACACCGGGGAATTTGGTCGCCACCGGCGCGGGCGCCGCCGTGCTGACCACCCTCGTCTCGGTCGATCCCGTCTACGCCAGCTTCGACGCGGACGAGACCGTCGTCCTCAAGGCCCTGGCCTCCCTGGCCGACTCCTCGGGCAAGCGCGGCAGGCTCGACCGCATCCCGGTCGAGATGCTCACGGTCGACGGCGCCCGGGCCCACGGGCACCTCCAGTTCATCGACAACAAGGTCGATGCCCGCAGCGGCACCATCCGGGTTCGCGCGAGCTTCGCCAACGGCGATGGTCATCTCATCCCGGGCCAGTTCGCCCGCATGCGCCTCGGCCGGGCCGCGTCGGAATCGCTGCTGCTCGTGGACGAGCGGGCGGTCGGCACGGATCAGGACAAGAAGTTCGTGCTCGTTGTGGGAGCGGACGACCGCGCCGAGTTCCGCGCCGTCACCCTCGGACGGGCCGTCGATGGACTTCGCATCGTGACCTCCGGCCTGTCCGACGGCGAGCGAATCGTCGTCAACGGCTTGCAGCGCCTGCGGCCCGGCATGCTCCTGCGGCCGGAGCCGGTCGCCATGGGCGCCCGGCCGCAGGATTCTGCACAGGCCCCGCGCCAGCTCGCCGGGCGCTGACGGGCGGCGAACACCGCCCCATTCCCGATCCATCTTCGTGCACGGCGGCTGCTTCGCGACCGCCCCCTCTCCCCGCGCGCAGTCCGATGCCGCGCGATCTCTCTCGCCCCCAGGAGGGCGGCATGAACCTCTCGAAGTTCTTCATCGACCGGCCGATCTTCGCCGGCGTGCTCTCGGTGCTCATCTTCGTGATGGGCCTGATTTCGCTCTTCGCGATGCCGATCTCCGAGTATCCGGACGTGGTACCGCCGTCGGTCGTCGTGCGCGCGACCTTCCCGGGCGCCAACCCGAAGGTCATCGTCGAGACGGTGGCGACGCCGATCGAGGAGCAGATCAACGGCGTCGAGGGCATGCTCTACATGTCGAGCCAGGCCACGACCGACGGCATCATGACGCTGACCGTCACGTTCCGCCTCGGCACCGATCCCGACAAGGCCCAGCAGCTTGTCCAGAACCGCGTCTCGCAGGCCGAGCCGCGCCTGCCCGCGATCGTGCGGCAGCTCGGCATCGTCACGGTGAAGTCCTCGCCGGACCTGACCATGGTCGTGCACTTCGTCTCGCCGAACGGGCGCTACGACATGACCTACCTGCGCAACTACGCGGTGCTGAACATCAAGGACCGGCTTGCCCGCCTCGATGGCGTCGGCCAAGTGCAGCTCTTCGGCTCCGGCGACTACGCCATGCGCATCTGGCTCGACCCGCAGAAGGTCGCCGAGCACGGGCTGTCGGCCGGCGATGTCGTGCGCGAGATTCAGGCCCAGAATGTCGAGGCGGCGGCCGGCGTCATCGGCGCCTCGCCGGCGATCCCGGGACTCGACCTCCAATTGCCGCTCAACGCCGAGGGGCGGCTGACCAGCGAGGAGCAGTTCGGCGACATCGTCGTCAAGTCCGGCGCCGACGGCGAGATCACCCGCCTGCGCGACGTTGCCCGCATCGAACTTGGCGCCTCCGACTATGCCCTGCGCTCGCTCCTCGACAACAAGTCGGCCGTCGCCGTGCCGATTTCCCAGTCGCCCGGCTCGAACGCGATCCAGATCTCCGACGAGGTCCGCCGGACCATGGCGGAGATCAAGCGAAACATGCCCGAGGGCGTCGACTACGAGATCGTCTACGATCCGACGCAGTTCGTGCGCGCCTCCATCGAAGCGGTCATCCACACCCTGCTGGAGGCGATCGCCCTCGTCGTCCTCGTGGTGATCCTGTTCCTGCAGACTTGGCGGGCCTCGATCATCCCGCTCCTGGCGGTGCCGGTTTCCATCGTCGGCACCTTCGCGGTGATGCATGCCTTCGGCTTCTCGATCAACGCGCTCAGCCTGTTCGGCCTGGTGCTCGCCATTGGCATCGTGGTCGACGACGCCATCGTTCCGTCGAAAACGTCGAGCGGAACATCGAGAACGGCCTGTCGCCCCGCGACGCCAGCTACCAGGCCATGCGCGAAGTCTCCGGCCCGATCATCGCCATCGCGCTGGTGCTCGTGGCGGTGTTCGTGCCGCTCGCCTTCATCAGCGGCCTCACCGGACAGTTCTACAAGCAGTTCGCCCTCACCATCGCGATCTCGACCGTGATCTCGGCGGTCAATTCGCTGACTCTCTCGCCGGCCCTCTCCGCGCTTCTCCTCAAGGACCACCATGCCCCGAAGGACCGCCTGACCCGGATCCTCGACACACTGCTCGGCTGGTTCTTCAGGCGCTTCAACCGCGCCTTCGGACGGGCCTCAAACGGATATGGGCGCGGTGTCAGGATCGTCGTCTCGCGCAAGGCGACGATGATGGTGCTCTACCTCGTGCTGGTCGGCTTGACGGTTGTGCTGTTCCGCCAGATTCCCGGCGGTTTCGTGCCGGGCCAGGACAAGCAGTACCTCGTCGGCTTCGCGCAGCTTCCCGACGGTGCGACCCTTGACCGGACCGAGGAGGTGATCCGCCGCATGAGCGAGATCGCCCTGAAGGAGCCCGGCGTCGAGAGCGCCGTTGCCTTCCCGGGCCTGTCGATCAACGGCTTCACCAACAGCTCGAACTCGGGGATCGTGTTCTCCACCCTGAAGCCCTTCGAGGAGCGGCGGTCGCCGGCCCTGAACGGCGCCGCCATCGCGCAGTCGTTGAATCGGAAATACGCTGCGATCCCCGAGGCGTTCATCGCGATGTTCCCGCCGCCGCCCGTGAACGGCCTCGGCACCATCGGCGGCTTCAAGCTCCAGATCGAGGACCGGGCCGGCCTCGGCTACGAGGCGCTCAACGACGCGACCAAGGCCTTCCTGGCCAAGGCGGCGCAGGCGCCGGAGCTCGCCGGCCTGTTCTCCAGCTTCCAGATGAACGTGCCGCAGCTCTTCGCTGATATCGATCGGACGAAGGCACGCCAGCTGCGCATTCCCGTGACGGACGTCTTCGACACGCTGCAGATTTATCTCGGATCGCTCTACGTCAACGATTTCAACCGGTTCGGCCGGACCTACTCGGTCAGGGTCCAGGCCGACGCGCCCTTCCGCGCCCGCTCGGACGACATCGGGGCGCTGAAGGTGCGGGCCGGCTCCGGCGAGATGGTGCCGCTCGCAGCGCTCCTGCGCGTCCGGCAGACGGCCGGCCCGGAGCGCGCCATGCGCTACAACGGCTTCCTTTCCGCCGACATCAATGCCGGCGCGGCGCCGGGCTACTCGTCGGGCCAGGCTCAGGCCGCCGCGGCCCGCATCGCGGCCGAGACACTGCCGCGCGGCTTCGCCTTCGAGTGGACGGACCTGACCTATCAGGAGTTCATCGCGGGTAACTCGGGCGTGTGGGTGTTCCCCCTCGCCCTGCTCCTGGTCTTCCTCGTACTCGCCGCCCAGTACGAGAGCTTGGCGCTGCCGCTCGCGATCCTGCTGATCGTGCCGATGGGCCTGCTCGCGGCGATGTTCGGCGTGTGGCTCTCGGCGGGCGACAACAACGTCTTCACCCAGATCGGCCTGATCGTCCTCGTCGGTCTCTCGGCCAAGAACGCGATCCTGATCGTGGAATTCGCCCGCGAACTGGAATTCGCCGGTCGCACCCCGCTCCAGGCCGCCATCGAGGCGAGCCGCTTGCGGCTGCGCCCGATCCTGATGACGTCGATGGCCTTCATCATGGGCGTGCTCCCCCTGGTGACGGCCACCGGCGCCGGCTCCGAGATGCGAAGCGCCATGGGCGTTGCCGTGTTCTCCGGCATGATCGGCGTCACCGCCTTCGGGCTCTTCCTGACGCCGGTGTTCTACGTCCTGCTTCGCCGTCTCACCGGCAACCGGCCGCTCAAGCACCACGGTGGTCCCGTACCGCTCGTCCACCAGGACCAACTCGCGGAGGCGGTTTAGCGATTGCGGGCTGTGCTTTGCAAAGCTTGCGTCGTCCTGACGCTACTGGAGCCGCATTTGAGCGGATTGAGTGGAAGGCATCGTAGCATGCCGACAAAATCGGAGACGGAGGACTGGTTCACCTGGATGGAGGACCAGCCGGACGCGTCGCGGTCGATGAAGTTCTTCTGCACGCGATCGGGCCAGCGCCAAGCCGTCGCGCCCGCGGCGTGGTCGAGCGGCACCCATCGCTCCAGGACGCCGACTTGGTTGGCGGATTCCCACGCCGTGTCCATCGGGCCGGGCTGCAGGGTCGCGTCCCCGGCCTGGCAGTCGGGAACATCCGGTCGAACTCACCCCGTCACGCCTCAAGCTTTGGAGCAAGTTGGATGACGCGGGCGTGCTGGAACGCCCGCGCCTCGGCGCGGATCACCTTGCGCGAGACCCTCGACCACCCTGCGGCCAGAGCTGTGCAATCAGCCAGATTTTCCCGGCGGCGCCGGCACGACATCGCCGGGAACATCAGCGTGTTCTGAAGCGGACCGGAAAGCGCCACGGGAAAGACCGGCGCTCCACGGTCGCACTCCGATTCAGAACCTGACGGAGAAGGCGCCCTTTGCAGCGTGGTCCTGGGCTCTGGCGCCGATCTGGCCGGTGTAGGACACGCCCAGCGAGGCCGCCGGGGTGAGCCACACCGCCAGCCCGGCCTCGGCGACCAGCGCGTCCCGGTCGATCGGCAGGCCGGCGCTGACGAACCGGGCGCCGGTGCCCCGGAACGCCAGAACCGCGCTCGGGACGACGTCGCCGAAGGTCCGCCGGTAGCCGGCGAGCGCGTGCACCGACACCGGCAGTGCCGCCTCCGGATCGAGCTGTGCCTCGACCCGCAGACCCGCGGTCGCGGTCGGCAACAGGCTCCCGCGCGCCGACCCCGTCAGCGCCGCCGCCCCGCCCTGCTCGGCGAAGCGGTCGCGGCCCAGCGCCACCGCCCCGGCGCCGACGAACGGCTCCAGCACCGAGCCGGCGCTGAGCGCGATCCGGTAGCCGGCCTCGCCGAAACCCTGGAGGCTGCGGCCGCCGGTGCGGGCGGTGGGCGTGTCGGTCAGGCCGGGGAACGCCACCACCCGGCGCAGCCGCGCCGGCTCATCGGCCGCCAGTGCCCCGAACCGCAGTACCGCCGGGCCGGTCTCCAAGCTGCCGTAGACGCCGCCGAACGTGCTCTCCAGCGTCCCGGTCTGGACCTGGCCCGGGCTCGCGAGATTGGTCTCGACATGGCCGCCGGCCACGCCGAGCCGCAGGCCCTCGGCGCCCAGGCCGTCCAGGCGGGCATCGACGCCCAGGACGAAGCCGGCGCTCTGGCGCGACAGGGCGGCGGCATTGCCGTCGGCCCGGACGTGGCCGAGGCTGCCCAGCCCCTGGCCCCACAGGTTCACGATCCGGGGGTCGAACACCCGCGCCGGGATCGCGACCGGCTCCACCGGCTCTCCGGGCCGGTCGGCCGTGTAGGTCGCCGGCAGGCTGCCGTAGTCGCGCAACTCGGGAGCCCCGCCCCAGCGCAGCCGGTCGAGCACCGCCTCGCGGACGAGTCCGGCATTGGGAAGGCGCTCGAGGCCAGGCTGGCATGGGCATCGCCCGCCATCCCGGCGAACGCCGCCCGGGCCTGGCCCGCCGACAGGGTCGCGACCGCGTCGTACAGGACCGAGCCCACCGCCCCGGCCTGCACCGCGGTGGCGGCGGCGCGCTGGTTGCGGCTCCGGGCGACGGCGGCGAAGTCGAGGTCGTTGCGCGCCAGCGTCAGGGTCACGGCCCCGGGCTCGTAGCCGAGGAACGGGGTCAGGAACGCGAAGGTGCTCGACACCCCGTCGAACCGGCCCTGGACCCCGCCCGCGGCGCTCAGGATGGTGTAGCGCGTGCGCGGCGCGTAGGTGCCGGCGCCGGCGACCGCCTCGACCCGGGCGCCCGCCACGGTGGCGGTGCCGCCGACCGCGACCAGGTCGGAGCGGCCATCGGCGGTGGCGTCGATCCGGTAGACCGAGCCAGGCGCCAGGGTGAGGTTGCCGGCGACGGTGATGCGACCGAGCACGCCCGGGACGGCGCCGGGGCTGAGCACGCTGCCGGCGCCGAGGCTGAGGGTGCCGAACCAGCCGTCGCCGGTGAGCCGGCTGCCGGCCCCGAAGGTGAGCGCGGCGTTGGGCAGGGCGCCGGTGACCGCGAGGTCGCCGCCCTGCACGCTGATCGGCCCGGAGAAGGTGTTGAGCCCCGAGAGCGTCAGGGTGCCGCCGCCGACCTTGGTCAGGCTGGTCGGGCTGCCGCCGTCGACGATCTGCCCGGCATAGTCGGACGAGCTGCCGTCGGTGCCGACCGTGAGCCGGCCGTTGCCGAGCGTGGCGCTGGCCGCGGTGCCGGTGAGCGAGCCCACCGTCAGGGCGGTGCCGCCGAGGTCGAACGCGCCGTCGTTGGTCAGCCGGGTGATGCCGGTGGTGGTGCCGGTCAGCGCGATCACCGCCCCCGGGGCGTTGCTCACCGGCCCGGCGAGCACGCCCGCGGCCTGGACCGCTCCGGTGTTGGACAGCCCGCCGGTGAGGCTGCCGGTGGTGACCAGGGTGCCGGCATTGGCGAGCGGGGCCGAGACGGTGGTGAAGCGGCCGGTGTTGATCAGGGTTCCGCCCGCGGCGTTGAGGCCGTCGGCGGTGTAGGACCCGGCATTGACCAGGCGGCCGGTGTTGACGAGGTCGTCGACGACGCTGGCTTGGGCCGCGATGGTGAGCAGGCCGGCATTGGCGACGCTGCCGGCGTGCAGCCGGCCGCCGTCAACCACGGCGACGGTGCCGGCGTTGCTCAAGCCGCCGGCGAGGTCGTAGCGCCCGGAGACGATCAGGCTGGCCTGGGCGGCGTTGGCGAATCCGGCATCCGAGGAGACCGGCCCGGTGATGGCCACCTGCCCGGCGTTGCGGATGGCGCCGTTGAGGGCGCCGCCGGTGGCGATGAGCGAGCCGGTGTTGGTCACCCCGCCCGCGATCGTGCCGCTGGTGAGCGCGGTGCCGGCGTTGCTCAGCCCGCCGGCGAGCGTCCCGGCATTGGTCAGCGTGGTGCCGGCCAGCGTGAGCACCGGTGACACCAGGCTGGCGCTGGCGGTGAGGTTGAGGCCGCCGGCGGCGACGGTGGTCAGGCCGGTGAAGCTGTGGGCGGCGGTCAGCGTCAGGGTGCCTGTGCCGCGCTGGACCAGGTCGCCGGGGCCGGAGATGGTGCCGGCGAAGGTGAGGTCGTCGGCGCGGTTGAACGCCAGGGTGCCGGCATCGGCGACGTCGCCGACCAGGCTGCCCGCGGTACCGCCGTCGCCGACCTGGAGGGTGCCGGCCGCGACGGTGGTGCCGCCGATATAGGTGTTGGTGCCGGTCAGCGTCAGCGTGCCGGCGCCGCGCTTGGCGAGGGCTCCGGTGCCGGAGACGGTGCCCGCGAAGGTGACGGCGTCGGCGCGGTTGAACGCCAGGGTGCCGGCATCGACGACGTCGCCGACCAGGCTGCCCGCGGTACCGCCATCGCCGACCTGGAGGGTGCCGGCCGCGATGGTGGTGCCGCCGGTATAGGTGTCGGCACCGGTCAGCGTGAGGGTACCGGCGCCGGCCTTGGTCAGGCCGCCGGTGCCGTCGAGGGTGCCGGCGAAGCTGGTGGAGCTGTTGTCGCCGCCGGCGGTGAGGCGGGCGGCGCCCAGGGCGACGCGGCCCTGTCCGGCGAGCGAGCCCACAATCTCGCTGTCGGCGAGCGCCAGGGTGGCGCCGGCGCCGATGCGCACGGCGCTCTGATCGCCGATGGCCTGGCCGCCGATCGCCCGGAGGGTGCCGGCCGCGATGGTGGTCGGACCGGAATAGGTGTTGGTCCCGGAGAGGGCCAGGGTGCCGGCGCCGAGCTTGGCCAGGCCGCCGGATCCGGACAGCGACTGGCTGAGGGTGAAGGTGTTGGCCGGATCGGCGATGTCGAGCCCGCCGCCGCCCTCCGCCCAGGTGATCGGGCGTGAGGTCGCGGTGAAGCCGGTGCCGGTGACCTGGAGGACGCCGCCGTCGAAGGTGAGCGGGGCGGCGGCGGCGCCGAGGCTGGCGTCGCGCGAGACCGAGAGCGTGCCGCCGGCGAAGGTGGTACCGCCGGAATAGCTGTTGGTGCCGGTGAGCGTGAGCGTGCCGCCGCCAAGCTTGATCAGGCTGCCTCGGGTCGGGATCGACGCGAACGAGGCGATGCGGGTTTCGGTCGTCGCAACGTATTGCGGCCACAGATCATTGGCGGATGCGCCGGCTTGCGCGATCGTTGCCGCCTTGAGGTCGGCGATCTGCCGGCGCAAAACGTTGATCGCATTCCGCCTGTAGCCATCAATGTAGAGGTAGTTCCAGTTACTGTTCTCGGATGTGAGTTTTGTCAGGACGGTGCCGACGATCAAATTGTCGTCCGCTCTGCGCCAGGCCGTCTCGACGGCTGCCTGATAGCTGTTCGTTTGCAATCCAGCGAGAAGGTTGTTCAGCACGTTCCTGATAAGCGGTGTCGCGTTCTGGATTCCGGCCGGGGTGAGTTGCTGAGCCAGGGCGGCCTTGCGGGTCGGCCAGGCGGCGGCTTCGGCGTCATTCTCCTGCTTGCGCTGGATCAGCGCGTCTTCGGAGATGTTGTTCGACCAGGTGTCGCTGGTGCCGGTCGGCAGGTTGGCCGCGACGGGCCCCAGGAACTGCCCAGGGCCCTTCATGGCCTTGTTCAGGTCGATCACGCCCCAGCCCCAGACGGCGTTCGGGGCGTTGGGGTTGGCGTCTGAGACGCCGTCGACGGCGTTGCGGTGATGGGCGGTGGTGAGCAGGACGTCGCGGGCCTGCTGATTGGTCATGTACGGGTAGCGCTGCATGATCACCGCGAGTGCGCCGGTGGCATGCGGGGCGGCCATGGATGTGCCGCTTACCGCCGTATAGCCGGTTTGGTGCGCAGGATCGATGTGCCACAATCCCCGCGGATCCCAGGGAGCCCCTGCCGTATAGGGGGGAGCGGTACTGACGATCGAACTGCCTGGCGCGACGACATACCAATACTTATCGACGCCTGCTTTGTTCGAGTATGGGGCGATGGCCAAGCTGTCCCGATCGTAGTTGCGCGCGTTAGTCTGCTGTGCGGCACCAACGGAAATCCAATCATTTTCCAATTTCGGCCTGAAGTATGGCAATGAAGCACGCATGTCGGCATTTCTAAAATATGTATTCCCCGCGATGACGACTTGAATGACGCCGTATTTCTGCGTCACTTCATCCAACGCGTCGAGAAGCGTTTTTCTGCCGGAAAACGTATCGTAGGCGCGGACCATGCCGAGGGTGGTATTGTAGTTGTCCTGAAGAGGGGGGTCTCCCCAGGACGTATTGATCGCTCGGGCACAGGTCTCAGCGATTGTTTCATAAGCATTTTTGAAATAGCTGTAGTCGATATTGAATCCATGAATTGTGGAGTCGATGGTCTTAGTATTTGCTACAAAGACGTTGGCGTCGAAGGCGACGCCGTGCATGCCGACGCCATCGCGAGAGGCCGCGATCGTCCCGCTTACATGGGTGCCATGGGGATCGTTGTACTCAGGGTTGTACGTTCCAGGAACGGAATAAGGCTGCCCCGCTGTGAAAAAACTCCAAGACGGAGAATTGGCCTCCGGTCTTCCGGACGCGTTCATGAGGTAGAAGCCGGTCGATCCGAATGCCCCTGTCAGCGTGACGGGTTTGACGCGGCCATCCGCGAATTCCGGGTGTACGCTGTAAATGCCTGAGTCGATGACACCGACGGTGACGCCTAAGCCGGTATAACCCGCCGCGTAAGCATCCGCAGCGCGTATAGCCTCCAGGCCCCAATCCGCTCTGTACTCCGGCGTGCGCCAAGTCGCGGGGTCGGTGGCGGCCAAGCTCTGCGCGAGGGCGTCGTGCGAGACCGACGCTCCAAATGCCGCCAGCCCAAGGGTCGATCGACGCAATACGGTCATGATCGATTGGCGATTATTGAGAATAATTGGAATAACATCGTGAATGGATACAAATATTAGCATTCTCGACAGCACGATCACCCTATAAAGTTGAACCAATCCAATTAGCTGAAGCATAATATCGGGTTCGATCACCGCCTATCACGATGGGCGAGTGAGTTTTGCAAAGACTATGCCACAAAATATCCGGCGAAAGCGGCCACGCATCGTCATAAATATCAAAAGTTATTGTTTTTTATTCGAATCAATACACAAGTAATCGATATGATACGTCGCAACAAATGGCTAGACGTCCTGCCGGCTAAATTTTAGACCGACCTAGTTTCCACATCTCTTCGAAAAGAGGTTGGAGCGCGGTTGCTCCGAACCTACACCTGATCCGCGGCCAGCGCTGTTTGGCCGACGCGAACAGGCCGAGCTGCGCCGCGAGAATGCCTTTGTGCGGGCCGGAGGTGAGGCGCAGGGTCGGCGGTACCGGGAGAGCCGGTCGGGCGAGGCCGGGCTTACCGTACGGCACCACACCGGCAATCCGGCTGTTTTCCCCGCGGAGAAACACGTTCGTCGTATGCGGCCCGGGCTCCAGGATCTCCCGCGGCCGGACCCCATCCACGGTCATGTCGGACACCGCCGTCAGCAGACAGGCACGGCCGGCCGCCTGAACGGCGAACGCCTGAAATTCTGCCGCGCGCTGTCGCCAGACACGGCGCACGGCGCCGCCACTGGTTTGCGGAAATGGATTCGTGCCGGCTGCGTCGCGGCCTCGGTGATGAAGGACGCGATCGTGTTCCGATTAGCGATATGGGCTGCCGGGAACAGGAATGCAGCGCATTAATTTTGATTGATCGACATTTCGGTTCGGCACGGCGAGTGTCATCACCGTCGAGATCGTCAAGCCGGAAAACGGCGAGACCAGCTTTGCCGCGCGGCTCTGATGCTGGGTCATCGAGCGGATTTTCGGGTGGATCAGCCGCTGCCGCAGGTCTGCGCGTGACCCCGAAGCCATACCGTCCGCCGCACTCGCCTTTTTGTCTTCGCTGGCGCCATGGTTCTCGTCAGACGAATGGCAGCGGCACTATGAATCACAGTCTGCCATCGTCTGAGTCGCCGTTTGTCAAGGTTCATGGGATCGCTTGCGGCCCAGTCGGCCACATTCGAACCAAGCAGCTCCAAGCAATCCAAACACTCCGCGTAAAATGTTTATTTTTTAAACAACGAGGGTATCTATAGCGCCAAGTAATAACGTGCCTTGTCGAGGCTTCAAATCTGCATTTCTATAGTTCTCCATTTTTTGGTTCCGTCCAATACTTTGACGCCCTGCTGCTTCTTGCTGCGGGGCGTATGTCGCTTTCCTCTCGCCTTCCCCAGCATCGGCGATGGCCGGATTTGGGGAAGGCTTCCGGTCGGCACCCTGCACTTATCGCAACGTCGGCGACTCGCCGGCCTTCAGATGGCGGTCCTCGCCCTCGGGACCGCCGAGGGAGACATGCGAATTCAATCGCCCGAGATGTTCGAAGACGTGCTCGAAGGCGCGGATGACCGCCTCGTCGAAGGAGCCGTCGCGCTGGCCTTGTGACGCTTTCAGGGCCCGGAGGAGATCCTGGTGTTTCTCTTGATCGCTCGACATGTCGGTCCTCCCGCTGATCCTGGTGCCAGCGAGGAGCCAAGTACTGGTATCGGCATCGGTTCCTGCCGCCGACCTGCGGCTAACGTTCTGCTGAGACCGCAACCGTGTTCCTCGCGATCCAGCCCGCGAGCGGGATGTCCGTGAGGGGACGATCACCGAGGAGTTCGCGGGCGACCAGGGCGAAGTCGACGCATTCCTCGCCTTCGCCGTCATCTTCGGCCGCCTTGGCGGTCCAGGCCAGAAGTTCGGCCCAGTGCCCCCGCCGCGGGGCAATGATGTCCCGCAGGACGGCTTCCTCCCGCTGCTTCTTGGTGCCTGCCTTGGCGGCGGTGCGCGGCGCAGCATCGCTCGGCTCGAACCACGATTGAACGAACGCATATTCCTTCGGCCACAGCTTCGAGGCCGCGAGCGCGGCCGCGACGGCCTGCGCCGACAGCCGTTCGGCCGGGACATCGGCGAGCAGTGCCGCGATGAGCGTTCCCGCGTCCACCCGATCCGGTCGGATCTGGCTGGGGCTCACAGCCTCGAGAAACTGCACCAGGCCGAAGGGCGGCGGTTCTTGTCGGTCCAGATTGTCGGCGAGGCGGTGTGCGATGATCGCCTGCGCGATCTCGGGCGAGGCATCGAAGACATCGATCTCGGATTCGATCTGGACCAGGAGTTGTTCGATCTCGCGCCGGCTGAGATCTTCGTGGATCCAGGCGTCCCGCACGCCGAAGCCGTGCTTCACGAGGAGCGAGGCGAGAGCGTGCTTGCGACCGCGCTTGAGAGCCACGAAGACGCTCTGCGCGCCGGACCCGTCGCATCCCGAGGCGAGGACCGATGTGATCTGCACCGCCGGTTTCTTCGCCGGTTGCAGGCCGTGTTGCCGACAAGTGCGGATCGCGGCATCCAGGATCGCCTGCAGCCCTTCGTCGAGCCACGGCCGCATCAGGACGAGGCGCTCCACGCTCTCTGCCGAAAGGGCGGCCCGTTTGGCGGCTGCGGAAAGGCCCTGCGCCACCTGCCTGGCGACGGCGGGACTGGGGTCGAGCAACCAACCGAGTGCCGCCTCGCGCATCGACGCGACGTCCGATGTCGCCAACGAGCCGACGATCACGAGCCGCTGCTCGTCCAGGAAGGCGGCGATCTGCTCGGAGAGCTGCCTATGGATGAGGAAGGGGTCATGGTCGAGGGCCTCGGCCAAGGATGCGAACTGCGCGGCGACGTCTTCGGGACCGGACATCGGCGCCTGCGCGGCCGCCTGCTCGGACAGGTCGACGGTGAGCGCGCGCAGTTCATCGCCGAGATCGAGCTTGGCAGCCGCGAATTGCTGGGCGAGCAGCAACATCACCTCGGGCGGCAACCGGCCGGCCTCGGCGGCCCGGGTGAGGGTTTGCCGGATCTCCGTCACGAGTCCCGCCGCGTGATCGCCGCCACCGCCCTCAAGCGCCATACGGGCTTCTTCGAGCGCTTGCCCGACCATGAACAGGAGCACCTCGCACAGGGCTTCGTCGGGTCGCTTCTTGCCGACCTCGGCGATCAGCAGGTCGAGGACGACGACGACGGCGTCCGGTCTCTCGGACAGGGCGAGACCGACGGCCTGCACGTCGGCCGTGATCTGTCCTCGTCGAAGATCGCCGGCGGCGCGCTTGGCAAGCTGCAGAATCTTGGACCGGGGGGCGTTCGCTGGAGCGGGCATCGCGGAAGCGGCCTCGTTGATGCGGCTTTGCCAAGTGATCCGACAATTCAGAGCTCCGATCAATCAGCCTCGCCGTAGTAGCGGCCGCTGGAGACGATCGAGCTCCCGTCAGCGCTCACCCACCGGGAGCCAGCCACGCCGGCTTCGACAGGCCCAGATGGTCGCGCAAGGTCGAACCGTCATAGTCCCGCCGGAACAGGCCGCGCCGCTGCAGGATCGGCACGACGTGGTCCACAAAGGTCTCCAGGCCGTCCGGCAGCACGTCCGGCATCAGGTTGAAGCCGTCGGCGGCGCCGGCCTGGAACCACGCCTCGATGTCGTCGGCGATCCGCTCGGGCGTGCCGACGATGATCCGGTGCCCGACGCCGCCACCCAGGGCGCGAAGCAGCTCGCGCACCGTCAGGTTGTCCCGCCGGGCCAGCGCCACGGTGCCCTGAAACATCGTGTGGTTAGCATCGGGGGGCAGCGGCAGCGGATCCGGCAGCGGCTTGTCGAGGTGGAGCTGTTCGGGCGCGATCCGCAATGTCCCGGCGAGGCGCGCGAGGCTGTAGTCGAGCGGCACGAGCTCCCAGAGCTCGTCCTGGCGCCCCCGCGCCTCGGCCTCCGTGGCGCCGATCACCGTGGCGAGGCCGGGGAGCACGACAATCGCGGCCGGATCCCGACCGTAGCGCGCGGCCCTGGCGCGCAGGTCCGCGGCATAGGCTGCGCCGTCCGGGATGGTCTGGGCCAGGGAGAACACCGCGTCGGCCGTGGCGGCTGCGAGGTCGCGGCCGTCCTCCGAGCCTCCGGCCTGCACCGTCACGGGCCTGCCTTGCGGCGAACGCGGCACGGTGAGCGGCCCGGCGACGCTGTAATGGGCGCCGCGATGGTCGATGGCGTGGACCTTGGCGCTGTCGGCGAAGCGGCCGCTCGCCTTGTCGCCCACCAGCGCATCGTCCTCCCAGCTGTCCCAGAGAGCGTGGACGACCGCCGTGAATTCCCGGGCGCGGGCGTAGCGCGCGCCGTGCTCGGCGACGCCGGCGAAGCCGAAGTTGCGGCCTGCCGCCGCGTCCGCCGTGGTCACCGCGTTCCAGCCGACCCGGCCGCGGCTGACGAGGTCCAGGGTCGCGAAGCGCCGGGCCAAGTTGTACGGCTCGTTGTAGGTGGTGGAGGCGGTCGCGATCAGCCCGACATGCGTGGTCGCGGCGGCCACGCTCGCCAGCACGATGGTGGGCTCGAGCGCCATGAACGGCCGGTAATCGATCCGGTCGTTGATCGCCGGCGTGTCGGCCAAAAAGATCGCGTCGAACTTGCCTCGCTCCGCGACGCGGGCAACGCGCACGTAGTGGTCGATGTCGACGAAGGCGTCCGGCCGGCTGTCCGGCAGCCGCCAGGCTGAAGGGTAGACACCGGAATGCAGCAGGTTGACGTTGAGGTGGAGTTCGCGCCGCGCGCTCATCGGAATCCCTGACTCAGCGGACGCGCGGCAGGACGTGCTCGGCGAACCGGCGCATCTCGGCCTCGAACGGCTGGAACTGCAGCATGAACAGGTCGATGCCGGCCTCGTGGAAGGCGCGGATCCGGGCCGCCACCGTCTCGTAGCTCCCCACCAGCCCGGCCGCGGTGCCGCCATTGGTGCCGACATGGCGGCTGGCTGCCGCGTCGGTCTTGGTGAACATCACGCTCGCCGTGTCGGTGCGGGCGCGCGTGTCGGCGCGCAGGTCCGCGTCGCGCTGCGCGAGAGCCAGCAGGCGGTCATGCTCGGCCTCGGCTGCCGCGTCGGTCTCGCGGGCGATGACGAAGGCCGAGAGGCCGTAGCGCAGGGGGACGTTGGCTGCAGGGCGCCCGGAGACGTCGGCGATCAACGCACGAACGTCGTCCAGCTTCTGGCCGTTGATGAACCAGACATCGGCGTGGTCGGCCGCCAGCGCCCGGGCCGGCTCCGATTCGCCGCCGAGATAGATTGTGGGCCGCGGTCGGTAGGTGCCGGCGGGGCGGAGCTGGTAACCCTCGACCTGGAAATGCGCGCCGGAAAAGCTGACGCGCTCGCCGCGCATCAGCCGGTCCACGAGGCCGATCCATTCGCGCCCATAGGCGTAGCGGTCGTCATGGGCCGGGAACGGCAGGCCGGCCCGCTCGAACTCGGCCCGGTTCCAGGCATTCACGAGGTTCAGGGCGAAGCGGCCGCCGCTGACATGCTCGATCTGCAGCGCCATCTTGGCGAGCACCACCGGGTGGTACAGCCCCGGCTTGATCGCCGCGATGATCTCGATCCGCGTCGTCAGCGCCGCCAGCGCGGCCGCCGCGGTCCAGGCTTCGAGCTGGTCGCGGCCCGCATCGTAGGGGTTCATCGTGTGCTGGGCGACCAGCACCGCATCGAAACCGAGGGCCTCGGCCTCGAGCACCAGGGCGCGGTTGCGCTCCCAGCTCGCGTCGTCCGGCTCGTCGGGATCGTGATGGGCGGCGCGGGAGCCGTGGACGGCGGCCCAGATGCCGAACCGGGGTGACTCCGCCATCGGTTCAGCCCTTCACCGCCGGCGGCGTCCAGATCGGGACATCGGTGGCGTCGATCCGGCGCGGGATCAGCTTGGCTTCGAGGAAGGTGTCGGCGATCGCCTGCTGCTCGCCGAGCTGCGCCCGCTCCACCGGTTCCACGCGGTAGGTGCGCCGGGCATTGGCGGCCGCCACCACGGCGAGCGGCAGGTCGCCCCAGACGGGGGCCAGCAGCGCCACCGCCGCGTCCGGGTTGGCCTTCGCCCATTGCCCCGCCTCGACCAGCGCCCGGTACACAGTGGCGACCACCTCCGGATGCTCGGCGACGAAGCTGTCGTTGACCAAGTAATAGCGGTGGTAGCTCGTCAGGCCGGTTCCGTCGGCGATGGTGCGCACCGGGCGCTTGGCTTCGGCGAAAGCCAGGAACGGGTCCCAGATCGACCAGGCATCGAGGCTGCCCTGCTCGAAGGCCGCCGCTCCCTCGGGTGCCTGGAGGTAGGCCGGCCGGATATCGTCGAAACTCAGGCCTGCACGCTTCAAGGCCGCGGCCAGGATATAGTGGTTGCCGGAACCGCGCGAGACGCCGACCGTGCGGCCCTTGAGGTCCGCGACCGTGCGGATCGGCGACTCCGCCGGCACGATGATGGCTTCCGCCGTCGGTGACCCGCGCTCGCGGGCGTAGAAGGTCAGGGGCGCCCGCGCCGATTGCGCGAAGATCGGCACCGCGTCGGCGACGTCGGCATGAATATCGACGGCCCCGGCATTCATCGGTTCGAGGACGTTGGTGAACAGGTGCCAGGTCGGCGTGAAGCCGAGGGGCGCCAGGCGCTCGGCCAGGGTGCCTTTCACCTTGAGGATCGTGAACAGCACCGACGAGCGCTGCATGCTGATCTTCACCTCGCGCACCGCCGCATGCACGGCCGGCGACGCGAAGGGCAGCGCCGCGGCGCCGAGGCCGGC
>NZ_JAKSYL010000286.1 GCF_022829515.1 Methylobacterium sp. J-048
CCCGGTGCAGGGCCCGACCCGACCCACGTCCCGCACCACCTTGGATGTTCACACGTCGCTGCCGGATGTGGGCCAAGGCTACCCCCCAGCGCGTCTCCCTCCCCCCTCTGCGGGGGAGGGTGGGCCGCGCGTCAGCGAGGGCCGGGAGAGGGGAGCCCGGGCTTAGGACAGGGCGCGACTGCCGTGACGGGCGAAGTCCCGTTCTGCACCGTCGCTCCCCTCTCCCGACCCCCTTCGGGGGCCACCCTCCCCCGCAGAGGGGGGAGGGAGAGCCGCAGTGTTTCCTGTGTCTTCTGTGACCCCGATGTGTGGATCTGCAAGCCCCCAAGGGGGAGGGGAAAACGCGTCGTGTTTCCGGGACTTATTCTACGCCCGTCCCCCGGCCACCCGCAGCGTCGGCCGCGCCCGCTCGGCACAGCGCGCGATCACGGCATCGTAGGTCTCGAGGTAGCGCTCGGTCATGGCGGCGGCGTCATAGAGCGCCTCCGCCCGGTCGCGGCAGGCCCGGCGCGACAGGCCGGCCGCCTCGCGGATCGCCACCGATAGATCGTGCGAATCATCCGGCCGTGCGAGGCGACCGCACTGCGCGTCGAGGATGTCGGGCAGGGCGCCCCGGCGGAAGGCCGCCGGCGGCCTTCCG
>NZ_JAKSYL010000245.1 GCF_022829515.1 Methylobacterium sp. J-048
TTCTCCAGCGTCCACACGGCGTGCGAGCTGCTTGCGGTACTCCAGCGCGTCCTCTTCCTGCGCGCTCAGCAGCACACTGGCTCGCGCGGCCGCCTGGGTACGTTCAGCCCACTCCGTGTAGCTGATCCGACGCGCATCGCGATCTGCTCTAAGGCGGGCGACATCCTCTTGGAGAAGTGCAGCACCACGGAGCCCGGACCCAGCTTGTTGCGGCCCTGGGGCGCCGGTCTGGCAAGCCCCTAGACCAATCGTGGTGAGAAGGATCGCGGCGATGTATCGTTTCATAAGCAGCCCCTCGT
>NZ_JAKSYL010000257.1 GCF_022829515.1 Methylobacterium sp. J-048
TGGCGTATCTGGTCCTGCTGCTGCTGGCCGGGATGGCCTGCGGGCTGCGGCTGTACCGGCTCCCGGATCGGCTGTGGTGCCGCGCCGGGGCCTGGCTCTCCCGACACACCGCCAGACCGCGACGGTCCTGACACAAGGTGCCTAAAGCATCATCCCGAAAGACGGTGTCCAGCCTTCGGAAAAAGATGATGCAAAATCAAAGGTCTCGTCTGTCGTACGGGTTCCGATATACGGGACGATGCCCCGGGCGCCGCCTTCCATCGCCGACGTAGAGCGGCGACCAGGCGAACGGCCATCGACAACATCACTGTGGCCGAGCGGCTACCGCGGCCGTCCACCCACAGAGGGCCGGGATTTCGGCAGCCTGATCTCTCACGAGACCGTCGCTTAGGCGCAGAATCCTCCGCCTGCGATCCGGCAAGCCGGGCGCCGGAGAGGCTCGGTCAGCCGAACCGCCCCGCGGCCGTGCCATATCCTGCATCACCGCCTGGCGCAGATCGCCCGCGCCTTCATGGCGGTCGGGGAAGCCCCCAGAGCGAAGCAATAGATGCTGTTCTCGTCCATGGCGGGGCGCTCGCCGCCGCTGCAGGTGCCGTTCACGGCGAATTCCTCGGACGCGCAGGTTGCGACGCATCGTCCGCCCGCCGTGCATTCCTCGACTTGGACCCGCAGGGCGGCCGCCGCGACACCCGCTTTGCCCTCGGGACCGGCCGGGCCGCGTTCACCGCGTTCGCCCGCCGGGCCTTTCGCGCCGACCTGTCCGGCGGGTCCGGGCGGCCCGGCAGGACCGGCCGGGCCGGGATCGCCCTTTGCGCCCCGCTCGCCTTGGGGGCCTTCCGGACCTTGCTGACCGGCTGCCCCCTGCGGACCGCGCGGGCCGACTTCGCCCTTGGGCGTGTTCGCGGCCAGCATTACGGGGGCCGGGTGCGCTGCAGCCGCCTGCTTGCCGGCAACCGGCCGGGCGCAATAGCCGACGACGGCCTGCCGGCTGAGGGATTCGGATCTCAGCGTCACCACGCATGTTTCCGGGTGATAGGGGATCCGGAACGCGAAGCGCCCGTCCTGATCCGCTCGCGTGTCGAACTTGTCGTCCAGCACGACGCTGGCCGCGCGGGGCGGCGCCAAGGTACCGAAGACCCTGAGATCGCCGTTGGAGATCATCGCCATGTCAACGGCGATGTCGCCGGCGGCATGGGACGCCGACGACATCAGGCAGAACGCCACAATCAGAATCGATCGCCGAGCCATCCCGCAGACCCCAAAGTTCCCGGACAGGGTATGATCTCGTCCATAGCTCGGCTCTGACGGGACGCGACGTACGTATTTCGATGCAGCCACACCCTCGGCGGACCGGTGCTTAAGTCGAAGGATGCAGCATGTTGCGCACGACGACGTGGCACGAGCCGCGCCGATGCCCGCGTCATCGATCCGGCGGGCAGGCCTGCCAGACGTGCGGGCCGAACTGTCCTCGCTTACGTTGCGGCAGCGGCGGGCGCGCGTGGTGTCAGGCCAGGATATTGAGATATCGGGCCGCGACGTAGGCTGCCAGCATCACGATCACGAAACCCGCACCGCCGAAGAACAGACCGAGCCAGCGATCGAAGACGGCGGCATCGCTGTCGGCCTGGCGCGTGGCGCACGACACGCAATAGATCGTGCCCGCACGGATCGTCCGGCTGCAGGATCGACAGGTGGTCTTGGCCGACGGCATCAATCTCTCGTTCGACATCGAGCAGGTGAATAGCGTGTCCGATGTCGCAGTTTCAAATCACGAACGCCTCGCCTGTGAAATCGACGATTCGTTTACGCGCCGCGACGGCTCGACAGGAACATCGCGGGCCGGAGCGATGTCGAGACCGACGGTCACATCCCGCCCGGGACCGAGCTGGAGCACCCCGTTCTACCACCTCTTCGCCGCCCGGTGCGCAGGTGATCGCCTGGAGACCGTTTTCCCCCGCGCGCGAAACGATCCGATGGCGCGCCGCAGCGGCCGGTCTCGCGTCGCCCTCGAAGCCCCCCTTGCCGCGTTGGGACCGAGGCCGAAACCGTTAACCGGGACCGGTGTCAGGCCGATTTACTCCGACGGCGCCCCTTTGATTGCGCCGCGCTTTCACGATCGTTCGGCTCTCCGGCAGAGGCGGCAATCGTGCTCGCCCGTCCGAGTCCGATCGCTTTCGCCAGGGCGGATCGCCGTTCGGCATAATCCGGCGCGACCATCGGGTAATCCCGCGGCAGGCCCCACTTCTCCCGGTAGTGCTCCGGCGTCAGGCCGCGGCCGGTGAGATGCCGCTTCAAGGTCTTATAGTATTTTCCATCCTCGAAGCTGAGCAATGCGTCACGGCCGACCGATCGCCGGATCTCCGCGGCGGACGGCTTCTCGACCGGGACAGTCTCACGCTCGATCAAGTCGCCCTGTGCCGCGGTCCGCACGGCGGCATGGACACTTGCAAGCAGTTTTGGCAGTTCCGCGATTTGGACGTGGTTGTTCGAGACATAAGCGGCCACGATGTTCGCCGCCAAATTCCTAAAATCGGTGCGCCGCACTTCGAGATCGTCACTCATCACTGACTCCTGACGGCACAACCTTTGTCATACCTCAGCTGAATGACGAGGATCGCGATGATCCGTTCCGGTTCTTCGCCGCGGACTTCATTGAGCGTTAACGATACGTCTCCTCTGCGGCGATCCAAGAGAAAGATATTAAGCAGCCGCTTTCCATCGACAATTTTGCAATCTTAAATCACCTCAGAAAAGTATCGCCAGTAAGACCATGAATTATCTATAGTATTTACAAAATATATTTATACGAATAGCTATAAATATTTGTCCGGCATGGCACGAACGCCGGTGATGTTTTCTACGTCACTTCGGTCATATCTCAATCACGAATATATTCCGACGGCGCACAAGCAATAGCGAATGCGAAATATTGCCGATCATTCTGACTATCGCCGCGTCGAGCAATACGGTCCGGTGTTGACAGGTCCCGTGCGGGATACGGCTCGACCGCCGCCGGCCGCCCCCGAATCTTGCGGCGCAAAGTCAGCAGCTCTCGAATACGGCGCACCGAACGCGTGTCGAAAAGGCGGAGCCCATGCCGTGGTGCGCTCAGTCGTCGATCGCCAGGACGTCGGTCACCAGTCGGTTGACCAGGGCGTCGCGTCTGACTTGACGCAGGACGATGCGAGCAGCCGCGCGCGCATTGGCGGCACGCAATTCGGCCTTCGGCGCGCCGTCTCTCAGCGCGCGCCAAGCCATCGCGCGAAACCACCGGACATTCGCCAAGGCGATGGCGCGACGGTCAAGGGCCGACCCGCACGCGAGCGGCTCGGTGGACAATGCGGCGTGCATGAAATCAATCCTGGGCAGCAGCGATACGCCCGCCCGCGAACTGACAGCGTCATGACACGCCAACTTTCCCCGATCAATACTTATTTAGCGAGAAAATTCAGATTTTAAGATCCGATGCGTTCGGTGAATGCGTATTTTCCACCGGGCCAATGTCCTCTGCTGGTGATCGAAACACCACAGATCAGCGGTCAGGGCCGAACGAACCTAAATCCGATCATTTTTTATAGATATAATGATATACTCCGCATCTATCACGAAATGCAAATCAAGTACCACCAGTATCCAGATTGTATTTCATGTCTCCGATCGACGGTCTCTAGTGTCGTCGATCCAGCGCATGTTTCGGCGACAGCACAGGTCCGGCGCCGCCGAATGATACCCGATCCCACGGTTCTACGGACCACGAAAGCAAGACCTGCCCGTTCCGGGAAAAAGGCTCCGCACCGTCAGTTCCGATATCGCTCGGCGGTGATGCCGGACGGGCCGCCGTACCGTGATACGGATGCCCCGATCCAAGCCGAGCCGATCCTTGATGCTGACCCGCCGCACGCTCCTGTCCCGACCGACCCTGGCGGCGGCCTGCGCGGCGGCCGGAAGCCTCGCGGGCGCAGGCTACGCGACGGCCGTCGAGCCCCATCGGGTGCAGGTCACGCGTTACCGCCTGTGCCCACCCCGATGGCCGGCCGATCTGAGCATGCGGATTGCCGTCCTCACGGATTTCCATGCGCATCCGCGGTGCATGGGTGAGGGTGCGATCGCCGAGGTCGTGGCCCACACCAACGCCCTTGCGCCCGACCTCGCGGTACTTTTGGGCGATTACGGTTCCCAGAGTCCGGGCGCCGTCCCGTTCGAGACGGTGGCCGATCTCCTGCGCGGCCTGCGCGCCCCGAAAGGGGTATATGCCATCCAGGGCAATCATGATTGGGGTGATGACCGGGTCGCGCTCCGGCGCGGTCGCGGTCCAACGCGCGCCGAGTGTGCCCTGCGGGCGGCCGGCATCGCCTTCCTGGACAATACGGCCGTGAGTCTCGACGTGCCCGCTCCGCTCTGGCTGGTCGGCATCGAGAGCGAGGCGACGCCGGGCCGCGATCAGAGGCCGGACCGCCTCGACCGGCAGAGATCGGAGATCCTGGCACGCGCGCTCCGGGACGTGCCGGCGGATGGAGCCGCCATCCTGCTCGCGCATGAGCCGGATCTCTTCGCGACCGGCTTGGACCCGCGGATCGCGCTCACCCTGTCCGGCCATACGCATGGCGGCCAAGTCCGAATCCTCGGCTGGTCGCCATGGATCCCGTCGCGCTACCGCCTGCGATACGCCTACGGCCATATCATCGAGGCGGGGCGCGACCTCATCGTGTCGGCGGGGCTCGGCTCCCATTTCGTCGCCGGCCGACCGGTGCGGTTGGGCATGCCACCCGAGATCGTTGTGGTCGATCTCGGACCTTCGGACGGGGACGCGATCCGGGCGGCGGGTGTCCGCCGCGAGGGCTGTCGCACCTGACACCGCGCCGCGTCCGGAGACGAAGCTTGTCAGGCCGGGCGTGGCAGCGCAACCGACCGTCGAACGACGTGGAGCGGAGCCATCATTCCAAATCTAGATCGACGAATATCGCCGGATTGCGCAAAATAAGTGCATTTCGTCTACTGTAGTCAGCGTATTATGCTATTATAGTTCCAGATCGGGCTCACGCAATGAGTTCGGTGAGGAAACGTCAAGCTTTCGCGTGCACGAAGGTGCATCGATGGCGCTTGAGAGGACACGATCATGCACTGGGCTGCCGTGATCCTCGCCGCATATACCGCCGGTCTGGTCGAGTTCTGGCGGCTGTGCCGGGACGCTCCGATGATGCCCGACGACAGCGTGCGGCCGTATCGTCTCGATCTCGATTCAGCCGAACAGCCGCGTCATCGCCCAGCCTAGAATTCCGATCCAGCCGACCACCACGAGCAACACCACGATCAGGATCGCGGTCGAGCCGTAGCGCGCGAACAGGCGCTGGCCGAGGCTACGGCCCCGGTCGGGCGGCACGGTCTCGCTCGATGATATCTTCATCGGCCCAGCCTTCCCATTCGCATCGAGAAGCCCTGGCTTCCCGCACGGGTTCCGTGACGATCGTGGCGGCGAATTCCGCGTCGGCCAGCACCTTGTGTCAGGACCGTCGCGGTCTGGCGGTGTGTCGGGAGAGCCAGGCCCCGGCGCGGCACCACAGCCGATCCGGGAGCCGGTACAGCCGCAGCCCGCAGGCCATCCCGGCCAGCAGCAGCAGGACCAGATACGCCA